>JAJYRQ010000018.1 GCA_021794015.1 Deltaproteobacteria bacterium | reverse complement strand
GCCGGTGGCATAACCCACCGCCTTGCCGTAGAGGTATGCCTGCAGCATCTGGTTGGTCGTGTCATCCATCGCGCGGCACTATACCACCAAGCCTCTCATCGACGGTAGCCAATCATGACCGACCAAGACGAAAGCCCCTCTGCCGGCAGATGGTCCAGCCCAAAGGCAAGGACGCTCAAGCCGGCGCTGGCGCAGGTGTTGCGGCTGGTCGGCAGAACGATGCGTGGGTTGCGGAAGCCGCAATCATCATGACTTGCTGTTTCGGGACGCCGCCTGAACCGGCCTGTTCGCCAAGACCAGGGTCAAGGCATCGCACCCCTTCACCTGCTCCAAATTTACCCGGGCAAGTTTTCCCAGGTAGATAAAAGGGCTCGACACCTCCGTCAGAGGCAAATAGTACTCGACACCCAATCGACGACAGCGGGCGATCCTGCCCGGGAGACGGGCTGGCTTTATTCCCCAGTCAGGAACCTGGCCAGGATGTCCGCGGTCTCCTGCGGGAACTGGTCAACGAAGAAGTGGCCGCTGGGGAGAGAGGCGGCCCGCACGTCGGCGCAGCGTTTGCCCCATTCGGTCGGGATGTCGAAGCACTGCGCCATGGTCCCTGCCGCGCCATAAAGGATCAGCACCGGGCAGGCGACCTTGCGGTCGAGATCGGCCCTGTCGTGCTCCAGGTCGATGGTGGCGGCGGCCCGGTAATCCGAGCACGATCCGTGGATCATCCCGGGGTCGCGCCAGCACCGCCGGTAGTCGGCCAGCATCTCCGGATCGAAGTCTTCCACCCGCATCGCACCCCACCCCGCAAGGCAGGTCTCATAGAACAGATCAGGGTCGTTGCCGATGACGCGCTCCGGGAAATGCTCCGGCTGGGACAGGAAGTACCAGTGCCAGTAGGCGCCGGCGACGTGCCGGTTGGTTTCCATGAACATCGCGTAGGTCGGCACGATGTCGAGCACTGCAAGCGAGAGCACCGCGTCCGGCCGGTCGAGGGCCATGCGATGGCCGGTGCGCCCGCCGCGGTCGTGCCCGACCACGTGGAAGCGGGCGAAGCCGAGCCGCCGCATCAGCGCCGCCTGGTCGGCGGCCATGGCCCGGAACGCGTAATTCGAGCGATCGGGAAGGCACACAGGCTTCGCCGAGTCGCCGTAGCCGCGCAGGTCGGCGCATACCGCGGTGAACCCTGCGCGGACCAGCAGTGGCGCCACCTGCGCCCACATCGCGAGGTTCTGCGGGAAGCCATGGAGCAGCAGTACCGGTGGGCCGCTCCCCGCGACCACGCAGTTGATCGCGATGCCGTTGCCGGTCTCGACGCGCCGCCGCTCAAACTCCTCGAACATCACGGTTCCCCTTGCGCCCGACGCGTTGCAGGAACTTGTCGTGGTCGATGACCGCGCGCTCGTGGAACCCGCTGCCGATCTCCTCGACCGCGTCGCGGCACACCACCCGAAAGCGCAGGCGCCTTCCCTCGACGGCCACCAACTCCACCTCCGCCGTCACCTGCATCCCGACCGGCGTCGCGGAGGTGTGGCCCATCTCCACACGCGTTCCGACCGTGCGCTGATGCGGGCCGAGGTAGGGCCGCAACGCCTCGATGCAGGTCCACTCCACGAAGCCCACCATGAAGGCGGTGGCGAAGACCGGCGGCATGTCGGCAAAGCCGGTGAAGGCGGCCGCGACCGCCGGCACGGTCAGCGCCTCTCCCACGGTGATCGCCTGCGTGCGCCGCAGCCCCGGCCGCAGATCGTCCAAGGTCATGTCAGCCGTTCCCTCCGATCGTCAGACGCGCTCCTGGATGGCGCGCTTGGCCGCCGCAATCCGCTCCTGGTCGCGGCGATAGATCGTCCATCCCTTGACGCGCTTGGCCTGCACCCGGCCGGCCGCGGCCGGCGCCCGCATGCGCTCGCTGGGCGCAGGAGCGCTGACGCCCGGCTTATCCGCCATTAGCGAGCGGCGCGCCCCGTCCTCCAGCAGCTCGCCGCCCACCCGCGGCGGGAAGTGCGCGCAAATCGCGCAGCCAGTCGATGATCTGCAGCCGCCGCTCATTGGCCAGGGCGCGTCGGGTGCTCGCAACGTTCATTTCTCTACTTTGCCGACCGGCCAAATTCCGTCAACCTCCGCCCCGCCATGAACACCATCGTGACGGACCACGACATCCCCACGACCCGCGCGCGCATCCGACTGAGCTCGAGGACGCAACTGCCGCGGCGGTCGAGCGCGCGCTTGCCCGCCACGCACTCAAGGAGCTCAACGGCTGGTTCACACGACGCGACCGCGTTCAGGGTGCGCCGAGTGAGAGGCCAGCAGGCGGCCTGCGGCGGCCTCGGTTTCCTGCGCCAGCATTGCGATGAGCTGGTTGGCCGGCTGGCGGCGTGCCATGCGCGTGCCTTGCCCAGCCCACAGCGACAGAAATTCGGCCCGGCCCTGTCTTGCGGCTGCGTTCCGAAGCGGTCTGGTCAGCGCATTCTGAAGGGGGAACGGAAGAATCGCGCCGGAAGCGCTCGGCTTATCCACCTCGAGCATGAAACGGTTGACGATACCTCGCGCCAATCGGCCGGAGAATGCCTTCGTTAGCCGGGTCTCGTGCTCCGCGGCTTGGAGAATCCGCTCTTTGTATGCCTCAGGGATGCCCGCCTCGTCACAGGTCAGGAAGGCGGTACCCATTTGCACGGCACTGGCGCCGAGGGCCAATGCCGCAACTATGCCGCGTCCGTCCATGATTCCGCCCGATGCGATCACGGGAACTCTAACAGCGTCTGCGACTTGCGGGACGAGGGCCATGGTTCCAACCATGGCCCTTTCGAAGTCGCCCATGAAGGTGCCGCGGTGGCTGCCTGCTTCGCTCCCCTGGGCGATCACGGCATCGACCCCCGCCTTCTCAAGGACGAGAGCCTCCTCGACCGTCGTTGCCGTACCCATCAGAAAGATGCCGCGCGCTCTTATGGCCGCGATCGCGTTGTCCGGAAGCACGCCAAAGGTGAAGCTGAACGCGGACGCACCGCTTTCCAGAGCGGCGTTGAGTTGTTCGTCGAATGGAAGGCTTGGTACGCTCGGGAACGCCGGGGGCGGCAATCCAAGCTCCGCATAATAGGGTGCTACGCGTCCCACGGCGAGATGCGGTTCGCGCACCTCCTCCGGCAGGGAGAGAGGTGCAAAAAGATTGATGCCGAAAGGTCGTGATGTTCGCGCGCGGACCGCGCTTGCCGCCTCGCCGATTTGCGAGGGCGTCAGATATGCGGCGCCGATGAAGCCGAGCGCCCCCGCCGCGCAAACGCTCGCCACGAGCGCCGGGGTGTCGCCGCCGCCCGCCATAGGTGCTTGCACGACGGGATGGCTGAGCGCCAAGCGCTCGATCAGGCTGTTCGTGAACTGCATAGATGTCTCCTAAACTCCGTCGGCCCCTGCCTCGCCACACCTGGCGGCCAGTACCGCCGTCGCCATGTCGACCGTAAAGGCCAGCATGAGGGCCCCACCGCCGAGCATGAAGAGCGGGGCGTAGGCGCCTTTCGTCTGCGCGAAGATGGCGGAGAGAGCGTACGCGCCGGCGGCCTGCCCAAGAGCGAACGCCGTTGTACATAAGCTCCATGCGGACTTCTGCAATACGGTATCTCCCGGTATCAGCTCGTGCACGCGTCCCAGGGCGAGCGGAACAATGCCAGGCACGAAGGCACCGATGACAAGGCTGGAGACCGTCAGCGATATCGGGCGAGAATTTACGGCCAAAATTGCGACGGCGGCGGCCTGAATCAGAAACGCCAATCGAAGCGCCGAGCGAAATCCGACGCGATCGCCGATGTATCCGGCACAAACCGGACCGGCCATCGCTCCCAGGCCGAAGAGCACCCAATCTTGAGCGCCGGCCGCCAAGCCCTTCCCGACTCCCCGTGCAACGAAGTCGACAAGGAAGATCATGTGGGGCACGAGGCCGAATGCGTTCAGAGCGTACTGGAGATAGAGCGCACGCAGCGCCGGGTTTCGAAACAGCGATCCGAACCGCCGACCTCCGAGCCGGATCCGCCGCGTTGCCGGCCTCGCCACCGGCCACCCGTTCCAGGCGACAACGCTGAGGGCCAATGCCAGGGTGCCGAGTCCGGCCCATGTTTGAGGCAGACCCCACCGCAAGAGGGCCGGCACCAAAGCGCCGGAGGCGACGATGCCGCATCCGATACCGACAAAGATGGCGCCGCCGGCCAATCCGCGCCGGGAGGGACTCACATTAGGCAGCACCGTCGGGGCAACCAGCACCATGAGCACGCCGCCCGAAACGCCGGACGCAAAGCGCCACAGAAAGAGCCAGGAGAACGATACCGGAGATGCGCAGGCGAAAAAGGCCGCGCTGCCCAGCAACATCATTGCCCTCAGCACTCCAACCACCGACATCCGGGACGCGATCGGTTGGGCCACAAGCGCGCCGGCGAGATAGCCGGCTAGGTTCGCGGCACCGAGATAAGCGGCAAGCGACGGAGCGAACCAGTGCGCCACAATCAGCTCGGGCAGAAGCGCAGTATAGGCAAAACGCGAGAGACCGATTCCGATCAGGCTGGCGCACAACCCGCAGAGCGCCATACGACAGACGCTCGCGTCGACGCCCTGATCGATCACAGAGACTGCGGGAGACTGTCGCCGCATCCTTGCTCTGCCCGATGCGGCCAACGCTACCACGGCCAACAAATCGTGAAAAACGATTTATAATGATACGGGTTATCGTTCTTTCAGATACTTTGCGTTGCAGCCTCGGCGCGGGCGGGCGCAGGACAAACCCGCCGGAGGAAGGCAGCGAGCGCGCTCGACATGAAGGCGTCGCGGCGACGGATGAAGATCGTATCGACGAGAGCCTCGGCCTTCGGCAGTCGGTGTGCAGCGACATGGTTGTTGCGTGTAGCCATGCCGATTAGGCTCTTCGGCAGCAAGGTCACGCCGAGTCCCGCGCCGACGCAGGCGAGGATCGCCTCGATGGTGCCGAATTCGAGCAGGCGCGTCTCGACGATCCCGCGCCGCGTCAGGAGATCTTCCAAGCGCTGGCGATAGGAGCAGCCGGCGCGCAGCACGGCAATCTTGACTTGCCTCTTCCCGAACAATTCGTCGAGGCTGCGCACAGTGGGCGCTGTCAGGATGGCCAACTCTTCGCGGAAGGCGAGCCTTTGCTCGAGATCGGCATGCTCCACCGGCCCGCAGACGAAGGCGCCGTCCAACCGATACTCGAGCACGTCCTTGACCAATTCGCTGCTGGTCCCGGTCCGGAGGACCAAGTCAACTTCGGGATAAGCGGCGACATAGGCCGAGAGCTGGGCGGAAAGTCGCAGCGCGGCGGTAGTTTCGAGCGAGCCGATCGTCAGCGAGCCCTTGGGCGAGCCGTCATCCCGGACGGCGCGGCGCGCGTCCTCGAATAGCCGCTGTGTTCTGGCGGCATAGGGCAACAACCGGCGCCCCGCCTCTGTCAGAGTGACGCCGCGGCTATGCCTGCGGAAAAGCGGCGTCCCGATCTCTTCCTCGAGCAGCCGGACGCGCGCCGTCACATTGGATTGGACAGTGTGCAGCTCGGCGGCCGCACGGTTCATGCCCCCCAGCCGCGCCACGGCCTCGAAGATCCTGAGATCGCGGGCATCCATCAAGCGCAGCATATCACGAAATACGATAACCCGGGCTGCCGCTAGACAACCCGGCGCAGAGGCGCTAAGTTCAGGCGGCGGCGCCGAAGAAGGCTTGTTTGTAACGGGAAACCGGGGTTGCGGGGGAAGGATTTGAACCTTCGACCTCCGGGTTATGAGCCCGGCGAGCTACCAGACTGCTCCACCCCGCGCCGCCATACTAGCGACCCCGGCAAAACGCGGCAATACCGGAGCGCGCGGCGGCCGGCGAAACAAGGTTCGCAGCGGCGGCCGATTATGGTAGTTGTTCGAGTGAAAGGCCGATTCTTTCGCAAGCGAGGTGCCTGGCGTGAGCCTCAAACGTGCCGCCGCAATCACAGGCTTGGCCGAACTCAAGCCGCTCAAGGAGCCCGGCGAGCTCACCGCGCTCAAGCTCATCGCCACGGTCGCCGCACAGGCGATTGAGGACGCCGGCCTGGAAAAGCGCGACCTGGACGGATTGCTGGTGGGGGTGCCGTTTTCCGACCCCGGGATGCTCTACCCGGCGGTGGCGGCTGAGGCGCTGGGGATGCGCCCGCGCATGCTCAACATCGTGGACCTCGGCGGCGCCTCGGCTGCGGGGATGGTATGGCGCGCGGCGGCGGCCATCGAGGCCGGGATGTGTCGGGCCGTGCTGTGCGTGATGGCCGATCTCAACCGGCTGGGCGAGCAGCGTCCGCCGCTGGTCTCGCTGCATCGGGAATTCGAGCTTCCCTACGGCAACTTCGGCGCCAACTGCGGCTACGCGCTTATCGCCCGCCGGCATATGTTCGAGTACGGGACCACGCCCGCGCAGATGGCCGAGGTGGCCGTCGCACAGCGCAAGAACGCGCTTAGAAACCCGCTGGCGCTTTTTAACGACCGGCCGCTCACGATCGAGGAGGTGCTCGCCTCGCGCTTGATCGTCGATCCGCTCCATCTCTACGAAATCGTGAGTCCGTGCAGCGGCGGCGCGGCGGTGGTTGTCGCCGCGCCCGAGATCGCCCGGCGCGGGCCGCATCCGCCGGTCTGGCTCTTGGGCGCCGGCGAGTACTGCGACCATTCAACCATCACCTACGCGCCTTCGCTCACCAGCTCTTCGGTCAAGGCCGCGGCCGAGGCGGCCTTCAAGATGGCCGGCGCGGCGCCGCGCGATATCGATCTCGTGTGCCCCTATGACTGCTACACCATAACCGTGATCGTCACGCTGGAGGACGCCGGCTTCTGCGCCAAGGGACGGGGCGGGCCGTTCGTCATGGAACACGACCTGTCGTACGAAGGCGACCTGCCGTGCAATACCCATGGCGGACAGCTCTCCTTCGGCCAAGCGGGGCTGGCCGGCGGGATGAGCCACGTTACGGAAGCAGCGCGCCAACTCTCGGGGCGCGCCGACGCCCGACAGGTCAAAAACGCGCGCCTTGCCTACGTCAACGGCAACGGCGGAATCATGAGCGAGCAGGTAAGCCTGGTCCTGGAGCGAGAGCGATGAGCGCCTACTTTAAGCCGCTGCCCAACCCGTCGCTCACCAGCCGGCCGTTCTGGGAAGCCGCCAAGCGTCACGAACTTAAGCTTCAGCGCTGCGCCGAGTGCGGCAAGTTTGTCTACTACCCGCGCGACCGATGTCCCGACTGCTTCTCCGACCGGCTGGAGTGGCGTCCGGTCAGCGGACGCGCAACCGTCTACAGCTACACCGTGGTCTACCGCGCGGCGACCCGGCTTTTCGCCGACGCGCCGTACATCCTGGCCGTGGTCGAGCTCGAGGAAGGCCCGCGGCTTACCACCAACCTGGTCGCCTCGCCGGAAGCGATGCGGGTGGGCATGCCGGTCACGGTCTTCTTCGACGACGTGACGCCCGAGTGCACCCTGGTAAAATTCAAGCCGGCGTAGGAGACGCCGCCACAGCCTGGGCCGCAGCCCGCCGGCTCAGGCCAGCAACGCCGCCACGATCCCGGAGAGAAAAATGCCGTCGAACGTGCCGGCCCCTCCGATCGAGGCAACCGGAGCCCCGAGGTCGCCCAGTTTGTGCAGGTTGGCCAGGTCGGCACCGATAAGCGTCCCCATCACGCCAGACACGTAGGCGAGCACGTCGGCATAATGCGGCGCGCCCAGAAAATAGCCCGCCAGCGCTGCTACCAGCGGCGGCACAAACATCGGCGTCGCAATGCCCAGGCCGGGCACCGGCCGGGCAAGGCGATGGACCACCAGCGCCACAATCGTGGTCGCGGCTACCGCAGGCAAAAAAAGCCCCGGCTCCCGCAGCAACAGGTAGGCCGACAGCACCACCGGCACCACCGCCCCTCCCACGTTCACCGCAACCGTGGTCGAGCCGCCGGCGTAGCGCCGGGGAATCGGGTAACGCACCCCAAAGCTGTGCGCAAAGGCATAGTCGAGCGGCGCGCTGCCTCCCAGCCGCCAGACCGGAATGTTCACGTAGCTGCCCAAAAAGCTCAGCAACAACGCCGCAAAGGCCATGTTCGGCGTAAGCCCAATCTCGTGAAAGGCGTAGTTGATGAACCCCACGGTCACCAGGGCAAACACAAACGCCAGCAGAAGGAAAAAAAACAGGCCGTAAAAAATCAGAAAGGGCGCAAACAGCATCGCGGAGCGTCCTCCTTCCGCCGCCGGGCGTGTCACCCCAAGATAGCCGCCCCGGCGCAGGCCGACAACCCGACCGCTACGCCTCGGGCGCGCGGCACTTGCGCCGCGGCCCCGCCTCAGCCTAAATTCTGGTGCCACGATGAACACGGTCGATCCCAAGCTGCGCGCCGAATTGCTTGACCTGCTCGCCCGCCACTCCTACTTCGAGCGCGAGCTCGTGCTCGCCTCGGGCAATCGGTCGAACTACTACGTTGACTGCAAGCGCACGCTCTACCTGCCGCAAGGCGCCTACCTGGCCGGCGAACTGATGTTCCAGCTTCTGGCCGCTGACGGGATCGAGCAGGTCGGCGGTATGGCCACCGGCGCCCTACCGCTCACCGACGCGGTTATCGCGGCGGCCTGGCGTCACCGGGCGGCGTTTACCGGCTTTTTCGTGCGGCGCGAAGCCAAACCGCACGGCCTGCAGCAGAAAATCGAAGGCGTTGTGCAGCCGGGACGGCGCACTGCGGTGATCGACGATACGATCACCACCGCCGGCTCGAGCCTGGAGGCGCTAAGCGCCCTGCGCCAAGCAGGAGTCGAGGTAACAGCCGCCTTTGCGCTGGTCGATCGAGCGGAGGGAGCGGCGCAGGCCTTTGCCGCATCCGGGCTTCTCTACCGCTGGCTGTTCACCGCCTCCGAGGTGCGCTCCAGGCACGCGGCGCTCGGCCATGGCTGACCCAGCACCGGCGAGCACCGGCCGCCTCGCTATGCTGGGAGCGGCCACCCGGCTTAGCGCTATCTTCGGCGACCCGGTGGAGCATTCGCTCTCACCGCTGATGCACAACGCCGCCTACGCCGCGCTGGGCCTGGACCGCGCCTACGCCGCCTTTCGCGTCAGCGCGAGATCGCTTGGCGCCGCAATCCGAGCGATCACGGCGCTTGAAATGCTCGGCGTCAACGTAACCGTCCCGCACAAGGAGCGCGCCGTGCGCCTGGTCGCCCGCCTAAGCGCCGAGGCGCGCCTGCTCGGCGCGGCCAACTGTGTCGTCAACCGTGCCGGCGTGCTCTACGGCGACAACACCGACGCCCGGGGGCTGGAGGCCGACCTCAGGAGCCAGGGCCTCGACCTTGCCGGCAAGACTGTTATCGTTGTGGGAGCAGGCGGAGGAGCGGCGGCCGCAGCTCTGGCTTGCCTGCGAATGGGAGCGGGGCGCGTCGCAATCGTCAATCGCACATCAAGACGCGCGCTCCGCCTAAAGCGGCGGCTGGCCCGTTGGAAGGCTGCACCGCACTCCATAACACTTCACAGTCTCCCGGAACTGGTCGAGCCCGACCTGATCGCCGAGGCCGCGGCAGTCATCAACGCAACTCCGATGGGCCTGGTATCGGACAAGTTTGTCCCGTTGGTCTACGAGGCAACCGCCAAGGATTGCGTTTTCTACGACTTGGTCTACCAGCGGGCGCCGACGCCTTTTCTGCAGCCGGCGCTGGAGTTGGGCCGCCCGGTAGCCGACGGCGCCGGCATGCTGCTTCAACAGGGCGCGCTCGCCTTCGAGCTGTTCAACGAGATCGCCGCGCCGGTCGAGGCGATGCAAGAAGCGCTTTACCGGGCGCTGGGCCGCGCCTGACGGCACTGGGCGCGCCGTGGCGGCGCCGGCGCTCATCCGGCCGCCGGCAAACGTCGGTTGAGCTATGCATAACCTTGCAGAGCGCCAGCTTCTTTCGTTTCTGCTCGAGGTCGCGGTCCTGGTCGCCGTTGCCCGTCTGTTCGCGGACCTGTTAAAGCGCCTCGGCCAGCCCGGCGTGGCGGGGTACTTGCTGGCGGGGCTCGCTTTGGGGCCGTCCTGTCTGGGACGGCTATGGCCGCAGGCCGGGCGCTGGCTAATTGCGCCCGATCCCGTGGTCGGCCAGTTGGTCGAGGGCGTCGCGTGGCTGAGCGTGGTCCTGGTGCTGGTCGAGGTGGGACTGGAGAGCGACCCCGCGGTCTGGCGTAACGTGGCGGTCAAGGCGGCTGCGGTCTCGGCGGCAGGCATGGCCGCGGCGCTCGGGTGCGGCTTTGCGCTTGGAATGGAGCTGCCGCTGAATTACCTGGGGCGGCCGGACCAGCGGCTGATTTTCGCCTTTTACACGGCGGTTGCCCTGGGAATATCGGCCGTGCCGGTCATCGCACGCATCCTGAACGATCTCGACCTCATTCGGCGCGATCTCGGGATGACAATCCTGGGCGCAGGCATGATCGACGACTTTACCGGATGGCTCCTTTTGTCGCTGATTACCGGGCTGGCGGTCCACGGCGCGGTGAACTTGCGCACTTTAGCCCTGACGGTGGGAGCAGCCGTTTCCTTCGTGGTCTTCTGCTGGCTGGCGGGTTTCAGGCTGGTGGTCAGCCTTTTGCGTTGGGTGAACGATCGTTCGGTGATCGAGCACTCAACGCTCAGCGTGGTGCTGGTGGTGGGTCTCGGCGCCGCGGCAATGGCGCAGGCCCTCGGGACAAATCTGGTGTTTGGCGCCTTGCTGGGAGGGCTGATGCTCGGCCGCTCGGCGCGCGTGCGGGGAGTGGACCGCAACGAGCTGTCGGCACTGGTGAGCGGCTTTTGCGCGCCGCTCTTCTTTGCCTACTCCGGCCTCAAAGTCGACCTGTGGGCAATCTCGAGCCCGGGGCTCGTGCTGCTGGTGCTGCTCGGGGCCTCGGCAAGCAAGATTGCCGGATGCGCCGGCGGCGGCCTGTTAAGCGGGCTGGGCTGGCGCGAGGCGCTGGTCGTGGCCGCAGGCATGAATGCGCGCGGCGGGATGGGGGTGGTGGCCGCCCTCCTCGGCTTGAGCCACGGCGTGCTGTCGGCCCAGATGTACGCCTTGCTGGTCGTGGTCGCAGTTGCAACTTCCATCCTGAGCCCGCCGCTGCTAAGTCGGATGCTGCGCGGCGTGGAACGCAACCCCGAGGAGATCGAGCGGCTGGAGCGGGAACGGCTGCTGGCCGGCCTGCCCTTCTCCAAGGAAGGAACCAAGCTGCTGGTGCTTGCCGGAGGAGGGCCGAACGCGGAACTCGCGGCGCAGCTAGCGGCGGCACTGGGCAACCACCATGAGGCAAGCATCACAATTCTCCATGTCCGGCGCGCCGCCGGCCCGTCAAGCGCCGAGGTCGAGGCGCTACTGGCGCGACTGGGCAAGATTGCCGGCTCCTTCCAGGCACCGCACGTCTACCAGCGCGAGATTGCGGCCGACGCGGTGGCCGAGGCAATCGTCCAGGAAAGCCGGCGCGCCTATACCAGCCTGTTCATGGGCGCCACGGAATACGCCCGCCACGGCACGCTCGGGGGCGAGCTGTTGCGCGAGGTGATCGGCGCATCCGGCGTTCCGGTGGTCGTGACGCGCTACGCCGGCGGCCCGCTCACTTTCAGAAAAGTGCTGGCGCCGGTAACCGGCACCGCCTACTCGCGCCTGGGCGCCACGCTGGCGATGCTATGCGCCCACGCGATGGGCGCCGCGGTGACAGTGCTGTACGTCGCCGAACGGCCGAGCTGGACCCTCGGCCTCGCCAAAAAGAGCTGCGCCAGCCTGGCCCTGGGCCGGGCGGTGCTCGACCAGATGAGCGCGGTGGGCACCCAGTTGGGAGTCGAGGTTTCAACGCAACTCGCCGAAAGCGCGCGGGTGGAACGGGCGATCCTGCGCTTGGCCGAACAGGGCGGCTTCGACCTGCTCTTCCTGGGCGCGCTCTCGCGCTCCGTCAAAGAGCATCTTTACTTCGGCCCCAAGATCGAGTGGCTGTTGCGCCGCGCCAAGGGCAACGTCGCGGTCGCCGTGCTGCCGGAAAAGAGCCTACCCTACGCCTAAGCGCCGGCAGCCTGACGGTCGCCTCCGCCCCTGGCTCAGGCGCCAAACCGCCAGGCTCGCGCGCCTGCCGAGCGGCGCCGGCGCGACCCTAGCCGAACATCTGTTTTAGCTTGTCGACAAAGCCGCGCGAGAGCGGATGGTTCACTTCCTCGCCGTCGATCCGGGCAAACTCCTCGAGCAGCTCGCGCTGACGCGCGGTGAGCCGGCGCGGAGTCTCGACCACAAACTTCACCAGCTCGTCGCCCCGGCCGTGACCGTGAAGGTCGGGAAACCCCTTTCCCTTGAGGCGAAAGACTTTCCCCGACTGGGTCCCCGGAGGAACTCTGACCTTGACCTTGCCTTCCAGTGTGGGGACATCCATTTCCGTGCCCAGCGCCGCCTGCGGAAAGCTTATCGGCACCTCGACCACGACGTCGTTGTCCTGGCGGGTGAAAAGCGCATGCTCGCGCAGGTGGACGACCACGTACAAGTCGCCTGCCGGCCCGGCGCCGATCCCGGCGTCGCCCTCGCCGCGAAGCTTGAGCCGCGAGCCGCTGTCGACACCCGCAGGAATGGTGACCACCAGTGACTGCTGGCGGCGCACCCGTCCCTGCCCCTGGCACTTGGGGCAGGGCTCAGCAACGATCGTGCCTTCGCCGCGGCACTGGCCGCAGGTGGTGGAAATGGAAAAGAAACCCTGCTGCGTCCTGACCTGGCCGGTGCCGCGGCAGTTGGGGCAGGTCCGCACGCCCTGAACGCCGCCGCGGGCGCCGGTGCCGGCGCAGCTCTCGCACTGGGACAAGCGCTGGAACTTGAGCGTCTTCTCGACTCCCCGCGCCGCCTCCTCGAAGTCCACCTCGAGGTCGTAGCGCAGGTCGTCGCCGCGCCGGCTGCGCGAGCGCGACCGGCTGCGGCCGGTACCGAAGAAATCGCCGAAAATGTCGGAAAAAACTTCCTCGAATCCCTGGCTGAACTCGAAGCCAAAGCCGCCCGCCGCGTTGGGACCCTGAAAGGCGTCGTGGCCGAAGCGGTCGTACTGGGCGCGTCGCCCGGCATCCGACAGGATTTGGTAGGCTTCGTTTATCTCCTTGAAGCGTTCCTCGGCTTCCCGGTTCCCCGGATTGCGGTCCGGATGGTACTGGATCGCCAGGCGCCGGTAAGCCTTCTTTATCTCCTCTTCGGCGGCACCGCGCCCGACCCCGAGCACCTCGTAATAGTCCCGCTTTTTCTGCGCAGGCATCAGTAGGGAACTCTACCCGAACGGCGGCGGCCAGGTAAGCGGACCGGCCGGCGCTAGGCCGGAGCGCCCGGCCTACTTGACTTCTTTGAAATCGGCGTCAACAACCTCCTCCTTGCCGGGGGCCGGGCCGGCGCTCCGACCGTCGCCCGAGGCAGACTGCCCGGTCTGCTGCGCTGCGGCGTCCGGCTGTGCCTGGCGGGTCTTGCTGTACATCAGCTCGGCCAACCGGTGCGAGGCGGCAGCGAGCTTGTCGGCGGCACGGTTAAGTTCGTCGACGTCCTTGGATTCGAGCTTGGCCTTGGCCTCGCCCAGCGCCTCCTCGACCGAGCGGCGCGCCGCTTCGTCGATCTGGCCGGCGTACTCCTTGAGCGTTCGCTCGGTGGTGTAAGCCAGGTTATCCAGCTTGTTGCGGGCCTCGGCCAACGCCCGGCGCGTGCGGTCTTCGTCGGCGTGCCGCCCGGCCTCGTCAACCATCCGCTTGATCTCCTGCTCGTTCAGGCCGGAAGAGGCGGTGATTCGGATCGACTGCTCCTTGTTGGTGGCAAGGTCCTTGGCATGCACGTTCAGGATGCCGTTGGCGTCGATGTCGAAGGTGACCTCGATCTGGGGCAGGCCGCGCGGAGCGGGCGGGATGCCGACCAGGTCGAATTGGCCGAGCAGCTTGTTGTCGCTGGCCATCTCGCGCTCGCCCTGGAAGACCCGAATCGTGACCGCGGTCTGGTTATCCTGGGCGGTCGAGAAGACCTGGGTCTTGCGCGTCGGGATCGTGGTGTTGCGCTCGATGAGTTTGGTGAAGACGCCCCCCAGCGTCTCGATTCCCAGCGACAGCGGCGTCACGTCCAGCAGCAGGACGTCCTTGACCTCGCCCTTGAGCACGCCGGCCTGGATCGCCGCGCCCACCGCCACCACCTCGTCCGGGTTGACGCCTTTGTGGCCTTCGCGGCCGAACAGCCGGCGCACCCTTTCCTGCACCGCCGGCATCCGCGTCATCCCGCCCACCAGCACGACTTCATTGATATCGCTGGAGCGCAGCCCTGCGTCCTTAAGCGCGGTGATGCAGGGACTTTCGAGCTTGTCCAGCAGGTCCGCGCACAGCGCCTCGAGCTTGGCCCGGGTAAGCTTCATGGTGAGGTGCTTGGGACCCGCCTGGTCGGCCGTTATGAAGGGCAGGTTGATGTCGGTCTCCATCACGGTGGAAAGCTCGCACTTGGCCTTCTCCGCCGCCTCCTTGAGCCGCTGCAGCGCCATGCGATCCTTGCGCAGGTCGATACCCTGGTCCTTCTTGAACTCGTCGGCCAGGTAGTCGATTATCCGCTGGTCGAAGTCTTCGCCGCCCAGGAAGGTGTCGCCGTTGGTCGCCTTGACCTCGAACACTCCCTCGCCCAGTTCGAGGATCGAGATGTCGAAAGTGCCTCCGCCCAGGTCAAAGACCGCTATCTTCTGCTCCTTTTTCTTGTCGAGACCGTAGGCCAGGGAGGCAGCCGTTGGCTCGTTGATGATCCGCAAGACGTTGAGCCCGGCGATGCGGCCGGCATCCTTGGTGGCCTGGCGCTGGCTGTCGTTGAAGTAGGCCGGCACGGTGATGACCGCTTCGGTCACTTTTTCGCCCAGGTAGTCCTCGGCGGTCTGCCTCATTTTTTGCAGGATGTAGGCCGAGATTTCGGGCGGGCTGTAACGCTTGCCGCGGACTTCCACCCAGGCGGCACCGTCCTCGTGCTTCACCACGTTGTAGGGCAGCACCTTAAGCGCCTTCTGGACCTCGGGCTCGTCATAGCGCCGGCCCATCAGGCGCTTAATCGCGAAAAGCGTGTTGGCAGGATTGGTAATCCCTTGCCGCTTGGCAATCTGCCCGACCAGCAACTCGCCCGAGTCGGCTACTGCGACGACCGAAGGCGTTGTCCGGCTGCCCTCGGAATTGGCGATGACAACCGGCTCTCCGCCCTCCATCACCGCCACGCAGCTATTGGTCGTGCCGAGATCGATTCCTATTACTTTGGGCATGGTCTGGAAAACCTCTTAGGGTAACCTAACTATTCTTCGACCGTTTTCAAGCTTGCTTATCGGAGCCGTTGCCCCGGCCCCGAGGTTGCGCGGGCGGGGCCGGCGGCTGATGCGCGGCGGTCCTGGCTACGGCCACCCGGGCCGGTCTGAGCACCCGGTCGCCGATGTGGTAGCCGCGGTGAAACTCTTTGACCACGGTATTGGGCGGATGCTCCTCGCTTTCCAATTGTTCGACCGCCTCGTGAAGCTGGGGATCGAAGGGCTTGCCGAGCGCCTGCTGCGGCGTCACGCCCTGGGCGCGCAGGAAATCGAAAAGGGCGCGCACCACCATTTCGACGCCTTCGACGATCGACTTGCCGTTGCCCCCGCCGCTGGCCGCCTGTACGGCGCGCTCGAGATCGTCGATGACGGGCAGGAGCAGCCGGAGCAGATTTTCCCGTTCCAGCCGGCACATCTCCTCCGCCTGTTGGCGCAGGCGCTTGCGCATGTTTTCCGAGTCGGCCAGCGTCCGCAGGTATCTGTCCTGGAGCCGGTTGATCTCGTCGTCTTTCTCGGCCAGGGCGGCCTTGAGTTGGGCTATTTCGGCCGCCTCGGCTCTTGCAATCTCGCTCAGCCCCGAAGTCTCGACCGCCTCGGTTGACGCGGCAGCTTCGGCCGTCGATTCGCCGACTTGAGCTTGTTCTGTTGAATCCTGCTTTTTTTCCCCGTGCTTCAAAAGCCTGCTCACTCCGCCAAGCTATATTTTCCCGCCTGCCGGCGCCACATCGGCCGCCGCCGGGCCGTGCCAGGCTGCCACTGCCGGACCGTGGCGGCTGCTCCCAAGCGCCCCAAACTGACCGCGGCCATCCCTCTGGGTGCGGCTGGCAGCGCGCCGACTGCGCCAAAATTAAATCTAAGCACGGTTTCGGCTTCGGCCAACGGCCAAGCCCTTAACCTGCGCACCCTCCGGCGCCGGCTAGCATCGGGCCGAGGCTTTGTGCAAAATGTCAGCGGCGGCTGGTCGAACGCAGGGCGCCCTGCGCCGTCAATTGAGGCCGCTATTGCCAAGCAAGGAGCCGAACTGAGTGGCAAACGTTGCAAACCCGACACCGCGGGGATTCACCCTCTGGTTCACCGGCCTATCGGGGGCCGGGAAGTCAACCCTGGCGCAGCGCGTGGCACATGAGCTTCGAGCGCGGGGATCGCCGGTCGAGGTGCTCGACGGAGACGAGGTACGCCAGAACCTTTCCAAAGGGCTCGGTTTTTCCAAGGAAGACCGGGACACGAACATCCGGCGGATTGGGTACGTCTGCCATCTGCTCTCCCGCAACGGCGTGGTAGCCATTGCCGCAGCGATCTCGCCCTACCGGGCGGTCCGCGACGAGGTGCGGCGGATGAACGGGCGTTTTTTCGAGGTTTACGTTTGCTGCCCGGTCGCAAAGCTTATCGAACGCGACGTAAAGGGACTCTATCGAAAAGCGCTCGCCGGCCAGCTTAGCGGCTTTACCGGCATCTCGGACCCCTACGAGGAGCCGGCAAACCCGGAGCTTGTGCTGCACACCGACCGGGAGTCAGAGGACGAGAGCCTCGCCCGGCTCTTGCAGGCACTCGAACTGGGCAGCTACCTGAACAGCGGCCCGCCGCATCGTTGAGCCCGCCCGCTCCGGCAAGGGGCGGCTCGCCCTACACTTGCGGCGCAGCCGCGCGCCGCGCCGGCCCGGAGCCTGTCCGACAAATGTCAGGGCTGGGGATGGGAGGGAAGCGACGGTAGAGAGGCGAACTCCGGCCATCACGCCCAAGAGTACGCAACCGATGCCGGCTATTGCTCGGAATCCAAGCTGCCCAAATCGAGCGCATGCGGGTTAACGCCTGCGGTAGACCCGATCTTTGCGACAGCGGACAGCAGATTTCAAGGTAGAAATCCCCCCGGTGTGGAGACCTCGTTGTGCCAACAGTTCTCCGGTTACGCCTGCCTGCCCCAGGGGGGCCTGCCTGCTGCGCGGCAGGCAGGCCGGGAGGCGGACAGCGATTTTCGCTCTGGGCGTGGCTGAAGGGAGCTAGCCCGGAAACTTGGCGCGGGGTGCGGTAGCCCAGCGCTTGGTGGGGCCGCTCATGGTTGTCGAAGCTTATAGCTATTACATGAGCCCGCAGCACGCCGCTGAAATTGTCGTCGGTGAACTGGCTTCTCTGGTCGGTGTTGAAGATTTCGGGCCGCTCCCGGCTTAGCGCCTCCTCCAGGGCCGCGACGCAGAAGCTTGCGTCGAGCAGGTTGGAGACCCGCCGGGCCGAACGCGAACGCGGGCGCGGGAGGGGCAAGGGACTCAGCGGCAACGAGGGGCTTGGGCGGCAAGCCTGAAATTCCGATGGAGCCGGCGGTTTGGACGACGCGATGTCTACGTGGTACGCTGTGCCATGTAGAGGAGCGGCGCTGGTGGCGCGGGCCACGTTATTGAGGCATCGGAAGTGGACCGACGAACGCGGCAATCTCTACGAGGTTGCCCTTTGGCACGCTGAGCGAAGCGCTCGACATCCCGAAGGGGTACGGTATCGCCTCGCATTCATCCGCTCGGGAGAAAAGAAAACAGCGCTGTTGTACGACAACCATCATCCAAAGGGGCACCATCGTCATGTCGAAGAGCCAGAAGAAACGTATCGCTTCACCACTGTGAAGCAGCTCCTCGCGGATTTCACGACCGAGGCGACCAGCCTTGGCCGGGAGACGAAATGAAGACCGTCAGCTTTTCTATCAGACCACTCAGCGACCTGATGGACGACGACGCCAGAACTTTCGAGGCCGTTCGCAGCGGCCGGCAAGTCCCAAAGGGAGCGCGCGAGGAGGTGGGCTTCACCAGCATCGAGGCAGCCCGCAACTTTCTGACGCGCGAGCGACTGGCGCTGCTTCACGCCATCAAGAACCGGCGGCCGAACTCGATCTACGACCTGGCCAAGATGACGGGGCGCGATCTGAAGAACGTCCAGGAGGACGTCCGCCTCCTGGAACGCCACGGCCTTGTGCGAATCGCCCGGCGTCCGCGCGGCAGCCGCAAAGTGAAAGTGCCCAGCGTGCCTTTTGAGGAGATCGCGCTGAAGATCGCGATCTGACCTCAGTGTCCACGAAAAGGCCGAAGCCCGCCGCGCTTCCTCAACCATCGCCCGCTACAAACCCGCGCAGCGACGCCGGCGCGAAGCAAGCTGCGCTCAATAGGCGCATCAACGTCGCCGCCACCGGGAAACTCGCGGCGCTACGGAGCGAAGCCTACTTCTGTGAGCGTGCCGCGCGGCCGGATTTCCCCGGAGCGCCGACAGTTCTGGATCGGCTCGGCGTGGGCAACGCTCCGCTCCCCGGCGATCGGCTGTCTCAACTCCCGCAAAGGAGACGCCGGCCCAAAAGCCCGCGCTAAGCGAACAACCGGGGCCATCCTGGGAATGCAGCCAGACACGAACGCGAGCAACGACGCCCTCCGACAGTTTGGATTCAAGGTCAGCCGCTATTTCCTCGACTTCCTTGAGACAGACTTTAAGCGCCAGCAGGCACCGCGGCGGCGTATCCAACTCAGGAACGAAGCCAATCAGACCACCGGTGTTCCGCTGAGGAAATACGAAGCCCTGTACCATGCGGTAGTCGCGCTTCTCGCCAAGAACCTGACAGGGAACGGGCGACGCGAGCTAACGGTCCCAAGGGGCCGCTATAAGGCGCCCATACCGCCCGCGCTGAAAAACCTCATCGGACAGTACATCGACGCAATTGAGCCGCAGAAGTTCACAGCGATAACCCAAGGCGTTGTCGAGGCCGCTCGCAGCAAGCGCGGGCAGGCCGCGTCCGACCCTCAAAAATACATCAGCGAAATCACGCATGTCCTTGAGGACAAAGTCGCAAGCGCGCTCGTGCATCCCCTGCTGGCGCTGCTCGATAAGCCAATCCGGGACAGCGCTTATTCAGCCGTTGAATCGATCTTCGAAATTGAGACCGATCTTGTTGCCGCATTGACCCAAGCAATCGCGCTCCAGTTGCCCGCCGCGCTCAACACGCTCGCGGTAAGCGGCAGAGAAGAGCCGCTACAGGCCGCTTTAGGAGAATTTTTCCCAGAAGCAGACGCGCGCCAGCGACTCAAGGATTTCTTCGCCAGTCTTGCGACTTCAGACGCCTGGCACGAATTGCGCGACCTTCACGGGCTCACCCGGATGGGCGAAAATCTCCAGCTCTATCTCTACATATGCGACCTTCGGTTCGGCAACTTTCTCTACCCGGTAGCGTATGTTCCGGTCACGGTGAAGCAGCCCGAGCAGTCAACCGAATTCCACCTTGAGCTCGACTCCAACCTTTATGTGAACAAGCGAGCCATTGACTATGTCGCACAGGAACTTCAGCTCCCGGCCGCGCACCGGACCCTGTTCGGGATCGATGACCGAATCGTCTACCTGAAGCCCGGCGAGCCCCCGGCTCAGGAAATCAACCGTACTCTGGGGCGTCTGCATTCGCTTTTCGACCTCGACCACGTGCCAAAGCTGGACCCCGCTACGGGCATCGACGTTGCGCAATCCTCACGCGTAAGGCTCGGCACCGCGCTCTATTTCGCCGTCTTCGACCGCTCGGATGAGGCGCTCCTTAACGATTACGAAGCGCTGCTAAAGGACCTCGCCTCCAAGGAGCCCGCCGTGGGCGCGTTGTTCGAGAACATCATCCAAGGATTGCTTCTCGAGAACCCAGTCAACGTCACTGATCAGATCGAACGCTTTTGGGACCGGCTGGAAGTACCGGCGCGACTTGTAACTGAAACACCGATTCCGCTGAACGAAGAGCAAAGAAAGATTCTCGCGGCCCTGGAGGATCCCAATGTACGGTATGTTCTGGTCCAAGGACCGCCCGGCACTGGCAAATCGCACACGATTACCGCGATCGCCTTCGAATGCATTCTCAAAGGTCGCACGGTGCTCGTACTTTCGGACAAAAACGAGGCGCTCGACGTGGTTGGGGACAAGCTCACGTCCGCGATTAACCGCGCACGTCCCAACGCGTCGTTTCAAAACCCGATCCTCCGACTTGGGCGAGTGGGCGCAAACTTCGGCAGGCTGCTGTCGACGGGCGCAATAACTAGCATCCAGAGCCAGTACCAGGCGGCACGCCCTCGCCGCGACGAGATCGACGCCAACATCGGGCAGGTGAGGGATCGGATCATACAAAGCGTTGCCGCCTCGATCGAACAGCTTTCCGGAATGAAGCTGGCTGACATCGAGACTTTTCATAAGCTTGAACAATCACTTCGTCAGCGTGCGGCAGAGGTTATCGCGGCGCTCGAAAGAGGCCCTTGCCCCGATCCTAAGCCTCAGTTGGACGATGTCCTTGCATGGCGGCGCGGCCCGCACGCGGAAGCGGCCTTGGCCTTCCTTGATTCCGCAGCTCCCGACAGCGTAGCCCATCTGACTTGCCTGATGCGCAAGTCGACGCTCGCGACGCAGCTCACGATGCTCGCGGACGATCGAGCGGCGTTCTCGATATTTCAAAAGCTTATACCGCCCGACTCCCATACTTTGCAGGCCTCCCTCGCTCGATATGACGATCTGCGGATGCCGCTTTTCGCTTATCTCTTTCGCCATAAGAAGCTCCGCGCACTAAACGCAGAAGTTGCACAACTGCTTCCCGTCAGAAACGTGCTCCAGCTTCACCGCCGACTGCCGGAACTGAGGCGGATCTCGAAGCAACTGCCGAAGGCCGAAGCCCGGGCGCGCGCGCTGGGAGTACCCGACGAAGACTTCGCGGAAATCTACGAAGCCATAGTCCACAGACAGGAACAGTTCTTCGATTGTTCGCCCCTGCTCCGGCTCCTCGACCTGCTCGACAAGGCATTCGCGCGATGCGGGCTGGGTTCGCTTTCCGCCTGGCGGTTGGGGTCGCAAGAGCGCTTCACCGAACCGTCCAACTTCGTAGCCTTCTGCATTTCACTCGCGAACTTTATGCAGCTGTGCAATTCGCTTACCGCGCGCGAAGCAAGCATACCGCAGATCGATTTTGTGGCCGAGCGGGGCCAGCTCGAGCAACTGTGCGCCGCCAAGATGACTTACGAAATGGACGCGCGTTTCGTCAACTTCGTCCGCAACAAGGCGGCCACAGCGAAGGCGCTCCTCGGAGTTATTCGTTCCCGTCAGAAATTTCCCGCCGAGGCGTTCCAGGAACTCCGCGACGCGTTTCCCTGCATCATAGCGAACATCCGGGAATACGCCGAGTACATCCCGCTGGAGCAGGGTATGTTCGACCTCGTGGTAATCGACGAGGCCAGCCAGGTTTCGGTCGCACAGGCCTTCCCAGCCCTCTTGCGGGCGCGGAAGGCTCTCGTGCTGGGCGACCGCCAGCAGTTCTCCAATGTTAAAGCCTTATTTGCGGGAAACGAGCAAAACAGGGCGTGGCAAGCGGAAATCCAGCAGTATTTCCGGTCCAATATCAGCGACCGCGCAGACCGACTTCAGCGCGCGGCCCAATTCGATGTAAAGCGCTCGGTGCTCGAATTGTTCGAGTGGATCGCAAATCTGAGGATTATGCTGCGCAAGCACTTTCGCGGCTACCAGGAACTGATCTCGTTTAGCTCGGAGACATTCTACAACGGCCAGCTTCAGGCCGTAAAATTCCGCGGGAAGCCCATCGAGGATGCGATCAAATTCACGGTGCTCGAGCACGACGGCAGTCGGGAGAAGCTGCGTAACACCAACACGCTTGAAGCCAGGTTCATCCTCGAGCAGCTCGACAAATTCCTTGACATGGACGAGTCTCCGACGGTGGGCGTGGTCTCGCCGTTTCGTGAGCAGGTGGCGCTGCTCTCTCGCATGGTGCTTGACCAGCCCAACGCCCGCGACTACCACGAGGTGCTCAAGCTGAAGGTCATGACCTTCGACACCTGTCAGGGTGAGGAGCGCGACGTAATTCTGTACAGCATGGTGGCAACATCCGTCCACGATGCCCTCAACTATGTCTTTCCAGTGGATTTGAGGAACGCCGAGGAGCGCGCCGCCGACGCGCTCAAGTACCAGCGACTGAACGTAGGCCTCTCACGCGCCAAGGAATGCATTCATTTCGTGCTGTCCAAGCCCGTTGAACGTTTCTCCGGATCGGCCCGGGTCGCGCTACAGCACTTCCATCGGCTTCTGCAAGACAGGTCGAAGGCCGAACCGGGTCAGACCGACCCGAAATCACCGATGGAGAAGCAGCTACTCGGGTGGCTGAGGGCAACCCCGTTCTTCCAGAAGAATCGGGACCGGATGGAGATTCGCGCTCAGTTTCCGATCGGCGATTATCTGCGCCAGCTCGACCCCTTGTATCAGCATCCGGCCTACCGCGCTGACTTCCTGCTCATCTTCCGCGATGGCGAGCGCCCGGTAAACGTCGTTATCGAGTACGACGGATTCCAATGGCACTTCACCAGCCCCTCCCAAGTGAGTGCGGCGAACTACGCATTCTACTATAAGCCAGAGGACATCGAGCGGCAGATGACGCTTGAGTCATATGGCTACAAATTCCTGCGCGTGAACCGTTTCAACCTGGGCGCCGATCCTGTGACCACACTTTCCGACAGGCTTTCGAAGCTGATCGCTATCGAGCAGAACGGCAAGACCGACAACGCCGTGGTCGGGCGGATACACAAGGATGCCGAAGCGCTCGCCGACGGCAAAATGAGGTATTGCGGCAAGTGCGACCAGACCAAACCGCTAAAGGCCTTCTGGGACAAGTTCCTAAAGGGGGGAAAAGGCGGGTACGGACGATACTGCCTTGCGTGCAAGCGAGCCTCGTCGCACCAAGCGAAGTTCGCCTATTAACCCTGCCCGCTGCCCGCCGCTTTAATATCTGATAACCTCCTTTATCCTATACGAAAGGAGAGCCGCGCGCCGCGCGGCTTGAGGCCCGCCCGCTAACACATAGAGAATACGTGCATGTCGCTGAAGCCGCGCAAAGGGCTCACCATTGCCGTCGAGGACGAGGTCTGTCGGGGGCTGTGCCGGGTGGCCGGACCACGCGACATCAGCCGCTTCCTCAACGACCTCGCCCGCCCGCACGTGGTACGCGAGCGGCTCGAGGAGGGCTACCGGGCGATGGCGGCTGAGGAGCGGCGCCAAGCCGAGGCCGCAGAGTGGAGCCGAGGGGCTGGCGGGAAACGTGGCGGATGAGCCCCGGTGAGCGTGGCGAACCGCGACGCGGCGAAGTGTGGCGGGTGGCGTTCGATCCCTCGCCGGGCGGCGAAATCAGAAAACCTCGCCCCGCCACCGTGGTCAGCAACGACGCCGCCAACCGCCTGCTCAGCCGGATCCAAGTCGTACCGATAACCAGCAACGTGGAGCGGCTTTGCCGGCCCCAGGCCTCCCCAGCCGTGGGCCGCACGCGCTGCAAGGCGATGGCGGATCAGCTCACCACCGCCAGCAGGCAGCGGTTGCGCGGCAGGCTGGGCAAGCTCGACCCAAAGGACCTCGCCGGGGTCCAGCCGGCGATCAAGCCTCGACTCGGCCTCACTTAGCGCCCGCAAGGAGTTATTGCGGCCGAGACCCGGCAGTTGATGAACCGGTCCGCCTTGATCGCAACGCCAGCGCCGAGCGCGGCTAGAAGTGACCCGCCTGCCGACTAGGGGCAAGGGACCGCTGCGGGCCGGCGATGTGGCGCAAGCTACGGCAGGGCTGGCTACCTAGCCGTTACCGCCGCGCAAGCAAACGGTCCAGCCGGTCTTCGGCGTGATTACGCAGGCGCGTGGCTTGCGCCAGTTCTTGCTGCGCGGGCCGGCCAAGGTCAAAGCTGAGGGGAGCCTGGTCTGCACCGCGCGCAACCTGTGCAGGCTCGCCCTAGTGAGCGGCTGAGCGACCCCCCCATGCGCTGCCGGGCGATCACACCTTCGGCCCCCTCCGGCGCTTCTCAGCCCGGCGCCTCGAACCCTCGCAACGGAAACTTTACCTCGCCCAAGGCCGCCAGCCAGCTTATGGCGTCACTCGGACAGGCACTTAGTCGATCACGATGCTGGCGAATGAAACCGCCGAGCCGGTCTGAAGTTCCAGCGCGATGGCATGCTTGAGCAGCCTGCCCCGGCATCCCGCCAGCAGCTCCAGCGCCACGTAGATCGGCGCCAGCCCGCAGATTCGGCGGCTGTCGCCGTCGCGAGCCACCGCGGCGAAAAACCCCGCCGGGTCGCACCGTTCGATGTGAGCGATAAGCTCGCGGTCATCGCGACGCACCTTCTCAGCCTGCGCTTCATCGACCCGAAACGGATCGCCGAACTTGCGGCCCACGTGGGCGAAGTCTACCCCGGCAACCACCAGAACACGCCGACGCTCGGCCGCCAGCTCCGCCCGCAGCGCCTCGATGAAGGCGCCGACCCGCGGGTCCTCGGCCGGTTGCCGGCCACGCCCGACCATCTCGTAAAACGAGCCGACCAGGATCGGCACCGTCCGGAAGTTTCCGACGCCCAGAGCCCAGGCAAGGAAAACGGCCTGGAACTCGATCGAGTGCTCGTGGCGATGGAGCAGCTCCTGGGCGAAAAGGTCGCCCCCGCTATAGCGCTTGGCCAGCCGCTCGACCAGAGGCCGGTCGGTCATCACCGCTCCCAGCGGCGTGGCGTAATCCTTGCGCGTGGCGGCAAACAACTCCGGCCCGCCTCCGCAGTGCGCGGTGCCAAGAACAACGACCAGCTCGGGCGGCTGGCGGCCGGCCAGCTCGCCGTAAGCATGGGCATAGGCGGCTGCGCCGCGGCGCGGGTCGATGTGCGGCGCAATCAGCCCCCTGGGCGCGGCCAAGCGGCCGTCGGCCGCCGCCGCAGGCAAGCTGCCCGGCCCTTCGGGCAAGCGGAAAAAACCCTCGATTTCAGCGCGCAGCCGCACCGGGTCGCGCTCGTAACAGAGCCCGGCATGGGCCGCCGCCCGCTGCGGCGCCGACGCAAACTCCTGCTCGAACCGCCGGCGACGCTCCGCCATGGCCGGCGACTCCAGAAAGCCCACTTCATCCAACCGTGCAATCAGCTCCTCGAGCTGTTGCGACGGCAGAACCTCGCCAAAGCGGCCCGCAAAGGCCGCCTCCACGTCGCGCACGCTGTTGTGGCCGTCAAAAAGCGTGGCGACGAAGTAGGCCCCCATGCCGAGAAGAATCGGCGACGACGCCAGCCCGGTGGGATCGCGCAGACAGACAAAGGTCTGCCCGTCATGCTCGACCGGAAAAGCCTCCACCGGCCGAATCTTCGGCTTGTCCATCACACGCACCCCAGACCACAGGGTAAGGAAGCTGCGCCCCGATGTTAAGTACGTTGACAAGCGAAGGCCCCGCGCGCAAAGCTTCATTGTGCAGCGCGCTGCCGGCGCCACCGCCAACGCCGCAGCATTCTGACAACACTTACCAGGGATTTGCCCATGAAGATCGTAAGGTTCTCCCACAACCACCATGAACAACTCGGTGTCCTCGAGGGCGAAGAGATCAGACCCCTGCAGGGAGCGCTGGACCAGCTCGTCCCGGTGCCCGGAGCAAAGCCGACTCCGCTTAAGGCCGCGCGACTGCTCGCCCCGGTCGTGCCCGGCAAAATCGTGGCCATCGGCCTTAACTACCGCGACCACGCGGCGGAAAGAGGCAACAAGGTGCCAACCGAACCGCTCATCTTCCTGAAGCCCTCGACCTGCGTAATCGGGCCCGGCGATGCCATCATTTACCCGCCCCAGACCTCCAATCTGCACTACGAAGGCGAACTGGCCGTGGTGATCGCAAAGCGCGCGCGCAACGTCTCGCGCGCCCAGGCGCGCAGCTACGTCCTGGGCTATACCTGTCTCAACGACGTGACCGCCCGCGACCTGCAGGACCACGACGTACAGTTCACCCGCGGCAAGAGCTTTGACACCTTCGCACCCATTGGACCGATGATCGTCACCAGCATCGACCCGTCCGACCTGGCTATCGAGACCCGGCTAAACGGCGAAACGCGCCAGCACTCGCGCACCTCGAACCTGGTCTTCGACTGCGATTACCTCATCAGCTACGTCTCCCAGGTGATGACGCTGATGCCCGGCGATGTGATCACCACCGGCACGCCGGGCGGAATCGGGCCGATGCAGGTCGGAGACACCGTCGAGGTGGAAATCGAGGGGATCGGATGCTTGCGCAACACGATCGCGGCGCCCGCTTAAGCTGGAGCCGGCCCGGTCGGGCACGGAGGGTGCCGCCGGCCGCCATAGCGATGGCGCCGACGCGCCTTTAGGCTGCGCCGACCTGGATGGCTGCGTAGCCCCCGCAACGCGCAGCCATCCAGGTCGGCGGCCCGGCCGAGAGCCTCGGTCCAGGCGGTCCACGCCGCCCTCAAGCTCAAAGCCTTCAGCTCAAGCAGGAGACACCGATGATAACGCTGTGGACGACGGAACGGGATTATCCCTGGGGCACCCTGCGCTCCACCCACGCCAGCAAGACCAAGGTCGTGCTCGAGGAAAAACGCCTCCCTTACCGGGTGGAAAACCTCCCGCCCGGCCATCTGTGGAAAAAGCCGCCCGAGATGCTCGCCCGCCATCCCCTGGGCAAGGTGCCCTATATCGACGACGACGGGCTGGTAATTTTCGACTCGACGGTAATCAACGAGTACCTCGACGAGCGCTACGGCTCGCCCAGACTGCTGCCGGCCAATGACCCCGCGGCACGCGCCCGGGTGCGCCAGCTCGAACAGTTCGGCGACGAGGCTCTGCTCGGCGAGACGCTGCCCGGGCTCTGGATGCCTTACTGGAGTCCGCCGGAAAAGCGCGACCTTGAGCGCATGGAGAAAGCCCGCGAGCGCCTGCGCGCGCGTGACTTGCCTTACCTCGAGCGGGTTCTGGCGCAAGCGGAGCCCGGCGGCTGCCTGGGCGGCGCCTTCTCGATGGCCGACGTTGTGGCAATGGTCGTGGCCATGGTGCTCGAGGTCGACGCGACAGCGCTGGATAGCTTCCCGCAGGTCTCGGCCTACCTCGAGCGGCTGCGCCAGCGGCCAAGCTACCGCGCCATCAGTCCGGCCACCAAGGTGGCCGACGCGCTCCAGCTTTCAGCCTGATCGCGCCGCTCGGCGCTGAAGCGCGCCAACGCATCTCCGCGCCAGCCGCTCCGCGCAGAGAGCCCGGACGGCGGCGGGTCGCCGCCGGGCAATCACGCGCGCAAGCGCGTCGGGCGACATCGATCATGCTTTCGACGCGCCTTTTTCGCCCCGCACGCTCTCGCGCGGCGGCTGGTCAACTCGGCTTACGGATGGGAACAAGGCTGACGCTAAGCGTGCTCGTCCCCAAGGAGCCGGTTAATGCTATGCCGCCGGATAGTGGCACGTCCGACAACCGACGCACAACTGATGCGTCCGCGCCGACGGGCAGCAATATGACCTGGAACCAAACATGCCAACTAACCATGAGCCGAGTTACGGCGCTTCCTCGCAAGGCGTCCGTGGATGCCCGCTCGACCGCGGCTTTTGCCGCAGCCGCCATCGCCTGGCTGAAGGGTGCGCTGATGGACATCGGCCGCGGCTGAATGTTAAACGGCGCACTCAGGGTAATTCGCGTATCAGCGAGCATATCGACGGTCGGATCCGCGATTCCACACACCAGAAGAACTCGATATTTCCGCCGCCAAGGGCGCAATCGTGAACCATCGACGACGCCGTTACAGACGGAACGGTCGGTGCCCCACTCTGTGAGCAGTCGCAGCGAGGAAGCGGCAGCGGCCGCCCTCGCCTTGGCGATCGTAGTCCACGGCACGTAGGGCGCCCCTTGGTGTCCTGGCCACGGGAAACATGTGCGCGGCCCGAGACCCTGCCGGCGGGCTGGGTTATTGGGCGTGCAGATTCCGCTCCGCGTCAGCATAATGCGCTACGCAAGTGAGGCAATAACGGGAGGCAGGAGGTCTTGCGATGCGGACGCGCCGACGCGAGCATAAGCGGCTTAGTCAACGTTGAGAGCCCCAGCCCTTGCATTGAGGACTGCGCTATAAGGCGCCGCACGTTCCGCACCACGGCGGCTGCCTCTGTCATTCCCGTGCGGTGCTCGCCGCACGGCAGCTTGCCCGGCCTGCCTGCCCCGGCAGGCAGGCCAACGGGAGCGCAGTGCCTAAATACCCGTGCTCCCCGTCCCCGCTGCCATGCAATGGCCTGGCGCGCGCGAGACCTGCCCCGAGCCCTGCCGAGGGGAATCCCGGCTTCCGCTGGCCCCGCGGGGTAAAACGCCGAAATTCTCCGCGCGGCACCCACGCGCGAGCGTGACACGCCAAAAAACCCACCAAAGGCCGAATCACCACTATGATATCCAGCCTCCAATAGGTGAAATCCGCTAAGGGTTGATTCGCGCCCACGGAGCATTGCGGCCGCCCTTGTGCGGGGCAGACTGCCAGACATGGCAGAGCGCAACTTCAAAAATAAGGGTGAAGCTCTTCACCCCGAAAACTTCCGCACTGTCACACGTCCGCGCTCGACATACGCGTTCTTCGGCCTGGCGGGCACACCCGTCGTTGCGCCGGCGTCGGACGCTTGTGCCGCCGGGCCGTTCAGTCGGCGGCTGCGCCGCCGACGCGGAAAAGCTTTTCGGCTTCGCGCCAGACAAGCCCCCAGCGCACGCCGTGGTCGCTCACCACCAATTCGGCGGCGCCGCAGGCCTCCATGACGCAGTCGACGATCGCCGCGCCGGCAAAGATAACGTCGGCCCGGCCTTCCACCATGCCGGGCAGCTTAAGCCGCGCATCGTGCGGCAGACGAGCCAGCAGCCGCGTGGTGGCCTCGATTTCCGCCCGGGAAAGACGCTGGCCATGCACACGCCCGGCGTCGTACGCCGCAAGCTTCCGGCTCACGGCGCAGAGCGTGGTCACCGTGCCGGCGACGCCTACCACGATCTCCGGCTTGAAGGTCCATCCAAGCTGCGACAGCTCGGCCTTGACCGCGGCGCGAACCGTCCGCTGATCGGCTAGCGTCGGCGGATCGCTTCGCACCAGCCGCTCGGTCAGCCGGACCGAACCGAGCGCGAGGCTTGCCAGCCGGGGCTCCGAGCCGGGCGCCGCCGTGATAAGCTCGGTCGAGCCCCCGCCGACATCCAGGATGAGCAGGCGGGCCGCCGGGTCCAGGCCCAGTCCCTTGACGGCGCTGACATAGTTGAGAGAGGCCTCGGTCCGGCCGGATATGACCTCGAGCTGCACTCCGGTTTGCCGGGCGACCGCCGCGACGAACTCCGGCCCGTCGGCGGCCTCGCGCATTGCGCTCGTTGCGACGGCGACGGTCCGCTCGGCGCCGCGTGCGCGCGCCTGTGCGGCAAAGCGTGAGATCGTCGCCAGCGTCCGCCTGGCCGACTCAGGGTCAAGCCGGCCGGTGCGGTCTACGCCGCGTCCCAAGCGGGTGATCTCACAAAGATCGTCGAGCGCAACCGGCGCGCTGCCCGCCGCCAAGCGCGCCAGCAGCATCAGAACCGAGTTGGTCCCAACGTCGAGCGCGGCGACGATCATCGGCCGGCAGCCCGCAAAGCGCCCGCCTCGGGCCCGGCACCGGCCGCTTGCGCCGCCCAAGCCGCGTGCGCACCGGCCTCGAGGACGCAATCCTCGATCCAGCGCTCAAATGCAGCGCGCGCCCGTTCGGCAAGGGCGCGCTTTTTTTCGCGCCCTCGAAGCGCAACCGCGTCCAGCGCCGGCAGCAGGCCGAAATTCGCGTTCATCGGCTGAAAGTCGCCCCTGGCCGGATCGGTGATGTAGCCGATCAGGGAGCCCAAAACGGTCTCGGCCGGCACCGTAAGCAACGGCGCGCCGGCTGTAAGACGCGCCGCGTTGAGCGCCGCGACAAGCCCGGTGGCCGCCGATTCCAGGTAGCCCTCGACCCCGGTAAGCTGACCCGCCACGAAGAGATCGTCGCGGCCGCGAAGCTGCAAGCTGGGCCGCAAAAGCGCCGGCGAATTGAGAAACGTGTTGCGATGCAGCGATCCGTAACGGACGAACTCCGCCCTTTCCAGCCCGGGTATCATGCGCAAGATGGCGCGCTGCGCGCCGTAGGTCATCTTGGTCTGGAAACCCACGATATTGTAGAGCGTGCCGGCCCGATCGTCGCCGCGCAGTTGCACCACGGCAAACGGCCGGCGCCCGGTTAGCGGGGCGACCAATCCCACCGGCCGCATCGGGCCAAAGGCCAGCGTTAGGCGGCCCCGGCGCGCAAGCTCCTCGATCGGCACGCATCCTTCGAAGTAGACCGCCCGCTCGAAGGGATGCGGGGCGACGACCTCGGCCGAAACCAGCGCCTCGACGAACGCCTCGTACTCCTGCCGGGAAAGCGGGCAGTTGATGTAATCGTCGCCCCCTTGGCCGTAGCGCGAGGCGCGAAAGACGCGCGCCATATCGATCGACTCGGCCGTCACCACCGGGGAAACGGCGTCGTAAAAATAAAGGTGGCGCGGACCGGCGAGCGCTTGCAGCGCGCGCTCCAAGGCCGGGCTGGTGAGCGGCCCGCTGGCCACGATCGTCGGCCCCTCCGGGATTGCCGTGACCTCGCGCCTTACGATTTCGACGTTGGCCATCCCCTCAAGCGTCGCGGTAAGAAAACGCCCGAACTCCTCGCGATCAACCGCCAGCGCGCTGCCGGCGGGAATCGAGGCGGCCTCGGCGGCGGCCATCACCAGCGAACCCAAGCGCCGCATCTCCTCCTTCAAGACGCCCGATGCGGTCTCGGGTGAGACGCTCTTAAGGGAGTTCGAGCAGACCAGCTCGCCGAAGAAAGCGGTGCGATGCGCCGGCGTCATCGAGGCCGGACGCATCTCGAAAAGCCGCACCGGCACCGAGCGCCGCGCAAGCTGATAGGCCGCCTCGCTGCCGGCAAGCCCCGCTCCGAGCACATTGACGGTCGTCATGACGTCTTTAGAACCCGGCTGCCGGCCGGGTGAAAACCCACCGGCCAATGGCTAGAATCATAGCAGGACGAGCGCGTAAGTCGCGCCGATGCGGCTTGGCGGCCCGCAAGCCGCCGTTTTGGGCGCTACGGACCCACGGGCCGCCGGGTGCGGACGGGGCCGGCGCGCCGGCACACGATAAGCTACGGCTGCGAGGCCGAGCATCGGGTGCGGCTTTTCGTGCCGTGGCCTGCAGGCTTGCCGGCTTTGGCCAGCGAGGCGACCGATGGACCAGAGCTCCGAACCCTCCGTGGATGGCGCAGCGAGGCCTCTCCACACGCCGGCGGTGATGCCGCGCGACGAGAGCCATCATCGCCACGGCCACCAGGTAAATCCCGGCTCGGCGCGAGAGAGCCGCGCGGTCGAGTACAGCTTTATCGCCATCTGCGTTTTCTGGGGCGCGCTTTTAATCGTCTCGGGCGGCGGGTTGGGCTTCGGAGCGACGTTTTCGGACATGTGGGATGACTGGCACTTCGTCGCGCTCGGCGCGCTCATCGTGCTCGGAGGCATCGTGGCGTGGCGCTGCCGCTCGGCCCGGGACTAGCCGAGCGCCAGGCATGGGCCCGGTACGCATCTACGCTGCCATCGTAGGGGAAACGTTGATACCTCAGAGGCTCGCACGAAGAAAAGACAAACGCATAAAAGCAGCCTCCACGCTGGGGCATAGGGGGCGTGTCTTGCCATTGAACGAGGGGTGAGCAGGCCCGCTTCAGGATCGAACGCGAGAAGGTGGCACGACGATTGCCTTGCTGGGGAGTGAAAAGTTGCACCCTAGCCGTCGTTCCCGAGCGGCGCTAAGCGTTGACGCACGATAGGCCCTTGGACTACCGTGAGGGGCGCCATTATGATGCCACTATTTGTCAGGGTTGTGACACACCCCGCCCGACCGGCCGGGGAGCCCAAGTATCTGCCCGCCGAGGTTAGCACGCCCGTGCCTCGACATCCTGTAAAAGAACCCAGGCACCTCGAGCACCCGCTGGTCATTAGGACGCCCCTGGGCGCTGGCATAGCACCTATGGAGCCGACGAATGACTCCAGCCTTGCCATAGGACAGTCCCTCGACTCACAACGGAAGCCGCGGATCGGAAACGACCACGGAGTCGGAGGCACACCATGAGCAGTGACGAAGAAAAGGTGAGAGCAGAGGTGGAGGCTGACCTCAGGCGGATGGAAGAAGAGCTTGAGGCTTCCAATCCGGGGATCGTGGATTTGCTTGAGGCCTACGGCAGCTACGAGGCTGCTGCTCGGCAGACGAGCATCTACACCCAGTTGCTGGCTCCCAAGGCTTTGTACTTCACCAGCGACAGATCAAATCGCTGAGCGCCGGAGCCGCTCTCTTGCCAACTTGGGGAGAAATCCTGCAGGAGCTCCAACAGCTTCACAAGCAAATTGCGCAGTCAGTTCAGCCCGGCCAAGCGCCACCGGCCGTTAGCGCGTTCGACGTCGTTAGGCGCAAGTATCTGGCGCAGGTTGCCCAGCGTACCAGGCGCCCGGTCGTTCTCTACGCGGCCAAGTGGACCCAGCCGACGCCGGGTGGAATCGCCCCGGATCTCGTAAGCATCAGCCCCGAGGACCTTCAAGGCTTCATGGAGGTGCTTCACGGGCTTGCCGGCCCCGCCATTGATCTGATTGTTCACTCGCCGGGCGGATCCGCGGAGGCCACTGAAGCAATCGTCAAGTACGTCCGCTCCAGGTTTTCCGACGTACGGGTCTTCGTCCCGCACGCGGCTATGTCCGCGGCAACGATGCTTGCCTGCTCTGCCAACGTGATCGTAATGGGCAAACACTCGTTCTTGGGCCCGATCGACCCGCAGTTCATCGTACAGACGGAGCTGGGCTATGCCGCAGTACCGGCGCACGCTATCTTGGAGCAGTTCGAACTGGCCAAGCAGGAATGTCTCAAGCAGCCCGCGCTTCTGCCGGCTTGGCTCCCTATACTAAGGCAGTATGGGCCGGCCCTCATCGTTCAATGTAAGCTTGCTCGGGAACTTTCGGAGTCGTTTGTTGCCGAGTGGCTATCAGAGTATATGTTCAGCGGGCACGCGGATGCTAAGCGAAAGGGTCTCGAGATTGCCAAGAAGCTCGCGGATCACGGAAATTTCAAGAGTCATACGAGGTTTATTCACCGAGACCGGGTCAAGGAGTTAGGGCTTCTTGTGGAAGACCTCGAGGTAGACCAAGACCTCCAGGACGATGTCCTTTCGGTGTTCCACGCCGTCACCCACACTTTTAACGGAACCGGCAGCGTTAAGATTATCGAAAACCACTTGGGCAAAGCCTTTCTGAGAATTGCCCAGCCGCAGATGGTGACGATGCAGCCGGCGGGGCCGTTTCCCGCTCCTCAGGCGCCGGCGGCCCCGCCCGGCCCTCCCCAGGGGCAAGGGGCCCCCTGAGCCGCGCGAGCAGTCTCCTTAGACGCCTAGGAACCAGCACGCGCCCGTTGCCAGCCGCTTCTCACTCCAACCGTGGCAAGCGCCCTCTCCAAGCCGGAGGCTCAACCCGAACCGGGTGTCCGACGCTTTCGGGAGCCTGACTTGCCGGGGTCGGCGGTTGGTGGAGCAGAAGGGATTTGAACCCTCGACCCCTACGTTGCGAACGTAGTGCTCTCCCAGCTGAGCTACTGCCCCACCCTAAGAGGAAATAAACGAGCGCAGCATCCCGCGCAACCCTTCGGCCAGCTCGGGACGCCGAAGGGCAAAGGCTATCTGCGCCCGCAGGAACCCCAGACGGTCGCCAACGTCAAAGCGCTCGCCCTCGAACTGGCAGCCGTAAACCGGACGCGTTGCGGACAGCCGCGCCAGCGCGTCGGTCAACTGAATTTCCCCGCCGGCCCCCGGCCTGACGTCTGCCAGGAGCGGGAAAATCTCCGGCGGCAGAATGTAGCGGCCGACGATCGCCAGATCGCTGGGCGCCGTCTCGGGTTCAGGCTTTTCGACCATCCCTGAAAGCCGGTAGGTGCGCGGCCCGGCCGGTTCCGCCCGCACGATGCCGTACTTGCTGACCTCGCTGCGTGCCACCCGGGTTAGCGCCACCGCCGGCGCGCCTTTCTGCTGCGCCGTTTCGAGAATTTGCGCCAGGCAGGGCCGGGGTGCGGCAAAGATGTCGTCGGGAAGCAACAGCGCAAACGGCTCGTCCCCCGCCGCTTCGCGGGCCTGAAGAACGGCATGACCGAGTCCCAGCGCCTTTTCTTGTAAGACGCTGCGTACGTTGGCCAGCTCGGCTGGCCGGCGCACCAGCTTAAGCAGGTCCCGCTTGCCGCGCTCTGCGAGGTAGCGCTCAAGCTCGGGCGCCGCTCGAAAATGGTCCAGCACCTGGCTGCGGCCCGGCGCGACCACCACGATCACATCGCGGATCCCGCAGGCCGCAACCTCCTCGACCACGAGCTGAATCGCCGGAACGTCGACCACCGGCAGCAGCTCCTTGGGCACGACCTTGGAGGCGGGCAACATCCGCGTGCCCCACCCAGCCGCCACTATGACAGCCTTGGTTACCTTCATCGCGCTGTCGAGCCGGTTGTGCGATCCCGGCGCTCCGGCTCGAACGCCTGCCTGAGCCCCTGCCGGCACGGTTCCATGCGTACAACCAAACAATTACGCTATAAGACCACGGGCGTTTGATGCTATACAGCCGGTGCGTTCGAGTAAAGGCCAGAGGCGATGGCAACAGCTTTTTTGGATGCCTTCTCGGGCTTGAGCGGCGATATGATGGTCGGCGCCCTGGTCGACCTCGGCGCCGATCGTGAGGCGCTCAAGGCTGCGCTTGCCTCGCTGCCGCTTGACGGCTATCGGCTGTCGTTTGAGCCCAGAAGCCAATCGGGCATCTCGGCGATCAAGTTCAACGTCGAGGTGACCGCCAAGCAGCAGGAGCGCAAAGCCGCGGCGGTGCTGGAGATCATCGCCGGCGCTCGGCTGCCTGCCGGGGTCTCCCAGCAAGCGCGGCACGTAATCGAACTGCTCGCCGAGGCCGAGGCCAAGGTGCATCGGGTGAAGCCCGAAGAGGTCCATTTCCACGAGGTGGGCGCGGTCGATTCAATCATTGACGTGGTCGCGGCCGTCTGGTGTCTTCACGCGCTCGAGGTTAGCGAGCTTCTGGTCTCGCCGTTGCCGGCGGGCAGCGGTTTCGTTGCCTCGCGCCACGGGATGCTTCCGGTTCCGGCGCCGGCGACGGCCGAGCTGTTGTCCGGCTTTTCGCTGCGCCTGGGCGACGGCGCGGGCGAGATGGTCACGCCCACCGGCGCGGCGCTGCTCAAGGCGCTGGCGCGCCCGGCGCCGGAGGCCTGCGATTTTGTCGTGGAACGGGTTGGCTACGGCGCCGGCGCGCGCGCGCTCGACGACCGGCCCAACGTGCTTCGGGTGCTGCTCGGCCGCTTGGCCGGCGCCACACAGGGCGAGGAGCTGGTGCAAATCGAGACCAACATCGACGACCTCAATCCCCAGCTCTACGAGCATCTGGCCGAGCGGCTGTTCGCCCAAGGCGCGCGCGACGTAACCCTCACGCCGACGCTGATGAAAAAGGGCAGGCCCGGCGTGATCGTCGCCGTGCTGACGCAAGCCGCCGTGCGCCAGAGCCTCATCGCAACCATCTTCAACGAGACCTCGACCATCGGAGTACGCTTTCATCCGGTGTCGCGCCTGTCCCTCAGGCGCGCGCTCGGCCGGGTGACCACCCGCTTTGGCGAGGTCAGGGTCAAGGTCTCCGGCACCACGGCCGCCGAGACCAAGTTTGCGCCCGAATACGAGGATTGCAAACGCCAGGCGCTCGAGCATCAGGTGCCGCTTCGGCAGGTCATGGAAGAAGCGGCAGAGGCCGCCCGCGCCGGGCGTTGGAGTGATGAACCGCGAGAGCCTAAAGGTTAACGAGATTTTCTTCAGCATCCAGGGCGAATCAACCCACGCGGGACGGCCCTGCGTCTTCGTGCGGCTTGCCGGATGCCACCTGCGCTGCGCCTGGTGCGACACTCAGTATGCTTTCTATGCCGGCCGCCGCATGCGGGTGGAGGAAGTAATCGCCGCCGTCGCCGGTTACCGATGCCGCCTGGTCGAAATCACCGGCGGCGAGCCGCTAATCCAGCCGGCGGTTTTTCCTCTGATGGCCGGGCTGGCCGACCGGGACTTTAGCGTGATGGTCGAGACCTCGGGCGCCGCCGACTTAAGCGCCGTTGACCGGCGCGTGGTCAAGATAATGGACCTCAAATGCCCGGCCAGCGGCGAGTCGCACCGCAACCGCTGGTCCAACCTGGAGCGCCTGGCCCCCTGCGACGAGGTGAAATTCGTCATCGCCGACCGGGGCGATTACGAATGGGCCCGTGCTGTGGTGACCGAAAGAGAGCTGGCCGCCCGGGTCAACGCAGTACTGTTTAGCTGCGCCTTCGGCCTTCTTGCGCCGGCCGAGCTGGCCTCCTGGATTCTGGCCGACCGGCTCCCGGTACGCCTTCAGCTTCAGATGCACAAGCATATCTGGGGGCCCGACGCCCGCGGCGTCTAAGCCTAAGCTCCCCGCCGCGGGTCGGAGAAATCGCCCGGACTGGGGCTGCGCCAGGAGCAACGTATGCGGGTGATTAGTCAGCCACCCAGGGCCGCGCCGGATGCTCCGCGCCGATCAGCGCATCAAGATCAATCGCCTCCAAGCGAAGCTGCCGGCGCTCCGCAACCCGCAGCCGCGCTCTCTCCATTGCCGCCATCGCGCCCTCCTCACCACTGCCTCAGTGCCCTCCATTAGATTCAGTTCTTCACCACCAACACCTCAAAAGATCACAGCCTCTCAGGGTGACAGGAAGGGAGGCGCAGGGTGACAGAGGCAGGGGCGCCTGCGCGCGGCGGCCGCGCGCGGGAATGACAGCGGTGCGCCCGAGCGGTTCAGCCTGTGTAACTAGATTTTGCAAGAGTCGGTAGGCGGGCGCGCCGTGTCAGGCCGTGTCTTGACGGGCGCTGTTGCGACTATCGGAGCTAACGCGAGATCGCCGAAGGCGCAGCGGCAAAGTTTCTCTGCCAAGCCTCGGGCGCGTCAAACGCCGGTGAAGGCCGGCTTGCGCTTTTCGACGAACGCCGCGATTCCCTCCTGTCCGTCGTGCGTGCGGCCAAGGCCCGAGATGGTCCGGCATTCCAGGTCAAGTTGCGCTTCCAGCGTGTTGCTGACGCTGGCATGCAGGAGTTGCTTGGTTTTTCTGAAGGACGCGGTCGGTCCCGCCGCCAGCTCGGCGGCCAGCGCCTCGGCTTCGGCCGCGAGTCGATCGTCGGGCACGACCCGGTTGATGAGGCCGAGCGCCTCGGCTTCCTGCGCGCTCAAACCCCGATTGGTCAGCGCCAGCTCGAGCGTTTTGCGCATGCCGATTATCCGCGGCAGGAAGTAAGTCGAAGAGCCGTCGGGAGCCAGGCCGATCCGCGTGTAGGCCATCGTGAAACGCGCCGACTCCGCCGCCAGCACGAAATCGCATGACAGGCCGAGGCTCATCCCGCCGCCGGCGGCGCTGCCTTGGATCGCGGCGACCGTGGGCGTCGCGCATCGGACCAGGCGGGCGATCGCCCGGTGCAGGTAGACGGTGACTTCTTCGATATATGCCTCGATGCCTTGCTCGCCGCCTTGGACGGCGTGTGCGTGGAAGCTCTTGACGTCGCCGCCGGCGCAGAAGGATTTGCCGGCGCCGCGCAGCAGGACGCAGCGTACGCTCAAATCGTGCTCGACCGCGCGGGCGGCCGCGTCAAGCTCGCGCGCCGCGTCGACGTTTAGCGCGTTGAACGCTTGCGGCCGGTTAAGCGTTATACGCGCGACATCGCCGCGCCGTTCGAAGATGAGACACTTGTAGTCTGCTGCCATGGCGGGCCTCCTTTTGACCGGCGGTATCCCGGTTCAAATTCGAGAGATACGGCCTTGGCCGCGCGGGCGCAAGACCGTAGCCTGGCCGCGCGCCGCTTAAGGCGCGCCAGGGCCGCCGCTTAAGGCCGCCCAGCGGCGGCATTCGCCCACCGCCCGGCGCCGGGACCCCGGACGGCGCGGTTGCGCCCTTTGGCCGCTGGCGCAACAATAGCCGAAGCCTCGAAGGGAGTCGGCAACGACCATGAGCCAGCGAAGACGCAAGTTTTGGGGATGGGGTTACGAAGACCAGGGACCGGACTCGGAGCAGCAGCGGCGAATGGCGCGCCGCATGGCCGAGCGGTTTGGCGTCTCCGAGCTGGCGCTGACGCCGCCGCCCACCGAGGCGGAGCTGGCGCTGCGAGCGCCGCGCATCTCGCCGCCCGGATCGCTTGGCGAAATCTGCTCGAGCAGCGCCTACGACCGGGCGGGCCACAGTTACGGCAAGGGCTTTCGCGATCTGGTGCGCGCTTTTCGCCGCGACTACGCCAATCCGCCCGACTTGGTTGCCTTTCCGCGCAGCGAGGAAGAATTGGCGCGCCTGCTCGAGTGGTGTGACCGGGAAAAGATCGCCGCGCTTGCCTACGGCGGCGGCTCCAGCGTGGTCGGCGGCGTCGAGCCTCCGAGCGCCTGCCGTGCCGCGGTCTCGATCGACCTCGGCCGACTCGACCGGGTGCTGGAGGTCGACCGCGCATCGCGGGCGGCGCGCATCCAGGCGGGCGTTCTCGGGCCTGCCCTCGAAGAGCAGCTTAAGCCGCACGGGCTCACCCTGCGCCATTTTCCGCAGTCGTTCGAGTTCTCGACGCTCGGCGGGTGGATCGCCACCCGTTCGGGCGGCCATTTCGCCACGCTCTACACCCATATCGACGAGTTCGTCGAGGCGGTGCGGGTGATAACGCCGACCGGCGTGGTCCAGACGCGCCGGTTGCCTGGTTCCGGGGCCGGTCCCAGTCCCGACCGGCTGTTCATCGGCTCGGAGGGTATTCTGGGGATCATCACCGAGGCTTGGATGCGGCTTCAGGACCGTCCGACGCTGCGGGCCGGCGCTTCGGTTTTCTTTGACGATTTTCTAAGCGGGGCGCGTGCGGTGCGGGCGATCGCCCAGACGGGGCTTTACCCTTCCAACTGCCGACTGCTCGATCCCGGCGAGGCGGCCAACGCCCGGGTTAATAACGGCGAGGCGGCGGTGCTGGTGCTCGCCTTTGAGTCGGCCGACCATGCCTTGGAGGCCTGGATGAAACGGGCGCTGGAATGCTGCGCCGACTGCGGCGGCCGTCTCCCGGCCGACGCCGGTCAAACCAGGGCCGACCCGGGCGCCACCCATGAAGGGGCCGCCGGAGCGTGGCGGCAGGCTTTCCTGAGCGCGCCCTACCTGCACGACGTTGTCGTCTCGATGGGGCTGGTGAGCGAGACCTTCGAGACGGCGATAACCTGGGACCGCTTCGCCGAGTTTCACGGCCAGTTGATGCAGGCGGCTCAGCAGGCGGTTGCGCGCATCTGCGGCAAAGGTTTCGTCACCTGCCGCCTGACCCACGCCTATCCCGACGGCGCGGCGCCCTACTACACGGTGCTCGCCCTAGGCAGGAAAGGCGCCGAGCTCGAACAGTGGGACGCGATCAAGCGCGAAGTCTCGGACCTCCTGATAAAGCTCGGCGGTACGATAACGCACCATCATTCCGTGGGACGCGACCACCGGCCATGGTACGACCGCGAGCTGCCACAGGGCTTTCTGCGGGCACTCAAGGCGGCCAAGCGTGCGCTCGACCCCAATGGCATACTTAATCCGGGCGTGCTCGTTGACCCGGAGACTTGACCCCGAGCGCCGCTGCCCGAGCGGGGCGCTACAAAACCCGTAGGCGGCTCGCGCGGCCCTGAGAGGTGGACGATGTCCGAGAAGGACGACCTTTACGACCAGGCCACCGACCTTTACGCCGAACAACGCTTCGACGCGGCGATCGAACTGTTCGACCGCGCCCTCAAGCTGGACCCCGACTACGCCGACGCCCTGCACGGGCTGGTCATGTGTTACCAGGCCAAAGGCGATCTCGATACGGCCATCGAGATGACCCGCCGCTATATCGAGCGCCAGCCCGGGGACATCCTGGCTTTCACCAACCTGAGCATGTTCTACCAGCGCAAGGGAATGATCAAAGAAGCCGAAGCGGCGGCGGCCGAGGCGCGCCGCCTTGACTGGAAACGCCAGCTCAAAGAAGGTCGAAAATAGAAGCAGTGACGGAGCGTGCGTCCGCCGAGGGCGGGGCGAACCGGCATCTGGTCGCCGGCCAAACCGGCGCGGCAAACTCGGTTGCCTTACCCGAGGGCGGCAGCGCAGCCGGGCGGTTTTTCGTCGGCACCGCGTCGTGGACCGACCCGACATTGATCGAGGCGGCAACGTTTTATCCCCGGCAGGCGCGCACGGCGGAGGCGCGGCTGAAATTCTATGCCGCCTGCTTCTCTACCGTTGAAGTGGACTCGACCTATTACGCGCTGCCGGCCGAGCGCAACGCGCGCCTTTGGGCCGAGCGGACACCACCCGGCTTCCTTTTCAACGTCAAAGCGTTTGCGCTGCTCACCGGCCATGCCGCCGATACCGCCCGGCTGCCGGCGGCGATGCAAGCGATGCTGTCGGCGGACCAGCGCCGGGAGCCGCGGCTTTCCCGGCCGGCTGCGCCGCTGCTCGATCTGGCCTTCGAGATGTTCTGGTCGGCGCTTAGGCCGCTTCGCCAAAGCGGCAAGCTCGGGATGCTGCTGTTTCAGTTTCCGCCCTACTTCGTTCACGGGGAGAAGAGCTTGGAATACCTGGCCGAGGTGCGCCGGCGGCTAAGCGATGCGCCTATCGCGGTTGAGTTCAGGCATCCGAGTTGGACGGCCGAAGAGGGCCGGTGCAAGGCTACGCTCGACTTCTTGCGCGAGCACCGCCTGGCTTTTGTGTCGGTTGACGCGCCGGCCGGCGTGGTGCCGTCCATCCTGGAACGCAGCACGACACAGGTCTATGTTCGTTTTCACGGCCGTAACCGCGAAAACTGGTTTCGGCGCGGCGGCTCGGTCGCGGAACGCTACAAATATCTATACGCGCAGGACGAGCTTCGGCCTTGGGCGGCGAAGCTCAAGCGGCTTTCCGGAAGCGATCGGGCATTCGTCATATTTAACAACTGCTACCGCGATTACGGCGTGACGAACGCGCGGATGATGGCCGCGATGCTGGCCGAATGACTATGGATGCGCCGGCGGCAAAGCCCCGTTTATACCAATCGGCGTCCAGCGGCGAATCCGCCGCGGCGCGCAAGCTGCTCGCCTACAAGGGAGTCGAAGCCGAGGAAGTCGAGTTGGGCGAGCAAGAGCGGCAAGCGTTGCTGGCGATGGCCGGCAGGGCGGAAGTGCCGGCGCTCGCGCTTTCACCGGGGGAAGTAGCGGTCGGCCTTGCCGCGATCGCCGGGCGTCTCGAAGCACTTTTTCCCGAGCCGACGATCTTTCCGCCCGGGCTCGGCGGCTTGCATCGCGTGCTCGCCGCCTGCTTTGCCCAGGGGCTGGCCTGTCAGCTCGAAGACCTGGATGAAGCGCTGGCCGAGAGGGCTTTTCTGCTCGACCGGATCGGGTTTGCAGACTTCGTGCTTTACGGCCAGCTTTACCGGCTCAAGCTAAGCGGAGCGGCCAAGCTTTTCGAGGAGCTTAAAAGTCTTAGCGCCTTTTTCTTCAGGATGGACCGCCTGTCTTCCTCCCTTGCCGATGCCACCGGGTGATTCTGGCGGGAATCAGCCTGGAGCCATCGAGGACCTAATCCGGCCAAAGAGCAGCAGCACCAGGGCGCTCCCATCCTGCCGGTTCGTGCCTTCTCGCGCCCTCTCCCTTTGGGAGAGGCTCGGGGTGAGGGTGCAGGTTGCGCCTGCCTGCACCCTCACCCGCGCGTCACGGCGGTTGCGCAAGAGAGCGCAACCGCCGCGCCGCTTGCCCCTTCGACAGGCTCAGAGGTTGTGAGCGAATTGGCTTTTGGGTTCCGATTACACCCGGCAGTAGGCGAGTGGGGTTGGATTGGAGTTCAAGTTGCTGGCGTGGCTGGTCCGCGCCGGGGCGGTGGGCGCGGTTTAATTACTCAGAGCCAGCCCATGGTGATACCTCGCATGAGGTTATAGGTGAGGGCCGCCCACAGCGCGACGCTGAGCACCTTGGCTGCGCCACGCACCAGCAGGCGGTCGAGGCCGCGGTAAGTTTTCAAGTCGGCGTTGACGGTCTCGATGGTAGCGGTGCGCTGCTTGTAAACCTGTTTGCCTTCGGCGCAAGCCATCCGTTGACGGTAAGCGGCGATGGCGGGAGGGTCGGCGCGATGCGGCTCGGCCGGGTCGAGCTTATAGCTCTGATGGTGCTTGCGCAGCGGCGCAAATACCTCCACCCCACGTTGTGCCGCGCGCGCAAAGCTCGCCAGGTTGGTAAACCCGCCGTCGACCAGGAGCTGGGCCGGCAGCCGCTGGGTGCGCCGCTCAAGCTGGTCGAGCATCGGCTCCAACTGCTTGCTGTCAGTGCCGGCGTTGCACGCGCCTACCCCCACGATAATCCGGCTTTCGGTGTCAGCGGCGAATTGCCGGTTATAGGCCGGACGAAAACCCCCATCGCCCATCTTCATTACCCGCGCCTCGGGGTCGGTGCTGGAAACCCGCGGCTCGGCCGCGCCCTCCTGCTGGTGCTTGTGCGCCGCAACTTTGGGCAGCTCGGCCAGCGCCTGCTCCAGCCGGGCCTCACGCTCACGCGCCGCGCGCTCCTGGGCGGCCTCTTCCCGCGCGCTGCGTTGCGGGTCGGGCTGCTCGGCCGCCAACCGGAGCGCTTGGATATGCAGCCGGGCCCGCGCCAGGCATTGTTACAGCCGCGGCTGGCGCCGAAACGACGCCGCCCCGGCGCTGGCCCGGACCCGGGTCCCGTCCTGCGCCACCCGCTTAAGGCTAACCAACTGCTGGTGCATCAGCACCGCCAGCAGTTGGCTGAACAAATCGTCCAGCGCCGCGCCGTGCGCGCTGCGAAAGTCGCTCATCAGGTGGTAGTTGAGCGAAACCCCGCCGCATATCCAGCGATAGGCGCTGTGCGTTGTGCACAGCCGGTCGATCTCGCGTGCGCTGGCCACCCCCTCGCTGATCGCATACAGCCACAGCCCGATCAGAATCTTGGGGTCGGTGGCGTCCTGGCCCGCTCCGCCCTCCACCGCCTTGATGCGCGCATAGAACCGGGGAAAATCCATCCGCTCCGGCACGCGCCATATCGCCCGCGCCGGATGCTCCGCGCGCCGATCAGCGCATCAAGATCAATCGCTTCCAAGCGAAGCTGCCGGCGCTCCGCAACCCGCAGCCGCGCTCTCTCCATTGCCGCCATCGCGCCCTCCTCACCACTGCCTCAGTGCCCTCCATTAGATTCAGTTCTTCACCACCAACACCTCAAAAGATCACAGCCTCTCAGGGCAGGCTCTCTCCCACTGGCGCGGGCGAGGGGCAGGAAAAGCGCATGTCCGGCGCGGGCGAGGCGAGGGGAGATGGCGCGCCGCGAGCGGCGCTTCACGGCACCGGTGCCACTTGTGCCAGACCGGCGCGTTCGTCGAAGCCGAACATCAGGTTCAGGTTTTGCACCGCCTGCCCCGCCGCGCCCTTGCCCAGATTGTCGATCGCGGTGAAGACGGCAAGCGTACCGGTGCGGCGGTCGAGGAAAAAGCTCAGCTCGCACCCGTTGGTTGCCCGGACGTTGCGCAGCTCGGGCCATTGGCCGGGTGCCAGCAGCCTTACGAAAGGCGAGCCGCCCAGCTCTGCCCGGTAAGCCTCGCGGATCGCTTCGTCATTGGCCGAGGGCCGCGGGCGGGCGAAAATCGACGTGAGAATCCCGCGCGTCGCCGGCAGCAGGTGCGGCACAAAGGTAACCGCGGCCGCGCCGCCGGCCGCCCGCGCCAGCTCCTGCTCGATTTCCGGTCCGTGGCGATGGCTGCCGACGCTGTAAGGCCGCAAGTTCTCGTTCACCTCGGCGAAGAGCTGCGCCAACTCGGGAGCCCGGCGCGCCCCGCTGGTGCCCGACTTGGCGTCAACGCAGATTCCCTCGAGTTCGATTAGCCGGCGGCGCACCAGCGGCAAAAGGCCGAGCAACGCCCCGGTGGGGTAGCATCCCGGCACGGCCACCAGGCGTGCGCCCCTTATCTCCTCGCGCTGAAACTCGGTCAGCCCGTAGACCGCCTCGGCCAGAAGCCCGGGTGCCGGATGCTCGGCCCCGTAGACTCGGCGGTAGGCTTCAGGGTCGCGCAGCCGAAAATCGGGCGAGAGATCGAGCACGCGAACTCCCGCGTTCACCAGCCGGGCTACAGTTGGCGCTCCCACCCGGGAGGGTAGGCACGAGACCACCGCGTCGGCCCGACCTCGAAGCTGGTCTGCGTCCAGACCCTCGAAGCGCGGCAATCCAAGCCCGGACAGGTGACGATGAACCTCTTCGACCGCCCGGCCGACATAGTGCTCCGAGGTAAGTGCAGTGAGCCGGATTTCGGGACGCAGAGCGAGAAGCCGCAGCGCCTCGATCCCTGAATAGCCCGAGGCGCCCAGCACCGCAACCCGCAAAATCTTGTCCCCGGTTTGTCCCATCCCGGCAAGCTCCTGCGCCTTGGCGGCCGCCAAGCTAAAGGCGGCCGCGTCGTCCTGGCCGGCGACGGCAAGCGAAGCGCCACCGTGGGGCAGGCGCCGACCTGAAGCGGCTCACGGCCGGTTCTCCCCAAAGTGCCCGCCTCTGACCGGCCCAAAGCGGCAACGCCCGGCGTTGCGGGCCGGGATGCCGCCGGCCTCGCCGGCTGCGGCGTCGGCCTAGCGCTTGGAGTACTGGGGCCGCTTGCGCGCCTTGTGGCGTCCGTACTTCTTGCGCTCGACCTTGCGCGGGTCGCGCGTGAGCAGCCCGGCTTCTCTAAGCGGCGCGCGCAGCGCCTCCGAGGTGGCCAGCAGAGCGCGGGAGATGCCCAGCCGCACCGCGTCGGCCTGCGCCGAGATGCCGCCGCCCCTGACCGCAACGATCACGTCGTACTGCGACTCGGTCTGGGTGGTTTGGAAGGGCTCGACAATGCGCATCCGCGAGGTCGGCCGCGGGAAGTAGTCCTCCAACGGCCGCTCGTTGATCGTGATGACGCCGCTGCCGGGTAAGAGGCGGATCTGTGCTGCTGCCGTTTTACGCCTGCCCGTAGCGCGGATTATTTTTTGCTTTTCAGCCATCGTCGCCATCCCTTAGACCGAAACCGGCTGCGGTTGCTGCGCGGTGTGCGGATGGTCGGCACCGCGGTAGACCTTGAGCTTGGTTGCCAGGCGGCGGCCGAGCCGGTTTCTCGGCAGCATGCCCTTTACCGCCATCTCGACCAGCCGCTCCGGGCGGCTTAGCAGGAGCTGCCCCGCGCTGACGCTGCGGATACCTCCCGGGTATTCGGAATGCCGATGATACACCTTCTGGTCCGCTTTGGAGCCGGTCAGCCGTACCCGCTCAGCGTTGATCACCACCACGAAGCCTCCCGCGTCCTGATTGGGCGTGAACTGCGGCAGGTGCTTGCCCCTAAGGATGCCGGCGGCGCGGGACGCCAGGCGTCCCAGGGGAACGCCGGCCGCGTCGATTAAGACCCAATCCCGCCCCTCTAGGGCCTGCAGGTGGGAAAGGCTTTTGGTCTGCTCGCTGAGCTTCAATTTTTCTACCCTTGTCGGGCGGTCCTGCCGTTGCCCGCCGCCGTCGCCTTGCGCTGCCTGGCTGTGATGGCGGGGCCGATGGGATTTGAACCCACGACTTCCGACGTGACAGGCCGGCGTTCTAACCGGGCTGAACTACGACCCCGCCCAAGGCTGCCAAACTGGTTGCGCGCCGCGGCAGGACGCCTTGGCGCCCTTTGCCGATGGCCTGGACGTAGAACCCCGTTCGCCGGCTTTGCGCAACCCCTCACTACCGGCTCGGGACTCCCGTTTGGGGTCACGACAAGCCGCTAAACTTGTCTGAATACTATACCGTATAATAACCTTGCGGCAAGATACGGGGATGCGGGCAACGTTCGCGGCACCCTCAGCAAGGCCGAGTGCTTGTGCCACCGCGAGCAGCATCACAGGCGCCGGCCCAGCCGGCATGTACCAGGCGTCCTTGGACGGGAGCACTCGAGGGAGGGTGTCAGAAGTAAGCGTAAGCCCCTTCGCCTCCTGAGCCGGGGAGAAACAGGCCGCGCCTTGGGATAGTGCGGCCTTTCGCGCATACGGTCGGCTGTTAGGACGACGGCTCTGGCGGGCACCGCAGACGGCAGCGCGACCCTTGGCGCAGCCGGGAACGGGTTAGCATCGTGGCACTCGAGGAAATTCAGCAGAAGGGCCCGAAGCTCGACGAACCGGGAAGGTTCTTCTACCTCGGATGGATCGTTGCCGTAATCCTGGGACTGGTCGCAACCGGCGGCTTGGTCCTGGCGCGCGAGCGCTGGATCGGCCGTCAGACCTCCCAGCTTGCGCAACGGCTGGCGCAAGGCCGGCGCGTGCTGGTCGCCCGGGCGCTTTCCGCGCCGGCGGAGCGTCAACTTGAATTGCCGGCAAGCGTCCATGGTTACATCGAAACCCCGGTTTACGCCAAGATTTCCGGCTACCTGAAGGCAATCCGGGTCGACAAGGGCGACCGGGTCAAAAAGGACCAGGTGCTGGCCGTCCTGGAATCGCCCGAACTTGACAAACAAGTGGCCGACGCGAAGGCCAATTACTGGATTGAGCAGGTCACCGACAATCGCAACCAGCAGCTTGTCAGAGAGGGCGTAGTGCCCCAGCAGACGGCCGACGTCTCACACGCCCAGATGCTCCAGGCGCTGGCCACCTTCGAGCAACTCAAGGCGATGCAAGCCTACAAGGTTGTGACCGCGCCGTTTGCCGGAATCGTGACCGCCCGCTACGTTGACCCGGGAACGCTGATTCCCCAGGTAACGGCCCCGGCTAACGGCGCAACTCCGATTGTTGCGCTGGCCACGCTGTCGCCGCTGCGGATTTACACCCAGGCGCCGCAAAGCGCGGCGCCTTTTCTCCATGACGGGGACGCGGCTGTGGTAGCCGTTTCGGAGTATCCCGGCCGGGAGTTTACCGGCACCGTGACCCGCCATCCCAAGGCGTTGGACAGCAGCACGCGCACGATGCTGGTCGAGGTGGACTTGCCCAACCGCGACCAGGCGCTCTACCCGGGGATGTACGCGACGGTCAAGCTGGCGGTCAAAACCCCGCGCCGGCCGCCGCTGGTGCCGGACGACGCGCTGGTCTTTCGCGCCGGCGCGCCTTACGTCGCGGTCGTCCGCAACAACGTGCTTCACGTGGTACCTGTCGAGTTGGGCTACGACGACGGCCGCACGGTCGAGGTCAGCCGCGGGATAGAGCCGGGCGAGCTGGTGGCGCTCAACGTCGGCCAGGCAGCGCGCGACGGCGAGCAGGTAAGGCCGGTGATGCTCGCCAACCGGTAGCGGGTATTGCCGAGCAGCGCGGGAGACCAGGGAGGGATTGGATGCCGCTTACGCTTAAGGATACGGTCGTCGTTGATCTCAGCCAAAACATTGCCGGTCCTTACTGCGCGCAGCTTCTCGGCGATTTCGGCGCCGCCGTCTACAAGATCGAGCGGCCGCAGGGCGGCGACGACGTGCGGCGGTTTGCTCCGATGCGCGACGGCACCTCGGCCGCCTACTTTGCCTTTAACCGCAACAAGAAGAGCGCCGCCATCGACATCACGCACCCCGATGGCCTCGAGGCGGTGCGCCGGCTGGCCGCGCGCGCCGACGTTTTCATCCACTCGCTCAAGCCCTCCAGCGCGCGCGAGCGCCGCCTCGGCTACGAGGAAACCGCCGCGGTCAATTCGCGAATCATCTACTGCGCGATTAGCGGCTTTGGCGCCGTCGGTCCGCGCGGCGACCTGGCCGCCTACGATCCCTTGAGCCAGGCTTACAGCGGCCTGGTGACCTTAACCGGCCATCCGCACGGCGACCCGGTGAGGCTGGCGCCGCCGGTGGTGGACATGGGATGCGCGCTATGGGCGTTTGGCGGCATCATGGCCGGCCTGCTCGAGCGCATCTCCACCGGCCGCGGCGCGCGCATCGAGACCAGCCTGGTCGAGACCGCGGTTGCCTGGACCACGCTCCACATGGCCGGCTTCGTGGCAACCGGAAAGGTACCCGAACGCAGCGGCTCGGCCTCGCCTGCGGCCGCGCCCTACGAGGCGTTTCGCACGGCTGACGGATGGTTGATGGTCGCCGCCGGCAACGACCGGCTTTACCGCAGGCTTTGCGAGCTGCTCGAGGCTCCCGAGTTGCTGGAGGATTCCCGCTTTTCCACCAACAGCCTGCGCGTGGCCAACCGCGCTGCGCTGCATGAGTTGCTCGAGCCGCGCTTAAAGCGCCACACCACGGCGAACTGGTTTGAGCGCCTAGCCTTAGCCGGCGTGCCGGCAAGCCCGCTGCACACCCTGGACGAGGTCTACCGCGACGAGCAGGTGCGCGCACTCAAGATGCTGCGCACCATTGACCGCCCCGGCGAGGAGAAGTTCGAGGTGGTCGATATCGGGCTCAGGTTTAACGGCGAAAAGGCCCACGTCGGCGCGCCGCCGCCGCGCCTGGGCGAGCATACCGACGAGACGCTCAGCTTTGCCGGCTACGACGCCGCCCAGATCGCTGCGCTAAAGGCCGCTGGCGCCGTTCTCCAGCACCCCGCCTGACTCGTCCCCACCGCACCGCGCCTCTCGCCTCACCCCGAAGCCTTCCGCTGCTGCGCCGACAACGCTTCCCCGGGCAGCTTGCCGCCGACCCCCTGTACAGGGGGTTTCGCTCCGTGCTAATGTGCGCAACATGGAGTTAACGTTCTATTTCCCGTCCGACCCCGCGATGCTTTTCCAAGACGACCGGAATCGGGGCATTGATGCTGTTCCGCACCTGCTCGAAGAGTTGGAACGGCGAGGTGCCCGCGTTCGCCGAATCGACCCTCTAAAGCTCAGCGCCGAGCAGCGCATTGAGGAATATACCAAGGCCACCATTCCGGCCATCTACAAAAAGTACGAGGTAAGAACGATCTTCGGAACGAACCGCCGTTCGGCCTGTTTGTTCGGCCTGCAGGTCCCCGCGCTCGTTGTGAGGCCGACGCCTGGGGCGGTTGGCGACACCTACCCACATCGGGAACGGCCGGACACGATCGTGACGATTCGCGACTTCCTGTCGAACGCGCTCGCGAACCCCGCCAGCGAGCAAGGGGCGCAGGGTTGACGATGGCGAAATCACGGGCCAACGGCCAGGGCGGCAACAACGGCGCCACGCTCGGCTTCGAGCAGACGCTATGGCAGGCGGCCGACAAGCTGCGCAACAACATGGACGCGGCCGAGTACAAGCACGTCGTGCTCGGCCTTATCTTCCTCAAGTACATTTCCGACGCTTTCGAGGAAAAGCACGCCGCGCTGGCGGCCCAGCAGGCCCAGGGCGCCGATCCCGAGGACCCCGACGAATACCGCGCCGAGAACGTCTTCTGGGTTCCGAAGGAGGCGCGATGGTCCAATCTTCGCGCCAACGCCAAGCAGCCGACCATCGGCAAGTTGATCGACGACGCGATGGTCGCGATCGAGCGCGACAACCCCTCCCTCAAGGGCGTTCTCGCCAAGGAGTACAATCGCCCCGCCTTCGACAAACAGCGGCTTGGCGAGCTGATTGACCTCATCGGCACTATCAGCATGGGCGACGCCGAGCATCGCTCGAAGGACATCCTCGGCCGCGTCTACGAATACTTCCTCGGCCAGTTCGCCAGCGCCGAGGGCAAAAAGGGCGGCCAGTTCTATACCCCGCGATGCGTCGTTCGCCTGATTGTCGAGATGATCGAGCCGTTCAAGGGCCGGGTTTACGACCCGTGCTGCGGGGCGGGCGGAATGTTCGTGCAGTCGGTGAGATTCATCGAGGCGCACAGCACCGGGAACGGAAACGGCGGCAAGGCAAAAACTGCGTTAAGCATTTACGGGCAGGAGTCCAACCCGACCACCTGGCGGCTCGCCAAGATGAACCTTGCGATTCGCGGCATCGACGCCAACCTTGGCCCCGAGCCTGCCGACAGTTTCCATCGCGACCTTCATAAGGACCTGAAGGCGGACTTCGTGATGGCCAATCCACCCTTCAACATGAGCGACTGGGGCGGCGAGCGGCTGCGCGACGACGTGCGATGGAAACACGGCGCGCCGCCCGCCGGCAACGCCAACTTCGCCTGGGTGCAGCACATCATCCATCATCTGGCGCCCAACGGCGTCGCCGGCTTCGTGCTGGCCAACGGCAGCATGTCGTCCAATACCTCGGGCGAGGGCGAGATTCGCAAGCGGATTATCGAGGCCGACCTGGTCGATTGCATGGTGGCGCTTCCCGCGCAGCTCTTCTACGCGACCCAGATTCCGGCCTGCCTGTGGTTTCTCGCGCGCAACAAGCACGACCGGCGCCTGCGCGACCGGCGCGGCGAGACGCTCTTTATCGACGCGCGCAAGATGGGCGTCCTGATCGACCGGGTCCATCGCGAGCTTGCCGACGAGGAGATCGCGCGTATCGCCGCGACCTACCATGCCTGGCGCGGCGAGAAGGGCGCGGACGAATACAAGGACGCTCCGGGCTTCTGCAAAAGCGCGACGACCGAGGAGATCGCCGGGCACGGACACGTGCTGACGCCGGGGCGCTACGTCGGCGCCGAGGCGGTCCTGGATGACGGCGAGCCGTTCGACGAAAAGATGCGCCGGCTCGTAAGCACGCTTGCCGGGCAGATGGCCGAGGGGCGCAAGCTTGAGGAGGCGATCCGCAGGAACCTGAAGGCGCTCGGCTATGGACTGTAGCGCCGTCCGGTACCGTCCTATCCGGCTATTTGGAGGGAGAACCGCAAAAGGCGGAGAAGCTGATGAAGTGCGTAATCTGCAAGACCGGTGAGACCCGGCCGGGCGTCGTCACGGTGACGCTGGCCCGCGGAGAAACGACCGTCTTGGTCAAGGGCACGCCCGCGGAGGTCTGTCAAAACTGCGGCGAATACTACCTCGATGAGGCGGTCGCGGCGAAGGTCTACGCCAAGGCGCAGGTAGCCGCCGATCGGCAAGCGGAAATCGAGATTCTGCGCTACGCCGCGTGACGGCCAGCGCTTGTAGACGCGGCACAGGGGACCGATGAGCAGAAGTGATTGCCGTTGGCCAACCGGGGTGAGCGAGTAAAAAGATGTTTCCGGCTTCTGCAACAAAGCGGTTACCGACGCGCGCCGCCCCGACGATACCATCACTCGCCGCCGGGCCCGAATCGGCTGTCCTTCGGGCGGGGGGCTGAAACATGGCCACTGAAGACCTCTTGCGGGAAAAGCGCGCGGATATTCTCCGTATTGCCGCCGCGTGCGGCGCCCGCAATGTCCGTGTTTTCGGTTCTGTCACCCGGGGCGAAGCCGACGAGCACAGCGACCTCGACTTCCTGGTGGAGATGGAGCCTGGACGCTCGCTGCTCGATCTCGGCGGACTCCAATACGAACTGGAACGTCTGCTTGGCTGCCGCGTCGATATCGTTACGGAGCGGGGACTCAAACGGCGCATCCGTGACCGCGTTCTTCGGGAGGCCGTGCCGGTATGAGGGACCCCAAAGAGCGTCTGCAAGACATCCTGGAGGCCATCGCCGCGATCGAGCGCTACGCCGACCGGCACCGAGCTGCCTCTTATCGGACCAGTTGCTCCAGAACTGGCTTGTCCGCCACCGGCACACCATTCGCGGCGATAGTTCACCCCAGACCGCAGGAGGCTCGCGACCGCCATGTGTGATGAACTGAGCAAAAGATTCCCGCCGGAAGACGTGAAGAAACGGGTTATCGCGGCGGTTCTCGCGCTATATCGGCATGACAGAGAGCTGCTCGATATCGGCGCGAACGAGCGGTCGATCACTCACAAGCTTGCGGAGCACTTGCAGCGCGAGTTTCCATACTGGCACGTCGACTGCGAGTACAACCGCAGAGGTCATGACACCAAACGACTGAACACCAATTCGCAATGCCGGCATAACGACCTTGAAGCGAAGACCGTAATCCCCGATATAATCGTCCATCGGCGGGGCACAAAGCAGAACCTGATCGTCATCGAGGTAAAGAAGGCGGGGGGACAAGAAGAGACTGAGGATATCGAGAAGCTTGAGAGGTTTACGAGACCGGAGGGATGCTACAGGTACCGATACGGCCTGTTTCTCTCCCTGGACTCGAATGGAGCGGATAAGCTGGAACTCTACCAGGCCGGCAAGTGTGCCGAGGCATGGACGGATGAGCTATGCAATGCCCTGAAGGTGTTCGGCTATGGCGGGTAGAGCTCGGGTCAAGCGCGGTGACGTGGGCGAGATGCCTTCCGGTGAAGCAGCCACACAAAGAATTGCCTGGGCTCCAGGGATGACGATATGGCCCGGATGGCGGTGAACGAGGCGCCGGGGTCAAGGGGCGGCGCGCACGAGGGATGCCCAGCGGTCGAAGACTTGCGCCGCCAGCGGCGCAAGCCGGCTTAAGTGCTGCGCGGCCTCGGCGATGCAGTCGGCGGGAGCGATCCCAGCGGCCTGCAGGCGCGGCTCGAAGGACCCCACGCAGGCCGCAACCATATCGGCCCTCATCTCCAGGTGAAACAGCAGACCGTAGACATTCCCGCCAAAGCGGTAAGCCTGGCATTCAGTCAGCTCCGAACGCGCCAGGGAAACGGCCCCGGCAGGAAGATCGAAGACGTCGCCGTGCCAGACGCAGGCGACAAATTCCTGCGGCAGATCGCCAAACAAACGGTCCTCGCGCGCCGCCGGCTCAAGCCTAATCGACAGCCATCCGATCTCCGGCTGCGCCGCCGGCCGAACCGGGCCGCCCAGGACCTGCGCCAGCATCTGGCTGCCCAGACAAACGCCCAGCACCGGCTTGCCAAGCTTGAGCGCCCCTTCGATGAGCCTCATCTCGGCGCGCAAGAAGGGATAACGCTCGTCATGGTAGACGCTGAACGGGCCGCCCAGCACCAGCAGGCCGTCGAAACCGCGCATCTCGGGAATCGCCGCAGCCGCATCACCAAGCAAGAGCGGCGTTGTTCCGATCGAGGCACGCGCCAACGCGTCGCCGATTAACCCCGGCGTTTCGCAGCCGTGATGCTGCAGCACGAGAACCCGCCTCATAGACGCACGGCCGGATTCCAACCGTCCTTCACCCCTGTATCGGCCTCCCGGCCGAGCGCCCGAGAGCATCGCCGACCTCAGCTCGCGAGCTCGGGACGGCTTTTGTACTGTTCGAGCGCTTCGGGATTGGCCAACGCCTCGGTATTGGTCACCGGCTGTCCGTGGAGCACGGCGCGCACGGCAAGCTCGGCGATCTTGCCGCTTCGGGTGCGCGGAAGGTCGGACACCTGCACTATCCTGGCCGGCACGTGGCGCGGCGAGGCGTTGCGCCGAATTTCGTCCTTGATCCGGGCGGCCAGCGCCGGGCCAAGCACCAGCCCTTCGCGCAGGCGGACAAAAAGCACGATCCGCACGTCGCCGTCCCAGGCCTGACCGACGGCCAGCGCCTCGACGACCTCGTCAAGCCGCTCCACTTGCCGATAGATTTCGGCCGTGCCGATCCGCACGCCGCCGGGGTTGAGCACCGCGTCCGAGCGGCCGTAGATGATCATCCCGCCGTGCTCGGTCAGCTCGGCCCAATCACCGTGGCACCAGGCACCCGGGTAGCGCTCGAAGTAGGCCGCCCGGTAGCGGGAGCCGTCCGGGTCGTTCCAGAAGCCGATGGGCATCGAGGGAAACGGCGCCGCGCAGACCAGCTCGCCGCGCTGTCCGACAACCGAGCGGCCCCGATCGTCGAAGACCTGCACTTTCATCCCGAGGCCGCGGGCCTGGATTTCGCCCCGCCACACCGGCCCGATCGGGTTGCCCAGGACAAAGCACGATACGATGTCGGTGCCGCCGGAGATCGACGAAAGGCATACGTCGCGCTTGACGCATTGGTATACGTAGTCAAAGCTTTCCGGCATCAGCGGCGAGCCGGTCGAACATATCGTGCGCAGCGCGCTTAAGTCGTGGCTTTCCGCCGGACGCAGCCCCTCTTTGCGCAGCGCGTCGATATACTTGGCCGAAGTGCCGAACATCGTGACGTCCTCGGCCTGCGCAAAGTCAAAGAGCGCGCCGGGATGCGGATAAAAGGGCGCCCCGTCGTAAAGCACGATCGCAGCGCCCGCCGCCAGCGCCGAAACCAGCCAGTTCCACATCATCCAGCCGCAGGTGGTGAAGTAGAAAACCCGGTCGCCGGGCCGGATGTCGGTGTGCAGCATATGCTCCTTGAGATGCTGCAGCAAAGTGCCGCCCGCCCCGTGCACGATACACTTGGGAGCGCCGGTGGTGCCCGAGGAGTAGAGAATATAGACCGGATGGTCGAACGGAAGCCGGACGAACTCGGGATCGCGGCTGCCGCCCGCGGCCAGCGCAGCTTCAAGGTCGATCGCCCGGCGCGGAAGCGCCGCCTGCGCCCGCTCACCGCCGTACGGCACGACGATCAGCCGCTCAAGTCCGCCAAGCTCGCCGGCTATCGCGTCGAGCCGCTCAAGGCTGTCGATCCATTTGCCGTTGTAGTAGTAGCCGTCGGCGCCGAACAGAACCTTGGGCGCCACCTGGCCGAAACGATCCAGCGCCGCCCGCACCCCGAAATCCGGGGAGCAGGAAGTCCAGATCGCGCCCAGGCTCGTCGCCGCCAGCATCGCCGCCACCGTCTCGGGAAGATTGGGCATAAAGCCGGCGACGCGATCTCCCCGGCCGACCCCAAGGCCGGCCAAGGCCCCGGCCAGCGCGCCAACTTTGCGGTAAAGCTCGCCAAAGCTAAGCCGGCGGCCAACTTTGTCTTCACCGCGAAAGACGATCGCGGTGGCGTCGTCGCGCCGGCGCATCAGGTTTTCGGCAAAGTTAAGCCGCGCCTGGCCGAACCAGCGCGCCCCAGGCATCCGGTCGCCCCCTTCCAGCACGACCTCGCCGGGACCGTCGCCGATCACGCCGCAAAACCGCCAGACCTCGCGCCAGAAAGCCTCGGGGTCGGCAATCGACCAGCGATAGAGCGCGTCAAAATCGCCGATAGGGCTGCCGCTGCGCTCGGCAACCACCTTGATGAAGCGGCTGATGTTGGAGCGCGCTATCCGCTCGGCTGAGGGACGCCACAAAGGTTCGCTCACGGCTTACTCCTCGGCATAGCCTAATGACAAACGTGATTTTAGCATGGCTTGGGCCCGCCTGCCCCTGCGCAAACGCAGGGCGCGGTAGCAGCAAAGGTCAGTCCGTCGTAGCATGGATCCCATGGTCGAGCTGCAGATAACGACCGGCGAGCGGATAGCTGCGGTCGATATCACCAGCCAGGTGAACGGTGCGGTGCAGGAGAGCGGGTTGGTTGAGGGTCTCTGCAACATCTTCGTCCGGCATACAACGGCTGCGGTAATCGTAAGCGAAAACTGGGACCTGGACGTGGTGCGCGATCTGTTGGCGCATTTGCAAAAGCTCGTGCCTCAGCAGGCCGGCTACCGCCACGCCGAGGGCAACTCCCAGGCACACATCCTGTCGGCACTTTTGGGAACGTCGCTGAACATTCCGGTCAAAGAGCGGCGACTCTGGCTGGGACGCTGGCAGGGCGTGATGCTGGCGGAATTCGACGGACCGCGCCGGCGCAGCGTCGTGGTAAGTTTCAGCCCCAAAGTGCGGTAGAAGAGGCTTGGGCCGTTGAGATCAGTGCTCACGCAAGGGGCGCCAGGGACTGCCGTGGCCGTCGTGATCTTCTTCGCCGGTGCCAGCGTGGCAAGCTTTGCAACGCTGGCGGCCTACCGCTTGCCCCGCGGCCTTTCCGTAGTCAGGCCCGGATCGCTCTGCCCGCTGTGCGGCAAGCCGCTGGGGCTCTGGGCCAAGATACCGGTCGTTTCATATCTGGCGCTTCGGGGGCGCTGCGCGATGTGCGGCGGGCCGATTGGGGTGCGCCATCTTGTGGCGGAACTGGGACTGGGCGCAGCCGCGGTTTATCTGTTCTGGGCGTTTCCGGCCTCCTCGGCGCTGGCGCGTTTCGTGCTGGTGAGCGCGCTTTTGGTTTGCTCGCTGGTCGATTACGATTGGCGGCTGATTCCCAACGCCGTAACGATGCCCGGGATGGTGGTCGGGGTCGCTGCGGGGAGCTGGATGATGCCGGAAGTCGGCTGGAAAGAAAGCCTGATCGGCTTGGGCGTGGGCGCGGGCGTGCTCTACCTGACGGGAGAAGCGTATCGGCTGGTCCGAAGACGGGAGGGCGTGGGGCTGGGCGACGTCTTCCTGACGGGGATGGCGGGGGCGTTTCTGGGATGGCGCGGCGCGTTTTTTACCTTGGTGGCAGGTTCGCTCCTGGGCACCCTTTTTGGCTTAATTTTCGCCTTCGCCCGCGCTCCGCAACCCGGCTCCGAAGAGACGGCAGAGACCGCAGTGCCGGCCTCTGGGAGTTCCACCCCCAGTGCTGCATCGATTCTCGGCACGGAACTGCCTTTTGGGCCTTTTCTTTCGCTGGCGGCCGGATGGTACGCCCTGTTCGGCCCGCTGATGGGCGCTAAGGGGCTCTGGCAATGAAGCGTGGCGCCTTCATTACGCTGGAAGGAATCGAAGGCTCGGGCAAGACGACGCAGGCGCGCCTTTTGGCGGAAACCCTTCAAAGGCGCGGCCTTGAAACGCTGGTGACTCACGAGCCGGGGGACACGCGGGCAGGCCAAACAATCCGCACCATCTTCCTCGACCCCGCCTATGCGCTGGTGCCTGAGGCCGAGCTGATGCTCGTTCTGGCCGACCGCTCCCAGCACGTAAGCCAGGTGCTCAAACCGGCGCTGGCGGCGGGACGCGTGGTCATTTCCGACCGCTTCTCTGACTCGACCCTGGCCTATCAGGGCTACGGCCGAGGATTCGATCTCAAGCTGCTTGGAGGCCTCAACCGCTTCGTCACGCTAGGGCTTGGCCCCGACCTTACGGTGCTGCTCGACTGTTCGGTAGAGGTCGGTCTGGCGCGCACTCGCAGGCGGCACGAACTATCGGAATTGGCCGCGGGTAAGGAGGGCGCTGGCGGCCCCGACCGGTTTGAGACAGAAGCCGCGGCGTTTCACAGCAAGGTGCGGGAAGGATTTCTGGCCATTGCGCACGCCGAGCCTGGGCGCGTCGTGCTGGTGGATTCGTCGCGCGACCTGGAAGCGGTGCGGCGCGACGTGTTGCGTGCGGTCGAGGCGAGGCTGGCGAGCTGATGGGTTTCGAGGCGATTTGCGGCCACGGCCTGCTGGCCGAGCGGCTTTGGAACGACATCCGGCTTAAGCCTGCGCGCGGCTATCTCTTTGTCGGACCGCAAGGGGTGGGCAAGGCAACGGTGGCCGGCGCCTTGGCCCAGGCATTGCTCTGCGAGCGCGCGCCGGGGCACGGCTTTTGCTGCACGCTGGCACCTTGCGCTGCGGCCGAGCAGGCCAAGGCCTCGAGCGCTCCCGTGCCGTCGCGGCAGGGCGGCATTCGCTGCCAGTGCTGCGCCGGGTGCGTTCAGGCGGCCCTTCGAGTCCATCCGGACCTGGTCTGGGTTGAAAAATCCGCCGACCGGACCGAGATTTTAATCGAACAGGTACGCGATTTCATCGCCCGGCTGCACACCAAAGCGCTACGCAGAGCCGCCAAAGTGGCGGTTATTGACGACGCGGACACGCTGGGTCCTGCCGCGCAAAACGCCCTGCTCAAGACCTTGGAGGAACCGCCCGGCGGCGCCTTGATCGTGCTGGTGGCTCAGGACGCGGGACTCTTGCTCGACACGGTGCGTTCGCGCCTGCGGCCGGTCCGCTTCCCCTCGCTGGACACAGAGCAGGTCGCCGCCGCTCTTGCCCGGCGCGCCGGACTCGACCGCGCCGAGGCTGGCGCCCTGGCGCGCCTGGCGCGCGGCAGCCTGGGACGCGCGATGCGCATGGCCGAAGGCCGGATGCCTCCCGTCGGCGCCCTGCTCGAGGCGCTGTCCGAGGCGCCCAGGCTTGATTACGCTAAGGCGCGCGCGCTGGCCCAGCAACACTTCGCCGACCGCGAGCAGGCGGCCGAACACTTCGAATTGATCGCCCGGCTGCTTAAGGAAATAGTTTCCAGTAAACTGGCGGGCAGCGCGCTGCCCGCCCTGGACGAGGAAAGTTCCGCCCTGTTAGCCCTTACTGCAAAGCAGCTCGACACGCCCGCTCTGCTTGCCTGCGCCGAGGCGGCGCTCAGAGCGGCCGACGCGGTCGACCGCATGGCCAATCCGCGCCTGCAGGCCGAGCAGTGGTGGATGGCCGTGGGCCAGGCCGCCCAGGAGGACAAGTGAACAGCCAGATTGGGCAATCCAGCGAACCCCAGGCAACGCCGAAGGTAGTTCACGTCGGCTTCCAGCCCGCAGGCAAGCTGGAGGCGTTCCTTTGCGGGCCGCTGGCACTCAAGCGGGGCGCACGCGTCGTGGTCGAGACCCAGCGCGGGCCGCGCCTGGGAACCGTGGCGGCCGAGCCATGCCCGGCCGCGCCCGGCCTCGACCCGGGATCGTTGCGGCCGGTCTTGCGGGAGGCCGAGCCGCGCGACCTCGAGGCCGAAGCCCGCAATCTGGCGCGCAGCACCGAGGTGCGCCGCCTCTGCTTCGACCGGATTCGCTGCTACGGCCTGCCGATCAAGCTGGTCGACGTCGAGCTGAGTCACGACGGGCGGCGGGCCACGGTCTTTTTCGCCGGCGAACAGCGCTGCGACTGCCGCGAACTGGGACGTGAGCTGGCCAACGTCCTGCGCCTGCGCGTCGAGACGATCCAGGTCGGCGCCCGCGACGAGGCCAAGCAACTCGGCGCCGTCTCGCCGTGCGGGCGGGAGTTGTGCTGCTCGTCGTGGCTGCGCGACTTCGAGCCGGTGACGATCAAGCTTGCCCGGGAACAGGGCTTGGCGCTCAATCCCTCGAAACTCGCCGGGATGTGCGGTCGGCTCAAATGCTGCCTGCGCTACGAGTACGCCACCTACCTCGAGCTGCGCAAAAGCCTGCCCGCTGCCGGCAAACGCGTCGACACCGTCAAAGGCGCCGGCAAGGTCATGCGCCAGGAAATCCTCAAGCAAGCGGTTCTCGTCCAGGGCGACAACGGCGGCATGTTCGAGGTCGGGCTGGCAGAGCTGGTTGCCGCGCGCCCGCACTAGCCGCGCCGCAAACCGAGAGACCGCCCGACAGGCAACCGACGTGGGCTAAGCGATGACCGGCCCGGTGCACGTTACCACCGCTATCTTTTACTGCAACGGAGCGCCGCACGTGGGCAGCGCGTACGAGGCGCTGGCGGCCGACGTGTTCACCCGCGCGCTGCGCCGGCGCCTGGGCCGCGCCCAGGTAAGCCTGCTTACCGGCACCGACGAACATGGCGACAAAATCCGCCGCGCCGCGCGCGCCCAGGCAAGCGCACCCAAGGCCTACTGCGACGCGATGAGCGCGCTTTTCCGTCAGGCCTTTGCCGGCCTCAACGTCAGTTTCGATTACTTCACCCGCACCACCGACCCGGTGCATGAGAAGTTCGTCCAGCAGATGCTGGCGCGCACCTATGAGCGGGGCGACATCTACTTCTCCACCTACCAGGGGCTCTACTGCGTTGACTGCGAGCGCTTCTACACCGACAAGGAGCTGCTGGCGGGCGGCCGCTGCCCGACCCACCTTAAGCCGGTCGAAGCGATAAGCGAAGGCAACTATTTCCTGCGCATCGAAAAGTACCGGGAGCAAGTGCTCGAGCACATCCGTCGCAATCCCGACTTCATCCGGCCCGCCTCCTACCGGGCCGAGGCGCTCAACATGCTTGCCGAACCGCTGGCCGATCTTTGCATCTCGCGCCCCCGTGCGCGGCTTGACTGGGGAATCGATCTCCCGTTCGACTCGAACTTCGTAACTTACGTCTGGTATGACGCCTTCTGGGCTTACCTCAGCCGGCCGGCGACCGAAGACCCCGGCTTCCTGACCGAGCGCTGGCCTCATACCGAGCATTTCATCGGCAAGGACATCCTGAAGACGCACGCCGTCTACTGGCCGCCGATCCTGCTGGCGGCCGGCCTGCCGTTGTTCCATCGGCTCAACGTCCACGGCTGGCTCAACTTTGCCGGCGCCCGCATGTCCAAAAGTTCGGGCAACGTCAAAGACCCGGTCTCCTACGAAAAGGCGTTCGGCCCCGACGCGCTGCGCTACTACCTGATGCGCGAGGTGGTATACGGCCTGGACGGCGATTTTACCGAGGAGCGGTTAAGGACCCGTTACAACGCCGACCTCGCCAACGATCTGGGCAACCTGACCAGCCGGGTGCTGGCGATGGTCGAGCGCTACTTTGAAGGACGCGTCGAAGCGCGCCCGGGGCTTGGCAACGCCGCGCAGGCCGGCCAACTCTACGCCGCCGCCGCCACGGTCCTGGCCGAGGTTGACGCCTGCCTGGACCAGCTCGATTTTCCCGGCGCTCTGCTGCGGGTCTGGCGGCTTGTGCGCCGCGCCAACGAATATATCGTTGCCACGGCTCCGTTCACCCTGATTAAGGACCCGGCCAACAGGGGAACGGTGGCCCAAATTCTGGCCGACCTGCTGGAAGTCCTGCGCCTGACGGCCGGCCTTTTGGAGCCGTTCATGCCGGTCATGGCGCGCCGGATGCTCGAGCTGCTGAGCGTGGCCGAGGCCGACGCGTGCGCTCCCTTCGGCCAGGTCATCGGGCCTGGTCATCTGGTCAAGCCGCCGGTGGCTCTGTTTCCACGGCTCGAGAAGTTGGCCTCCTGAGCGGGGCGCGCGAGGCTCACCCTACGTTTCTCCGGCCTCGGAGCGAGCCGCTGCAAGTTTATCGTTACGGGCTGGACGTCAGACCATGGAGCTTTTCGACAGCCACTGCCATCTGGCCGACCCAAGGCTCTACGCCGACCTCGAGGGCGTACTTGCACGCAGCCGAGCCAGCGGGGTGGGATTTATCGTTTCGGTCGGGGCCTTGGGAAGCGTCGAGGCCGACCGCCTGACCGTGGCCATCGCCGAGCGTTGCGACCGCGTCTTCGCTGCAATCGCAGTTCATCCCCATGACGCGGGCGCGTGCGACGCGGCGCGGATCGGCGAACTGCGCCGGCTGGCGGCTTGCCCCAAGGTCGTGGCGATCGGAGAAACCGGGCTTGATTTCCACTACCTGAAGGCGCCGCAAGAGGTCCAGGAAAGCGCCCTGCGCGCCCATCTGGCGCTGGCCGCCGAGCTGGGCCTTCCCCTGGTCGTACACTGCCGCAAGGCAGAGCGGCGGCTGGCGGAAATCGTCGGCGAGACCGGCCTGCCCGGCCGCGGTGCCGTGGCCCACTGCTTTACGGGAGACGGCGCCGCCGCCCGGGCGCTGCTCGGTCTCGGCTTCCACCTTTCCTTTTCCGGAATCGTAACCTTCAGGGATGCCGCGCCGGTGCGCGAGAGCCTCAAGCTTGTGCCGGCGGACCGCCTGCTGATCGAGACCGACGCGCCCTACCTGGCGCCCCATCCGTTGCGCGGCAGGCGCAACGAGCCCTCCTACCTGCGCCATACTCTGGAGGCGGCGGCCGCCGTCCGGGGCATCGAACCGGGCCGGCTTGCCGCCCAGACGCGGGAGAACGCGCTGCGCTTTTTTGGCCTGCCGGCATAAGCGGCAGCGCCAGCCGCGCCGGCACACAGGCTAGCCGGGCAGTATCCGCAGCGGATGCCGGGCTGATGGCGGCAGCGCGCGGCGAAAGGCATAGCTGAGCGTCCGCAGCGCCGTGGCCGCATGGATAATCGCGGCAAGCGCCATCACCAAGGCGCCGCCCAGCACCGCTGGCGCCGCGCTGTAGAGCATCCCTGCTGCCAGGAACGCCAGCCCAAGGTTGAAGCCGACCATCAGCGGTCCCCGCAGCCGGCTTGGCGAAAGCTCGGCGGCGGTTGCCCCCGGCCATCCAAACGCGCTTCTAACGCGCGCCACAAAGCCGGGGAACAAATGGTACGACATCCCCATAATGAAATTGGCGATCCAGCCAAAAAGAGCAGCACAACCAAAGGCCGCCACCAACCGCGCGTGGCTGCCAACAAACACCCCGGACCGCACCGCCAGCACCATCCCCAACGCCACCCCAACCACCAGCCATACCATCGCGGCAATGGCGTGACCTACCGGCCATCCCAAAGCCATCCGCCGGCTCATAAGAAGTCGCGCCATCACGCCGAGATAGAGTGCCAGCGCCGCGGCTACCAGCACGGCCAAAAAGACCGCCAGGCGGGCCCCCGGCAAGAGCGCCAGCCCAAGCCCACCCGCTCCCGCAAACAAAAGCCAGAGCTGCCAGAGCGCCGCCTTCGGCAGGCGCACCTCGGGCAGAATAAAGGCCGGGATAAACCGATACGAGGCAGCACAGATCGTCAGCGTAACCCAGCCAAGAACCGCAAACGCAAAGTGGCTCCCAATACTGCTCAGCACCGTGCCCCAAAGAAAGCCGTGGACCTCCTCCAGGGCCATCAACATTCCCAAAAACGCCGCCAGCACGAAGCAAACAATGGAAAGAAACATGCCCGTCTCGGCCGCACCTCGGCCAAAGCCGGGCCGCAGCAGAGGCCAAAGATTTATCCCGAGCATCACAGCGCTCGCCAGAACAACCGCAGCCGTCATCCAGGTGCCGGTCCAATCGCCAAACCACATGTGCGCCGGCAAACCAACCGCGCCCACCACGTAGACCCAAAGCTGCGCCCATGCCAGACGCGGGTAGGGAAGCTCTCGATGCGCCAGGCCGGGCAGGTAGCGGTACATCACGCCCATTATCGTCGAACTGATGAAACCGAGCGTGAAGGTGTGCACCACGGCCAAGATCGCCGGTCCGTAAAAAAACCGCAGCGCCTGCCGCGCAGCCATCGGCGTCAGCACCATACCAACGGCGAACGAAACCTCCGCCACCACGAAGTACCAGATCGGCAGGCGCGCCGTTTTTGCCGCGGCCTGGCCCGCAGCGCTGGCGCGGGGCTGGCCATGGTTCGACGGTAGCTGTTCAGTCAAGACTCTCCTCCGGCACGCGCGCTTTTCTCGGGACGCTTTAGCAGTTGAAGTTGCATCCAGCTTACCACTAATGCTAAAGGGAGACCGTCAGCCTGCCCGGGCGCGGGCGGGGCCGAGGTGCGGGCCTCCGGAGCCGGAGTGTGCGCGGCCCGGGCGCGTCTTTCAAGTTTTTCAAGGAGCAAACGATGGCAGATTTTTACAGCCACGAAGTAATCAAGAAGCGCCAGCGGATGCGCGAACTCAAGCCGGAGCTGGCCAAGGCTTTTGCCGAGTTCAGCCAGCTCGTTTTCAAAGACGCGGCGCTTTCTTCCAAGGTCAAAAACCTGATCGCCGTCGCCGTGGCCCATAGCACCCAGTGTCCCTGGTGTATCGACGGCCATACCCGCCGGGCCAAGGAACTGGGCGCCACTGACGAGGAGATCGCCGAGGCGATTTTCGTGGCGATGGAGATGCGGGCGGGAGGCGCCTACACCCACAGTGCGATCGCCATGACGTCGGCCGAGACGGCCAAGGGCTGAGGCGGCGGCACGCTGCTCTTGTCGGCGGTCGCGCATCGCGGGCGGGACGCTGCTGGCCGGCTCAGAAGCGGCTGTACCACGGCCGCTCGCGCGGGCTCTGCACCTGGAAGTCGATTTGGAGGCTGCGCAACAACGTTCCGTCAGCGTGGCGCAGGGCAAGCTTGGCGTTTTCCAAGGCGACTTCGGTTTGCAGCAGGTTGCCTTCAGCGGCGACGAGCTGGTTTTCGTACTGCAGGAGGTCGTGCGAGGTTGCCATCCCGACCCTAAACCTGGCCTGCTCGTCCTGCAGCGCGCGGCGGGCGTAGCGGACGCTTGCGCGCGCGGCCTTGACCGCCTGGAGATCGGCGCCGAGATCGCTAAGCGCCGTCTGCACCTCGACGATCGCCTGTTCGACGCTCTGGCGGTACTGCACCCGTAGCTGCTCGTAATAGGCCTTGGCCTGTCCTACGTTCGCCTTGATGTAGGCGAGGTCGAGCGGCATCTCGAAGAAGAGCAGTGCCGAGTACTCGTAATAGTGCAGGCCGAACATGTTGTTCAGGGCCGCGCCATAGGCGCCGGCAAAGGGCGCCAGCGCGAAGCCCGGCCCTCCGGCGACCGTGCAGTTGGTCTGTTGCTTGCCGGCGCTGCCGAAAGGCGGCAGGCAGATGGGCGGCCCGGCCATCGCGTTGACCCCGAGTTGCACCACAATATCGAGGTCGGGCAGGAGCTGGTTGGTCTGGTACTTGACCTCCAGGAGCGCGTTGCGTACCGCCTCGCGCATGGCGTTGAGCGACGGACGATAGACGATAGCGTCCTCAATCGAGCGCTCTTCCTCCTGGTTGAGCGGTTCGTTGGGCGTGGGCAGATCTGCCGGTTGAACAGTACGCGGCAGAAATGTCTTGTCAGGGTTGAGCACCACGTCCTGGGTCAGGATCGAGCCGGCGATTTCCACGCCGGCGCGGGCCGAAGCGACGTTAGCTTCGGCGGTGGCGGCTGCGGCCCGGGCCTCCTCGAGGTCGATGGGCGCAATCGTACCGACGCGCAGCGCGGCCTCATCCTGGCGCACCAGGTCACGGTCGAACTTGAGCGTCTCCTGGTAGACGCGCAGATTCTCCCGGGCCAGAACGGCGTTCCAGTAATCGTTGCCGACGCGCTGGATGGTGTCGGTCAGCGCCTGGGCGTAGACCCACTGCGACTCTTTCTGCGAGGATTCCAGGAACTTTACGAAAATCTGGGAGAAATTCCAGCCGAAATTGCGCAACAGCGGCTGAAACAGCGTGATGCCGAGGTTGGGCTCATAGACGGGATTCACATCGACAAAAAGGTTGTTCGTGTTAACGTGGGCGTTGTCGAAGAAGAGCGTTATCCTGCCGTTGGTCGTGGACAGCACCTTGTTCAGGGTGAAATCCCAGTCGTAGGTCTCGGTCTGCAGCGCCACACCGGAAAAAACGTCGAAGATCGCCTGAATCGGAACGACCGTGTTGATCACGCCCGTGTTGGCCAGAAAGTCGACGTCGAACTGGCCGTTCACCATCCTGACGCCTTCGGTTCCGGCCAGCGGCCCCAGCCGAGCCTGCTCCACCTGCGGATTATTGAGCAGCGCCAGGTAGACGACCTGCTTTAGCGTAAGCCTGGCCACCCGGTTGTCGCGGGTGCGGACGTAGGGCAGGCTGACGAAACTTTCGGGCACCGCCTCGTCGCTCGGCGGCGTCCACTGATGGCGCAGAATGGACGGGAGCGAGCGGAGATTGTCGCCGTACTCGAAAAGGTTGGCGTCCTGGGTCGTGACCTCGACCCGCGGCGGCGCCGACAGCGGTGAGGACTGCCCGCGCAAAAGCCCGACCGAAGCAGTTGCAGCCTGAGGCGTGGCAGCCGGACTCTGGGCGAAGGCTCGCCCGCCAAGCATCGCAACCGAAAATGCAATGAGCGCGAACAGCGCCAGGCGCGCGGCACGGCGCCCTGTTCCGGCGTGGAGAATGCCCGCTTCGCAACGCCGGGCAGCCCGCGCCGGTTGCGCTGCGCCACGCCATCCAGCCACGGCCGCAATCCTCATCCCCGCTTCACGCTCCCTCAGAACCGGGCGTACCAGGGATTTTCGTGCGGGTCTTGAAGCTGGAAATCGACGCCGAATTCCTTGAGCAGCGTTCCGTCCGCGTGACGAAGCGCGACCCGCGCATTCTCCAGGTCAATCCCGGTCTGCACCTCGTTGCCTTCGGCGGAAACCATCTCGCTCTGGTACTGGAGAAGGTCGTGAGTGGTCGCCATGCCGACGCGGAAGCGAAGCTGCTCGTCATGCAGCGCGTGCCGGGCGTAGCCGGCCGCCTCATGCGTGGCTTTGACCCGGGCGGCGTCGGCGCGCAGGTTGGCAAGCGCGCTCTGCACCTCGGTGACCGCCTGGGAAAGCCCCGAGCGGTACTGGAGGCGCAACTGCTCGTACTCGATGCGCGACTGGGCGAGCGCCGCTCGAGCAGCGGCGTTCGCGATCGGCCGCTCATAGCTCAAAACGGCCGCGTAATTGTAGTAGCTGAAGCCGAAAAGCTGGTCGAGGGCGGTCCCATAACCGCCGGCAAAAGGTAAGGCGTAGCCGTTGGGCGAGGTCGAACCCAGGGCCGGGTTGAAGCAGTTGCCCGGCTTGACGCCGAAGGTCGGACCGCACTGTACGCCCCCGGCCATCGAGTTTATCGAATACTGCCCCTGGATGTTCACCTGCGGCAGCGTTTGGTTCTCCTGGAAACGCACCTGGAGCAGCGCGCCGCGGATCGCCTCGCGCATCCCGGAAAGGGAAGGCCGGTAGAGCACGGCGTGCTCGAGCGCTTGCTGCTCGTTCAAGTCGACCGGTGCCGCCGGGTTGGGCTCTTCGGCAGGCACGATCTCGGCCGGGATGAAGGTATGGCGCGGGTTGAGCATGACGTCCTCGCGCAGCGCGGCGCGGCTGTTGTGCACCTGCGCCTCGGCGGTGTAGACGTTGGCCTCGGCCGCGGCCGCGGCCGACTGCGCCTCGAGCAGGTCAAGCGGCGCCATCGTGCCCACCCGCACGCTGATTTCGTTTTGCCGCACCAGGTCCTGGTTGAAGCGCAGCGCCTCGCGCGCAACCCGCAGATTCTCCTCGGCCTGCACCACCGCCCAGTACTCCTGCGCCACGCGCTGGGTAAAATCGAAAAGCTGCTGCGCCAGCGCCGCTTGCGACTGCTTTTGCGCCGACTCGGCCAGCAGCACGTTGATCACGGCAAACTTCCAGCCGAAGTTGCGCAAAAGCGGCTGCGCCAGCGAGACCGCCATGGTCGGCGTGTAAAACGGATTTATCGTCTGGGTCAGGTTGTTGGTCGCCTGGTAATCGTTGTTGAAGGTGAGCGAAAGCGTGCCGTTGGTCGAGGCGAGAATTTTCACCAGGGAAAAGTTCCAGTCAAACTCGTTGTCAGAAAGCCCCAAGCCCTGGGTGGTCTCGATCGACGTCGTTATCGGGGTGACGGTCTTGATGTTGTCAAGCGTGCTCTGAAGGTCGAGGTCAAAAACGCCGTTTTGCTGCCGCACCCCTTCCTGCGCGATTACCGGCCCCAGCCATGCCGCCTTGACCCCGGGGTTATTGGCCAGCGCCAGGTAGATCACCTGCTTGAGCGTAAGCCGCTCGGCGGTGCCGTCGCGCGTGCGCAGGTAGGCGGGGTTGATGATGCTTTCCGGGGCGACCTCGTCGAACGGCCGAAACTGGCGCATCAGGATTTGCGGGAGCGACTTGATGCTGTCGCCGTGCTCGAATTGATTGGCCGCGCTGGCCGGCACGTTCAAGTTGGGCGCCTGGAGCGTGATCATCGGCACGCTTGCGGTCTGGCCGGCGGCCGGCGGCGCGCCAACCTGCGCTTTAGCCGGCGGCGCGGCGAGCGCCAAAACCAACGGAACAAGGAGCGCGCAGGCCCTTATCGCCAGTCGCTTCGCAAACATGGAACGACCTCCCTTGCCAGTTGCGCAACCGGGTGTGACTGCGCGCCGGGCCGGGCCGCGCCGTGCGGCCGCCTGGCCCGCGCTTTGCGATTCTCGGCTTGCAACACTCAGGTTCGTCGGTGATTATACCAAACGGTAGGGAGACGAACAGCCGCGCGCAACGGGGCGGCCAACTGCGATGCGAAACGAGGCGTTCACGACGCGGCGCGCGCTGCGTTTTTTAGCGTTGACTTTGCTGGGCGCGCTGTTTGGCGCGCTGGTGATCCACCAGCCCGCGCCCAAAGACAGCGCCTGGGCGCAGCTTCAGGGAGCGGCGCCGCCCCCGCCGCTTTCCGCCCCGCCGCTGCCTCCCGGGGGCGAAGTGACGCCGGGCGCTATTGTGCCGGGGGCGCTGCCGCCGGCGCCGGGTTTTCTGCCGCCAGCGGGAGTGCCGCTTACCGGGCCGTCGCCGGTGCTCGGAGCGCTCCCGCCGCTGGCGCCGGCGCCGGCGCTCTTGCCGGCGCCGGCGCCAGCGGCGACGCCGCGGCTCTTTCGCTGCGCCTGCTTCGGCCCAGGCACCTATTCACGCTGGATGGGTCACGTTGCGGCGAGCAGCTATTTCACCGCGCGCGAGAATGCGGTCAACCAGTGCATCGCGTACAATTTCAACCGTCGCCCGGTCAATTCCTTCATGCCTCCGCCGGTCTTCGAGTTCTTCCCCACACCGCAGCCGCCGCTGGCCGCGGTCGAAGCCGAGCCGGGACTGCCGCAATTGCAGGCCCCGGGCGTGTCGGGTTTCTCGGTCTTCAGCTCTCCCGCGCGTCTTAGGGTACTTCGGCTCTGCTCGGAGTGCGCCTGCAACTAGCCGCGCCCGCTCCCTGACGTTTCAAAGGAGCGCTCGGGCAGCGCGCCGCCAGGTCCTCTTTTCAAGCCGGTAGACCAGAGAAGTTCGCTGCCGCGTTCCAGAGGCCGGACGCTCTCCGATTTTCTCGGCTATATCCGAGGCAGCTCGCGGCCCTTCGGACCATCGACCGCGCTCAGGGTGACGGTTCGAATCAAGCGGTCGGTAGCCTCGCCGAACGCTTGCGTATGGCCGTCTTCCAAGCGGGAGAGATGCTCCGGCGTAACGCCCGGCAGGCGGGCAAACTGCCGGGCCGGCAGCCCCGCATGCTTGCGGAGAAAACGCACCTCGCTGCCGCTCAGCCGGCGCCACCGCTTGATGAGCTCGAGTGCAATCACCCGATGCAACTCCTCCGCCTTCGGAATGACTGGAGCCTCGAAGCGGCATTTCGGGCACCGATAGCAGGCTGCCGAAAAACTACTGTCAACGCCTATTACTTGGTTGTCGTCACTCACCTTAAGATAGTGTGGCGCCCGATAGGGTCAGCCTCAAGCCGCCCCCAAAGCCCTCTTCCGCGACCTTGTATGTTGACGATTTGGTAGAAGAATCGGGGTTGCTGGAGCGCCAGGCCCGTGCAACCTTGGGAGCAAGATCCTGTTTAGCAGCGAGGGTCGCCGCTCCACCGCTAGCGCCTAGCCCGAACGGTTGTATGGGAAGAAATTCCCGGATTGCAAGGCGGGGCAAGCTGCTAAAGCGTCTTTGCGACAGCCGCTGCCCAGTGTGCTTCGTGAAGGTGCAATTGCCGCTCCCCCAGAGTATTTTTGTTCACTGCGCTGTGCGCGCATAACTGAACAGCCGATCCGCATCAAACGCCACGACTCTTGACCCGGCATTGTCCGGGCGGCCGCCGCGCGGCTACTCGCGCCGTCGCCGGAGGCAACCAAATTCCCACTAAAGAATCCGGCAACCGCCGAACCGTCATCCTGATATGCAGCCCTCAATTCCTCCGTGATGCCCGTCTTCGCCGTCACGCTCCACTGCGCAGACTCGCCTCAGAATGACGTCCACGCTCTGCGGTCGTTTTTCAGACTACTTCCAGCGCCACCCCGTCACGCAGCCTGCAACGAGACCGCCCAGAGAAGATCTGCCAACTCGAGTCGCCGAATATGGCGCAGCGACACGCCATCCACCACATCAGCGAACAATTGCCGCTTTTGCTCCAAGATATCTGCGACTCGCTCCTCCACCGTGTTGGAACAGAGATAGGAGTATACATGAACGGGTCTCACCTGCCCTATGCGGTGGGTGCGGTCTTCCGCCTGCGTTTCAACTGCCGGGTTCCACCAACGGTCAAAGTGGAACACGTAGGATGCTGCGGTAAGATTCAAGCCGACCCCGCCGACGCGAAGTGACAGCAGCAGCAATTTGCGCTCATGTTCCGCCTCGAACTGCTTTATCACTGCGGCACGGGTTTCAAGGGCCAGGTCACCCGAAAGCACCAGTGGATGTAACTCCTCTAGTTCTCGAGCAAGTCGCTTGACTCCGAACGGCTCGGCGGCGAATTGTGAAAAGACCAGCGCGCGCTCTCCATTGGCCGCCAGTTGGTGCAGACGGGCGCGAAGGTCGATTAGCTTGGCTGAGGCGCCGGTCTCCGGGCAGAAATTGCATATCTGCTTTAGCCGCAGGATAAGTTCCAGCACGTGGTTGATGCGGAGATCGCTCCCGAGCGCGGTGAGTCGGATGATGCCCTCCCGCTCGGCGCGGTCGTAAGCGGCCCGCTGTCGCGCCTCGAGGTCGAGCAGCACCCCTACCGGAAGCTTAGGAGGCAGCTCGGGCAGCACGTCGGCACGCCGGCGGCGCAATTGCACCTCACCTAATAAGCGACGTAGCCCCCGGGCGAAAGTGCCTGGACGGAAGCGGCCTGGCGCGACAAACTCAAGGACCGAAACCAAGTCATCCAGACTATTTTCGAGCGGTGTCCCGCTCAGCGCCCATCCGCGCCGGCGGGGGAGCCGCTTGACTGCCCGAGAAATGTCGGCGTCCGGATTCTTGATTCGCTGCGCCTCGTCGATTATCACGACATCCCAGTCGCGATTGACGTGACCACGATCGCCAAGATCGGCCCGTACGGTCTCGTAACTCGCGATGTACACCTGGGCCTTGCCGCGCCATATTGCGTCTCTTGCACCGGAAGTTCCAAGCACGGTGAGCAGACGAAGCTCGGGCGCCCAGAGCCGAAATTCGCGCCGCCATTGCAGGATCAGGCCGGCGGGCGCCACTACCAGCGCCGCGCGAGCCGCACCGGCGGCGAACAGGCAGCGTAGCGCGGCAATGGCTTGAATCGTCTTGCCGAGCCCCATTTCGTCGGCAAGCAACAACGACGGATTACCGAGCAGGGCACGGACGCCCGCCTGCTGGTACGGGAAAAGCGGGTGCGGCCACGCCATCCCGAACTCCCCGGCGCTGCTGACCGTCTGTGTGGCACCGCTCATTCGTCGTCCGGGTCGTCGCCGCTCGGCGCGGCCATCAGCTCCATGTCTTTGTTCTCTTCGTAGTCAGCAGCGACCTTCTCCGTTTCGATCTCGGGCCGGCTATTGTACAACCGCTCAAGGTCCCAGGTCGTGATCCACGACTTGATATACTGGCGCATCGACTTCGCTGCTGTGATTTCACCGACGTCAGCGCCGGCAGCATCCCAGCCATATGCGTCGCGATAGAACCCGCGTATCTTGTTGAGGCTGACCTCCAACGACGCGGCATTTGGGGCCTGCAACAACACCTGCTTCTTTTCCAGCACTTCCATCCCAAGCTGGGCCCGCTCGGCGGTTTTCCGCTCGTTCCTGCTTGCCAGCTTAAGCGGCACTTGTTCATCGTCGCGCCGCTTGCCGATTACCTCGCCGGTGAAGTCATCGGTAACGGCCGCCACGGTGACCACGCCCGGCACTCTTTCCTCAGCATCCAGGCCCAGCCAGCGAGCCAGCTCGGCATAACTGCGCCCGCGTTGCAGAACACTGTAGCGGCCGATCAGCTCGACCTCATCGAGCAATAGCACCCAGCCGCTATAGCCCGCCGCCGCGATAAGGCGCGGCGCAAACCGCAACCGCTGGCGAGTCAGCTCCGGCTGCCTAATAGTCTTGAGCGCGAAGAGCTTCACCGCCCCCACCTCACGTAGCCATTGCCTGACGTTGGCAAAGCTGAGCTTGCCCCCTGAGAAAAACCGGGCCATTTGCTGTATCCGCTCCGGGTTTGTGTATCGATGCGGAAACAGATGAAGCAGGGCGGGGAACAGCGGCGAAAGCCCGGCCTCCGCACTTTGCGCCCACTGGCAGAGGTCATCATACGCCTCGCTCTTAGGTCGGAGCTTCGCCAGAACCGCCGTCATCGCATCGTCATTGAGGCCCGGCACGCTGGCGTTCCGAACAGCGGAGACATAGAGCTTCCTGAGATCAAACAGCGGAGTCTCTTTGCTGATGACCACCCAACTGACGACACAATTCTCGGTCAGCGCGAGTTCCTTCAGGTATCCGAGCAGATGCGACTTGCCGGCGCCGAAGCCGCCCGCGATGACTTGGCCAGTCGGCTGCTCCCCATCTTTGAGCCGCTGCCGGCAGAATTGGAGATTCTCCACGAAGCGCTCGCTGATTTCATTTTCCGTGGTACCGAGCAGTCGAATTGCTGCACGATTAGGCACGCCTGCACGCAATGCCTCGATGGCCCTACGTTCGTCGCTCATGGCCGGATCCTCCCCTTCGCCTCAATGCTCCGCTTCGATGCTCACCATCGGCGCCAGAGGATTCGCCTGCGCCCGGGCTCGAACATCGTCCCAGATGCGCATTTTCAGGGCGCTATAGGCATCGACGCTCCGCTTGCGATCATCGCCAATGAAAACATCGTCGGCCAGTACCACCACCAACACGCGCTCAAACAGATCGGCGTCGTCGACCAACTGGCGCAACACCTCGTAAGCGTCCATCACCGCACCCGACGTATAGCGCATACCATCAGCCGCCAGCGCGGCAGTCCGCGTCAACTGCCGAATATCGACCGCCAGCAAAAGGCCCTTGTGGCCGGCGAGCCAGAGCCATCGGCACAGCGACCGCAACATCGCCCGCGCGTTATGCCTAGTGATCCGCGAGTAGATGTTCGCGGCCTTGAGCGGGCTGAGCACCCGGAGCTCGCCCCGCAGCCATTCCAGGATTGGTGCTACTTCTTCAGCCCCATGCCCTGCCGGGGCCAGGCGATTGAGGCATAGCTGCATGACGGCGATGCGAAAGTCCTGCGCCATGCTGGGATCATTCATCAAGTCGGCAGTCAGCCAGCTGTTGAATTCGCGGCGCAGGATAGTAGCGTCCACCTTGTTGGACTCGGCAATCTCCGTCAGTGCGACCGGAGCGCCCGGACTGGGCCACTCGTATCCTTGGCGTTGGAATAGCCGTTCCACGAAACGCTGCGCATCCGCCTCCCAGGTGACCCCGCGAGATACCGCGAAGAACACGTCCTGAATCATGTGCAGCTTCACGTTGGCGCTGCTGACACCGGCAAAGACAAGGCCGTGCTCGGCGGCCTGACCGATCAAGCGCGCCTGGAGGGCGCCAATGCTAGCCTCATGCGCGACCACAAACTTGACCGCCGCTCCACCGTTAACTATGAAATCGCGGAGATATTCCTTGTCGATCAGTTCGAGCCACTCTTTGAGTTTCACGGCCATGGTTCACTCCTTGTCGAACCTGATGCCGACGTAAATCTTCTCGCAGCCCTGCTGATCGACTACGGTTAGGCGCTGACCAGTGACCTTCGTACCCGTGGCGGCCGGTAGGGCAAACCGCCGCCCGTCTTTGGTACGGAGATCGGGCTGCTTGTCGAGCAGGTGGATATCGCGTGCGAATTCCTCCTTCGGATATTCGCGCTCAGAGCCCGGCAAGAGCGTCAGTAGTTCATATATCTTGATTAGCGGCGCGACGGGACCATTGCCTCGGACCTCCGGCGTCCAATCACGCAGCACTCGGCGGTCGAGCCGGCGGTATGCGTCGAATAGAGTGTCCAGCAGCTTCTGCCCGTTAAAGCGCTGTGGCCGCTTTTGGCGTGCCAGCAGCAGCCTAACCAATTCGCGCGGCCTCAGACGGCGTTCCGGTTTACGGTCCACCATCACAGCCACGTCTTTGGCCGAGAGGGCTAGCAACATCGGGAAACAATAAAGGCGGCCGTCCCGCTCGAACAGTTCCAGGCCGGCGCGCTCGGCTTCCTGCAGCAGCTCTTTGAGATATCGCCCGTCCGCAAAGTAAGGTTCGAGTTCGAACTTCCACGAGGAGTCGGCGGTTGCCAATTCTTCCGAGAATCGCTTGGCAGCGCGACGTCCCTCGGCAAGGCTCCTACTCAAATCGCGAAGTTGGCCGGCCTTCGCGCTACGCCGGGCCTTTTTGAGCTCAGCCAATGCAGATGCGGCGGCCCTGGAGGCCGCCGCAAGCTGGTTCTCGAGAGCATTCAATTCCTGTTCAAGACTCGAATCCATTACATTACCTTTACCCAATGACGAGATGGCATGCCCCCTGGTCGGCGGGACGCGCCATCCGACCGGTGGAATGGGCTTGATTCGGGTTTGTTGGCAAGCATCCGAAGGCGCTTCATCCGAGGGTTTCCATTATGACTCCCCGACTTTGGGCTCCCGTATGGGTTAAATAGGTTAAAGAGGCTCCGTTTGCAAGGCCCCACTCCGGGATTCGTCCACACGGGCCGGCCGGGGCGGCCGGGGCGGCCGCGAGGGGTCTGCGCGGCGCCTGGCGGCCAGGTAACACCCGGGCATGCCGTTTTCTCCTTCGCTTCCTGCGAGAATTCTCCCTCGGTGCGGCCAGCGACCGAAATCCGCTCCGCTCCGCACCTCGACTTAGCCCCAGAGCGGGGCAGCAGCACGACCTTCTCCAGCACGCCGCCAAACAGCCACCGGGTCAGGTGACTCTCCGCCAGCAGCAACCGGTAGCAGCGGGCATCTTTAACCAAACGCCCGCCGGTTTTCACCAGCCGCCTGCCTGCCGCGCCCCGTGCCTGTCTGCGTGCAACGCACAGGCAGGCCGCTTCCCGAAACAGAGGGAGGGCCAAATCACCAAACCGGAAGAGCGACCAACGGCCTGGCGCGTCCAGGGCTTACTTCATACTCGACCGACGAATCCAAGATACAAAGGACAAGGCAGGTGAGCACCGCTCAAGATCCGCTCACGGGTTTATGGAAGCCGTTCTAGTGTCCCGTCTCTGAATTAAATATGGGTTTGTTCGTCTATGCAGCATGGGCGTAAAAGCAGGTGGAGTGGAAGTGAGGGCGGCAGACCGCGAGCAACTGGAGGCGTGGTTGCGCACCCATAGC
>JAJYRQ010000017.1 GCA_021794015.1 Deltaproteobacteria bacterium | reverse complement strand
GGCACTCATGCGAGCCGCGAGGAGCGCTGCCCTCCTCGCCCTCCACCCCGCCAAAATGCGAAAAACTGTTACCCATCCTGCCGGTCTAAAGTGTTACCCATCTTGCCGGTTGCACAAGGAAAAGGGGATGCGCGACGCCTGTCCCTGCGGCGATGCAACGGCCTGGCGCACGCGAAGGACTTCGGAGCCCCTCGCGCGGTCCTCGTTCTTGTCTCCCTCTCCCCTTGGGGGGAGAGGGAAGGGTGAGGGGGGGCTGCTGGCGCCACCTCGAGCCTCTGGATACGTCCCCCCTCTTCCTTCGACTGCGCTTGCGCGGTGCGTTCCCCCCTCTCCTTGATCCTCTCCCCCGGCGGGGGAGAGGAATCAGGAAAAGGAGATGCGCGGCGCCTGTCCCTGCCGCGAAGCAACGGCCTGGCGCACGCGAAGGACTTCGGAGCCCCTCGCGCGGTCCTCGCCGCACAGCGCCTTGCCCAACCAACGGGAGCGCAACGCCACGGCGAAGGCCGTCTCCATCCCCGCTGCCATGCAATGGCCACGCGCGGGAATGACAGCAGCGCGCCCGAGGTCTCACCCGTTTTGCATCCGTGGCACGTTCGGCGTTTCTCTTGACGTGGCGCCTTGCCGCGTGCAACGTTGCGCGGAAGTCGCGCCGCGGTCCAGGCCCGGGGCCGGCGCCGCTGCGCTCGGCGGAGGGGGAATGCCATGGACAGCCGAAAGCTCGCCAGAAGTGCTGCTGCGGCCGTGCTCACCGGCATCTTCACGGCTCAGACCGGATGCGCCAGCATTCAAATAAAGCCGGTCACCTACCAGGACAGCGAAACCCAGGGCCTCAGGTTCTACCAGCCACGGCCGTACCTGTTGATCACTCTGGACCAGACCAAAGGCTGTGCTGCGCAAGTAATCTACCTGCCCGATTTCAGCCGGGGTTACGCCGTAACCACAAGCGCGGGGCTGGGCAGCGTCAGCTTTAAGCCGACGCTCCAGAACGGCTGGATGCTTGCAGGGTTCGATTCCAAGGTCCAATCCGAGACGGCGCAGAACCTTTCTGCGCTTACCGGCGCGCTGGCTGAGGTGGCTAAATCAGGCGCCTTCCCAAAGCCTGCCCTGATAGAGGGTATGAAAGGCGGGACGCAAGCTCGCAAAGAAGCGATGGGGCCGGGGCTTTACCGTTTCAATTACGACCTGCACGGAAAGCTGCGCGGCGAGGAACCCGTAACCGCGCTTTTGCATGTCACCGACGCGCAGGGCCAGCCCGTCGGATGCCCAGCCGTCGCCGGCGGTTCGTAGAAAAAGCTGGGTTCGGGCAAAAACTGAGGGTGACCTGCGGGGACGGGGGCGCGCCTGCGACACGTCTCGGCGGCGCCGCGTTCTTAACTCTTGTCGTCGCTGCTGCGCGGGCCGCCGATGTTCTTCAGATGGCCGTAGATATCCTCGGTGTAGTACTCCGACTGGGCGGCCGCAGGCGCGCCGCCCCAGCCATACTCCAACAACCATCCCGAAGGATTGCGGACGTAGAACGAGAACATCCGGTCGTTGGCGTGGCGCCCCGGCGGCAGCACCACTTCCAGCTCATGTTTCAGCACCAGCTCATAGGTCAGCCAAACGTCGTCGAAATTGTCCGCCTCGACCATGAGATGGCTAATCCGGTAGCGCGGGTCGCCTAAGCCGAACGCGACCGAGTGCTCGCGCTCGTTGCAATGCATGAAGACGGGCTCGATGGTGCGCTTGCCGGTATCCAGCCGATACTCGATTCCGCCGCGCATCCCCAAGCGCCGGTAGAAGCGATAGGCCGCCGCCAGGTCGCGGGCGCGCAGCATCACGTGGCCCAGACCGCCGCTTCCGGTTTTGAACCGCCCGTGCATCGGGCGTCCCGGGTAAAACGGCCGGCCCAACTGGATTTCGGGGCCGTGAAAAACCTCCACGGGGTTGCCTTCGGGGTCTTCGAGCCTCACCAGCTCGAGCACGTGACGCGAGAGCGCTTCTTCGCGGGAGCCGGCCCGGCAGGCAACGCCTGCGTCCGACAGTTGACGCTGTATCTCCTGGAATTCGTCGGGCCCGGCAACCCTAAGGCCGATGTAACAGAGCTCGTCATGGTCGCCGGCGTAGAGCGCGATCCGATGGTGCCAGTAGTCCATGCGAAGCCAGCGCCGGCCGGGCTCGGCGTCGCGCGCGACTTCCAGGCCGAGCACTGCGCCGGCAAAGGTTTCCCATGCCTCGAGATTCTTGACCTGGAGACCGACGTAGCCCAGCTCCGTTACCGCCGCCATTTTGGTTCGCCGCCTGGCGCTCCCTTGCCCGCGACCATGGCACCTTGCGGGTCCGGTTACGCCGACTCGGCCGGCTTAAGCCGGTAGCGAATCGGCATGTGCTTGATGCCTCCGACAAACGTGGAGCGCAGCCGTTGGACCGGGCCGGCAAGCTCGACTTCCTCAAGCCGCAGCACGAGCTGGCCGAAGATCGCTTCGAGTTCGAGCCGCGCCAGGTGCGCTCCCAGGCAGAAATGCTCGCCGATGCCGAAGGCCAGGTGCGCGTTGGGCTGGCGCGCGATGTCGAAGCGGTCGGGATCGGCGAAGACTTCCTCATCGCGGTTGGCCGACGGGTAGAAGAGCGCCAAAACGTCGCCCCGGCAAATTCGCTGGCCGCGCAGGGCGCTCTCGGCCGCCGCCACGCGCCTGAACTGGATGAGCGGGCTGGTCCAGCGCAGCACCTCTTCAACCGCCGAGCGCATCAGCGCCGGCTCGCGCCTTAGGCGCTGCCACTGCTCGGGATGCTCGATGAAGGCGAGCAAGCCGCCGGCGGTGGCATTGCGCGTGGTTTCGTCGCCGGCCACGACCAGCAGGAAGAAGTAGGAAAGCATCTCCTTGACCGGCAGCAGATCGCCGTCCAGCCGGGCGGTTGCGATCGCACTGGTGAGATCGCCGCGCGGCGCGCGCCGGCGCTCTGCCGCCAGCCGGGCGAAGTAGTCGAACAGCTCGAGCCGGGCCTGGTCGACCGTTTCGCTGGTGCGCCGGCCGCGGCGAAACTCCGGGTCGGGAGCGCCGATCACCTCGTTGGCCCAGCGCAAAAGCGGCTCCCAGTCCTCGTGCGGCACGCCCAGCATCTCGCCGATCGCCGCCAGCGGCAGGCGCGCCGCAACGTCAACCACGAAGTCGCACTGGCGCGCTTCGAGCACGCCGTCGAGCGCGCGACTTGCCGCGCGGTCGACCACCTCGCGCGCGATCGCGCGCATCCGGCCCTCCAGCAGCCGGATCGCCCGCGGCGTGAAGCGCGGACTGGTAAGCCCGCGGTAGCGGCCGTGCTCCGGCGGATTCATCTGCAAAAGCGTGCGAAACGGGATCGTCTCGGCCTCGGTGATCTGCGACTCGCGGGGGATGACCTGGGGAATCAGGCCGTTGTTGTAGAGCCGCGGCTGGCGCGAAATGGCGACAATGTCGGCGTGCCTGGTAACGGCCCAGAAGGGCTCCACGTTGGGCCGCTCGTAGCGGTAAACCGGCGCGTGCCGCCGCAGTAGCGCCCACTCCCGATGCGGATAGCCTTGCCGGGCGTAGCTATCCGGGTTGAAGATATCGATCGAATCAAGGGCAATGGTTGCAGCTTCCATGAAGCAACCTGGCGGCCCTCACCGCCGAAAGCGCCCGCTCACGGCTCGCTTACCTCGATCGCCTGGCGGGGGCAGAGCCGCGCGGCCAGTCGCACCTTCTCGTAAAGGAGCGCCGACGGCCGTTCGACCAGGACGCGGCTCTTGTCGTCGGCGCCAAGCGCGAAGACCTCGGGCGCCGCCTCGACGCATCGGCCGTTGCCCTCGCACAAAGAAAAGTCCACCGAAACCTTCATATACCCGTCGCCGGCAAGCCTGCGGGGCGGCTGCCGACCGCCATAGGTACCACATCCCGCTCCTTAGGCCAAGCGAATGCGCCGGCGCCGGCCTGCGCACCGCGGCCGGCACAAGACCCGGCGCGGCCGGCGCGGGCGCCCTTCAATCCGGCCGCCGACATTCTCAACACTTGGCGCACCCCGGTTGGAATGTCGGCGGCCAAGTGCAATCCTGTTCAACTGGAACCGGCAAGCGCGGGTTAAGGACAATGCGCAAGGAAGCTGATGCCGGCGCGGCGGCGCCGGGTAAACAAGGGAACACCATCTCCGGCGGGCACCTGGTCGCCAAGGCGCTCAAGAACGAGGAAATCGACACCATCTTCACCCTCTGCGGCGGCCACATAATCGACATCTATGACGGATGTCTAGACGAGGGCATCCGGATAATCGACGTCCGCCACGAACAGGTGGCCGCCCACGCGGCCGACGGTTACGCCCGCGCCACGGGCAGGCCGGGATGCGCCGTCGTCACCGCCGGCCCGGGGACGACCGACGCCGTGACCGGCGTGGCCAACGCGTTTAGGGCGGAAAGCCCGATGCTGCTTATCGGCGGTCAGGGGGCTCTCAGCCAGCACAAGATGGGAGCGCTGCAGGACCTGCCGCACGTCGAAATCATGCGGCCGATCACCAAGTTTGCCGCCACCGTTACCGCGACCGAGCGGGTGGCCGATATGGTGAGCATGGCGTTTCGCGAGTGCTACCACGGCGCGCCGGGGCCCAGCTACCTGGAAATCCCGCGCGACGTGCTGGACAACCGGGTGCCGGTGGGGAAGGCCAGGATTCCCGCGCACGGCGCCTACCGGGGATCGACGCGAAGCCTGGGCGACCCGCGCGATATCGAGCGGCTGGCCGATCTCTTGGTGCACTCGAACCGCCCGGCGGTGCTGTTCGGGAGCCAGGTCTGGAGCTGCCGGGCGACACAGGCGGCGGTCGATTTCTGCCGCCGGCTCAACATCCCGGCCTACATGAACGGCGCCGCGCGCGGCACGTTCGCTCCCGGCGACCCGCATCACTTTCAGCAGACGCGCCGCTACGCCTTTGGCAAGGCCGACGTCATCGTGATCGTCGGGACGCCCTTTGACTTCCGCATGGGATACGGGCAGCGCCTGCCGGCCGAAGCCACGGTGGTCCAGATCGACCTCGACTACCGAACCGTCGGCAAGAACCGCGACTTATCGCTGGGCCTGGTCGGCGACCCCGGCGCCATCCTGGAGGGGGTCGCGGCTGGCGCAAGCGGACGCACCGACAATGGCGCAAGCCGGCGGCGGCAATGGCTGGGCGAGCTGCGCGCCGAGGAAAGCCGGGCCGAAGAGAAGCTGATGCCGCGTCTCACCTCGCAGGCGGTGCCAATTCATCCTCTTCGCCTGGCACACGAGATAAACCAGTTTCTGACCGAAACCACGGTGTTTGTCGGCGACGGCGGCGACGTCGTCACGTTTGCCGGCGGCGTGATTCAGCCCAAGGCGCCGGGGCGCTGGATGGACCCCGGACCGCTGGGCACACTCGGGGTCGGGACACCATTTGCGATGGCGACCAAGTGCGCCCGCCCGGAGCTGGAAGTGGTCTGCCTTTTCGGCGACGGCTCCTTCGGGTTGACCGGATGGGACTTCGAAACCTGCGTGCGCTATAAGCTGCCGTTCATCGGGGTGGTCGGCAACAACTCCCACATGAACCAGATACGCTACGGCCAGATCGCCAAATACGGCCGCGAGCGCGGCGAGGTGGCCAACTACCTCGGCAACGTTCAGTTCGAGCTGTTCGCCAGGATGCTGGGCGGATACGGCGAGGAAGTGCGCGACCCGGAGCAGATCGGGCCGGCGCTCAGGCGCGCTCGCGACTCGGGCAAATGCGCCCTCATCAACGTCTGGGTGGACCCTGACGCCTTCGCTCCCGGCACGCAAAACCAGACGATGTACAAGTAGCCGGACCTGCGCGCAATCATACAACCGCCGCCGCCGCTCAAACCAGCGGCGCCGGCGCTCTGCCTGTTGGGGCCTGCAATAACATGGCCAAAGCACTGGAAGGAATCCGTATCCTCGACATGAGTCACGTCCAGGCCGGGCCTTCGTGCACCCAGATACTGGCCTGGCTGGGCGCCGATGTCATCAAGATCGAGATGCCCGGGCGCGGCGATATCACGCGCAGCCAGCTCAGGGACATTGCCGGCGCCGACAGCCTCTATTTCACGCTGCTCAATTGCAACAAACGCAGCGTCACGCTCAATCTCAAATCCGAGCGCGGCCGGGCAATCCTCGAAGAACTGGTCAAGCGCTCGGACGTGCTGGTCGAGAATTTCGGTCCCGGCGTCCTGGACCGCCAGGGGTTCACCTGGGAGCGACTGCATGAGCTCAATCCCCGGCTCATCTTCGCCTCGATAAAGGGCTTCGGCCCCGGCCCCTACGCCGAGTGCAAGGCCTACGAGACGATCGCGCAGGCCACCGGAGGCGCGATGAGCGTTACCGGCTTTCCCGACGGGCCGCCGACCAGCACTGGCGCGCAAATCGGCGATTCCGGCAGCGGCATCCATCTGGCGGCCGGCATTCTGGCGGCCCTGTTTCAACGCGAACGCAGCGGGCGCGGCCAGCGCGTCGAGGTCGCGATGCAGGACGCCGTGCTCAACCTATGCCGGGTCAAGCTGCGCGACCAGCAGCGGCTGATGCACGGTCCGCTGCGGGAATATCCCAACCCGAGTTCCGGCGACAGCGTGCCGCGCTCGGGCAATGCCTCGGGCGGCGGACAGCCGGGCGCGGCGCTGCGCTGCAAGCCGCACGGCCCCAACGATTACTGCTACGTGATAATTCAGCCGCAGGTGTGGGCGGCGCTGGCCAAACTTATCGGTCGCCCCGAGCTCGCCACCCACCCCGACTACGCAACGCCCGAGGCGCGGCTTTCGCGCCTGGGCGAGGTTTTCGGCCTGGTGGAGCAGTGGACCTCGCGCTATACCAAGTTCGAGGCGATGGAGCAACTGAACGCAATCGACGTTCCCTGCGGGCCTATCCTATCGATGCGCGACCTGATCGAAGATCCGGCGCTTGCGGCCCGAGGCTTGATCGTGGAGGTTGCGCACCAGCAGCGCGGTACGTTCAAGACGGTCGGCTGCCCTATAACCCTGTCCGACAGCCCGGTTGCGGTCACCGGCTCGCCGCTGCTCGGCGAACACACCGAGGAGGTGCTTTCGGGGCTTCTGGGACTAACCGGCGCAGAAATCGGCGAGTTGCGCGCGCTCGGCGCAATCTGACGGCTCCAAGGCGCGCGCCTGTCGCCCGGCCGGCGCAACCGGGCGTGTGATAAACCGCCTGGCGAGCGGAGCGGCCAGGACGAAAGCCGCGCCGGAGAACGGCGCGCAGACGGGTGGCATCTGCAACCAAGAGCCGGCCTGGCTCGCAGGCGGACAATCGATGCGAAAGGCGGCTCTCTTACACGCAGAAAGGGGAAAAACATGAAGGGGCTCAAAGGCAAAACCGCGCTGATCACCGGCGCGGCCCGGGGAATCGGCCGCGCAATCGCGCTTCGGCTTGCCGCCGAGGGCGCCAACGTCGCCGTCGGCGACATCAACCTCGAGGGCGCCGAAACCACCGCCCGCGAGGCGGCCCAAAGCGGCGTCAAGGCGATCGCGCTTAAGCTCGACGTAACCCGCGCCGAGGAGGCGGCCGTCGCCGTCGCGCGCGTACAGCAAGAACTGGGAGCGCTCGATATCCTGGTCAACAACGCCGGCTGGGACCACACCGAGCCGTTCGCCGACAGCACCGCCGAGACCTGGGACAAGGTAATCGCAATCAACTACCGTGGCGTGCTCAACTGCTGCAAGGCGGCGATCCCGGCGCTTAAGGGGCGGCCTGCCGCCAGGATTGTCTCGATCGCCTCGGACGCCGGCCGCGTCGGGTCGAGCGGCGAGGCGGTTTACTCCGGCTGCAAGGGGGCGGTGATTGCCTTCTCCAAGACGCTGGCGCGCGAGCTGGCGCGCGAGCGCGTCAACGTCAACGTGGTCTGCCCGGGACTTACCGACACGGCATTGCTGCGCGACGCGATGGCGGGGCGGGAGAAGCTGCTCGAGTCGATCACCCGCAGCATTCCGCTGCGCCGCATCGGGCAGCCCGAAGAGGTGGCCGCGGCGGTGGCGTTTTTCGCCTCGGCGGACGCCGATTACATCACCGGCCAGGTGCTGAGCGTGAGCGGCGGCCTAACCATGGCAGGCTAAGGCGCGCCAGGCCCGCACAAGCCGCCGCCCGCGCAACGGCCGCCGCAAGGACGCCACCGGCGCTCACGCGCGCAGCAGTCCGGGCGCCGGAAACTGCCGGCACAGTTCCCCGACCGCACCGGCAATTCGGGCCGCCAGCGCCGCATCGTCGGGCCGTGCCACGACCTCGTCGATCCAGCGGCCGATCTGCCGCATCTCGCCCTCGCCCATGGCGCGCGAGGAGACCGCCGGGGTACCCAGCCGGATGCCACTTGGGTCGAACGGCTTGCGCGGGTCGTAGGGGACGGTGTTGTAGTTACAGATTATCCCGGCCCGGTCCAGCGCCTTGGCGGCCTGCTTGCCGGTGATACCTTTGTTGCCGAGGTCGACGAGCAGCAGGTGGTTGTCGGTGCCGCCGGAAACCAGGTTGAACCCGCGCGCGCCGAGTTCGTCGGCCAACGCGCGGGCGTTGCGCACGATGCGCTCGGCGTAAGCACGGAAGGCGGGCGTCGCCGCTTCTTTGAGCGCCACGCCGATCGCGGCAGTGGTGTGATTGTGCGGGCCGCCCTGCAGCCCCGGGAAAACCGCCCGGTCGATCCGCTCCGCCAGCTCCTTGCGGCATAGAATCATCGCGCCGCGCGGGCCCCGCAGCGTCTTGTGGGTCGTCGTCGTCACCACGTCGGCGTGCGGCAGCGGGCCAGGATGCATCCCGCCGACGATTAGGCCCGCGATGTGCGCGATGTCGGCCACAAGATAAGCGCCGACCTCGCGCGCGATCTGGCCGAAGGCGGCAAAGTCAAGCAGGCGCGGGTAGGCGGTCGCCCCGGTCACGATTACCCGCGGCCGCTCCTTAAGCGCCAGCGCCCGCACCGCGTCGTAGTCGATCCGCCCCGTCTCCCGCTCCACGGTGTAGCGCACCGGGCGCCACAGCATTCCGGTCACGCTTACGTTCCAGCCGTGGGTGAGATGCCCGCCGTGCGGCAGCGAGAGGCCCATCAGGCCCTCCCCCGGCTTCATCAGGGCAAGGTAGACCGCCAAGTTGGCGGGCGAGCCCGAATAGGGTTGAACGTTGGCGTGCTCCGCGCCAAACAGGGCCTTCGCCCGCTCGATCACCAGCGTCTCGATCTGGTCGACGAAGCGCTGCCCCTCGTAATAGCGCCGCCCAGGGTAGCCCTCCGAGTACTTGTTGGTCAGGACCGAGCCGCTGGCCTCCAGCACCGCCTGCGATACGTAGTTCTCGGAGGGTATCAGGCGAACCGAGTCGCGCTGGTACTGTTCCTCTTCCCTGATGAGCCGGAAAATCTCAGGGTCGCTTTTGCTTAATGCTTCCACGCACCGTCCTCCGGCGGCCGGCCGCCTTGGCCATCGGCCAGGGCGAATGGCCGGCCAGCGGATCGACCGCGATTCGTAGTTCAAGAGGGAGCGGCAGGTGCCGGCGCTCCCCGCCCTTTCTTGTGCCACGCCGCCACCCCGAGCAGACGGCGCGATACCTGACCATCGGCGTCAAGCCTGCGCGCAGCCGCTACGGCTTGCGGCCGGGCATGGCGCGCGCTATCCACGCCCGGTAGTCGCCATCATAACCGACGGCTCGCTGGCGCTCGCGCACGCGCGCCGCAACGGCGCGCACCCGCTCGGCCGGCAGCGGCACCCGCCCGGCCACTGCGGCCGCGATCCGCTCGCCTTGGGCCGCTGCTCGCTCGCGCTCGGCCTGCCCCAGGTCGAGCGCCCCTTCGACCAGACCCAGGTAACGCTCGGCTACATGGGTGCCGACGAAGGTGGCATTGTCGAGCGAATCCTTGATGTTTCCCTTGCCGGTAAGCACGTTGCCGGCGGCGAAAACCGCCGTCGGGCCGTCGCTGAGAAGCCCCGTCGTCGGGTCCAGGAAGCGGTAGACTTCGCCCTTCTGCGCGATACCTTCGATTGGCTCCGGAATGCTGCCGATCGAGCTTATAACCATCGGCGCGCGCAGCCGCTCTTCGCTGTCGGGTACAACCTTGACGGCGGTGCCGACAACCTCGGTACGGCTCACCAGCAGTCCGGTCAGCCGCGAATTCTCCACCAGCAGCCCGCTCGGGAGCCGTAGCTGCTCAAAGTCAAAAAGGTACTTGCGCCGCGCCTTGTCGAGAATCTTGGCTCGCGCCTGGCGCATCAGTTCGACCCGCCGGGACCCGGCCGCAGGATCGATATCCGACAGCGGCATGTCCAGCACCGTGCGGCGGTAGATGAGCTTGCAGGGCGCAATGTCGAGCTCGGCCCACCTAAGCCCGTGCGCCGCCAGCGCCGGTTCCAGGCCCTCCCGCTCGAGCCGGACCATATCTTCCTTGACGCCGCGCGCCGCCAACGCCCGCAGCGTGGTTTCTATCTGCAGCACCTTTACCACGTCGAGCGACGCCAGCCCTCCGCCGACCACCAACGTTCGCGGCAGCGGCTCGTATTGCGGCCCGGAGTATCCCGGCTCCCAGTAGTGATTGAACCAGTAGATGAACGAGTTCTGGTAAACCAGGCCGCGGCCGACAAATTGGTCCGCCCCAGGCACCGGCAGCGGACGGTCCCGCCACGCACCGTGACACAGCACCACGGCGCTTAGACCCCAACCCGAGACCAACTCGTCGAAGCTGATGTCGCGCCCGAGCCCGGTCAGCGGCAGGTACTCGATGCCCGGCTGCGAGAGCCGCGCGTCAATTGCCCGGTACTCATCAAGGCGCTGCTGAACGTGCCAGCGGGGAAGGCCATCCTCGATCTTGCCGTACGGCGCGCGATTCTGCTCGATGACCACAACCGCCGCGCCCCTGCTGGCAAGAATCCGGGCCACCTCGGAACCGGCCACCGCCGCTCCGACGACAGCCACCGCGTGCCGCGCATCCGAGCTGAAAGCTTGCCCCATTCCTCGCTCCCTGGCCGCGGCGGTCCCGTGCCGAGCTCCGCCCGCGATTTCTCTCACTCCAGTCGCGCCGCAGGAGGCCCCGTTCTCCCGTGGCCTGCCGGGCACACTGGCGGGCCTGGCGGCCGGAGACGAGGCCTTGCGCGAGCGCCGCCTCTTGCTTAAAGGCGCCGGCGATGATTCTCTTTATCGTGGCCATGGCAGCCACGCGTCGTCACTTGCGCCTTCGGCCGCTTGTCGGCAGGCTTGCGGCGGTGGCTCTTTTCGCGGCTGCCTTACTCCTGGGGTCGCTCCTACCGGGGCAGGGGGACCGTTTTGTGGCCCGCCTGAGCGCTGCCGAGTCCAAGACTCCTGCGCCCGAGGTTCACGCGATTCCTTTTTCCACGGCCGACGCCTTAGTTCTTACCGAAGAGGCGCTGCGGGGTGACGGCATCCTCTACCAGAAAACCGGGCCCTACTCTCTGCTGACCTTGTGGCGCCCCACGCGCATCGAGGTCAACCTGTTAGCCCGCATCTTCGGACCGACGCCTCGCTACCGCTACGCGATCCGGGTGGAGCCTGAAGGGTCAGCCAAAAGCCGAATCGTTGTCGAACTTGAAGCCCGAGGGATTCCTGAGGATAAACTTGGCCGTTATACTGCCAACTCCCGCTTCTCCCTCTTCGGCGAAATCGATGAACTGGCCGCCAAGTATCCTCCGCCGTCGCACCTGCCCTCAACCGGAGGCGTCAAATTCACGGTACTGCCCAACGAGAATCTAAGGGCGTTTGCTAAAAGAGTCACCGGCAACCCGGAAAACTGGCGCCCGATAGCCGAGGACAACCACCTTTCTTCGCCGTCAGACGTCAGCCCCTTTCAAACGCTCTGGGTAAGGAATGCGCTCCTGCCCGCCAGCGGTCCTCCTGCCCAAGCCGCGTCGCCCGACACTCCTCACTCCCAATAAAGCCAGCGCGCCAAGGCCGCTCGGCCTTGGTTACTTCAGTGCGGCTGCAAGCACCTGCGGCCGTCGCTCCCAATCGGCTCCCCCGCTATTCTCCCGGCACGCCGGCCGAATCCGCGTACTCCGGAGAAAGACCCGAAGGACTTACCGCCGCAACCACGGCCAGAAACTGCTCAAAGGTCATATTGAGGTTGGAAAATCCGCCCTGACAGAAAAGCCATCCATAGTAGTCGAGAATCTCATCGGCTATGGCCACCGGCAGCCGCGGCAGCGTCGATACCACCGGAAAACGCCGTAACGTCTTGCCCCGTGTTACGCCGTTTTCCTCTCCGTTTTCGACGCCCATCCCTTCCTCGTGCTCGCCCGTCGCGCCCCGCACGCCAGGGCCTCCCGTGCCTTCCCTCAGGGGCTTGTTCCGCTCCTCGGCCGCCACGGTTACTATCCTACCAACTGTCCGGCCACCCGCCAAGGAGTGCGGGCGTGGTTTTTGACCGCTCGGTCAGTTAATCGTGCTTCCTGCGTTGGGCAGCGAGCACGGGTTGCGAGGTCGGTAGGATCGAGAGCATCGAGGGGCTATTTTCGTGTCTTCTATACCTTTTCAGCTAGAGGCCGCGCTTCTTGGCGCAATACAGGGTCTAACCGAGTTTCTGCCGGTTTCAAGCTCGGCCCATCTGGCGATTGTGCCGAAGTTGTTAGGCACGCCGGACCCGGGGCTTGCCTTTGACGTTGTTCTGCACCTGGGGACGCTGGTGGCGTTGCTTATATACTACCGGCGGGAATGGGCGTCGATTGTCTGGGGGGTAGTGCGGCGTGAGTCCGGAGGCTTGCGACTTTTCGGGCTTCTGGTGACGGCGACCGTGCCGGGCGCGATCATTGGCTTCCTCTTTCAGAAACAGGCAGAGACAGTCTTTCGTTCTCCGCTCCTCAACGCCGTGGCGCTGGCTGTCTTTGGCGTCATTTTGTGGTGGGTAGACAGACAAGCCAGGCGGGAGCGTACGATCGACGGGATGACTTACTGGCAGGCGCTGGTGATTGGTATGAGCCAGGCGTTGGCGGTGATTCCCGGGGTATCGCGGTCGGGCGCGACGATAACCGCGGCGCGGCTGGTGGGGTTGGACCGGCGCGAGGCGGCGGCGTTTTCCTTTCTGATGGCGGCGCCGATAATTGCCGGGGCGGGGCTGGTGGAAGCGCCGCACGTGAGTCTTCAAGGAGGGGTAGCGCCGCTTGTGCTGGGCTTTTTTATGGCGGCGGTATTTGGCCTGTTGGCGATAGGCGGGCTGTTGAGCTTCGTGCAGCGCAGGAGCTACGCGGTTTTCGCTGCGTACCGGATTGCCGCGGCCGCGCTGGTCTTTGCCCTTTTCTGCTGTCGTTGATTTTTCGGAAGGCGGCTCAGGAAGCTGAGGCCCGTTTAAGGCGAAGGGCGGAACTGGCCACGGCGGGAAGCACGGCGGCGGCCGAGGCGCGCAGGCAGAGGTCGCAGTGCTCGCTGATATCCGATTCGTACGGATTTATCTCGACCAGCTTGCCGCCGCGACGCCTGACCTCGTAGGCAAAGCCGGCGGCCGGGAAAACGCTCGCCGAAGTTCCCACCAAGAGCATCAGATCGGCAAGCGCCGCCTCCAGGCCGCATTGCTCGAGCACGTCGGCCGGGATCGGCTCGCCGAAGGCGACCGTGTCGCTTTTGAGCAGGCCGCCACACTCGGGACAAAGCGGCGGCAGCCGCTCCAGGGAGACCGTTTCCCAGGGCCGGCGCCGGCCGCAACCCAGGCAGCGCAAGAGCTTCCAGTTGCCGTGAATTTCGCCGAGCGCCTTCTGCCCGGCCTGCCGATGGAGGTCGTCCACGTTCTGGGTGATAACGAACCTGAGAACCGCTGCGGCTTCCAGTTGGGCCAGCGCATGGTGGCCGGGATTGGGCGCGGCCGCGCTGAGCGCCACGTAGAGCTCATCGTTGTGGCGCCGGTCGAGAATCTCCTGCCAGGCTTTCTCCGGGTTGGCCAGGAAGAGCTGGAAGCCGTTTAGCGGCGGCTCGCCCCGCTTGGTCCAAAGGCCGCCCGGCCCGCGAAAAGGAGGGATGCCGCTTTCGACGGAGATGCCGGCGCCGGTCATAGCGATCGCGTACTTGGCACCGGCCAGCGCTCCCGCAACCGCGTCGATTTCCTGCTGGGTGGGCATTGTTGGCGTACGTTCCATCGCTTTTTGAGCCTCCTTGGAGACGACGGCCGCCGGGGCCGAGCCCTGCCGGTTCCAATGAGAACGCGCCGCCGCGCTAACCCGACCGCTCGGCGCGCTCGGCGGCCCAGGCGCGATCGAGGCCGCGCAAGCGCACGAAAGCCACGATAGCACGGGCCAGCTCCCGAGGGCGTTCAAGCGGGATATGATGCCCTGCACCGCCGAGCGTTACCATTGTCGCCCCCGGGTTGAGTCGGGCTAGCTGCGCTGCGGTGGTGGCGCTCATCGCCTGGCTTCGCTCGCCTCTTACCAACAGCAGCGGCACCGTGAGCGCCCGCACCAGCGTGAAAACGTCGGCGCCGGCATCGGCGCCGAGCAGCGCCCGGTCGAAACTAAGCGTATAGCCGCCCTGCCGCGCAGGCGCGACGCTGCGGGCCGCGATGAAGCTTCGCACCGAGGAGGCAACGCCGTCCTCCGGCGGCATCAGGCTAAATCGCCGCCTGGCTGCGGCGAGGTCGGGATAGACCGGCGCCGGCATCTGAGCCAGTCGGCTAAGCAGGCGCTTTCGCCTTGCGCTGGGCGGCGCCGCAACGTCAACCGCGACCGCCGCGCTCACCGCCGCCGGGAAGGCCGCCGCATAGGCGAGCCCGTTGAGCGCGCCCATACTGTGGCCGACAATCACCGGCGCGTTCAGGGCGAGCGCCCGCACAAACGCGGCAATATCGGCGGCGTAGTCCGGGGCACCGTAGGCCGGCGGCCGCGCCCACTGGCTGGCGCCGTGTCCCCGCTGGTCGAGCGCCCACAGCCGCCACGACGCCGGCATCCGGCGGCACACCAGGTCCCACCACCAGGCATTGGCGCCCGCGCCGTGGAGAAAGACGAGCGCCGGGCCTCGCGCGCCGCCGTTCCACTCAAGGTAGTGGAGCTTGAGCGCCCGGCTGTGAAAGCTTTTCTCCAGCGGCTTCATTGCGCGCCGACCGCGGCCGATTTGGCGTGCGCAAGCTCGACGCAGGCCGGCTTGCGGCGCTTTCTCGGCGGCCTCAAGCGTGGGCGATAAGGCCGAGGTCCGCGCCGCCCGCTTGGCATCAATCCGACAGCCATGCAACCATGCTTATTAAGCGGCGCGCCGGGGTGCCGCATTTATCAGATGGCCCGTCTGTCATTTCGCCTTTTCGCTCTGGCGCTGTTGCTGGCGGCGCTGTCGGCGGCGGCCGGCCCTCTGTTCGCGGCTGAGCCCGTGCCCCCTGACCGCCGGGCCAAGGCGCTTGCCCTGGTCAACACCGCGATCGGCATGACCGACAGCGAGCAGGCGGTTAAGCTTCTCTGGCAGGCGATCGAAATCGATCCCACGCTGCGCCAGGCCTACATGTACCTTGGCCTTTACTACAACTCGCGCTCCGACTTCGACAAGGTCATCGAAGTCTACTCGAAGCTTATCAAGTACCGGCCCAACGAGATCAACGCCTACCTCAACATCGGCGAGGCCTACATGTCCTTCAATCCGGCCAAGCTTGACGAGGCGCTGACCTATTACCAAAAGGCCTACGAACTCGACGCGCACTCGTCGTTCGCCGCGCTGCGGATCGGCGAAATCCTGGCCGATCAGGGCAAGCGCGATGAGGCGGTGCGTTACCTGACCCAGGCGAGCGCCGACGCGGCCAACCATCCAACCACCGCGGCGCAGGCTAAGAAGCTGCTTGCCGAGATGGGGGTGATGTGACGGCCTGGTCGAGGCTCGCCAATCCACGCTGCGCCGTCGCCGCCCGCTGACTCTTGCAGAATGTAGTTACACAGGCTGGACCCGCTCGGGCGCACTGCTGTCATTCCCGCGTGGTGCTCGCCGCAGAGCAGCCCTGCTCGTGCTAGAAGCGGCCTCACAGGTGACCGTCGACCGCGGATGTCATTCTGAGCGGAGTCTGCGGAGCGAAGAATCTACGCGCAGCGACCTGCCTGCCGCGTCGGCGCAGGCAGGTGGGTTCGCCACACCGCTGGAGGACAAATCGCTTCGCGTAGACCCTTCGCTTCGCTCAGGGTGACAGGGAGAAGGGAGCGCGGGGGTGATAGAAAACAGGGGCGCAATGCCGCGCCATCCGCCGCTCCATCCCGCCGCCACGCAATGGCCGCGCGGTCTGCCGCGGTTTTACGCAACTGTCGCTATGATCTGCAGCGCTCAATGGACAGGCCCGGTCCGCTCCAGGCGGGCGGCGAAGAAGCCGTCGAGCCCGCCCCGGTCCGGCCGCGTCAGCATGAAGCCGTCAGAATTGAGCCATGGCGCGAAGACCGGCTGCGCGGGCGGGGCCGCCCGGAACCGCCGGTTGCCATCAAGAAAAGCGCGCACCACTTGGACGCCCTCCTCCGGCGCCAGGCTGCAGACGGCGTAAACCAGCACGCCGCCGGAGGCGACCAGCGAAGCCGCCGCGTGGAGCAGCCGGCCTTGCAGCTCGGCCATTCTTGCGGCATCCTCCGGCCCAAGCCGCCAGCGAATCTCCGGATGCTCCCTCAGCGTTCCAAGCCCGGTGCAAGGCGCGTCCAGCAGAACATATCTGGAGCATCCGGGCTCAAGCGGCGCGCCGGCGCCAAGGTCCGCGCAGACCGCAAGCACGTTGGCATGTCCCAGCCTAAGCGCCTGGCGGACGAGTTGCTTTAGCCCGCTCAGCCTCGAATCGAGCGCGACCACCCGCCCCCGCTCGCCGACGATTTCCGCAAGGTGCGTCGCTTTGGCGCCGGGCGCCGCAGCGCCGTCGACCACCAGCGCACCCGGCTCGGGCGCCAGCATCCGGGCAACGAGTTGAGACGCTTCCGACTGTACCGAGTAGAGTCCCAGCCGATAACCCTGCGAGTCGAGCAGGCCGGGGCCCTGAACGACGCACGACTCCGGCAGCCGGCCGGTGGAGCTCGGCTTTAAGCCTTGCGCGTCGAGCATGGCGATCAGTTCTGCCGCCTGGCCGCGGCGCAAATTAAGCCGCGCTACGGTCGGCGCGGCCTCGTTATTGGCGGCCATCACAGCTTCCGCGTCGGCGCCGCCGAACCAAGCCACAAATTTTTCGACCAGCCAGCGCGGATGGGAGTAGGCGACCGCCAAACGGCCCATGGCGTCGCTTCCCTTTGCAGCCGGCACGAAGCCCTCCCGCGCGGCGCGCCGCAGCACGGCGTTGACCAGGCCCCGGCTGTGGCGATGGCCGCCACGCGCGGCCAGTTCCACCGCCGAATCCACCGCGGCGTGTGCCGGCACCCGATCCAGGAATCGAAGCTGAAAGAGCCCGAGCCGCAAGAGGGCAAGCAGCTCAGGGTCGAGCGCTTCCAGCGGCCGGCGGCACAGGCGAGCCAGCTCGGCGTCGAGTCTCAGCTTCCAGGCAAGCGTTCCCAGTACCAGGCGCGTAACCAATCGCCGGTCCGCCTCGCCCAGCGAGCGCAGCCGATGGCCCAGCAGCAGGTCCGCAAAGGCCCCCTCCCGCTCGACCCGCAACAGAATCTCAAGCGCCGTGCGCCGCGCCTTAAGGCCGGCAGGCTCTCGGCCGCGGGCGGGTGCCCCCTTCTCGCCTCCAACCTGCCGCCCGTGCGCGGTCACCGGCCGAGCCGGTCGCCCGCCTTGATAAACCTTCCACGGGCGAGCTCGGCGCCGCTTACCTTCCTGCGTCCGGCAAGCTTCACCTCGACCAGCCGCAGGCATCCGGCGCCGCATTGCACCACGGGCTCCGGCTCCACGGCCACGACCGTGCCGGGCGGCTCGGCGAACAGCACCGGCGCCTCGCACGCAGCCCGGTAGACCATCAGCGGCGCGCCGGCCAGCGTGGTGCGCGCCACCGGCCACGGGTCGTACGCGCGCGCCATCCGTTCGATAGCTTGGGCCGGCAACGACCAGTCGATAACGGCATCGGCCTTGCTGAGCAGCTTGGTATAGGTTGCAAGCGACGGGTCCTGCGGAGTTTCGACAATCGTACCCGCGGCGATTCGCTCGAGCGCCTCGACCAGAAGCGCCGCGCCCAGCTCGCAGAGCCGGTCCTCGAGCGTTGCGCGCGTGTCGTCGGGCAAAATGGTTGTCGCCCGCTGCATCAGGATCGGCCCGGCGTCCATCTCCCGAGTGATGCGCATCACGGTGACCCCGGTTTCGCGGTCGCCGGCCAGGATGGCGGCCGGTACGGGCGCCGCGCCGCGATGGCGCGGCAAAAGCGAGGCGTGCAGATTGACCGCCGTCAGCCGCGCCAGATCAATCACCGGCTGCGGCAGAATGCGGCCGTAGGCGACCACCACGAGCAGGTCGGGGGCAAGAGCGCCAAGTCGTTTGACGAACTGCGCCCCCTTGAGCGTGGCGGGTTTGAGCAGCGGCAGACCCGCGCGCGCGCCGACCCGCGCCACCTCGCTCGGCGCCAACTCAAGGCCGCGCCCGCGCGCCGCGTCGGGCGCCGTTACCACGGCCGCCAGCGTAAAGCTCCTGCCCTGCGCCGCGATGAGCGCCTCGAGCACCCGGGCGGCAAAGGCGGGCGTACCCATGAAGACCGCGGTCGGCGGTCGCGTCCCGGATGCCGTCGTCTTGCGCTGCGCGCTCAACTTACCCGCCGCCGACCTTCGTGATCCGCTCTCTGCCTGGAAAGCTTGGCGACCTTGCGCCGGTAAAGGTCGCGCTTGAGCCGGCTTATCCGGTCGATGAAAAGCTTGCCCTCGATATGGTCGATCTCGTGCTGCAGCGCAACGGCCAACAACCCTTCGGCCTCGACCACGACCTCCTCCTGCTCGGGCGTCAACGCGCGCACCCGCACGCGGGCGGCGCGGCGCACCTCGGCGCTGAAATCCGCCACCGAAAGGCAGCCTTCCTCCCAGCTAAGGACGCCCTCGAACTCAAGCAGGACCGGATTGACCAGCTTGAACAGACGGCGGCCGGGGTTCTCGTGGTCAACGTCAACCACGACAATCCGGCTGGAAACGCCGACCTGCGGCGCCGCCAGGCCGATCCCCGGCGCGGCATACATGGTTTGCACCATGCTTTCGACCAAGGCGCGCAGCCGGTCGTCGAAAACGGTCACCGGCTGCGCCGGCTGCGCCAGAACCGGGGCAGGGAATTTCTTGATCTCAAGGAGCGCCATCTGAAACGCCGTTTCCCCCGAGAATCTACCAAACTCGTCGACTATCACAAAGCCCGCGCCCGCCCGCCGCCGCGCCGTCGTTGCCTCAAAGCATGTTCACCGGGTCGATATCAATCGAGAATCTCGCGCCCCAGCGCTGCGCCTCCTGATAGAGCGCCGAACGCATCGCCAACAGCGCCGCTCGCATCCGATCCAGATTTGCGCTCTTGACAAGGACCTGCCAGCGGTAACGCTCCTTGATGCGTTCGATGGGAGCGGGTGCTGGCCCGAGCACGCGGCAATGCGCGGAACTCTCGCCCCGGGCCAGCGCCTGTGCGGCCCGGCCGGCCAGCTCGCGCACCCGAGCCTGCTCCAGTCCTTCGACGCGGACCAATGCCAGCCGCGCATACGGCGGGTAAAACAGCTCCTGGCGCAGTACCAACTCGCGTCGGATGAAGCGAGCGTAGTCCTGGTCGCGGGCGGCGCGGATGCTGTAATGGTGCGGCGCGAAGGTCTGGATCAACACCCGGCCGGGCCGCGTGCCGCGCCCGGCCCGGCCAGCCACCTGGGTGAGCAACTGGAAGGTTCGCTCGGCCGAACGAAAATCGGGCTGGTTGAGCGCAAGGTCGGCCAGCACCACGCCCACCAGCGTGACGCCCGGAAAGTCAAAGCCCTTGGTGATCATCTGGGTGCCGACCAGGATGTCCAAGTCGCCGGCGGCAAGCGCCGCAAGCAGCCGTTCACGGGCGCCGGCGCGCCGGCTGCTGTCGCTGTCCAGCCGGGCCACGCGCGCCCGCGGAACAAGCCGCTGGACCGCCTCGACCAGCCGCTCGGTGCCGAAACCCCGGCCCACCAGCCCAAAGCCCCGGCAGCCGGGGCAGGCATCGGGCGCCCTCAGCCGCATCCCGCAGAAATGACAGCGCAGCGACCGGTCGTGCAGGTGAAAGGTCATGCTCACGCTGCACTGGCGGCAGGTCACCACCAGGCCGCACAGCGTGCACTGGAGGTGCCGATGGTAACCGCGCCGATTAAGGAAGACGAGGCTTTGCCCGCCCTGCTTGAGGTTCTCTTTCAGCGCTTCGACCAAGCCCGGCGAGAGCGCGGCCGCCTCGACCGACACCTTGGCCGGCGGGCCGGCTTCGCCGCTTGGCGGCGCAAACTCGCGGCGCAAATCGATCACCTCGACCTCGGCCAGGGAGCGCTCCTGCACCCTGCGCGAGAGCGTCAGCAGCCGGTAACGGCCGCGCCGGGCGTTGTAGAACGACTCCGCCGAAGGGGTGGCCGAGCCGAGCACGACCGGGCATCCCGAGGCGCGGCCGAGTGCGACCGCCAGGTCGCGCCCGTTGTACCTTAGGCCCTCCTCCTGCTTATAGGCCGGGTCGTGCTCTTCATCGACGACGATAAGTCCCAGGTCGTGCACCGGGGCGAACACCGCTGAGCGCGGTCCGACCATCACCTTGGCTGCTCCGCCCAGTGCGGCCATCCAGTTGGCCCACCGCTCGCCCACCGTCTGGCCGCTGTGAGCCACCCCGACCAGGGAGCCCAGCCGCTCGCGAAACGCGATCACCACCTGGGCGGCCAGAGCGATCTCGGGTACCAGGACAAGCGCGGTCCGTCCGAGCGCCAGCGCCTGTTCTGCGAGCTTAAGGTAAATCTCCGTCTTGCCGCTCGCCGTTACGCCCCACAAGAGGAAAGTTTCGAAGCGCGGTTGCTTGACGGCAGGGATAATCGCCTCCAAGGCGCGACGCTGCTCGGCGCTCAGCTCAGGCGGCGAAGCAGAGGCCGACGCCGAGGCCGGGCCCGCCTCCGGCTTGCCGTCCGCCTCCTCGAGTTGGACCAGCCCTTTGGCCTCAAGTGCGCGTACGATCCGGCTGGCCCCCGGTAGCGCAAGCTCATCGAGCAGGAGCGCCCGCCCCGAGCTTGCAATCAGCTCGGCAATCACTGCGCGTTGGCGGGTGCCGCGTGCAGCGCTCAGACCGTTCCCTTCGGCGTTGAGCCGAACCAAGGTCGGGCGGGCGGCGCGATGATGGCCGGTGGTGCTCTGCCGCCGCTCAACCAACCCGCGTCCGCACAGGCGCGCCAGCGCCGCCCGCGCCGCGCCGTCAGGCACCAATCGTTCAGCCTGGGCAAGCGTAAGCGGCCCGCGGCTGAGCCGTTCGATCAAACGCCGCTCGATTTCGTCCGCCCCTCCCTCGCGGGCTTTAAGCGCTACTTTAAGGGCAAATACGGCGCGCGACTCGACCCGCGCCAGCGCCGGCACCACGCTGCGCAAAACCTCGCCCATCGAGGCAAGGTAGTACGCGGCGGCAAAGCGCAAAAGCTCGAGGTGGGCCGCATCGAAAAGCGGCGCTTCCTCAAGAAGTTCAACTATTGCCCTAAGCCCCGCCGGCTGCTCGAGACCTTCGCCGACCTCGGTCACGATCCCGGTAACCCGGCGCGCTCCAAGCGGCACCAGCACGCGATGGCCGGGCCGAAGCCGCCCCTCCATCTCTGGCGGCACCAGGTAGGTCAGCGCCTCAACGCCGCGAACCGATCCGATTGCAACAACCGAAGCAAGCATCCCGCTACTGCATCATGAGCCCGCTCGGCGGGATGCGGTCAAGCGACCGAGCCAGGCCGAGCGCCGAGAGCCGAAGAAGAGCGCCGCTGCGCCGGCTGGTCCGGCCGGCCCGGACTCCGTCCGGGCCCGGCCCTATGGTAATAGTGGTAAGGCGGCCCGCAGGCCGGGCCGCGAGAGCAGGAGAGCTGCCAAGGCGCAGGGGCCGAGGCGCTGGCGCAAGCGCAGTCTAAGCCCGGCGCCGCGCGGCTAGAGGGATCGAGCAGGCGGTGTCGAATGATCCGTTTTCTTACGGCAGGCGAATCACATGGTCCGCAGTTGACGGCGATCGTCGAGGGCCTTCCCGCCGGCGTGCCGGTCGACGTTGCGGCGATCAATCGGGACCTGGCCCGGCGCCAAAAGGGATACGGCCGCGGCGGCCGGATGGCAATCGAAAAAGACGAGGTCAGGATCGTCTCGGGCGTCCGCTTCGGCCTCACGATGGGAAGCCCCATCACGCTTATCGTTGAGAACCGGGACTACCGCAACTGGGAAAAACGAATGTCGCTCAACCCCGAGGACCGGGAGCAGGCAGCGCCGGTGACCAGGCCCCGTCCCGGTCACGCCGACCTGGCCGGCGCGCTCAAGTACCACCTCGACGATATCCGCAACGTCCTCGAACGGGCCTCGGCGCGCGAGACGACCGCCCGGGTCGCCGTCGGCTCCCTGGTCAAGCAGCTCCTTGCCCCGCTCGGCATCCGGGTGCTCGGCTACGTGGCAGCCATCGGCGCCAACGAGGCGCGCCCCGTGCCGGAATTCGACTACGAACGGGCCGCGCAACAGAGCGAGGCCTCGGCCGTCCGCGTGCTCGACCCCGAGGTCGAACCGCGCATCATCGCCGAGATCGACGAATGCAAGAAAACCGGCGACACCCTGGGCGGAATCGTCGAGGTCGTCGCCACCGGGCTGCCGGTGGGGCTTGGCAGCCATGTGCAGTGGGACCGCAAGCTTGACGGTCGCCTCGCTCAGGCGCTGCTGAGCGTGCAGGCGGCCAAGGCAGTGGAGATCGGCCGGGGGTTCGCCGCGGCCAGGCTTCGCGGCTCCGCACTCCATGACGAAATCGCTTACGACCGCCCCAACCGCCGCTTCCTACGCCACTCGAACAACTCGGGCGGCACCGAGGGCGGCATGACCACGGGAGAACCCCTTATGCTACGGGTGGCGTTCAAGCCGCTTTCAACCCTGATGCGCCCGCTGCGTTCGGTCGATCTCAGGACCAAAGAGGAAGCGCTCGGCACGATCGAGCGCTCCGACGTATGCGCGGTCCCGGCGGCGGCGGTGATTTGCGAGGCCGTGGTCGCTTTTGAGCTGGCGCGCGCCGTGGTCGAGAAGTTTGGCGCCGACTCACAGCACGAGCTCAAGCGCAACTACGAAGGTTACCTCGCTCAGGTGCGGGACTTCTGAGGCCCGCCCCGGCTGCCATGGCGCGAAAGCTCGTGCTAACCGGTTTCATGGCCACCGGCAAGACCAGCGTAGGCCAGCTTCTGGCAGAGCGCCTGACCTGGCGCCTGTTCGACACGGACGCGATGGTCGCGCGGCGCGCTGGCAAGTCGATTCCGGCCATTTTCCGCGAGGACGGCGAGACGCGCCTTAGAGAGCTCGAGCGCGAGATCGTCGCCGAGCTGTGCCGCAGCCGCGCGCGCTGCGCGCAGTGCGGCGCGCCGAGGCCGGCGATTATCGCCACCGGCGGCGGCGTGCTCGTCGACGACGCCAATTACGCCGCGCTGGCCTGCGCCGGCGTGATCGTCTGTCTGAGCGCCCGGCCCGAAATAATCATGCGGCGGCTTGCGGCAGGCGGCGAGGTTCGTCCCAAACTGCTCGAAGGCGGCAAGACGCCCCTGGCCCGAATAATCGAGCTGCTCGAGCGGCGCCGCCCCTACTACGCCCGCGCGCCGCTTTGGGTGGACACCTCCGATCTCACCGTCGAAGAGGCGGCCGAGCGCGTCCTAGCCCTGTTTACCGCGTGCCAGGAGGCTCGATGACAACCGTCGAGGTAAACCTTGCGGGCGGCGCTTCCTATACCGCCCACATCGGTCCCGACCTGCTCGACCGCTTGGGCCGGCTGGCGGTTGACTGCGGCTTGCGGCCGTCGCGCGCTGCGGTGGTAACCGATTCGAACGTTGGTCCGCTTTACGCGGCGCGGCTTCAGCGCTCTCTTGCGACGGCCGGCTTCGAGCCGGTAGGAATCGAGATAGCCGCCGGCGAGCCAAGCAAGTCGCTGCAGGTGCTGGAGTCGGTCTACGACCGGCTAGTCGCGGCGCGGCTGGACCGCGGATCGCCGGTTTTTGCGCTCGGCGGCGGCGTCGTCGGCGACTTGGCCGGCTTTGCCGCGGCCACCTATCTGCGCGGGGTCCCGCTGGTCGAGGTGCCGACTTCGCTTATCGCCCAGGTTGATTCGGCCCTGGGAGGCAAGACCGGAGTCAACCATCCGCAAGGTAAAAACCTAATCGGGGCCTTCTACCAGCCGCGTCTTGTCGCCGCCGATATCACGACCCTGGCCACCTTGCCGGAGCGCGAGTTCCGCGAAGGACTGGCCGAGGTGATAAAGTGCGCTGCCATAGCCGATGCGCCCTTGGTGGATTGGCTCGAAACGCATATGGCGGAAATCCTGGCCCGACGCGGAGAAACGCTGGAAGCAACGGTTGCCCGCGCGCTCGCCCACAAGGCGGCCGTGGTGGGCGCCGACGAGCGCGAGGCGGGCCCGCGCAAAATCCTCAATTTCGGCCACACCGTGGGACATGCCCTCGAAGCCAGCCAAGGCTACGGCACCTACCTTCACGGCGAAGCGGTGGCGATCGGCATGGCGGTCGCCCTGAGACTCTCGGGCGTCTACGCGAATCTCGACCCCGGCCAGGCAAGCCGACTCCTGCGGCTCATCGAGGCGGCCGGACTTCCCACCCGGATGCCCGCCGAGGTGTCGCCCAAGCGGCTTCTTGACGCCCTCGCGCTGGACAAAAAGCGCGCCGGTCAGGCAATTGATTTCATTCTCATAGATCGGATGGGACATGCCACGGTCAAGCCGCTCAAGATGCCCGACATCGTGGCCGCCCTGGGTTGACCCCGCCTTACGCCAGACACGACGGCCGGTTAAGCCGGCAATCAGGTCTAATGCCGAGCTCGGAAGTTAAACGGTTAGCGAAGCGCGCTGGCGCCGATGCATAAGCGCTCGGTAAAAAACACCCTCGAGCGGCTTGCCGCCCGGGCCGGCCCCGCCCTAAGAACCGAACAGCCGCACTGGGGCGACGCCGTCCAGTGCGATGGACTTCTCTACGCCGCGCGTGCTCTCGGGTCAAAAAAGCCGCTCGAAGACGCTATAGCGTGGTTCGAACCCAAACTTACCGCCGGTCCGCAAACCGAAGGGTGGATTTGGTCCTGGTCTGCCGAGGCGCTGCCCGCACTCGATATCTACCTGCTGACCGGCCAGACGGCCTACCTCGATTACGCCGCGGCCGTTGTCGATGCGCTCGAGGCTAAAACCATGCGCACCAGCGACGGCGCGATCGTGCCTCATCCGCCTGCCGTCGAGGTTTGGGTGGATATCAGTTATTTCGCGGCCCCAGCGCTCGCGCGGCTGGGACTAATACGTTCCGACACGGCTCGGATGGAGGCCGCAGCCGACCAACTGCTGGTCCATCAAAGGTATCTCCAGGACGAAGTCACGGGCCTTTTCAGACACGTGGCCTACCTCGAACGGCAGGCGGTTTCGCCCTGTCTGTGGGCCCGCGGCAATGCCTGGTTCGGGGTAGCGGCGACCGAGGTCTTGCTCTGCCTCGGAACGCTGCCGCACTGCGCGAGCGGCAAGGCTGGCTTAGGCCGGATCGCCGGAGCGTTGGCCCGGCAACTAAACGCGGTGGCGGCGCTTCAGGACGCCGAGGGCTTGTGGCATACGGTGCTTGACCGCACTGATTCCTACCTTGAATCGTCGGCTGCGGCCGGCTTTGCGCTTGCTCTTGGCCGCGCCTTGGCAATGAAGCTTTCCGGACTTGAGCGGGAGCAGGCCCAAGCCGTCTGGCAGCGCGCCATCCAGGCTGTAACGGCCAAGGTCGATGTCAACGGCGAGTTTACTGGCGTTTCCCAGCAGACGCCGCCCGGCGACCTCGACTTTTACAACTCGATCGAGGTCGGCAGCGCCCCCTACGGAACTGGTCTTTGTATGATGACCCTGGCCGAGGCGCTGCAAGGTGCGGCCCTCTTCAGTTGCCTAACAGGGTGTTGAGAAACCCCTCAACCTCGCTGTCAAGCGTGGTTCCATTCTCAACACCCTGTGTAAAAGATGGCTTCTTTCCTACACCTTCTCTCCCTCTGGGAGAGATAAGAGTGAGGGAGCAGGATGTTGAAAGGACTTTTTCAACATCCTGCTAAGCGACCGGCGCTGACACGCCCGCCCTCCCGGCCGGCCGCGCAACGCCGGGTTGCGTGCATGACCGGTGCTCTTTCCCCGTGCCCGGACCGCCCGCGATCATGATCCGCCGCCGCTAAGCCGGCAGACAGCCCTGCTCCATGAAGTGCGAGCGCGAGGCGCGGCGCGCGCCGCCCGGATCACAATCCATGTATCTTAGCAAAGGGGTCCCACGCTGCGTCGCGATGCCATTCGTATTCCATCCGGGTGGCGATCCGCTCGGCCGTCGCGATGCCCTCAAGCCTCGCGATCACGGCGAGCGTCATGTCGATTCCGGCCGCGACCCCCGCCGAGGTCACGAACCTGCCGTCCTCGACCCATCGCGCCAGCCCGATCCAATCAACGGCAGTTCCCTGCTGAACCACCCAGCCGAACTCGAATTCAATGGCAGCGAGGAGACGGGCCATTAGGGCACGGCTCGTTCGGTCGCGTCAAGCCGAAGACCTTTTCGCGCAGCGCTCGCTTGAGCAGCGCCAAGCGACGGTCGAGTCTCTGGAGGCGTGAGCAGGCAGCACTCAGCGCTCGGCTACTTGGCATCTGCGCGCTTCGAGCAGGAATATACCCGCCAACTGGTCCAATCGCCAGCGTGATGCCTATCCAGCCCCAGGGGCTCACTCCACTGGCAACGGCCATTCACGCTCGCTAGAATTGCTCCCCGGTTGTCGCCATGTTGCCAAGGAGCACGATACTTGAGCGGTGGCAGCTTACGCCAAGGGAATTAACGGAAATCCTTGACGAGAACCCAAGCCTGCGTGGGATCACGCTCGGCTACGTAGCCGAATATAAGGCCCGAAAAATCTTCGAGTCGTCCCGACAGGTAACCGGCCTGCGGAAGCCCGACGACCACGACCGGACCAAGAAGGGCGACTTTATCTTCACCTACAAGGGCAGAGAAGTCAGCGTCGAGGTGAAATCGCTTCAGACGGCCACGGTGAAACCGCGGAAGGGCGGCTATGCAGGGAAGGTCCAGTGTGACGCCAGCGACAGACGCAAGGTCAAATTGCCCAATGGAAGGGAAGTCGAGACAACCTGCTTGCTTGTGGGCGAGTTTGACCTGTTGGCGGTCAATTTGCTTGCCTTTGAGAGCGTCTGGCGCTTTATCTTCGCGCGCAACGAAAGTTTACCGCGGAGCACATTTCGGAGGTATCCGGCCGACGTTAAAGAGCACCTCTTGGCCACCCTTATCGAGGTCTCGTGGCCAGTTCGACCCCCCCCTTCGTGCCGGGCCGTTCGGACTGTTGGATCGAATTGTGGGGGAGCGCCCGTAAACAACGACGGCTCCGGGACTTGACGAAAACCAAGAAGTAGGAGTGGTTCTTGCGAGCGTGGACCTGCCCCTTGGTGCGGCTCACAGCGGGCGCGTTTGGCCGCACTACCACAAAGAGGTCCTTCGCGTAAAAACCCTGCGCTTCGTAATGGTTGACGATCTCAATATGCGTCAGCCTTTGGGTGTTCGCGCTGACCTCATCCTGACATTTGACGATTAAGGTGCCGCTTTCCTTGAGAATGCGGTGAGCTTCGCGCCCGGCTTTGAAGTACATGTCCAAGACGGCATCGTGCCACTTGGGACCACCATTTGTAGGCTCGCCGTTTGAATAGTGCTCGCGAAAAGGCGCGAAGTTGCCAGCGCCCGCCATATGCCCCTTGTTGCGCCGGTAGAGTCCTTCCATGTACGGCGGATCGAGGACGACGCAGTCGAACGAGGCGTCCTTGTAGGGCAGGCTTCTACAGTCTACACCGGTCTGGATATCGGTGAATCGCACGTCGTAAAGATGCGTCCGGACATTCTTCCAGAAAACGCCTTTTCCATAGGTCACGTCGGCTATCTTGGCCCGTAAAGGAACGTGCAGCCCGAGAACCAGCGGGAACACCTCAGCGTTGGTCCCCACATAGGCGCTTGTAACAACCCGGCTGGTCGTTATCCCGCCCGGGGATTTTCGCTTTTGCACCATTACGGGCATCATAGGAGCCAGGGCTCCAGAAGCGCAAGACCACGCCAAGGTAGCATCAACACAGAATCAGCCCGCCGCCCGGCGGCCTCGACTTTTACAGCTCGATCGAGGTCGGCAGTGCCCCCTACGCGACAGGCCTTTGCATGATGGGCCCTGACCGGGCGGCGGGCCCGGCGTTGCCGGCGAAGCAAGCGGCAGGCGCGCGTTCAAGCTGACGCCCTCGCGCTGGACCAAAAGCGCGCCGGCCAAGCGGTTAATTCCATTCTCATGGATCGCCTGGGAGATGCGACAGTACGGCCGCTCACGATCCCCGACATATTGGCCGCCCTGGGTTGAGGCCGCCTTTCACGAACAGCAGTTGGCAGCCGGCGCGGCAGCCAAGATGGCCGGCCATGGCACCTTGCGCCGGCAGCGAAGCGAGCGGCAGGCGCGCGGTGAAGCTGGCGCCTTGGCCGGGGCAGGCCGTCACCTCGAGCCTGCCGCCCAAAAGCCGCAGCTCGCGCTGTGTGACGGCAAGCCCAAGACCAAGCCCCCGAAAACGGCGCGCGTTGGACTGGGAGAACTGACGAAACGGCTGCGCCAGATGCTTGAGCGCCTGCGTGCCCATCCCAGGTCCGGTGTCGGTGATCCGGAAAAGCACCTCGCCTGCGCCGTCGCCGCTTGCGACCTGCTCAGCCGTTAGGCTTACCCTGCCGCGCGCGGTGAACTTGATGGCATTGTGCAAAAGGTTGACCAGGATCGTCCTAAGCGCGCGGCGCGGAGCCCGGATGACCGGCGGCGCTGCTTCCAGATCGAAGACCAACTCGAGTCCTCTGGCGTGGTTGAAGGCCTGAATTGCCGGCATTATCTCCGCCAGCAACTCGGCCAGGACAATCTCTTCGCCGCCATCGGCCGGCGGCGCCAGACAATCAAAGCGTAGAAAATTCAGGACATTATTTACGAGTTGGACCAGTTCCTGCAGGTTGCGGTTCATCCGCTCCAGGATTTCCCGCGGCGCCGGCTGGAGCTCGCCGCCCCAGTCCTCACGCAGGATGTCAAGGTATCCGACCAGCACTTGGAGCGGCGTTCTTAGCTCGTGAGCGAGGTTGGCAAGCGTCTGCTTGGCTTCTGCTTGCGGCAGGCGTGCGGAAACGTCATCTTCGACGGTTGCAGTCGCTGGCGGTGGCGAATCGTTTTCGGCGCGTGGCCGGCTGTCGGTCTCCACAGGCTCCCCCTCCGGACGCTCGCCCGCGTCCACAAGTTATCCGCTCCCCGCCAACACCACCTCAGTTGTCAACAGACTTATCCGCAGGTTATCCATGCGTCTTCCACAGGCCCAAAGGCTACCGACACGGGCGGGGAGGTGAAATGCGTACGAGCCCCTAGACAGCGGAGAAAAATCGCCTAGAAATACCCGGCAGAAACACCTATCACGCGAGACCTGTGCGAAAAGGGAGCACGCGGTCAACAGACCATCAACAATTTGTGAACAGCCGCGCGCCCTCACTTTCATGCCTCTCCCCCTCTTGGGAAAGGCGCGACAGGAAGCTCGGGCAAGCTGCCGTGCGGCGAGAGGCCCTTGCGTGGCGGCGGGGAGCCGGGACCCCTCGCGCGCGGTGCTCGCCGCACGGCAGCTTGCCCAACCAACGGGAGCGCGCAATGCGGGGATGCGCGACGCGTGTCCCTGCCGCCATGCAATGGCCACGCGCGCGGGGGTGACAGGTCGCGGCGTTGAGTCTCGGGTAAGCCGTGATGGCGCCGGACACGCCAGATGACAGAAGCCCGTCCGGCAGTTGTCAACGGGACAACTCGGCTAACAGCAACCGCTAACGCCGTGATAACGCGCGTGAAGCTCCCGCTTCACCGAGCAGGCCATCTGGCTGCGGCCGACCCCGGCGCCGTCGGCGCACGGCAGACCGGTGCGGTTGAGCGCCCGAAGCTTTTGCCGAAAGGCGCGCCACGACAGGCGCAACTCCGCCCATCCGGGCGAAGCATCAAGGCGGCGCGCCAAAGCCTCCCGGAAGCCAATCCGCGACCTGCCGGGGGCATCGGTGCCGCCAGCGTCGAGCCGTCCAGGCCCGCTTTGCGCGGCCGCGCCGGCCGTCGCTTGCCGCATCAGGCGGGAACCCCGATTCTCAGCCGTCATTGTTGTCCCGAATGACGCCCGGCGCCAGGCAGCCGGGCGTTCGCCTCTTTCGCGACTGCTCTTCTAGTATGGACCATGGCGAGCGTTTTTGGAAAACTACCAGCGTCAGGCCGCGGGCCACGCGCCGGTGCCTGCCGCCGGCAAACGCAACTCAATGCGGCGCGCACGGCCCGGGCCGGCAAGGAGCGTGAACACGATGGCGCAAGGCAAGCCGAGCCGCCTGCTTAAGCTCGGACTGGTGCAGATGTCGTGCGAGGAGACTCCCGCGGCCAACCTGGAGCGGGCCGTGGCGCTGGCGCGGCAGGCGGCCGAGCGGGGCGCGCGGGTGATCTGCCTGCAGGAGCTGTTCAGCTCCCGCTACTTCTGTCAGAGCGAGGAGACACGCCATTTCGATCTCGCCGAGCCGGTGCCGGGACCGACCACCGAGGTGCTGGCGCGGCTGGCCGTGAGCCTCGGCGTGGTAATCGTGGCTCCGGTCTTCGAGCGGCGCGCGCCCGGCCTCTACCATAACAGCGCCGTGCTCATCGACCCCGCCGGCACGATTCGGACGCACTACCGCAAGATGCATATCCCGGACGATCCGGGCTACTACGAAAAGTTTTACTTCACCCCCGGCGACCGGGGTTTCGGCGCCTGCGCCACGCCTTTTGCGAGCGTCGGCGTTCTGATTTGCTGGGACCAGTGGTTTCCCGAGGCCGCCCGCCTAACCGCTCTGTGCGGCGCCGAAGTGATCTTCTACCCGAGCGCCATCGGCTGGTTCCAGGGTGAAGAGGCGCAGGCCCGGCGCGAGCAGTACGAAGCGTGGGAAACGATCCAGCGGGCGCACGCGATCGCCAACGGCGTTTACGTGGCTGCCGTCAATCGGGTCGGCGTGGAAGGCGGACTTGAATTCTGGGGCGGCTCGTTTGTCGCCGATCCGTTCGGGCGCGTGGTCGCGCGGGCAAGCTTCACCGAGCCGGAGGTGCTGGTTGCCGAATGCGACCTTGCCCGGGTCGAACGGGTGCGCCGGCACTGGCCTTTTTTCCGCGACCGGCGAACCGACGCCTATGGCGATCTTGTCCGACGCTTCGTTCCTTAAGGCCGAAGGCGGCGGCGCGGGAGGCCTGCGGCTTCGGCTCGCAGGCTGCAGGATGCCCGCCGAGTGGGAGCCTCATCTGGCGAGCTACATTATATGGCCGCACAATCCGGAGACCTGGCCGGGGCGTTTTGCCGAGATTGCGCCGGCGTTTGCCCAACTGGCCGCGGCGATAAGCGCATTCGAGCCGGTGCGCGTGGTGGTTCAGCCGGGCGCCGACCTTCAGGCGATCCGGCAAATGATCGCCGAGGCCGCACCGGCCGGCATCCCGGCCAAGCCGGAGCGGGTCGAGTTCGCCGAGATTCCCAGCGACGACTCCTGGGTGCGCGACACCGGCCCGGTCTTCGTCAACTGCGCCAACGCACCCGGACAACTGGCGCTGGCCTGGCGCTTCAACGCCTGGGGCGGCAAGTATCCCGACTTTGCCGACGATGCGGCGCTGGCAGCGCGCCTGGCCGCACGCTGGGGAGTCGAAGCGGTTAGGCTCGATCTGGTCCTGGAGGGCGGCGCGATCGAGGTTGACGGCGAGGGCTCGCTGCTCGCCACCGAGTCGTGCCTGCTCAATCCCAACCGCAACCCCGGTCTGGACCGCGCCGCGCTCGAGTCGTACCTGCACTCGGCCTTGGGCGCGCGCAAGGTCCTCTGGCTGGCGGGCGGAATCCGCGGCGACGATACCGACGGGCACGTCGACGAGGTGGCGCGCTTTATCGGACCCGGCCGGGTGGCAGCGGCGTACACCGACGACCCCAGAGACCCCAACTACGGCGTGCTGGCGGAGAATCTGGCGCGGCTGTGCGCGATGACCGATGCGCGCGGGCGGCAGCTTGCGGTGGTGAGACTGCCGATGCCCCATCCGGCGGAGGGCGAGGGACAGCCACCCCCCGCCTCCTACGCCAATTTTTATTTTGTCAATGGAGGCGTGCTGATGCCGGCCTTCGGATGCCCGCAGGATGCGCAAGCGCGCGCCTTGCTGGAAGGCGCGCTTCCCGGCCGGCGCGTGGTGGAGATCGCGGCTACCGACCTCGCGCTCGGCCTCGGCGGAATTCACTGCCTCACGCAGCAGCATCCGGCGCCGGCCGCGTAGCCGGGTTGCGCCAGCGGGCTGCCTGCGCAGGCGGCCGGATGCGCAACAGACACGATAAGTATGCGGCGAAATTTTCGCGCCGCAGTCGGCGGGCGCGCTCTCAGCGCGCCGGCACGATGCTGACCTGCATCAGGTAATCAGCAAGGCGGCGTGCCAGGGTGAGCGCCGCCGCCGCGTCGCTGGCGCGCGCCGCGCGCTCGAGCGCGGCGCCCAGCGCCGTGACTTCGTCGAGGCCGAAGCTGCCTCCTTCCCCCTTTAGCCTGTGAGCGATACGGCCCGCGGCGTCGAAGTCGCCCCGCTCGGCGGCGCGCACCAGTTCGGCGACTTCCTCACGCTTGCGGGCAACGAAGCCGGGCAGCAGTTCCATGATGTCCGGGTCCACCGCGACCGTGACCGGCGATGCCGGCGGCTTTCCCGTCGGCGGGCCGGCCAGGCGGTCGATCGCGTCGAGCAGGTCCCGCCTGCGCACCGGCTTGCTCAGGTGAGCGTCGCAACCTGCGACCAGGCATTTCTGGACGTCGGCCTCCAGCGCCGAGGCGGTGAGCGCCACGATCGGCGTACGCGGCCGTCCGCTGAGGCTCTCCTGCCGTCTCATCTCGCGCACCACGGTATATCCGTCGAGGTTGGGCATTTGGATGTCCATCAGGACCAGATCGTACGAACCGCCGGCGAACCGCCGCAAGGCAGCCTCGCCGTTGCTCGCCTCCTCGACCTGCCAGGGCCGCACCTTGAGGTAGGCGCGGACCAGCAGCCGGTTATCGGCAGAATCGTCAACCAGCAAAAGCTTAAGCGGCCTGTCCGCGCAACCCGACGCATCGCCCGGCCGCGACCCGGCTAACGGCACGCCCCGGCCGTCGCCGCCGGGCGCCGGTTGTTCTTGGGCGGAGCCGTCGCTCGTCACGCCGGCGCGGACCCTGCCGAGCGCGCTCCGGACAACGGCGTAAAGATCGGAACGGCGCACCGGCTTCAAAAGGCAATGGCGCAGCGGTGCGGCGCCGGCCGCTGCGCGGCTGGCGTAGTCCGCCGGCGTCAGCATCGCCACCAACGCCGTCCCGCTGGCCGCGCCGCTCAAGGCGAGCAGTCGGTCAACTGCCTCCAGGTCCGCCGCCGAGCCGTTGCGCGCGTCGAACAGGACCACGCCGTAGGGGCGGCCCGCGCGCGCCGCGTTGCTTGCCCGCTCCAGGGTACCGGCGACCGAGCCGCACTCGTCCACCTGCGCGCCCAGGGCAAGCAGTTGCTCACGCGCCGCGCGCCGCGTGACCGCTATCTCGCCGGCCACCAGCGCGCGCACCTCTGAAAGCGTCGGGGCCTCTGCAGCCAAGGCCGAGGGCTGCGCCGGGGCCAGCACAAAGCGCGCGGTGAAGACAAACGCGCTGCCCTTGCCCAACTCGCTGGCGACGCTTATATCGCCGCCGAAAAGCTCGACCAGCCGCTTGACGATTGCCAGCCCCAGGCCGCTGCCGCCGTAGCGGCGGGCGGTGGAGGTGTCACCCTGGGAGAAGCGCATGAAGATTTGTCCCTGCTGCTCGGGCGCAATGCCGATTCCGGTATCGGCCACCGAGAAGCGCAGCGCCGCGCTCCGCGTTTGCGGGCCTCCGTTGGCGCCCATTTGAGCGGGCGCGCCGGCCGGCGGCTGCGCGCTTGCGGCCGACACGCCCCCCTGGCCGTCATCCGCGCGCTCGATTTCCAGCGTCACCTCCCCTATTTCGGTGAACTTGATTCCATTGCTCACCAGGTTCACCAGCACCTGGCGCAGGCGCAGCGCGTCGCCGACCAGCCGCGCCGGCACCTCGGCCGCGACCCGTACGGCAAGTTCGAGCCCTTTTTCGTGGGCGCGCAACGCCATCGTTTCCGCCACCCTTTCGGCCAGGTCGCGCAGGTCGAACTCGGCCTGCTCAAGGCTCAAGCGTCCGCGTTCCACCTTGGCGAGGTCGAGGATGTCGTTTATCAGATCAAGCAGCACGCTTCCGTTGTGGCGGATAATTTCGAGGTAGCGGCGCTGCTCGGCGCTGAGTGCGGTTTCCCAAAGCAGTTCGGTCATCCCCAGCACCGCGTTCATCGGGGTGCGAATCTCGTGCGACATGCTGGAGAGAAACTCGGACTTCGCCTGCGAGGCGGCCAGAGCCGCCTCGCGCGCAGCGATAAGCTCCTGCTCGACGCGCTTTAGCCGGGTGATGTCGCGCGTGACCGAGATAATGCACGGCTCGCCCCCGAACTCGACGATCGCGGCCGAGACCAGCACCGGCACCCTGCGCTCGGCAAGGCGGAAGTTCAGCTCGTAGTTGTGAAGCCGCCCCTTCTCGCGCAGAAGCCTGAGGAAGGTCTTGAGCTCGTCCTTGCTCTCCCAGATGCCCAGCCCCCAGCCGGAGGTGCCCAACAGCCGCTGCGCGTCAACCTGCGCTTCGGGGAGAAACCGCCCGTTGGTGAAGACAAAGCGCCCGTCGCTCAGCCGGTTGACGACCACCGAGTCGGGGATCGCCTCGAACATTCTCCGCAGGGTCGCTTCCTGCTGCTGCAGTTTGCGGCGCGCTTCGCTGACTTCGCCGATCTCGCGCACGATGGAGATGACGCAGGTGCGTCCGCCGATCTCGGCCAGCCGGGCCGAAACCAGCGAAGGCATTTCGCTTCCGTCGCGCGGCTTGAAGACAACCTCCATGTTGGACACCACGCTGCGCCCCTTGAGCTCGTGGAAGAAGGCCTTGTACTGCTCGAGGTTGGGCCATATCCCGAGATCGCGCGTGGCGGCTGCCAGCGCCTGCTCGCGGGTCCATCCCGAACGCGCCACGAAAGCTTCGTTGACCTCGATGAATCTGCCGTCCTCGAAGTCGTTGATCGCGATCGGGTCGGGACACAGCTCGAAGATGGCGTGAAAACGCCGGGCGTTTTCCTGCGCGGCGGCCGCCTGGCGCGTCAGTTCCTCGCGCGCCTGCCGCAGCGCGTCTTCGACCCGCTTAAGCGCGCGCACGTCGCGCAGGAAGGTGACCACGCAGGGCTCGCCGTCGATCTCCATCGGGGTCGCCGAAAGCAGGCAGGGAATCAGCTCTCCGTCGCGCGCGCGCAGCACCATCTCGCGGTTGGAGACCTCGACCCCCGCGCCGACGTCGGCGAGAAACCGCCGGCACTGCTCCGGGTCGGCCCACACCGCAAGACCGGCAAGGGTGGCACGCCCCACCACCTCTTCGCGGCGAAAGCCGCTGACCAGGGCATCCTTGTTGTGATACAGCCAGGCGCCGTCGCGCGCGCGGAAGATGCTTATATGGTCGGGGCTGGCCGCCAGCATCCGGTCCAGCGTGGCCTTTTCCGCCGCGAGCTTCTGCTGGAGCTCTTCGGCCCGCCTCACCTGCGCGCGCAGCCGCTGCTGCACCTCGTCGAGCTTGTGCATCCACGCTCGCATCTCGCCGCCGAAATCGGTTCGGCGCCACAGCAGAAGCCGAGCCAGCCCCACGCTTGCCGCCAACGCAGCCCACTGAAACAGCCGGTCGGCCAGCGGCGCCGCCACCAGCGCGCTGTTGGCCGCCAGCGCCAGGCCAGCCATCAGCGCCAGGCCCCATTGCCAGCGCGGCCCGCCCAGCACCACGAAGGCCGACCAGACCACCAGGATAACCAGCGACGCCACCAGCGGCTCGCTGTCCCGGGCCACCAGGCTGAGCGCGGTCGTGGCGAAAATAACTACCCCTAGAAAGCCGAGCGCAATCAGATTCCAGCGCGCCGAAAACCGCCGCAACAGCAGCCACGCCGCTGCCGCAGCAACCACGCTCATGGCGTGGAGCGCAAACAGGATGCCGCCCGGCCCGGGGCCGCGGCCGAGGTCTGCCAGGAAGTAAACCGACTCGGCCAGCGCCACCGCGGCGAGGAAAACCGGCGCCAGCCGCAGTTCCCACTGCGCGCCTAGAGCTTCAATATCGAGCTTCTCCGGCGCACTCACTTGCGCCCACCCCCTGCTTTGCCTGACCGCGCCACCTCGGCGCCGGGCTTGCCGCCGCTGACAATACTATTCGTGGCGCCGGACCGGGAGTAAACAGCAAAAGTCGTTCCCGACGCTGGCGCCTTCAGGCGTGCGCACCGGCTGCGACCCTGCGAAACGGGGAACGACGCTGCCCTAAAATGCGCCGTCCTTTGCGTAATCACTTCTCTTACTATGGCAAGGCATCTTGCGACGGTCTATCAGGGGTCGCTTCCGCCAAGACGGGCGGTAGCGGTTCGAGTTGCCGATACGCCTGAAAGCCAGAACGCTGGCTTTGCAGCCCCGCGGGCGAGGGGCGGGAGCCGCCGCCGATATGGCTCAACGACCGGCAGTTCGTTGCCGCCAGGCAGCATCGGTCGCCGTTTCGCAACGGAGGCCGCGTCTTCCTTATGTCAGCGCTTGCGGCCTCTTAGCGGTGGCCAAGGCGCGTTAACCGTCGGGCGCCCGCGATTTTACCCCGCTCTCGACGCTCGGCCATCGCCCTCAAGGGTGCAAACGGCGGCCGAGCAAAGTCAGCTTGACGGCGCCTACGCCGATTCTTACGTTAGAAGTGGTATCATGAGGGCAACGCTGTTGAACCTAGCGGCAGCGCAATTTTAACCGAGGTGGGATTGTAATGGCTGGCGCAAACGTCGTCCACGTGACAGATGCGAACTTCGAACAGGAAGTGCTGAAATCCGACCTTCCCGTGCTGGTCGATTTCTGGGCGGCGTGGTGCGCGCCTTGCCGAGCCATCGCCCCGGCGGTTGACGAGCTGGCCACCGAATACGCCGGGCGCCTGAAGGTCGCCAAGCTCAACGTTGACGAGAATCCTCGAACGCCGGCGCTCTACGGAATCCGTGGAATACCGAACCTGATCATCTTCAAAGGCGGCCAGGTAAAGGACCAGATTCTAGGCGCCGTGCCCAAGAGAAATCTCGTAAGAGCGGTCGATAGCGCTCTTACCTGAAGGCGGCACGCTGAGCGCTGGGGTCGGCGATGTCCCGTTGGGTGTTGAAAAGGGGCAGCAGGGTCGCCGCGTCGTAACTATACCGGCCGGGAGTCCGAACAGTCGCTGCCCTGAGCGGAGCCGAAGGGGCGGCTCGCTGGCGGCGCGCCCCCAACGATAGTGGGAACGGCCCTTGGTGTGCCTGCCCCTGAGCCCCGCAATCTGCTCGACGTCATGCTCGAAAACCTCGCCCGGCGCCCTCAGCCCCACCTGGTGGACCCATTCCATCAGCGGCTGCTTGCTGCGCACCATTCCGGCAACCAGTGGCAGCAAGAGTTGCCGCACGCCCATTGCCCCTCCTTGCCCGGCTTGCGCCTCCTCCACCCGATTTGCTCTTCTCTTTATCGGCGGCTCCTCCTCTTTGTTGCAGGTCCATCATCGATGGACCCTGGAGCCGCCGCTACCTCATCCCAATTTCAACAAGCGTTGGGACACTGCCCGCCTTCTTATTTCGTGAAACTCCAGCCTACTCTCCAACGGACATTGCGGGTCGCCTGAACCAAGTCTCAGGAACGTGCCGTTCTTGCGCCTCCGGTCCGTTCCACAGGGGTCGGCCCAACTGAACGCGACGCTTGGACCTATCGTACGGTATCTGTGTCGCCGTTCGCCGACATTCAATCATGTCGGCGAACGTAGACTTTCGCGATTGTCGCCGAGCGCTGACTTTGGTAAAATGTCATCGTTCGCCGACATCAAGCCAAGAGAAAAAAGAAGATGCGAATTCGAACGCCGACCGATCTGGGGGCCATCATCCGCGACGCCCGGATGAAACTCCGCCTCGACCAGAAATCGCTCGCCCACAAAATCGCCGTCAGCCGCCAGTGGATCGTCGAAGTCGAAAAGGGCAAGCCGCGCGCTGAAATCGGCTTAGTGCTCCGCGCCATCAACGCGCTCGGCATCGCCCTTGACGCCAGATTCGAAACCGCACCGCCAGCGAAAGACAGCTTCTCCCAGCCTGCAGAAACCCCAGTAGACATTGACTCCATCGTTGCTGCCGCTCGGAGACCACGGGAATGACGCGCGAACTCATCACGATTCTCGACCGCCAGACAATCGGCCGCGTCACAACTAACGCGCGCGGAAGACTGACCTTTAGCTATGACGAAAAATGGCGTTCCGCGCCCGACGCCTACCCCCTTTCCATCTCGATGCCGCTCGCCCTTACCGAGCATCCGCACCGCGCCATAGAATCGTTTCTCTGGGGTCTCCTACCCGATAACCAAGTCATCCTCGATGGCTGGGCGAGAAAGTTTCAGGTCTCGGCAAGGAACGCTTTCGCGCTGATCTCCGCCGTAGGCGAAGACTGCGCAGGCGCAGTTCAGTTCGTCCGTCCTGAACGCCTCGGCGCCGTTCTCCAACCCTCGCCGCACGAAATCGAATGGCTCGACGACGAGGCCATCGCCCAGCGCCTGCGGGCCCTACGTGAGGACCAATCCGCATGGCGAATTGCTCGCGACACCGGCCAGTTCAGTCTTGCCGGCGCCCAGCCTAAAACCGCCCTGCTCTTCGAGGACGGCCGTTGGGGCGTGCCTTCAGGCCGCGTGCCGACCACCCACATCCTCAAGCCGCCTTCCCGGCACTTTCACGGCCATGTCGAAAACGAGCACTTTTGCCTTGAGCTGGCGCGCGCGATTGGGCTGCCGGCTGCCGACTCTAGAATCATGCCCTTTCGAGACGAACTCGCCATCGTCGTGCAGCGCTACGATCGCATACGCACACCCGCCGGCCTGAGACGCGTACACCAGGAGGATGTCTGCCAAGCGCTCGGCATCCCACCGACCCGCAGATATCAGAACGAAGGCGGTCCCGGCGTGCGGGATATCGTTGAGCTACTCAACACCTATTCCGGCGACCCTGTCCGGGATGTTGACACTTTTCTTGACGCCATCGCCTACAACTGGCTCATCGCGGGAACGGACGCCCACGCGAAAAATTACGGACTCCTGATTGGCGCGCAAGCGCGCATCCGTCTGGCGCCCCTCTATGATCTTGCAAGCATCCTTCCTTATCCCGAATCCGACAACCAGCGCATCAAACTTTCGATGACGATCGGCGGTGAGTACCGACTGCGCGATATCGGACTGCGCCAATGGCGCCAACTCGCCGCCGAGGTTCGCCGCGATCCCGATTCCTTGGTTCAACGCGTGCGAGACCTGACGGCTCAGGTAGCCGACAACGTCCTCCAAGTCAGCAATCGCATGGCTGACGAAGGGATCACCCACGCCACCGTCGCCCGTCTCGGGCATGCGCTCACAGACCGCGCTGCCCTATGCCGCAGAATCATGACCGCGTCGCTATAATCCGAGCATCGGAAAGCCGGCCATGCGTGAAGCGCAAAAGTCGCCAATAGCTTTCTTGACATTGTCGAAGAGCGCCCGAAGTCGGCTGCTAACTCCCTCGAAATCGTTCAGCCGGGGTGAACGGCGAGCAGGTCGGCGGTTAAGGACAACCCGGCTCAGCCGCCGGAGGGCCGGCGCTTTTCGGGAGAGCCTTGCCGGCCGGGCTCGGCACTGCCGGCAGGGAAGGGCTTTTGCCTCGAGAGGTAGTCGGCCACCGCGCCGCCGCGGCTCTCCACGGTCGCCTTGACCGGCGCCGGAACGAAGCTCAAAAGCCTTCGGTTATAGGCTTCAAGCGGGCCGGCAAGCTTTGATTCCCGGATGACCGGGTAGTCAGGCCCCAGGACCAAGGCGATGCCGCCCAGGCCGATCCCCGCCAGCCAAGCCGCAGCCGCGCCGGCGAGAACCATGCCGCAAAGACGGTCGGCCCATCCAAGGCCGACGGCGCGCGAGAAACGGAACAACAGCCTTCCTGCCACGGCAACCGCGACCGCAGCCAGCGCAAACACCAGGGCGTACCCGGCGATCGAAGCCGCGCCGGGGCCGAGCGCAAACCAACTCTCGAGCCGGCTTGTCACGCCGGCATGGTAAAGCTGGGCCAGGAAGATGCCGACCACGAGCGCCAGCAGCGAGGCAGCCATCCTTAACACGCCGCGCGCGATCCCGTAGAGCGCGGCCAGCCCAATCAGCGCGACAATCGCGTAATCGAGAAAGCTCATCAACACCTCGTCATCCGCTGCGTCAAGTTTACACCAAAGCGCGGAGCTTCCCGGACAGAGCAAACCACCCCTGCTTTGAGCTAAATTAACCCCAGGCCGGGCCAACCGCTCACCCCCGGCCAAGAAAGGAGTGTAGCGCTCATGGCTTGGGTGCGCATCGCGGAGCTGGGCCGCCACGCCGGAGAAGAAGTCACGCTCAAGGGATGGCTCTACAGCCGGCGCTCGAGCGGGAAGGTGCATTTCCTGACCCTGCGCGACGGCAGCGGCCTTTGTCAGTGCGTCGCCTCGCCGAGCGATCTGGGGGCGGAGCGTTTTGCGGCAGCCGACCACCTGCGCCAGGAAACCGCCCTCGAGGCAACGGGCGTCGTGCGCGCCGATACGCGCGCGCCGGGAGGTTTTGAGCTTGCGCTGTCCGACTACCGGGTCATCGCCGGGGCGGCCGATTACCCGCTCACGCCCAAGGAGCATGGCGTGGGCTACCTGCTCGAACTACGCCATCTCTGGCTGCGCTCGCCGCGCCAACGGGCGATCCTCAAGGTACGCGCCGAGGTGGTCGCGGCTTGTCGCGACTTTCTCGACCGGCGCGGCTTTGTGCTGTTCGACACCCCGGTTCTTACTCCCACCTCGTGCGAGGGAACAACGACGCTGTTCGAGATCGACTACTTCGGCGAGCGCAAAGCTTACCTTACCCAGAGCGGACAGCTTTACGCCGAGGCCGGCGCCATGGCGCTGGGCCGGGTTTACTGCTTCGGCCCGGTCTTCCGCGCCGAGAAGTCCAAGACCCGCCGCCATCTGACCGAGTTCTGGATGGTCGAGCCGGAGGCGGCGTTCTTCACCCTGCAGGAAGACATGGAGTTGGCCGAGGAGATGGTCGCGTCGCTTCTGCATCGGGTGCTCGAACGATGCGCCGGCGAGCTTCGGGTTCTGGAGCGCGATACGGCGCCGTTAGAGCGCGCCGCAACTCTGCCCTTCCCCCGCTTAAGTTACGACGAAGCCGTCGAGCACCTCAAAGCCGCCGGCCTGCCAAGCAACTGGGGCGATGACCTTGGGGCCGACGAAGAGACTGCTCTCTCGCGGGCTTTCGAGCAGCCGGTGCTCATTCATCGCTACCCGGCCGCTTGCAAGCCGTTCTACATGAAGCGCGATCCGGCCCGCCCCGAACTCGCGCTTTGCGTGGATATGCTCGCCCCCGAAGGTTTCGGCGAGATAATCGGCGGCGGCCAGCGCGAGGACGAGCTTGAGCCGCTCAGCCAACGGCTGGTTGCCAGCGGGCTGGACCCGCAGCCCTTCCAATGGTATCTCGACCTGCGCCGCTTCGGCTCGGTGCCCCACGCCGGCTTTGGCATGGGTATCGAGCGGGTCGTGGCCTGGGTCTGCGGCCTTCATCACGTGCGGGAGGCGATCCCGTTTCCCCGCATGATGGAACGGATCGAGCCTTGAGGGTGCAGCGCGTCTGCCGGAGCCGAGACACACCTGTCAGTGGAGCGAAACATAGATGCTGGCCGAGCAGCCGCCCGAGAAGCTCCCGGGATAGGATTGCCCGGCCGCGGCCCTTATCCCAGCGGAGAACGCGCGGACGGCGCGGAAAACGTTAAAGCGAAGAGACGCGCCGGCGGCGCATCTCTTTTCGCCGGCGGCGTTGGGCGTCGGAGCGTTTGCGTTTGCGGCGCACGCTGGGCTTTTCGTAAAAAGCCCGCTTCTTCATCTCTTTGAACACTCCCTCCTTGGCCAGCTTGCGCTTGAGCACCCGCATCGCCTGGTCGAGGGAGCCTTCGACTTTTATCTCCATAAACCTCCACGTAACGCCAGTGGCCAGCTTTCGAAGCTTAGGGCTCCCGCCGGGCCAAGTCAACGACTCCGTGCTGGTCGGAGCGCGCCGCCCCGTGGTAAATTCAGTGATCATCACCAGTGCCGAGGTGGCGAAACGGCAGACGCAGAGGACTCAAAATCCTCCGTGGGCAACCACATGCGGGTTCAAGTCCCGCCCTCGGCACCAAGCTGGCCGAAACGGCACCGCCGTTGCCGCGCTGCCCTTGGCCTCGTCAGGTGGCGCAAGTTTGCCCCCTCGCCGTCGTTCTGAGCGAAGCGAGCCCGGCCGCGGCGCTCGCCGCGCGGCGCCGACGGCGCCCACCCGGCCGTACGACCTCCTTTGCGGGTAGCAAATCGATGGCTCCCCGGGCCGGACTCGAACCAGCGACCAGACGGTTAACAGCCGTCCGCTCTACCAACTGAGCTACCGGGGAGCGCCAGGGCAGCTTTACTCTCGTTATCCGCTTGGGCGGGTCAAATCAAGCGGCAAACCTCCCTCAGCGCAACCGCTTGCCCGCCTGCGCCTTGGCCCGAAGGGTTGCAAAGCCTCCGTCGGCGCACCACAGGAGCTGGCTTGCGACGCCGTTCAAAATGCTTAGCTCGTGCGCGGTCATCCGGCTGCGGCCGAAAAGCTCGCGCAGGCAAAGCATAATGTGTTTGCGATTGTCCTCGGAAAGGAAGCCGATTCGCAAAAGCGCCTGGCCGAGCCGCTTAAGCATCGCGGAAACTTCCGCCGCGCTCGCCCGCGCCGCCGCGGCTGGCACCTCAACCGGCTGCGCACCCGCAAGGAAAAGCTCATAGGCGGTCAACAGCACCGCCTGCGCGAGGTTTAGTGAACCGTACGCCGGCGCGGCCGGGATCGTCGCCAGTTGCTGGCAGTGCATCAGGTCGCTGTTCGACAGGCCGTGGTCCTCGGGACCAAAAATGAAAGCCGTACGCGCGCCGCTGCCCTCGGCCGCCAACTCGGCGGCCAGCTCGCGCATCGACCGCGCCGCGCGCCGGTAAAAGCCCGAGCGGCAGGTCGTGCCGACCGCCAGGGCGCAGTCGGCCAGCGCCTCGTCGAGCCTGGCGTAAGTCTTGGCGCGGTCGAGGAGATCGGCGGCATGCGCGGCGAAAAGGCGCGCCTCGCGCCGGCCTGCAAGTCCGACCTTGGCTTCCACCAAACGCAGGTCGGAGAAGCCCATGTTCTTGAGCGCCCTTGCCGCAGCCCCGACGTTGCCCGCGTACTTGGGCCGCACCAGGACAAAGGCAAAGCGTTGCGCCGCCGACTCCATTTACCGTCACCCGTCGCAAGCCCACAAGGCGGGCCTCGCTTTCCCGCGGTCTGTTACAGCGCGCCAGAATACGTTAATCTTGGCGCCGGGGGGCCTTTGCGGACCGCACAACCATGAAAATTGTATCGTTCGGCGACATCCACATGGCAACCCGTAACCTTGCCCGGATGCGCGAGGTGTTACGCGATGCCGACTTGGTCATAATCTCCGGTGATCTTACCAACTTTGGCGGGATCGACGATGCGCGCAGGGTGCTCGATTCCGTGCGCAGCGTTTTCCCTAAAATCCTGGCCCTGCCGGGCAACCTGGACCGTCCCGAGGTACTCGACCTGCTCGAGGAACAAGGCGTGGCCCTCCACGGCAAGGGAGTCTCCCTGGGCGAGGTCGGAATTTTCGGCTGCGGCGGCTCCAACATGACCCCGTTCGGCACGCCGCTGGAATTCAGCGAAGAAGAAATTTTGCGAACGCTTCGCCAGGGCTACGAGCAGGTGCGCGCGCAGCGCGCCCTGCTGATGGTTTGCCACACGCCGCCTTACGAGACCAAGTGCGACCGGCTGCCGGGCGGAAGGCCGGTCGGCAGCATGGCGGCCCGCCGCTTTATCGAGGAGGTCAGGCCGCACGTCTGCATCTCAGGCCACATCCACGAATCGGTCGCCACGGACGCAATCGGGCCGACCGCGGTGGTGAACGCCGGTCCGTTTAAGGGCGGCGGCTACGTGGTCGTAACCAGCAACGGTGGCGGGCTCAGCGCGAGCCTTGAATTTCTTTAACGTGCCGGCGCTTTCGCTGGCCGGGCAGTCGGCTGCGGTCTACGCCGGCAAGCTGCGCCACGGCTGGCGGCTGATTGTTCCGCACTGGCCGCGGCTTATCCGCCGTTTTGTGCTGCGCCGGTTAATCAAGCGCAACCGCTAAGGGCCGTCGCGGCAGGCCGTAACGATGCTGAAAGTCGTCTTCTTCGACGCCGCAGGGACGCTGTTTGACGCCCGCGAGCCGGTCGCGGTTTCCTACGCGCGGCTGGCGCGCCGCTACGGGGTTGCAGCCGAAGTTTCGTCAGTGGCTGCGGGCTTCCATAGAGCTTTCAGCGGCGCTCCCGGCCTTGCCTTCGGCCCCGGCCGACAAGTCGCCGAGCTGCGGGAGCTCGAGCGAAGCTGGTGGCGCGAGCGGGTGCGGGATACATTCACCGGCCTGGGAACCTTTTCTGACTTCGACGCCTACTTCACCGAGCTTTTCGCCTTTTTTGCCGACCCGGCAAACTGGGCGCTTAACCCCGACGTCCCCGCGCTGCTTGCAGGGCTTCGCCGACGCGGCTTGCGCCTCGGGATCATTTCCAACTTCGATTACCGCATCTACCGGGTGCTCGAGGCGCTCGGCCTGCGCTCCTGCCTGGATTCGGTGACGATCTCTTCGGAGGCGGGATACGCCAAGCCGGCGGCGGAAATCTTCCAGACCGCGCTTGCCCGCCACGCAGTCTTGCCGGCCGCGGCGATGCACGTGGGCGACAGCGGGCCGCTCGATCTCGCCGGTGCGGCCAACGCGGGCCTCGCCGCGGTGTTGCTTGACCCGGGCCTCGGAGCGCCGATGCGCGTCAGCGGCCGCACGGCTTGCGTTTCTTCCTTGCGCCTGGTTCCCGAGGTCATCTGCCGGCTAAAAAACCCTTAGCAAGCCGGCACGCGTTTGCGTTATAGTTGTTAGCGGAGCTGGAAAAGGCGCGCACCGGCGAAGACTTGTCCGCAAGCGCCCGCCGAAGCGCGCCAGAGACCGCGGCTTAGCCGCCGACGGACCGCGGTAACACCGATGCTTAAGCGGGTTCATCACGTGGCGCTGGTGGTGCGCGACCTCGAGGCGGCGCTCCTTTTCTGGCGCGACGCGATGGGCCTTGCGCTCAGCAAAACGCGCGTGGTCGAGGACCAGGGCGTCAAAGCCGCTCTGCTTGAGGCCGGCAACAGCGAAATCGAGCTGCTCGAACCGCTAAGCCCGGACAACGGGGTGGGCCGGTTTCTTACGCGGCGCGGCGGCGGACTCCATCACGTCTGTTTCGAGAGCGACGACGTCGCGGCCGAGCTTGAAAGAGCGCGCGCCAAGGGAATTGCACTCATCGACCAGAAGCCGCGGCCGGGACTGGCGGGCATGATCTGCTTTCTCCATCCGTCGGCCACGGCCGGAACGCTGGTCGAATACGCTCAGCCCGTAGAGGAGTAGGACGACAATGCCGATTTACGAGTATCGATGTCGGGACTGCGGATGCCGGTTCGAGACCCTGGTGCGCGGCGGCGATACGGCCACCGAATGCCCTGCCTGCCACGGAAGAAGGCTCGGCCGCGAGATGTCGGTCTTCGCGCCGCGAAGCGGCGCGCCCGGCGAGGCTCCCTCGCCTGCGATGACCGCCGCCAACGGCAGCGGCGGCGGCTGCTGCGGCGGCGGAATCTGCGGCTGCGGCTAGCGCCGGCGTGTTGAGCGGTTGTTCCCAGCGCTTTTCCGGCGAGGCGGCGCCCGGCTCGCCGCGCGGTAGCGGCTTGTCCTGATTCGGGAACACGCGACCCCGAACCCTCTCCGGTCATCCTGAGCCGCCGCTTCGGCGCCCTGAGCGAAGCGAGCAGGGCCTCGGAGGCTCGTTTGCGGGCCGAGTGGAGGGACCTCGCGCCATCGGCGGCGTGTCCGCGGCCTGCCTTCCGCAGTTGCCTTTCCGCCTGCAACGCACAGGCAGGTGGCGCGGGCGGGCCAACCGAAGCGCAAGACGCGCGAGCACGACACGCGTCCCTGTCGCCACGCAGTGGCCCATCGCTGCTCGCCGGCCGCCGGCGAGTCCCCTCTTGGCGCTGCGCGCCTCGCCGGCGGCCGAAACTGGCGCCGCAGGATGCCGTCCGGAGCAGCCCAACTTTGAACTGCGCAGTTTAAACAGCCTCGGGCAGCGGACCATCGGCACGCATTCTCCAGCCCTTGCCGAGATCAGCGTAAGGGCGAAGTTTTTCACCCCCGGCTTACTCGATAGGAACCGTCCTGCCAGGGCAGGCGCTGAGCGTCATCGCGTACAACCTTGGCAACCACTTGCTGCCGCTGGTCCGTGCCGAGGTGGAATTCGTGGAGAGCGTTCGCAAAGAGCCGACAAGCGCCGACCAGCCGACTGAAAACCAGCGGCGGGAAGCCACCTGCTCGTGACCGGCCGATCCGTGACATTCGACAATTCCGCCGGTCAAGCTAGAATCCAGAGTAGTACCAGAGGTCTTTAGGGCGCAAAAAGGCCGAGGAGTTTGGAAAAATGAAAGCCCTGAAGATAGCCGCTCCCTTTTCACTGGGCGTTCTGTTGCTGGGCGCGACGGTGTCGCCGGCGGCTGCCGGAGACACCGAGGCCGGCGTTCAGCAGCTGCTGGAAAAGGTGCAGCAGCAGGCGGAGTTCAACCGGAAAGCGAATTACAAGGGCTGGCTGGAGGTCGTTGCGGAGCAGGCGCTGGCGCGAGGCCAGGCCGAGCTTTCGGCGGGCAAGTACTCTCAGGCGTTCGAGGATCTGAGACTGGCCAGCGATGACTTTGCCCGGGTCCGCGAGCAAGGTAATGGCTACGTGCCTCTCGGCGTCGGCGGTGGCTGGTAAGAGCGCCAACGCCGCTCGGCGCAGTTCTGTCTTGAGGCTTCGGCCGAGCGCCCGGGCTGTTTGGCGGGATTCGACTCGGGGCTGGGATTGCCGCCCTCGGACCCTTCCATACGCAGGGCGCTTCGCAGGCCAATGAGCAGTCCCTGCGGCGCGAGAGGGGGACCTCTCAACACCGCGTGAGGTTCCCAGCGCGGGCCGCTTTCAAAGCTCACGAACAACCGCTCGCGCACTTCACCTTCGGTCCGCAGCGCGATGCCCGCCCGAACGTGGGAAGAGGAAAATTCGCCGTAAAGACGCATGCCGTTCTCACGGCCGGAAAGGCCGCCGGGATGCGGAGAGAGAAATCTCCGGGCGCTCCAGTTTGATTGGCGCGCACGTGCAGAGTTCGCAGCCAACGCCCGCGAGCCCGCTTCGCTCTCGAGCTGCGCCTCGGCGCCGTGGAGACCCGCGCGACCACGAAGGCTGCCGCCTATCCGCCGGGGGACGAGACGCTCTTGCGCAGGCGGTCTTGGTGGTGCGAGGATCACCTTAGGACGGAGCGTGGCGATGGTCGTAAGGCCAAGGCGTTGGGGCCAATGGATCGGGAGTGTGCGCGCCGGCGCCAAGCGCTCTAAGCCGGCGCGGGTGGCGCTTTTCCTCGGGGCGTTGGCGGCGTTGTTGGCACTTCGTTTCGCCCCGGCCAACGCGCAGCAGGGCAGTTTTCCCGAACCGCAGCTCCAGATGCCACAAAGCCCGTCGCAGACGGCCCCGCCGATCAACGGCCGCCAGGGATCGGGGCAGACTCTCGAGCTGTCCCCCTTGCCGGGCGGCCAGGGCGGCAACGCCATGGTTCTGCCGCGCAATTCCGCCGCCCAGCCCGGACAGGCCGTCGAGCTGCCGCCCGTGGCGCGCCAGACGACGTCCGAGCTGTCGGTGCCTTCAACCCTGCTCAGGCAGCCCGGCTACGCGCAGGTCACCGTCACCGTGACGAACCAGGGCGGCCGCTACGTGACCGACCTGAGCAAGGGCGATTTCCGGGTTCTGGTGAACGGCGAGCCGGCCGAGGTCAAGTTCCTGCGCCAGGACGAAAACACTCCCGTCTCGGTGGGGATCATCGTCGATACCTCGGGCAGCATGCAACCCAAGCTGGCGCAGGCGCGCGCGGCGGTGACCGACTTTCTGCGCCGGCTCAATCCCAAAGACGACGTATTTCTGTTTGCCTTTTCAGACCGCCCCTACCTGCTCCAGGCCTTTACCACCAATCACTACCTGGTGATGAGCAAGCTTGCGCTGCTCCATGCCTACGGCCAGACGGCGCTCTACGACGCGATACTCGACGGGCTGCTGATGGTCAGCCACGGCCGCTGGGACAAGAAGGCGCTGCTGGTCCTCACCGACGGCATGGACAACGTGAGCCAGTCCTCCCTGGCGCAGGTCGTCTACGAAGCGCGGCGGATGAAGGTGCTGATCTACTCGATCGGGATTGGCAACCCCAACTCGGGGGGCGGCGGATTCGCTTTCGGTCCCTTCATATTCGGCGGCGATATGGACCGCGTGGACGCCAAGACGCTTAGAACGCTGTCAGTGCAGACCGGGGCGCGAACCTTCGTCCTGGGCGAGGTCGGCGACGGCGCGCTTTTGCGCCGCGACATGACCGATATCAGCCAGGAGCTGCGCGAGCAGTACACGCTAGGGTTCGAGGCGCCCGATCCCAAGCGCACCGGCTACCGCCGGCTAAGCGTCGAAATTCCGACCCATCCCGACTACAGCGTGCGCGTGCGCAAGGGAGTCGAGGTGGGCGCCGGCTCTCCTTCAGCCTACGCCGAAGAAAGGCGAAGCGGCACCGGAACGCCCTAGAAAGCGCTGCTAGCGTGCAGCCAGTCTTCCGTCCGCCGCGGTGTTGCAGCGCCCCGGCCCGCGCGCCATCGGCGCGGGCCGGGCGCGCATCGGCGCCGTCAGTTGAGCGGCCGGCGCAGGAAGGCCGGGACGTCGAATCCGTTTTCGTCGGCCTCGGCCGCAGGCGCACGGCCGAACTCGGCCGCTTCCTTGTGAGAACGGGCCTCGCCGTTGCGCCGGCGAAAGGCCGGCATATCCAGCGCGTCGTCGAGCAGCAGCCCGAGCCGGCGCACCGGCTTGGGCGTCTCGGGTCGGGCCAGGGCCGGTCCGCGCGCACCCAGCTCGGCGCCTATCGGCGGATGGGCCACCGCCGCGGTCGGCGCGGCCATGACCGGCGCCGTGGCTGGCGCGCCGGCCGCCAGGGCGCCGTTGGCGCGCGCGTGGAGATCGCCGAAGCCGGTGGCAATCACCGTCACCCGCAGCTCGTCGCGCACGTTTTCGTCGATGACCGCGCCGAAGATGATGTTGGCGTCTTCGTGGGCCTCTTCCTGGATGAGGGTGGCCGCTTCGTTTACCTCGAACAGCGTAAGGTCCGAGCCGCCGGTGATGTTGATAAGCAGTCCGCGCGCCCCCTTGATCGAGAGGTCCTCGAGCAGCGGGCTGGCGATCGCCCGCTGGGCCGCCTCGCTGGCACGGTTCTCGCCCGAGGCGCTCGCCGCGCCCATCATCGCCATGCCCATCTCGGCCATCACCGAGCGAACGTCGGCGAAGTCGAGATTGATGAGGCCGTGGACGGTCACCAGCTCCGAGATGCCGCGCACCGCCTGGAGCAAGACGTCATCGGCCTTCTGAAAGGCGTCGCGCAGCGAGGTGCTGCGGCTGGCGATTGAGAGCAGCCGCTGGTTGGGAATCGTTATCAGCGTATCGACCGCCTTGCGCAGCTCGCGCAGCCCTTCGTCGGCCTGATGCATCCGCCTGCGGCCCTCGAACTGGAACGGTTTGGTAACCACCGCCACGCTGAGCGCGCCCGCCTCGCGCGCCAGCCGGGCGATGACCGGCGCCGCCCCCGTGCCGGTGCCGCCGCCCATCCCGGCGGTGACGAAAACCATCTCGGCGCCGAGGATAAGCTCGCGCAGCCGCTCCTCGTCTTCCAGGGCCGCCTTGCGGCCGACCTCCGGATTGCCGCCGGTGCCGCGGCCGCGGGTGGTCGTTTCGCCCACCTGGACGCGCAGCGGCGCGTTGTTGTTGCGCAGCGCCTGGCTGTCGGTGTTCACCGCGACGAAATCGACGGCGCCCAGGCCCGACCGGATCATGTGGTTGACGGCGTTTCCGCCGCAGCCGCCGACGCCGATCACCTTGATGCGCGCGCCCGGATCGGGCGCGTCAATCAGCTCAATCATTGTCCCTCGTCCTCCTCATCCCCACCGCCGCTGCGGTTCCCTCGAGCTTTGAGCCGCCAGCCGTTGGTCCTGCCGGATTGTGGGTTGTGTTCCGCCTCAAAAAAACTCGCTTAACCAATCGCTCACGCGCAACCGAAACCTCTGCGCAAGCCGGTGCCCGGCCCGGCTGCCGTTGCGGCCGAGCCGCCCGGCGGCTGCGTAAAGCGCCAGGCCGGCCACCGTGGTGTACATCGGTTTCATCAATTCCTCGGGCAGGCCCGCAAGGTTGACCGGCAGGCCCTTGCGAACCGGCAGGTTGAAGATGCGCTCGGCCAGTTCCTGACTGCCCTCGAGCAGCGAACTGCCGCCCACCAGCACCACGCCCGAGACGAGGTCTTCGGCGCCGACGCCCGCACGGGCCATCTCGCGGCGCGCCAGCTCCAGTATTTCCTCCATGCGCGGCCCTAGAATCTCGCCCAGCAGCCGGCGCGGCACCGGCCGCGGCGGCCGGCCGCCGACCCCGGGCACCTGCACGGTCTCCTCGCGGCCCACCACCAGGTTGGTGGCGACGCCGAAGCTTAACTTGAGCTGCTCGGCGTCGGCAAACGAGGTGCGCAGCCCGGCGGCGAGATCGTTGGTAAGATGGCTGCCGCCCAAAGGAACGACCGCGGTGTGCAGCACCGCGCCTTGGTAGAAGACGGCGATGTCGGTGGTGCCGCCTCCGATGTCCACCAGCGCGGCGCCCAGTTCGCGCTCCTCCTCGTAGAGCGCGGCCTCAGCCGATGCCAGCGGTTCGAAGACCAGCATGGTTGGGCTTACGCCGGCCCGCTCGCAGCACCGGGCCAAGGTCTGGCTCGAGGTTCGCGCCGCGGTGACCAGGTGAATGTTCGCCTCCAGGCGCACCCCGGCCATCCCAACCGGATCGCGCACGCCCTCCTGGTCGTCAACCCGGAAGCGCTGAGGCAGCACGTGAATCACCTGCCGCTCGGGCGGAATGGCAACGGTGCGCGCCGCCTCGATGACGCGGGCAACGTCGCGCGCGCCGACCTCGCCACCCCTCACCCCGACCGCGCCGTGGCTGCTAAGCCCCAGAATGTGCGCGCCGGAAAGGCCGGAAATGACCGATCCGATGCGCACCCCGGCCGACCTGGACGCCTCGGCCACTGCGGCCCGAATCGCCTCGACCGTCGCGTCGATGTTCACCACGACTCCCTTGCGCAACCCGCTGCAAGGAGCCACGCCGTAGCCCAAAACCGCCGGCTTGTGGCCGTTGTCTCCCACCGGGCCGACCGCCAGCGCGCAGACCTTGCTGGTGCCAACGTCGAGGCCGACCACGACGTCTTTCATGGCACGCGTCCCGCAGAAGCCCGCGCCAGCCGCGCAGGCCGCCGGGCGGCGCCCGCCTCGACGGCCGGGCCGACCGCCTCGCGGCGCAGGCGAACCACCGCCTGTCCCGCGGGCGTCAGATCGATCGACGCAATCAGCCGGTGCCTTCCCTGCCAACGCCGCCAAAGCCAACCCGCCCGTTCGAACTCGACCGTTGCCGGATGCCGGTCGATCACCAGCTCGAGCGGGTAGCGTTCCAGGAAAAGCTCCATCCGACCGTCGTCTTTGACTTCCGTCTCGGAGACCGCCGTCGCCAGCGCCGCTTCCATCCGCACCGCGACCGCCGCGTACTCAAGCAGAGCCCGCGAGGAGGCGGTTCTAACTGCGGGGCCGCTCAGCACCGGAAGGCTTTGCGGCGCGCCGGCCGAAAGCGGACCGCTCAGGCCGCCCTCCTGGTCGAGCAGGTAGAGACCGTCCCCGCGTTCAACCAGTGCCGCCGCGCCGCCGGGCGCATCCGCCCGACTTGCCGGCGCCGGGCGGGGTTGCTGGTAGAGCGCCGGCACGATTTGCGCCAGCAGCCGGCGCGCCAGGGACACAGAGTTGGCGGCGCGGCGCGCGGCCAGCCGCCCCGTGGGGCTTAAACCGGCAAGCACTCCGAGCCCGAAAAAGGCGCACACCACCAGACCCACCTTCCGCACCGTCCACTGGCCCGGCCGCTTTGCGTTGCTCTTGGCCCGACGTCCCGCCACCGACTCCGCTCCGACCCTCTCCGTTAATCCGACCAATCGCCGACCATCTTGAGCTCCGGCTCCAGGCTGACGTCGAATCTGTCCTTGACGCGGCGGCTGGCGAGCCCGACCAACTCTCTTACCTCCGAGGCCCGGGCGCCACCCAGGTTAACGATGAAATTGGCATGCCGGTCGGAGAACGCCGCTCTGCCGAGCCGGTAGCCCTTCAAACCGACCGCCTCGAGCAGCCGGCCGGCGAACTGGCCGGGGGGATTTTTGAAGACCGATCCGGCATTGGGCAGCCCGGAAGGCTGCCGCGCCTGCCGTCGCGCTCTCAGCACCGCAACCCGCTCGCGCAGGCTCGCCGGGTCTGCCGGCGTCAACTCGAACTCGGCCGCGGTGACGACAAACCCGCCCGGCAGCCCGCTCTTGCGGTAGGCAAAGCCGGCCTGCTCGCGCTCCAGCGCAAGCTCGACCCCGGCACGCGTCACGCCCTCGACCCGGCGTACGACCTGGGCCAGCTCTCCGCCGAAAGCGCCGGCGTTCATCACCAGCGCTCCGCCGACCGAGCCGGGGATGCCCTCGCCGAACTCAAGCCCGCCCAATCCCGCCGCCACTGCAGTCTCGACCACGCGGCCGAAAGGCGCTGCGGCGCCGGCGATAAGCCGGCTGCCGTCGATCCGGAGCTGCTGAAATGTGCGGCCCAGCCGCAGCACCAGTCCGCGCACGCCGCGGTCGCTTACCAGCAAATTGGTGCCCGCCCCCAGGCAAAACGCCGGCACTCCGGCCTGGTCGGCCGCGCAAAGTGCGAAGACCAATTCGGCCACCTCCTCGACCACCAGCAGCAGGTCGGCCGGACCGCCGATGCCGAACGACGTCAGATCGGCGAGCGGCCGGCCCGTCTGAAGCCGGTTGCCGAAGCGTCCGCAGAGCCTGCGCTCAAGCTCGGTCATCGCCCTTGGCCGCCTCCTCCAGCGTGGCCAGCAAGCGCTCGCCGACCTTGTAGACGTCGCCTGCGCCCATGGTAACCACCAGGTCGCCCGCCGCGCTGTCGGCCGCCAGGCGAAACACGGCGGTTGCCGCGTCGCCCACGTACTGCACGTCAAGGTGGCCGCGGCTGCAGAGCGCCTCGTAGAGCCGGCGCGAGTTGACTCCGGCGATGGGCGACTCGCCGGCCGGGTAGACGTCCATCAGGTAGAGCGCGTCGGCCTCGTCAAAGGCCCCGAGGAAATCGTTGAACAGATCGCGCAGGCGGGTGAACCGATGAGGCTGAAACAACACCAGCGTGCGGCGGGCGAAGGCTGCCCGGCAGGCCGCCAGCGTCGCTCGCACCTCGGCGGGATGGTGCGCGTAGTCGTCCAGCACTATCCGGCCCAGCAGCTCGCCCTTGACCTCGAAGCGGCGCTGGATGCCGGCAAACGAGGCCAGCGCGCGGCTGGCGAGCTGGAAATCGATTCCGGCCTCGAGCGCCACTGCCAGCGCCGCAAGCGCGTTAAGCGCCACGTGCAGGCCCGGCAGCGGCAGCCGCACCACGCCCAACTCCCGCCCCTTCAACACCGCCGTAAACCGGGTCTCCATACCCTCGATCCGCACCTCGTCGGCGCGCAGATCGGCTGCGCGGTCCAGCCCGTAGGTGACCATCGGTTTGCGCACCGCCGCCGCCAGCGCGCGCACCTCGAGGCTGTCGATTCCCAGCACCACGCGCCCGTAGAACGGCACCCGGTTCATAAAGCTCAGGTAGGCCTCGCGCACCTGTTCCATGCTGCCGTAATGGTCGAGGTGTTCCGGATCAATATTGGTGACCACGGCAATCGCCGGCGCCAGCAGCAGGAAAGAGGCGTCGCTTTCGTCGGCCTCGGCCACCATGAACTGGCCGCCACCCAGCCGGGCGTTGGTGCCGTGGGCGCGCAGGTTACCACCCACTGCCACCGTGGGATCGAGGCCCGCTTCCTCCAGTATTCGGGCGATGAACGAGGTGGCCGTCGTCTTGCCGTGGGTGCCGGCCACGGCTATCCCGACCCGGGCCAGCCGGAGCAGTTCGCCCAGCATCTCGGCGCGCGGGATTACCGGAATTTTCAGCGCCCGGGCGCGGCCGACCTCGGGATTCGAGAACTTCACCGCCGACGAAATGACCACGGCGTCCAGTCCGGCGCCGACGTGCTCGGTGGCGTGCCCGATGGCAACCGGGATGCCGAGCGCCTCGAGCCGGGCGGTGTTTGCGCCGGCGCGCAGGTCGCACCCGGTTACGGCAAAGCCGAGTTTTTGGCAAAGCTCAGCGATGCCGCTCATGCCGCTGCCGCCGACGCCCACGAAATGCAACTGATGGCGCTTGGCCAAGAGACCCGTGTTGTTGGACGGCTGCAGCTTCACGTTGCCACCGATTCGATTCCGGCCGCCCGAGCGCAAACCCGGGCCACCGCGCTTCGCGCCTGCGGCTTGGCTGTCAGGCGGGCGCGCGCGCCCATCGCGGCCAGCCGCGCGCGGTCCTCAAGCAGCTCGCTCAGCCGGCGCGCCAGGTTATCGGCCAGCGCGTCGTCGTCGGCGACGATCACGGCGGCATCCTGGCGCTCCAGAACCCGAGCGTTCCACTCCTGCTGGCGATCGCTATGGAAGGGGTACGGTATAAAGACCGCCGGCCTCGCGGCCAGCGCCACCTCGGAGACCGTCATCGCGCCCGCGCGAGCCACCACCAACGAGGCCCGGCTGAGCGCCTGCGCCATCTCTTCGATAAAGGCGACCACCTCGGCCCGGCAGCCGAGCGTCGCATAGGCCTCCCGCACCACGGCCACATCCGCCTCCCCAGCCTGGTGGAGGAACGTCCATTGTATAGCGCGCTCGCGGATAATTTTCAACGCGCCGATCACGCCGAGGTTAAGCCGATGGGCGCCGCTTGAGCCGCCCAGCACGAGCACCAGCGGGCGCTCCTCGGCCGGCTGCGCCCAGGCGCCGTTTGGCACAAAGCGCACGGGATTCCCGGTCACCACCACCTGGGCGCGGCCGAACGCGCCGGCCGCCTCCTCGAAGCCGACGCAAACAGCGCTGGCAAACCGAGCCAGCAGGCGGTTGACCAAGCCGGGCCGCGTGTTCTGTTCGAGCAGCACCAGCGGCCTTCGGCACAGCACGGCGGCCGCTGCCACCGGCGCCGCAGCATAGCCGCCCGCGCTCACCACCACGTCGGGCCGAAAGCTGCGCACGAGGCAGAGCGCGCCGCCGAGCGCCGCGACGAACCTGGCGAGCGCCGACAGACGGCTTGCAAAACCGCGGCCGCGCACGCCGCGGGAACCCAGCAAGCGGTAGCGATGGCCGCTTGCGGCAAGCCAGCGGGCCTCGAATCCGCCGGTACTGCCGACATAGACCACCTCCGTGCCCGCAAAGCGGCGCGCCAACTCCTCTCCCACCGCCAGCGCGGGGAAGAAGTGGCCGCCCGTCCCTCCGCCTGCAATTACCACCTTCATCGCACCGCCGGCCTGCGCGCCAAGGCAAGCAGCATCCCGAGCGCGCTCATCGCCGCAACCACGGCGCTGCCGCCGTAGCTCACGAAAGGCAGCGGCAGGCCCTTGGTCGGCACCAGCCCGATGACCACCGCTATATTGATTATGGCCTGAAGCGAGAGCAGGGCCGTAAGACCGGCCGCCAGCAGGCTGGCAAAGGCCTGCGGCTCGCGGCGCGCCACCTGCATGCCGCGCCCCGCAATCGCGGCGAACAGCGCCAGCACTGCCACGGCACCAGCCAGGCCGAACTCCTCGACGATAACGGCAAAGACGAAGTCGCTGTGCGCCTGCGGAAGGTAGAACATCTTCTGCTGGCTGGCGCCGAGCCCTACGCCAAAAAGGCCGCCGGCGCCCAGCGCGATGTACGACTGGATTAGCTGAAACCCCGCGCCGCGCGCCAGCCGCCAGGGGTCGAGAAAAGCCGCCAAACGCCGGCGCCGGTAGGCCTTGCGCGCCAGCTCGAACAGCAGAACCGACGCCGCTGCGCCGGTCAGCCCGCCAACCTGCAGCAGCGGCACGCCCGCCACAAAGAGCATCGTCAGACACAAGAGCACCAGGATAACCGCGTCGCCGAAGTCGGGCTGCCTAAACACCGCCACCACCAGCGGCACCGCCAGCGCCAGCGCCGGCAGCGCCGTGGCCTTGAAGTCTGCCAGCCGCTCCTCGCGCCGGCTGAGAAAATCGGCCAGAAACAGCACCAGGCCAAGCTTGGCGAACTCGCACGGTTCGACCACCACCGGCCCCAACTTAAGCCAGCGCCGCGCGCCGCCGCGCACCAGCCCCAGACCCGGAACCCACAACGCCGCCATCAGCAGCGCCGAGCCGGCCAGGCCGGCCAGCGCAAGCCGCTTAAGCCCGCGCAACGAAAAGCGCGACAGCGCCAGGGCCAGGCCAAGGCCCAAAGCGACGTGACGCAACTGCAGCACAAAAAAGCGAAAGCCGCTGCCGGTCTTTTCCCGGTCGAGAAAATAGGTCGTGTTGAGCACCATCAGCAGGCCCAAAAGGAGCAGACCCCCCGCCCCCAGACACAGCCAGGGATCGAGCTCAAGCCTAAGCCGCGCCCTAGAGCGAAGCCACCAATTCCTGAAAACGCCGGCCACGCTCCGCATAGTCGATAAACTGATCGAAGCTCGAGCAGGCGGGCGACAAAAGCACCGTGTCGCCGGGTCTGGCCGCGGCCCACGCGCTTCGCACCGCCTCTTCGAGGTCCTGCGCAAGCAGCGTCTTGGCGCCGCCCTTGAGCGCCTGCTGCATCGTTTCCCTGGCTTCGCCGAACAGAATCGCCAGGCGCACCTTCCCCTTGGCCGCAGCGCAAAGCGGCGCATAGCTGCCGCCCTTGTCACGCCCCCCGGCGAGCAGGATGACCGGCCCGAAAAGCGCGGCCAGCGCGGCCACCACCGCGCCCACATTGGTCGCCTTCGAGTCGTCCACGAAATCCACCCCGTCGCGCCGGCAGAAGCGCTCCATCCGATGCGGCAGGCCGACAAACGACTCGAGGCAGCGCTGGGCGATCTCGGCTGGCACGCCCAGGAGCATCGCCGCGCCGGCCGCCGCCATCGCGTTGGCGCTGGCGTGGATGCCGACAAGGCGCGTCGCCGCCAGGCTCAACTGGCGGCGCGTGCGGCCGTCATCGAGCACCACGCGCTGTCCCTCGCTCCAGGCGGCCGGCGCCGGCGCCGGCCGCGCGCCAAAGCTAAGCACCCGCGCGCGCAGTCCCGAGCGCAAATCCCAAACCAGCGGGTCGTCGCGGTTCACGATCGCCCAGTCCTCTGCGCCCTGGTTCATGAACAGGCGCGCCTTGGCTCTGCGGTACGCCTCAAGGCTGCGATGGCGGTCGAGGTGGTCCTCGGTTATGTTGAGCAGCACTGCCACGCGAGGTCTGAAAGTCTCGATCCGTTCGAGCTGGAAACTCGAGACCTCGACTACGGCAACGTCCAGTTCCGCTCCGGCCGCCTCGCTCAGCGGAGTTCCCAGATTGCCGCCCACGAAGACGCGATGTCCGGCAGCCTTGAGCATCGCGCCGACAAGCGTAGTTACGGTACTCTTGCCGTTGGTTCCGGTGACGCCCACGATCGGCGCGCTGATAAACCGGCAGGCCAGCTCGAGCTCGCCGATAACCGGCACGCCGGCGCTGTCGAGCGCGCGCAAGAGCGGCGCATCGGGGGAAACGCCGGGGCTCGCCACCGCCAGCTCCACGCCGGCCAGCCGGCCGGGAGCGGGATCGCCGATCAGCACCTGGCCGTCCACGTCGAGCCCCTTAGCGGCTTCGCGCCGGGCGTCGGCCAGCAGCAGTTGCGCGCCCAAGCGGTGGAGCAGCCGGGCCGCCGCCCTGCCGCTGACACCGAGTCCGACCACCATGACCCGGCGTCCGGCAAGCGCCGGCGCGGCCGGCGGGCCGTGCGCCGCTTTCGCCGCGGCTTTTTCTGCCGGCATCTTTTCGCTCGACCTCATCGCAGCTTAAGCGTGCTCAGCGCCAGCAGCGCGCAGACAATCGAAACGATCCAGAAGCGGATGACCACCTGCGTCTCGGGCCATCCGCCCAGCTCGAAATGGTGATGCAGAGGCGCCATGCGAAAAATCCGCCGGCGCGTCAGCTTGAAGTAGTAGCGCTGGACGATCGTCGAGGCGGCCTCGACGACAAACACCCCGCCAGCCACAACCAGCACCAGCTCCTGCTTGGCCAGCACCGAGATCATGCCGAGCGCGCCGCCCAGCGAAAGCGCCCCCACGTCGCCCATCATCATCGACGCCGGATAGGCGTTGAACCAGAGAAAGCCGAGCGAGGAGGCAACCAGCGCCGCGCAGAGAATCGACAGCTCTCCCGCTCCCGCCACGTGCGCAACGCCCAGGTAGGCAGCAAACTTTGCGTTGCCCGCCACGTAGGTAAACACCCAGTAGGAACTGGCCACCGTCATCACCGGCCCGATCGCCAGACCGTCAAGCCCGTCGGTCAGGTTGACGGCGTTGGAGCAGCCGATCATCACAACCATGGCAAAGGGCAGATAAAAACCGCCCAGGTCGGGATGCAAATTCTTGAAAAAAGGAACCGCCAGCCGGGTGTCAAAGCCAAGGTAATCGAACAACACCAGCACAACGAAAAAAGAAAAAACCACCTGCAGCAGAAGCTTGCGCGGGCCGCTAAGCCCGTTGCCGCCTCCCCGGCGCAGCTTCAGCAGGTCGTCGGCAAGCCCGATCCCGCCGAAACCGAGCAGCACAACCATAGCCACCCAGACGTACCCGTCGCGGGGATCGGCTAAAAGCAGCGTCGTCAGCAAAGAGGCGGCCAGGATAAGCAGCCCGCCCATCGTCGGCGTCCCGGCTTTCTTCTGGTGACTGGCAGGGACCTCCCAGCGGATCGTCTGCCCGACGCGGGCGCTGCGAAAGCGCCGGATAAGCACCGGGCCGACCGCCAGCGACAGCGTCAAAGCGCATAGCCCGGCGAGCATCGAGCGAAAGGTCTCATAGCGCAGTACGTTCAGCACCGAGTGGCTGGTATGCAGCGGGAAGAGCAGCATGTAGAGCATCGACGCGACTCCCGCGCACCCGCTCAGAAAAGGGCCGCCCCGATGGGAAAAGCCGATGCGGGTCGCGCCTCCGGGATGGCCGCGCTGCCGGCCGGCCCATCCATGACCGCCGGCAAGCGAAGCGGCCGCCCTTTGCCGACCCGGCGCTTGCGCTGCCTAAAGCTTACCACGGCCCGGACCGGGCCTCTGGATCCGAGGGAAGTCTCCGGCACCACCACCACACATCCATCCTCCACCCGAAGACCTCCCCCGGAATAACTGGTACCGAGCCCGGCTAACCTCCGGCTGGCGCCTCGCTGCGGCCGGCGCAGTCCAGGCGGCGCTTGGGAGCGGGCCCGGGCCCCGCGCCGGATGCGCCTTGGGAAACCGCGCCCGTGCCGGGCCGGCGCCCGCCACGAGCCGCTAGCACCTCTCGCGCCACAACGCGGTCGTCGAAGCTTAGCCGGCGTCCGGCGACCAACTGGTAATCCTCGTGTCCTTTCCCGGCGATAAGCACAACGTCGCCAGGCCGGGCCGCCGCGATCGCGGCCTCGATGGCGCGGCGGCGCTCGGGCTCGATCAGGTAACCGCGCGCGCCGGCGTGCGGCAAACCGGTCAACCTTGGCAGGCCCGCGCGGGTCAGCCCCGTTTCAATCTGATCGATTATCGCCCCCGGGTCCTCGCTGCGCGGGTTGTCCGACGTTACCACCGCCAGGTCGGCCAGGCGCCCGGCAACCTCGCCCATGAGCGGCCGTTTGCCTCGGTCGCGATCTCCGCCGCATCCGAAGACGCAAATCAACCGTCCGGCGGCAAGCCCCCTTAGCGCGTTGAGCACTCCGGCCAAGGCGTCGGGCTTGTGAGCGTAATCGACAAAAACCCCGATCCCATCGGGCGCGGCCACGCCCTCAAGCCTTCCCGGCGGGGACGCGCAACTCGCCGCGCCCTTGGCCACCGCCTCGGCAGGAAAGCCCAAAGCTCGGGCAACCGCAACCGCCCCGAGCAGGTTCAGCAGGTTTATCTCGCCCAACAGCGGCGAGGCAACCGCCAGCTCCTCGCCGAAGACGCTTAGCCGGGTCCGGATGCCGTCAAACGACAGGGAGGATTCGAGCGGATAGACGTCCAGGTCCGGACGAAGCCCAAAGCTCACCTTGCGGCCCGGGGCGAGGGCCAGAACCCGCGCTCCGTAAGGATCGTCGCCACGCGCCACGGTCACCGGATCGTCCTGTCGGCTGCGGGCAAGAATTTCGGTAAAAAGTCTCAGCTTGGCCGCAAAGTAGTTATCGAGCGTGCCGTGGTAATCCAGGTGATCGCGTCCCAGATTGGTGAACAGGCAGGCGCGGAAATCGAGTCCCTCGGCCCGCCCCTGGTCGAGGCCAATCGAGGATATTTCCGCGCATACGAAGCGGCAGCCAAGCTCCTTCATTGCGCGCAGCGCGGCCTGCAGATCGGCCGATTCGGGAGTCGTAAGGCCGGAAAAGAGCTTGCGCCCGGCGGCGAACGCCCCTATCGTACCTATGATCCCGGCGGGCCTGCCGGCCGCCTCGGCCATCGCGGCCAAAAGAAAGCTGGTGGTGGTTTTGCCGCTGGTTCCGGTCACGCCCAGGAGCTCGAGTGCGCGGCTCGGCTCGCCGTAAAAGCGTGCGGCAACCAGCGCCATCAGGCGGCGCGGGCTCGAACAGTTGATAATCGCGGCGGCGGGGCGCGTGCCTGCTCCCTTCCACCCCTCCATCACCACGGCACGCACCCCGCGCTCCAAGGCTTGCTGGGCGTTTCGCCGGCGCTGGGCTTCATCGCGCGCCAGAGCAAAGTAAATGTCACCCGCCCCGGCCTGACGCGAGTCATGGCTCAAACCCGTTATCTCGACCTCGAGCTCGGGGCCGAGACTTGAACAAAGTTCCTGCGGCAGTAACTCCTTGAGCTTCACAGCCGGCTCAACCGCTAGCCCGGCGCCGCGCTCTATTCGCTCGGCCAACCGTTTTGCTCGGCCTCGAGGCCGGCCGGCCGTCTCTCCCGTCCGGCGCGAGGAAAAGAGCGAGCGAATGGCCCGAAAGGGAAGTGCCGGGCAACGGCTCCTGGCGCACGACGTAGCCATGCCCGCTGGCACTTACCGTGACTCCCAGCCGGCGCGCCAGGACCAGCGCGCGACGCAAACTAAGCCCGGCGAAATCCGGGGCGCGTCCATCGGCTGCTGCCGGCGCAAGCGACCTTGCCGACAGGTCCGCCGCCTCGATGCCGGCAGCGGAGGACGCCTGCTGGCCCGCGCCTTCGGAGACCGCGCCCAGCAGGCTGGCCTCGACGAAGCGCGGCCCGGGCGCCGCCACGTTGAGTCCTCGCAGCGCCGCCGCGGCTATTTCGCGGAAGACCGGCGCTGCCACCAACCCGCCAAAGTGGCCCGGGCCGACATCGTAGAGCACCACTAAAACGACCAGCCGCGGCGCTTCAGCCGGCAAAAAGCCCACAAACGAGGCGACCGAACGACCCTTCAAATAGCGCCGGGCGCGAAAATCCACCATCTGCGCGGTGCCGGTCTTGCCGGCCACGGTGAAGTCCGCCACCTGCGCCAAGTGTGCCGTGCCGTGCTGTCCCGCAACCGTACGCCTAAGCAACGTGTTCACCGTATGCGCGACCGCCGGAGAAATCGCCCGTCTCAGCACCTGCGGGGTTTGCCTGAAAATCGCGCTACCGGCCGAGTCATAAGCCGCCTTGACCACGTAGGGCCGAACTATCGCCCCGCCGTTGGCCACCGCCGCATAGGCAACGGCAAGCTGCAGCGGTGTTACTGCCAGACCCTGGCCAAAACCGCGCGTAGCCAGGCCCACCCGCCGCCACTGGCGCAGGCCTCCCAGCAACCCCGACGCCTCACCAGGCAGATCGATACCCGACTTGTGCCCGAAGCCGAAGGCGACCAGCCCGTCGTAATAACGGCGCGCGCCCAGAGCAAGCGCGATCTTCGCCGCACCGATATTCGACGAGACCTCGAGGATATCTCCCAACTCGAGCCATCCGTGGCGCCCCTCGTCATGGATGACCGCCTTGTCTACCCGAAACTTCCCTTGCTCGCAGAAAATCCTGGTCTGCGGACGAACCACGCCGTCGGCCAAAGCAATCGCCGCCAGGATTCCCTTGATGGTCGAACCGGGCTCGAAGGCGTCCTGGATCGCCCCATCATGGAGCCGTCCGTCCTGCGGGTCGGCCTGCGCGCTGACATTGGCCAGGACCAGGAGCTCGCCGCTAAACGGGTCGAGCACGACGGCGCTGGCGGCGCGCGCGCCGCTGGCCGCCACCTCGTCTCTGAGCTCCCGCTCGGCCAGCGCCTGCAGACTTAGGTCAAGGGTCAGTTCCAGGCGCGCTCCGACCACCGCCTGGTCCGAGGCGACCGGCGCGTAGAGCATCTGATGGCCCAACGCATCGTGATAAAGGCGCAGCTTCACGGGCGCGCCACGAACCGTCGCATCGTAACGCAGTTCCACCCCGGAGAGCCCCTGGCCGTCCAACCCCGCAAGCCCCACCACCGACCCGGCCAGAGCGCCCTCCGGGTAGAATCGCCGATATTCCGTAACCAAGCCGACGCCTGCAAGTCCAAGCTTCCCGACCTGCGCGGCCTTGGCCGGCTCGAGCTGGCGTCCGAGCCAGACAAACGGCGCGCCCCGCCTCAGCAACGCCTCGACGCGCGCCGGACTTGCGCCCAAGGCCCGCGCCAATCGCGCGCGCTCGGCGCTCGTGGTGCGGCCGAGCAGCGCGGCGCTGCGCGCATAGACGGACTGCGCCTGGGCCGACAGCGCCAGCGGCCGGCCGCTGCGGTCCACGATCGCGCCCCGCACCGCGGCCAGCTTAAGCGCGCTGGTATGCTCGACGCGCGCCAGCTTGACAAGCTCGGCGCCGTCAACCGACACCAGCAGAATCAGCCGCAGCAGGACAAGCCCGAGCAGCCCGCAAAGCATCGCCGCCAGCGCGCCAATCCGCGCAGCCCGCCTGCGCCAACCCGAGTTCATGGCACCACGACCAACTGGCCGGCGCGCGCCGGCCCCAGGCCAAACCTTCCGGCCAGCCGCCTAAGCCGCGCATGCGAGGTAAGCCGCGCCACCTCCAGGCGCAACCGCCGGTTCTCCTGCCGAAGCTCCATCACCTGCGCCTTGGTTTGCGAAGCCGCGTAGCCGCCGCGCGTCACCTGGAGGCGTACCATAAGAGTTGCAAAAGCGACCGCCACAACCGCCACGGCTAAAACCGCCGGCATCAGCGCGCCGCTCGGCGCAGCTTGCGCTGTTTTACGGTTTAGCTGGCCTTCCTTTCCAGGCATCGCAGTTTTGCGCTGCGCGCCCTCCGGTTGCACCCCACCTCGCTTGCCGACGGACGCACCACCGCGCTGCCGACCAACTCGTAGTCGCCCGAGTCCGCCAGATGCCGCAGCGCGGTCTTGACCATCCGGTCCTCCAGCGAGTGATAGGCAATGACCACAAGACGGCCGCGCGGCTTGAGCCGTTGCGGCGCCTGCTCCAGGAAAAGCTTAAGGTTCTCCAACTCGCCATTGACCGCCATGCGCAGCGCCTGAAAAGTACGGGTCGCCGGATGAAGCCGGCCCATCCGGCCGCGCGCCCCGGCTCTTTCCACGACGCGCCTAAGCTGGGCGGTCGCGGTGAGCGGGCCCGAGCGGCGCGCCGCAACTATTGCGCGGGCGATCCGACGCGCGGCCGGCTCCTCACCGTAGCGGCGCAGCATCTCGCTCAACTCCTCTTCGCGGGTAAAGTTGACCAGCTCGTAGGCCGACGGCTCCGCCTGCAGGTCCATGCGCATGTCCAACGGACCGTCCGATCTGAAACTGAACCCGCGCGAAGGGTCCTCCAGCGCGAATGTCGATAACCCCAGGTCAGCCAAAACTCCGTCCACCCGGTCCACGCCAAGCCCGCTCAGCGCCTCGCCCAGAGCGGCAAAGTTTCCCTTCATCAGCCGCACCCGCCCGGCAAAGCCGCCAAGCCGCGCCGCCGCCACGGCCAACGCTCGCTCATCGAGGTCCAAGCCGACAATTTGCGCCGCGCCCGCCTCAAGCAGCGCCAGCGCATGGCCGCCGGTACCCACGGTCGCGTCGACCAGGATTTCCGGCCGCCCCCCCTTGCCAAGCAGGGCGCACACCGCGTCGACGAGCACCGGGACATGCAGGTGTGCGCCCTCCTGGTTATCGCGGCTTTGCGCTGCCAACATCGTCACGTTAAACTAAATCCCGAGCTTGCGTTGAAACTCGGGATCGGAAAACCGCTCCCTGGCCGTAGTCAAGAGTTTCTCAACGATTTCACGGTTCCAAAGCTGAAAACCGTCGGCCATCGCCGAAAAAGTTACCTCGCGCTCAAGCTTGGCAAAGGTACGAAGACGTTGCGCAATCAAAACCCTGCCCTGCCTGTCCAGTACAGCTTCCTGCGCCCCCCCGATAAAGAAAAACTGGAACAACTGGATCTCGGGATCGAAGCTCGGCCGCTGCCTGATCCTGCCGACCGTACGCTCCCATTCTCTCGGACTGTAGACTGCAAGAAACGGCTCGCCCCAAAAGTAGTTGTTCGTGACCCAGACCCGGTCGTACTGCTGCTGTTCGAGCGTTTCGCGCAAGGCGCTAGGAAGGCTGACCCGCCCTTTGTCGTCCACGGCGTAGTCTGTTCTGCCACCGTACACCCGCTATCCCCACCGCAAGCCACTTGATCCCACTATTTTCCACCGGAGCAGTCAAGCGAAATCGCGGGCGTAAATTTCGCTTCGTGAAATTAAAGGCGAAACTTATACGAATAGAGGTTGGGCGGGCCGCAGCCGCCAACGTCACTTTTGAAGCGGCAACGACCGGCGCCTGTTCCGGCTGGTCGGGAATCCTCTCCGAAAGCCGCACCAATGGATGTCCGATTCGGTTTGCCTAAGCGTCGGAGGCGGGACCCTCTTGACGGGGCGGGGGTAAACCTCAAACATCGAGGCAAGCCTGGTCCGGGGCCAGCTTGAGCAAGCGGCTTTCCGGTTTCACGTTTTGGCCTAGGTTGGGAGACCGCGAGGATGCGCAAGGGACAGATTTGGTGGATTGTTACGGTGCTGGCTGCGGCGGGAATGTACCTCGCCGGGCGCCCGGCGGTGGCGCTTTGCGAGGAAGTCGGAGCAGGACAAGCTGCCAGGCAGACGGCGGCTCAGCATCCCAAGGGTGCTGCGGCGGCGCTGCCCGTGGTGCGAAGCTGGGATTTCGACCAGGACCGCAGCTATCAACCCGCCAGCGGCTGGACGGTCCTGGCCGGAGACTGGGAAGTGATGCACGATCCGGAGGCGGCCAGTTTGCCCAACGAGTTTGGGCTGCCGCAGTACGGGCTGCCGAGGCTTGAGGCGAATCTTGTATGGCTCAAGTCGTTTTTCACGGCGACCGACCAGCTTGCGGTGGTATCCGATCGCGCGCCTTACGCGGATTTCGACTGGCAGGCGCTTTACCGCGCCGCAGGCGGCTCATTTGCCCGGTCGGGCGGGCTGGCCCTGCGTCTGGTGGACCGGGGCAATTACTACTTGTTTGCGGCGCTGGCGCCGGGACAGCAAGTTGTGCTGTACCGGGTGAAAGACGGCGAGAAGCGGGAGTTGGCGCGAAAGCCTGCCGCGGTCAGCGCCGGCGTCTGGCACGAGCTTAAGGTTGAGGCGCGGGGCGATCGGCTGGTCTGTTACTTCGACGGCGGCAAAGCGTTCGAGGCGCGCGACGGATCGATAAAGGCGGGCCGGGTCGGGCTGTGGGCCCTCAACAACGCGCGGGTTTTCTTTGACAACGCAAAGCTGACGCTGCCCGGTGCGGTGGCGGGCGCGGCGGCGCCGGTCGGGCATGCGGGCTCGTAGACGCGGGCCGGGACCGGCCAGGCGGCGACGTCTTGGCCGGCGGCCCGAGGTGAAGGAACTGCAGTAATCCAATGAGCGACGATCATACGACAGCGAGTGCAACGAACGTCAGGGCGCCCGGGGAAAACCAAGAGGGGCGCTTTGAGCTGGAGCGCCTTGCGTTGGGCGGTTATCTGGCCAACGCGCTGCGGGGGATCGGCGGCGTCCTTGGGCTTGGTCTTCTATGGTTTATGGAGGCGGTGCGAAATCGCTTTTTCGACCTCCTTGACCGGCTGAACGTCAAGCCGCGCAAACGGCGTGCAAGCCCGTTTCCCCCCGGCATGCCGCGAAAACGTCTTGTCTCGGCAGAGCGGCGTTGAGCCGATCCTGGCCGCGGTCCTCCCTCAGGTAGCCAAGCAACCTTCAAGCGGCAGCGGGCAAGGCGTGCCGCCGGGGGGCCGGTCTACGTTTGGCGCGGCTCGCTGAGCAGCTTTGCCAGGTAGGCGGTCAGGTCATCGTCCAGGACTCGCCACAGCGCTTCGGTCTGCGCGGCCTGCGCGATCTTCAAAAAGCCTTCGAGCCGTGCGTGCCTGTCGTGCTGGCGGACAAGCCGCCCGATCACGTCCTGCGACAGCAGGGCAAGCTTGTCCGAAAGCCGGCGTTCGACTTCCGCAAAGAGGTATTCGACTTCACCGGCGGGGACTTCCGTCCCCAGCCTCAGGCCGCACTCGGGACATCGCGGGGCGATATCCAGCGGCAGGGGTCCGTCGAGCCGGCACTGCACGGGGTGTTGGCCAGATCGCTCGACCCTGGGATTTAAGCTTGCCGCGGCGGGCGGGCCCAGCGCCTCGATGCTGTCGAGCCGCTCAAGCGCCCGATGGCGCAGTTGAAGTTCGCCGAGGCGTGCAGCCAGCCGCTCATTGTCAAGCCGCCAGCGGGCATGCGCCCGCTGGTAGGCCGTCACGTAAGCGGCGCGGAATTGAGAAAAACGCTCCTCCAGAGCGTCAAGCGGCGGCCCCGCCGTGGAAAACACGGCACCCCTAAGCGCGCTGGCAAGCAACTCGCACTCGAGGTCGAGCGAAGCCAGCCGGCCATCGTCGGAACCGGAGGCGGCGCGCGCGGCGCCGAGACCCGTGCCGGCCAGGTATTCGAGCATCGCCTTCAGCCGCGGCAGGCGGTCGGCGACGCGGCGCAGCCGCAAGTAGGCTTCAGCCAGGTGCTCGGCCTCGGCCAGGCGCTGAGGCTCCGCGCCGAGTTCCAGGACCGCCGCCGTGCCGCCTTCGACAATGCGCAAGAAGTTTTCCAGAAGCCTGCGCGAGTCGTCGGCGAGCGACTGGCCCATCTCGTCAGCGCCAAGGCTAAGCGCCCGGAGTGTCCGATGAGCCGCCTCGACGTGTTCGCTAAGCGCTTCGCCCAGCCGTTTGAGCTTATTCCTGAGGTCGGCTGCTCCTTCGGCGGGGCTCAGCCCCGCAACCAGCCGGCCGGTTACCGGCAGCGCGGCATTAAAGGCGGCAAGCTCGGGTGTGTCGAGCGCCTGGGGCTCGAAGCTCGCCATCGCACCCCGCAGCCGGATAACGCCGCCCGAGAGCGAAGCCAGGGCGGCCAGCGTTTCGCCCAGGCGCCGGCCCGGCGCGAGCGCTTGGACCACCTGCTGGCGCAGCGAAGGCGGCAGCCGCCGTTCGATCTCCGCCGTGCTGGCGGCGGCGCGTCCCGCCAGGTAATCGAGCGCCAGCAACTCGACGGCGGCCTTGCCGCGAGCCTGAGCCGGCGCTTGCAGCGCAGCGGCCGCCCGCTCGGCGGCCTGCAAGGCGAGGCGGCCGCGTTCGCCGAGCCGGGCGGCCATCCGCTTTTGCCCGGCTGGGTACTTGAGCAGTTCCCCGGGGAAGAGCGGCGCCTGAAACAGATGGTCGGCCGCCACGGCGTCCAGAATCTCGCGCACCAGGGATGCAATTGGGGCGACGGCCGCCGGCCTGCCGCTAAGCGCCCAGAACGTTTCGAGGCAGGATGCGTCGAAGGGGAAAATCCCCTGGGCGGAAAAGCGACCGGTTCCGAAGCGGGCGTAAAACGCATCGAGCAGCGCCGCCGCCTCCTCCTTGACCCGGCGCGCTCTGCCGATCCCGGCCAGCGCCGCCTCGTCGTCGTCGCGCGGCGCAACGTCGAAGGCGGCCGCCTCGAGCCGCCCAGGGTAGGCATCGCGACCGGCAGCGACGATCACGAGCTTGAGCGGTTTGGTGGTCGCCGCAAGTCGCACCAGCAGGTCGAGATAGGGCGCCAGCTCAGCCGCAGAGGCGCTGCCCAGGTCTAGTAGGACGGCCACGGTGCCAATCCCCAAGCGGCGCGCCTGGTCGAGGATGGTCCTAAGCGCCGACTCGCCCTGCATCTGGCGCCAGAGCGAAACCGTGCGCGCATCCTGGGAAACCTTGTGCGCCATCTGGTCAAGCATCATCCGCTCAAGCGCGCGCGCGTCCGCCGCGCGGCCGGCAAGCTCGAGCGCCACCGTGGCATGGCGCCCGGACCCAGCGCCGAACAGGCCGGCCCGGCTTTCCAGCGCCATCATGTAGTTAAGAAAGTGTGTCTTGCCGGCCCCGGGTTTTCCGCCAATCCAGTAGAAGGCGCCGCCCGGCTCGCCAAGCCCGCGGTTGATCGCCTCCCATGCCGCTTCCGAGCCGCGGGTAAAAACGTAGTGGCTCACCACCCACGGCGCCGGCGCGGCCTCGAACTTCATCCGCTCGGCTATCGGCGGTCCCAGCTCGAAGAGATCCGCCGCCGCGGCGCGAGTTGTTTTTCTGCCTACCGCCATGCGAACTTCTTTAGCGCCTTGTCCAGGCCAGCACCAGAGCCTGCCGGGCGCCTGCGGCAAGAGCCGCCGCCCGCGGCGCTCGGCCGAACCTCGACGAGCGCCTGGAAAGCGCCCTACCCGCCGCGCTCGCCCTCGCAGGCGCCCCCGGGTCCGAGCGTCGCGCGGCTGCGATGCCACTGTCGCATAGCCGGAACAGACGCTCCAGAAGCGGATGCCCCGGTTCGGCCTCAGTCTGCAACAGATTGAGGGCGCGGCCGCTAAAGCGAGCGTCAGGCGCCTCGTAACGGCGCCCGAGCGCGCGCCGTACTTGCGAGGCTACGCTAAATGCCCTGCCCCGCCACCGCCCTGTCCGGCGCACTGGAAGCAGCCTCATAAACGCTGCGGCTGCCTCAGTCATGCTGCTTTGCGCTGCGATGCCGACCCTGAGCCCTGCAAAGGGAAGGCATCTACGCGAAGCGATTTCCCTGCCAGCAGCGCGGCGAGTCCACTTGCCTGCGCCGGCGCGGCAGCCTGGTCGCTGCGCAGATTCTTCGCTACGCGGACTCCGCTGAGAATAACATTCGCGCTCTCAGAGTCATCTATGCGACTGATTCTGCCGCAAGTGTAATTTTTACCATCGGCAATCTCCGTCCCGGGCGCGCCATCGCCGTTGTTGCAGCGTCCTCTTGCGACAGCGCCAATTATTCCCGACGTTTTCGGGCAACCTGGCGGACCTGCCCCTTCGCGCGCTCTGCCATGCACCGTTGCGGGTCAAGAGATGAGTTTGCACGCCGCGCTGGCGGTGGCCCGTTCCTTGCTGACATTGGTCATTCGGCGCCCGCCTGGGCGCCGTGACGGGGATGCACTCCTTGCCACAGCATACGAAAGTCGCGGGCGGGATTTACCCGACCTCAATAGCCATTGTCGCGGTTGCTCTGTGCGCAAGCGGCTGTTTCTTCACCACCGTAGGGCTTGACAACGCGCCGGCGCGCCAAAATATCAACTTCGGCCCGGCCGAAACACTGCGGCTCTGCGTCATGCTGGATGACGGTATTACTCAAAGCGAGGCGCGCAGCATCATCGAAGACTACTGGAACAAAACGGAGGCGCCCAAGTACGGTCTAAACGTTGAAATAACCGCCTACACGCCCTACCCGCGGCGCTTGGGCGACTACTTTTTTTGGCAGATCGAAGACCGGCTGAGCACAATCCCCATTCCGCCCGCGTGCGATCGCATGCTTTACTTCGTCGGGCGCAACTGGGCCGACGTCGCATGGAACCTGGTCGAGATTTGGGGAGCGCCCGAAGTCGGCGGCGAAGTGGATAACGATACCATGACGCGCGGCTTCGTCGTCGGCCGGATTGCCACGATCAACGAGCTTCTGCTTGCGCCGATATTTAGCGCCGGCAACGTGGCCCGACACGAGCTTTATCACATGCTCGGCTGTCCACACAGCCTGACCATGAACAGGTGCTACAGGCAAATCCGAGACGCCAAGCTGATTGAAACAGCGCTGGCAGAGGCCGGCTGTTATCGGAGCGCGGAAATGCCCGCGTTCTTTCCCGCGTTTGCCAACGGGGGCAACGGGCCCATTCTGCTGGCCAGGTCGCAAGCGGGCCCCCTGCCCGAGTTGCCGGCAGCTTTTCGGCAATGCGTTCAGCGCGTAGGGCTGGCAATTGACGAGGGAGGAGGAGTGGACGTGGCCCAGGCGCATTCCTGGGCCGTGCAAGCGCGATACCGCCGCCGCACGCGCCTGGCCTTGCGCTGATCCCGGCGGCTCGCTCCGAAGGCCTGCGCGATACGGCGGCGAAAGTTTCCCCAAGCCGCGGGCGGCTCCGTCATCCGGCCAAGCGCCTGTCAGCCGCGGGCGCGGCGCCGCTTAAGGTGTGGCCGTGGCGGCGGGCCCGGGAGCAAGGGTCGCCTCGAGTCGGCGCGCAAGCGAGGCAAGCCAGCGCTGGCGCAGCCGCGCCAGGTCAAGCGTGCCCCACAGGCCGGCATAACGCGGGTCGACCGCCTCGATCTCCCGCGCGCACGCCGCTACCCGGGCCAGCGCCGCCGCGCCCTGGCGCCGCCGCTGCCGGGGTTCGTCGACCAGCAGCGCCGCCGCGTAGTCGGCCAATCCGCTCAGCACGCCGGCGCTGTAGCGCCAGATTTGTCGCTCGACGCCGAGGCGCGGCGCGGCGCGGGCCGGCGCCAGCGCTGCGGCAGCCGCCACAGCGCGGCGAAAGCAGGCCGCCGCCTCCCGCAATGCGCCGCGGTTGTCGCCGGCGCACGGGCTCGCCGGCGGGGCCCGCATCACGTCGCCGTAGGTAAGCGTCAGCGCCGAGGCTCGCACAACGGCGCGGTAAGCCGCCGCTGCCGCGCCCGCAGAGCCCGGATGCCTTAGCCGGGCAATGCGGCCAAGCGCCGGAACGTCTTCGCCGCGAGTCGCCGCCCGGGCGAACGTCTCCAGATTGACCGGATAGGCAAGGGCGCTGTAAGCGCCAAAGGTCAGGCAGGAGATGCTTTGGAGTCCAAGCCGCCGGTAGGCGCGCAAATCGCGCGCAATCACCGCCGCAGTGGCGAACCCAAGCCCGCCAAACAGCGCCGCGTCGGCGTAGTATTCGAAGACATGCCCGCGGCCGTCGAAGAGATCAAGGTGGCGCTTGAGCGACTCGAAATAGCGCGGATTGGTCCGGCAGGCGGGATCGTCGATCGCATGCCGGTAACATCGTTCGCGCGGCGCCCACTCGAACCAGACATTGCGCCTCGGCTTAAGCCGCGGGTCAGGCTCGAGCGTATCGTGGTAGGCAAGGTAAGCGACCGGCAACCGGCGCTCTCCGGCGGCCCAAAGCTCTGCCGCAACCGCGTTGACCACGCGCATATATTGAAGCTGCGGGCCGAGCCGGCGGCAGGCCGGGCAAAGGCACCATGCCCCGGCGAAGACGTCGGCGCCCCACAGATGCAGCAGCGCAGGTGTCGGCTTTTCCCGCGCGTACGCAAGCGCAGCCCGGCTGACAATCTTCAGCGCCCGGGCGCTGGAGGCGCAGAGATTGCCCTGGCGGCCGCGCCGGCCGTCGCTCCCCATGGCAAACAGCTCGGGTGCGGTTTCGAACCGGGCGCGCGGCAAAAGCCGGGTCAGCAGGTGACCGCCGTACTCGAACGCGATGCCGCGCGGCGCCGAGAACGCAGCCAACTCGTCGATTTTGAGCCGCGTATCCGAAGCGTGCCGAATGAAAAAAAAGGCGCCCGCCCCGCGCCACGCCACCCACCCAATGAACTCCCGGTCGTGCTCCAGATGGCGCGCAAGGTAAGCGGGACGCTCGTAGTGCCAGGTCATCAGGTCGCAAGCAAAGGCGACCCGCTGGAAAGGCGGCGAAATCCGGTAAGAGCCAAGGCCCGAAAGCCAGCGCGCGCCGCGCTTGGGCAGCTCCATCGTCGAGCCGACGGACCAGCGCGCGCCCTGCCGTTCGGCAAGCTCGTAGACGCCGTGGAGCACGGCGCGCTCCGAGCCGCCGAGCACCAGCACGGCCGGAGCGCCGGCGAAGGCCGGCTCGCCGGAAGCGGGAGTTGCCACCGCGAACTCTTCCCGCTCAAACGAGCGCGCGCCGATTCTCGGCCCGCCCGCCAGCGCCTCAACCGCTTCGCGCGACAACTCGCCTCCGTCCGGGCAGAGCGCAAGCCGGTTATCCCCAAGCGCGCGCTCTGCTTCCGCGGTGCACGGCTCCCCGCTCATGCGCGAGGCGATACGGCAAAGCTCGGCCGCCGCGAAGCGCAGCACTTCGCTCGCGCCGGCGGGATAGCAGACCCGCAGGCCCCGGGCGGCGCGGTCCGACCGGCGTTTGCCCCTTGCGCGGTTAAGCATCATGGCGACGGCGCGGGCGGTTTTTTCCTCCCGCCTACGGATGATAACATCTGGAGTTGCGCCAGGTGACAGAAATTTCGCGTCGCGCGCGCCAGCCGCGCAAAGGCGGCCGCTGCAAAGGAGGCCAACGGTCAGGCGGGCCGCGGATAATGCCGCGCACCGGCCCTTGGGGGCGGCTTGTCTTACCGACAGGATAATGCCAACGCCGCAGGAAATTCTCGACGAGCTGCGCAAGGTCAAGTATCCGGGTTTTACCCGCGATATCGTCGCCTTCGGCATGGTCAAGGACGTTCAAGTAGCGCACCGCGGTACAACGGTCCTTCTCACCGCTTTGTCGGCCAAGCCGGAGGTCATGGCGCGCATCGTCGAGGAAGTCAAGGCGATCGTGGGCGCGATGCCGGGCGCGCCCAGGGTCGACGTCGAGGTCGAGCAAGCTCGGCCGCGCGCCGCCGCACAGGCCGCGCCGGCCAAGAGCGCGGTGCCCGGCGTACAGCGCATCGTCGCCGTCGCCAGCGGCAAAGGCGGCGTCGGCAAATCGACGGTCGCCGTCAACCTGGCGCTGGCGATGCGCTCGCTTGGCTGGCGCATCGGCCTGATGGACGCCGACGTTTACGGGCCCAGCCTGGCCATGATGGTGGGCGCGGGCGAGACGGTTGGCTTGACCCCCGAGCGGCGCATCGTGCCCCTGACGCGCCACGGCCTGCGCTACGTCTCGATGGGGCTTTTCATCAACGACCAGACCCCGGTCATCTGGCGCGGTCCGATGGTGGCCAAGCTCGAAAGCGAGTTCCTGTTCAACGTCGAGTGGGGCGAGCTGGACTGCCTGGTGCTCGATCTGCCGCCCGGCACGGGCGACGCCCAGCTTACGATAACCCAGCGGGTGGCGCTTAGCGGCGGGATCATCGTAACCACGCCCCAGGAACTGGCCCTGCTCGACGTAAGGCGGGGAGTGCAGATGTTTGCCCAGGTCGGAGTCGCCGTGCTGGGGGTGGTGGAGAACATGAGCTATTACGTCTGCCGGCGCTGCGGCGCGCGCCACGCGATCTTTTCCCGCGGCGGCGGGGCTCGCCTGGCGCGCGAGCTGGGGGTGCCTTTCCTCGGCGAGGTGCCGCTCGTCTCCCAGTTGCGCGAGGGCGCCGACCAGGGCCGGCCGCTGGTCGCCGCCGCGCCGAACCACCCGGTGGCGGAGCTTTTCAAATCGATTGCGCGCCAGGTCGTGGTGCAACTGGGCGACCCCGCAAGCCCTTCTTAAGGAAGACACAGAGGCGGAGGCAAGCGATGCGCTTTGCGGTGATCGACGTCGAAACCCGGGTCGACAAGGAGCTGCTCGCCGAGACTTTCTTTGTCGGACAAGGGCTCAGCCCTGATGAGGCCTACCTGCGCCAGGCCGAGAAGCTTAAGGCCCAGCGCGGAAGCGACTTTTTCCCGCTACCGCTTCATCGCCCGGTGTCGGCCGCGGTCGGAGGGGTGGCCGAGGACTATTCGCTGGTGTCGGTCGAAAGCCTGGCGGCTTCCGACTACAGCGAAGAAACGCTGGTGCGTGAATTCTGGGACCGACTTGGCTACCTGGCCCAGAGCGCCGGTCAGCGCGCGCGGCCGTGCCTGGTGACCTTTAACGGCCGGCGCTTCGATCTCCCGGTGATGGAGTTGGCGGCCTTGCGCCACCAACTTGCGCTGGCGCGCTACTTCGACGGCCGCAGCAGTCCCCGGGCGCGCTACAGCGAGGAGAGCCATATCGACCTGCTCGACTTTGTCACCAACTACGGCGCCTTTGCGCTGGCCGGCGGGATGAATCTTTTGCTCAAGATGATTGGCCTTCGGGGCAAGGGCGGGATCGACGGCTCGATGGTGCAGCAGATTTACGAAGCGGGCCGGCTGGCCGAAATCCACCGCTACTGCCGTGAAGACGTCATCCAGACCTACTTCCTGCTTCTGCGGGTCCAACGCCTGCGCGGCCGGCTTGACGAAAAGCAGTACCAGGCCGCCTGGGAGAAGTCGCGCCCCTTTCTCGAGCAACTCGACCATTGAGCATCAGCGCAGAGACTACGATGCCGGCCCGGCCTCGCCTGTCGCTGGTCGTTATCACCAAAGACGAGGAGCGGACGATCGCCGGCTGCCTGAAAAGCGCCGCCTTTTGTGACGAGACGGTGGTGGTTGACTCGTTCTCCACCGACCGTACGGCCGAGATCGCGCGCGCGCTGGGGGCGCGCGTCGTCGCGCGCACCTTCGACGGCTACGGCAGCCAGAAAGGCTTCGCCGTAAGCCAGGCGCACAGCCCGTGGGTGCTGCTGCTCGACGCCGACGAACAGGCCACCTACGAGCTCGGCCAGGAGATTGCGGCGGTGCTCGCTTCACCTCATCCCTGCGACGGCTACCGCGTGCGCCGACTGCTCTACCACCTCGGCGGCTACTACGGGGACGAACTCTACCGCGACCGGCCGCTGCGACTGTTTCGGCGCGCCTGCGCCCGGGTCAGCTCCGACCCGCTGCACGAGAAGGTCGTGGTCGACGGCCGGGTGGGTCAGCTCAAGGCGCCGATCCTGCACTTCAGCTACCGCGACGTTGCGGACCACGTGGCGACGATGAATCGCTTCAGCTCCGAGGCCGCGCTCATCGGGCGTCCCTCGGCGCTCAGCGCGCTTCGGATGGTCACCCATCCGGCGTGGCGTTTTGTGCGCTTTTACATCGTGCGCGGCGGCTGGCGCTATGGCGGACGCGGTCTTTACGCCGCGATGTCGGCCGCCTTCTACGGTTTTCTAAAACATGCCAAGCAGTACGAACAATGGCGCCGCAGCCGCCGCCCGCGTTAGCCGGCCGAGCCAAGAGCCATGCTGAGGCCTGCGGGCGATCGGCTGCGGCAAGCTAGTGTCCCGTCTCGTAAATAAGTGCAGCGTTGCGAATGCTGCGTTTGATCCGCGCGGCCGATTTGGTCCAGCGAAACGGGCGGGCATTCTCGTTCCATTCCGCCAGCCAGCGCGTTATGGCTGC
>JAJYRQ010000049.1 GCA_021794015.1 Deltaproteobacteria bacterium | reverse complement strand
GGAAAGGCGTAAAGCTCGGCAAAGGAAACGGCGTGCGGCCTCTCATCCTGGCCGTCGGAAACGGAATCGGCGTAAAGCTCGCAAACGGCCTCGGCGTCGCCGTGAAAGTCGGCAACGGCGTCGCACTTGCCGTGGGTGTCGGCGTGGGCGTGGCCGTGGCCGTAGGCGTTGGCGTCGGCGTCGAGGTCGGGGTGGCCAGCGGCGCGTAGTACTCCACCACACGGTTGTTGCCGGTGTCCGCCACGTAAAGGTTACCGCTCGCATCGAGGGCAACGCCCGCCGGACCGCACAGCCCGGTCGCGCTGACGAGGCTGCCGCAGAAGAGGCCACCGCCTGTAAGGTTCTTGCCACTGCTACCTTGGCCGAAGACCAGGTCGGCCGTCACGTTGGGTGTCGACGGATTGGCTAGCGGCGCGTTGTACTCGAGCACGCGGCTGTTATTGGTGTCCGCCACGTAAAGGTTGCCGCTCGCATCGAGGGTAACGGCCGCGGGACCGCACAGCCCGGTCGCGCTTGTGGCGCAGGCGATGTCCTTGAAGTCGGTTGCGTTGCTCTGGCCGAAGACCAGGTCGGCCGTGACGTCGCCTGACCCGGCAACGCTGGTCTTGGTGAGCGGGGTGTTGTATTCCAGCACGCGGTTGTTGCTCGCATCCGCCACGTAAAGATTGCCGGCAGAATCGACGGCGACGCCCTGCGGCTCGCACAGCTCTGTCGCACTCGGACTGGTGCAGGAGTTGCCGGTCGTAAAGTCGCTGCCGCTGCTCCCTTGGCCGAAGACCAGGTCGGCGGTTACGTCCCCCGAGCCAGCGACGCTGGTCTTGCTGAGCGGCGTGTTGTACTCGAGCACGCGACCGTAATTACGGTCCGCCACGTAGAGGTTGCCGTCGGGATCGACCGCGACACCCATGGGGACGCAGAGGCTTGTCGCGGCGGGCGAAAGACAACCCGCGCTGGTAAAGTCGCTTCCGCTGCTGCCTTGGCCAAAAACCAGGCTGGCCGCAAAGCCCGAGGTTTCGCCGCTTGCCTTGAACGCCGCAAGCGGGCTTGCGTACTCGAGCACACGGTTGTCGTTGGTGTCCGCCACGTAGAGGTTGCCCGCAGCGTCAACCGCAACCGCAGAGGGCCGGCACAAGCTGTCCGGGCCAAGGCCGCTCACATCGCCCGCCGCCGTTCCGTTGTCGCACTGGTGGGAATAAAAGTCCGGCTGGCCAATCACGACATCAGCCGGCGCCCCGTTAGCCAGCGCGGCTGCGTCGCTCCAGCCGAGCACGCGGTTGTTGACCCCGTCAGACACGTAAACGCCGTTAGTTGTAGTGCTGGAGTCGACGGCGAGACCGGCGGCGAGACCCGATGGGGGGTAAAGCGCTTTCGGTCCCCCGAAGTCCAGCATGTTGTGCGCGAAGTCGATCTGGCCCAGCACGATATCAGCCGTGACGTTGGGAGCCGACGGACTGGCAAGCGGCGTGTTGTACCCGAGCACGCGGTTGTTAGTAGAGTCCGCCACGTAAAGGTTGCCCGAGCTGTCGACCGCAACGCCCACAGGCAGGCAGAGCCCGGTCGCGCTGGGCGCAGGGTGCCGATACGGGCTGCCGCTGAGGAAGAAAAGGAGCGCGTCGGAGCAGGTCCTGGTTGTGAGCTCGGAGCCGCTGCCGGCGCTGCCCTGGCCGAAGACCACCTGGGCTGTCACGTTGGGCGTGTTGTACCCGAGCACGCGGTTGTTGAACGTGTCCGCCACGTAGAGGTGGCCGTAAGCGTCCACCGCGGCGCCGTAGGGACTGCACAGCTCGGTGGCGCTGGCAGACGTGCATCCGCCATCGCTGGTAAAGTCGGTGCCGCCGCCGCCCTGGCCGAAAACAAGGTCGGCGCTAACGTCGCCCGCGCCGGACTCGCCGCTGCTTACGTTGAGTGGCGTATCGAACTCGAGCACGCGGTTGTTGTTGGTGTCCGCCACGTAAAGGTTGCCCGAGCTGTCGACCGCAACGCCCATAGGCAGGCAGAGCCCGGTGGCGCTGGCCGGCGGGTTTCCGCCATACGCGTAAGGGCTAAAGCAGGTGTTGGTCGCGAACTCAGCGCCGCTACCGCTGCTACCCTGGCCGAAAACTAAGTCCGCCGTCACGTCGCCCGAGCCAGGCACGCTGGTCTTGGTGAGCGGGGTGTTGTATTCCAGCACGCGGTTGTTGAACGCATCCGCCACGTAGAGATTGTTGGCGGCGTCGAGCGCAACGCCCGCCGGCGCGCATAATGCGGTCGCGCTTGTGGCGCAGGCGTTGGTCGTGAACTCCGAGCCGGTGCCGCTGCCGCCTTGGCCGAAGACCACGGCGGCCGTAAAACCTGAGATTGTGCGGCTTGCCGTGAACGCCGCAAGGGGACTCGGATATTCGAGCACGCGGTTGTTGTTGGTGTCCGCCACGTAGAGGTTGCCGGAGGAGTCAACGGCGACGCCGGACGGCCCGCACAGGCTGTCCGGGCCAAGGCCGTTTACGTCGCCCACGGCCGTCCCGTCGTTGCACGCGTAGGAATAAAAGTCCGGCTGGCCAATCACGACATCAGCCGGCGCCCCGTTGGTCAGCGCGGCCGCGTCGCTCCAGCCCAGCACGCGGTTGCTACACGTGTCGGCCACGTAGACGCCGTTGGGCGGCGCGCTCGCGTCAAACGCAACCGCCGATACGGTGTCGGTGGGGCTCCCCGGCACTCCGCAAAGATTCAGCCCCTTCGGGCCGCCGAAGTTGACCATGTTGTGGACCAAGTCGACTTGACCCAGCGCGATATCGGCGATCACGTCGCCGGGACTGCCGGGAGCACCGCCTGAATTCAGCAGCGGCGCACCGAACGTTGGCCCAAGCCGCGAGCCTCCTCCCGCGACGCCCCATGGCGCGGCGCCGCCTGCTCTCCCCGCCGGCCCGGCCGCCCGCGCCGCAAGCCCGACCATCACTGCAGCCGCCGCAGCCAACACAACCCTGAGCACCCCAAGCGCCCGCCCGCTGACCGAAGGTTCTCTCTCCATCGAACTCCCCCGCTGCGCTCCCGCGACGTCGTTCTCTTGTTGCGCCCCCCTCACCGGCGCCTTCGGCGCGTCCTCTCCCCCACCTGGGGGAGAGGAACAAGAAAAGAAGCCACCTGGGGCGCACCCCCTAACGGCTTCCTCTCGTTAAGAGAAGCCACCTCGGGCGCGCCCCTGACGGCTTCCTCTCGTTTTCCCCGCTCGCCCGCCGAGGCAGCAACAAAGGCGCGAGACCTTGAGAGCACCGGCCTCGATACGACAGAGGGCGGGTCGCCGTTTGCCCTTCTGCCTAGCAAGGCAAAGAGGCGAACGCCGACCCCGCATCCCGCCCTTTGCGGCGAGTGCCGTCGTCGGCTTAGACGCCTAAACCAACTTCTCCTTCTCTATGAGCTAGGCGTTCAATCGCGGCGGATTTCCGTTCCATCGAATGGAACGGAACGGATGCGCGTCTCACCCGGGCGTCAAAGCCGGGCGGTACGGGAGAATGGCTCTAAAAGCGCCAGCTGATCGGCTGGCCGGGGTCAGGTACGTAGCGGCAGAAAAGACCGGTCTTGATGGCCTGGCCGAGAAGTTCGCCCACGCCAGGGTCCAACGCGGCGATCTGTGCCAGCGCGCGGCGAATTGCGCGGGTCACGTTGAGCCGCGCCCGCTCGGCAATCGAGGCGGCCGTCCGGCTGCGCCCGGCAAGTCCGACGGCGCGCGCCAGTTCGCCTTCGAGTGCGGCGATCTCTTCCTTGACGCTGAGCGCGTGCTCGGGGCTGCCAGCTTCTTGCAAGGCGGCCTGCAGCTCGGACAAACGCTGGCGATAAGCGCGTATCGCCCGGCGGTCCAGCATCATGCCGGCATCCCCGATCTCCGGCACCTGACCTGCGTGAGCGCCGATTCTTCCAGGGCAACCGGCGCCTTGTTCCAACTGAGCGGCGCTGAACTCGGTTTCGGGATGGCGCAGCAAGACGGCAACGTAGCGAAGCCCTTTGCGGTCCCGAAGCAGTATCGACCGTTCGTCGAGGCCGACCCTCCAGTACTCGCCTTCGCGGCGGAAAAGGCCCTGGCGCCCGTTGGCGCCTGCACCGGTCTTCCCTGTGGGCAAGCTCGCCGCGTCCTTGGTCAGAGCGCGGTCCATTTCAGCCGCGACCAGGTCAATCCACGGCCTACCCGCTCCGTGGCGGCGATAGAGCTCGGCGGCGGCCTCGAATTTTGCCGACGCCTGTTCAATGCCGCCGGCTTGCGCCAGCGCCTGGCCCCAAAGCCTGAGCGCCTCGGCCTGGTCCCACGGCAGTTGGTAGCGGCGCAGCCATTGGGTGGCGTCCGAGAATCGCTGCGAAGCCTCCTCAGGTCTACCGCGCGCTGCCAGAAGTGCGGCCTCGGCGAGCATCACGCGGCCGGCCAGTCCGCGCCAGTCCTCGCCGGCGGCCATGATTTCCGCGCAGCGCTCGAGCTCACCGCTCGCCTCGCTAGGCTTTTCGGCCTGGGCCAGCAGCAAGGCCAGCTCGCTCCGGGCAGCCAGTTCGAAGGGCAAGTGGCGCGCCGTCCCGGCGCACGAGACTAGCCCGCGCAAAAGCTTCTCGGCCCTTGGCCGGTCGCCCGTCGTCAGGCAAAGCCGCGCCAGCTCGAGCTCGCGCGCGCAGGCGTCGTGCAGATTGCCCGCACGGCGATGCTGCCGAATCATCCCGGTCAAGACTTCGTCGCACCGCCCAAAGGCGCCGCGATAGAGCGCGAGGCGGTCCTCGCCCGAGCGCCACCACTGCGGGGCGGGAGCCGGAGCCTGCAGAGCGCCGGCGGCATCCAGTTCGCCTGCCAGGGCGTGCGCAGTGGCCAACAGGTAGACCAGCCACGCCCGGATGCCCGGGACGCGCGCGGCGCGCGGTTTGAGCAGCTCGCGCTGCAGCCACTGCCTGGAGGTAACGGGATCGAGCAGCAGGCGCAGCCGGACCGCGGCGGCCCAGGCAAGGCCGGCACAGCCGTAAGGGTCTTCGGGTTTCTGGCTTTTCTCCCATGCTTCTTCGAGCAGCGAGAAGGCCTCGGCCAGGCGTCCCGCCGCCCACAGGTTGCAGGCGTAGCTGCCGGCCGCCCAGGCGTACGATGCGCGGCTCTGCGCATCCGCGCAGGCTTGCAGCGCCTGCCTGGCCGCGGCCAGACCTTCACCCGGCCGCAGCGCGTACATGAACGCCACGGCTGCGTGCAGGTAGAGCAGCGCGGCCTCGGCCGGCTCTGCGCGCAGCACCGGCTCGGCCTTGCTGTAATGTTCGATTGCGCCGTCTATGTCCATGGTCTCTTCGACGTGCAACGACAGCACCGCCAGAAGCCTGGCATGGGTGCGCGCCGCGCCGCGGCTTTCGCCCAGTTGCTGGTAGAGGGCCAGGGCCTGCTCGAGATAATTGACACCCTGCGCAACGTTAAGACCGCCGGTTCCGGCGTAGTAGCCGACCCGTGCCAGCAGGTCGGCGCGGCGCTTTGAGGTTTCGCCCGCCTGCTCCATCGAACTCAGGGCGGCCTGCCAGTGCTTGGTCGCCTCGTCGTAAGCGAAAACTTTCTCGGCCGCTTCGCCCGCGCCGATAGCGTAAGCAACGCCCTTCTCCCTATCCGCCGGGGACGCGGCGAGCCGATAGTGTTCGGCGAGCCTGGCCAGGAACTCCTGCAAGCGGTTGGGATGGAGGCCCTCAATTGCCCGGGCAGCCCTAAGATGCAGTTCCTGCCGGCGGCAGGGATCGAGGCTTTCGTAGATGGCTTGGCGAACCAGCTCATGGCTAAACTGCAGCTCCGGGGTCGCCGCTGCAGGCACCTCGGCCAGCATTCTTGCCGCAAGCGCCTCCTGCAGCGCGCTCGCGAACGCCTGGCCCTCGGGAGCCACGCATCTGAGCGTTTCCAGTTCGAATTGTCCGCCGAGCACGGCGGCCCGGGCCAATATCTCGTTACATCCCGGCGACAGCCGCCTAAGCCGCGCCGCAATCGTTTCCCTGACCCCCGAAGGAACGCCGGCCGCTTCCAGCGACACCCAGTCAAGGGCCTGCAGGCCCTTGACTGGGGCCGGTTCGCCCTCCTCGGCCAGCGCCTGCAACAACTGACGGATGAAAAACGGATTGCCGCGGGTGTGGCGCCGAAGCGCCTCGGCGAACGAAGGGCTCGCCGCCGCGGTCTCCTGTTCGAATGACAGCGCGACAAGCTCTCGCACCTCAACCGCCGAAAGGCCCTCAAGCGCGATCCGCTCGTGACGCGGCTCGCGCCAGAGTTCGGCCAGCACGGCCGCCAGCGGATGGTCGGCGTTCACCTCGGCGTCCCGGTAAGCGCAGATCAGCAGGACCGGGCTGTCGCGCACCAGGCGCGCCAAGTGTAGCAACAGCCCCAGCGACGAACTCTGCGCAGCGTGCAGGTCGTCGACAAACAGCGCCACCGGCCTTGCCCGGCTAACGTTGAGCAGCAGCCCGGAGATCGCCTCGAAGAGGTCGCTTTGCAAAGCCCCGGCGCCAGCTCGCAGCGGCACCGGCGATTGCGACAACTCCGGCGTCGAGTCCGAAACGAGCCGGGCCGCAAACGGCGCACCGCCACCCAAGTCAGCGGCGGGCCATTGGCTTTTGCTCTCGCGCAGGTAGCGCCGTATTGCCTCGACGAACGGCTGATAGGGCGGCGCCTGCTCGTAACACTGTGCGGTCAAGAGCGCCATCCGGCGCCGGCGCGCATCGTGGAGCGCCTCTTCGATAAGCCGCGTCTTGCCGATTCCCGCTTCGCCCGCAACCGTGACCACGCAGCCGCCAGACGCGCCCAGGGCGTCGATCGCCGCCCGGAGCGCGGCGATCTGCGCGGTTCGACCCACAAAGTGCCCCTTCTCCAGGGCCAAGCTGTCGGCGCTCGCGCCACCTCCAGCCCGACTGCTCGCTCCAGTTGCGGCCATGACAGCTTCATGGTAGCGCAGGTCAACGGGATGCGCTTAGCCGGCCAGCGGTCGGCCAACGGTTCGGCTGCCGTATGCGGCCCGGCCGAATTGCGCCAGGGGCGGCATCGGCGAGCCAAGGCGGGGCGCTGCCCGGCTTAGCGCCAGCGGCGTTGTGACGGAAGCCGGCGCGCCGCCGGGCGCTTGCTATGCCCCCGCTTCAGCCGCTCCCGGCAAAGACGCCGCTTTTCTCGCGCCGGCGCACGACCGAATCGACGCCGTAGCGCGAGAGCATCCGGTAAAGGGTCGACCGTGAGACGCCCAGCAAAGCCGCAGCCCTGCGCCGGTTGCCCTCGGTCTCTTCGAGCGAGCGCAGCAAGGCTCCCTTGATGACTGCCTCGAGCATCGGGGGCCGCTTGGCCGGCGGCGCGGGCTGCGCCAAGTGCGGCCCGGCCGCTGCTTCAGGACCGCCCGCAGCGCTCGCCGCGATGCCGGCCTCGGGGCCGCAGTCGTCGAGCGGGCGGCCGGCGCCCTGGTCGAGAGTCTTTAGCTCTTCGGGGAGGACTTCCACGCCGACGCGAGCGCCGGTAGCCAGGACCACCGCGCTTTGCATCGCATGCGCCAATTCGCGCACGTTGCCCGGCCAGTCATAGGCCAGGAGCACGCGCAGCGCGGCGGCGGAAATCCACCGCACCTCTTTGCCGAACTCAGCGGCGCAGCGCCTCACGCACCAGGCAGCCAGCGCGGCCACTGCCTCCCGCCGCTCGCGCAGCGGCGGCACCCTAACCGAACTGGCGTTGAGCCGGTAGTAAAGGTCGTCGCGGAAAAGTCCCGCCTTCACCATCGCCAGCAAATCGCGATTGGTGGCCGCCACCAGCCTGATGTCAACATGGTAGGGATGCGCCGAGCCGACCGCCTGGACTTCATGCAGCTCGACCGCGCGCAGCAGCTTGGGCTGAAGCCGCAGCGGCAGCTCGCCGATCTCGTCAAGGAACAGCGTCCCGCCATGGGCGGCGCGAAAGTAGCCCTGCGCGTCCTCCCGCGCGTCGGTGAAGGCGCCGCGCACGTGTCCGAAGAGCTGCGACTCAGCCAGCGACTCGACCAGATTCGAACAGTTAAAGGTGACGAACGGCGCCTTGGGATTCTTGCCGAAAGCGTGCAGCGCACGCGCTGCCAGCTCCTTGCCGCAACCCGACTCGCCATGCAGCAGCACGGTGGTCCGGTACGGACCCAAAAGTTTGAGCCTGCGCACCAGCTCCTGCATCGGCGCTGACTTTACGACCATCCCCTCGATCTCGGTCGTGCCTGCGCTCAGCGTCTCGATTTCGAGCCAGTGCTCGTCGCCCCAGCCCGGCTCCTCTGCCGTCGCCGGGTTATCCGCTGCCGGGGCCGGCCGTTCGAGTCCCTCGTCCCTGAGAAACACTTCTCCTTTCGATGCAATCAAGACTTTTCCCCCCTTCCCAAGCGGGCCGACCGATGGTTTCACGGCCCGCCATGTCGCAGAAGCGAGCAAAGCAGAGGCCATGACCGAGACGGTCAGGCCAGCCCAAATGAGCGCATGACCGAATCACGAAGCGCGCCGATGGCGCCGCCACGCCTGTCCGCTTTTTGGCGCCTCGACAAAACTTTGGGTGACGCTTGCGGTTCGGGACACAGCCTCCCCTCGACGTGAAGCGAAACGAGACAGCAAAACAAAAGCGCACCGTGCGCCCTGCGGGAGCGCCCTGCCCGGCCCTCGGCCCGACCTGCCGATGCGACGACTGCCGGTATGCTGCGTCCCCGGTTAGGCGCCCGGGGACTTTTCACTTTTTCGCTCGAGCATGTAGTATGGCTCCCATGGAGCAGGGCACTGGCGCCTTTTTTGACGCGACCGCAAGAACCGTTGCCGACCGCGACCTGCGGCGCAAGCTTGAGAATGCCGTAGGCCATCATCTCGAACAGATGGGCAAGGTCCGCGCGCAGTTCCCGGCCTACGACGCCGAGCGCGACGCCGCCCGCCGAATCAAGCACGAAGCACTCGGGAAACTTGACAGCCTGCTGCTGGAGCTTAAAGAACAACTTGAAGGGCGCGGCTGCAAGGTTTTCTTTGCCGCCAGTGCCGCCGAGGCCCGCGACTACGTCGTATCCCTGGCCCGCCAACACGGCGTCAAGCGCATCGTCAAGGGCAAATCGATGGTCTCCGAGGAGATCGAGCTCAACGCGGCCTTGGAGGCGGCCGCAATGGAAGTGGTCGAAACGGATCTCGGCGAGTACATCGTGCAGCTCCGGCACGAGCGCCCCTCGCACATCGTGGCGCCGGCGATCCACCTTGCCAAGGAGGATGTGGCCGAGCTTTTCCACCAGAAGCTGGGGATACCTTACACCACCGAGGCGGAACAGCTTACGGCCGCGGCCCGAGCCCGTCTGCGGGCGACGTTTCTTGCGGCCGAGATGGGGATAACTGGCGTCAACTTCGCGGTCGCCGAGACCGGCACCCTGGTGCTGGTCGAAAACGAGGGTAACGGCCGGCTGAGCAGCACGCTGCCGGAACTGTTCGTGGCTCTGATGGGTATCGAGAAAGTGATACCCAGGCTGGGGGACCTCAGCCACTTCATCGAGGTGCTGGCGCGCACTGGCACGGGCCAGAAAATAACCACTTATACGAACTTTATCAGCGGCCCGCGCCGCCCGGGCGAGCTGGACGGGCCGGGCGAGATGCACCTGGTCATCGTGGACAACGGGCGCAGTGCGATGCTGGCCGATCCGGTGTTGCGCGAGGCGCTCTACTGTCTTCGCTGCGGCGCCTGTCTCAACGTCTGCCCGGTTTACCGGCGGATCGGCGGTCATGCCTATGGCTCGCCCTATTCGGGGCCGATCGGCTCTATTGTCAGTCCGACTTTTTTTGGCAACGACTTCGGCCATCTGCCGTTTGCATCAACCCTGTGCGGAGCGTGCAAGGAGATTTGTCCCGTCCGGATCGACATTCCGCGCATTCTTTTGCACCTGCGCTGGCGCCTAAGCCAGGCGGTGCGGCCGGTGGCCTGGCCGCCGAGCGCGCAGCGGGCGCGGCGCGGGGCGCGGCTGCTGGCGCGGTTTTTCCGGCATCCGCGCCTGGTACGGGCGGCGGGTGTGCTCGGGGCGCTGGTGCTGCGCCCGTTGGCCCGCAACGGCTTCATCAAACGTCTGCCTCCTCCTTTCAACGCCTGGACCCAGGCACGCGACCTTCCGGCGCTGCGCATGCGTCCCTGGTTCGCAGATACGCCCAGGCAAGACCGGGACTGAGCGATGGCCGATTTTCACGAGTTGCTTGCCTCCGTGCGGGCCGCGCTGGCCACCAACGGCGATCGCGGCGCGGCGCATGATTCGGCCTTAGGCTCGACGGCCCGCGACCAGCCCGCGCCGGCAGAGGCCGGGAGCGCCGAGCTTGTGGCCCGCTTTGCCCGGGAGTTCGAGTTGGTCAACGGACGGATGCTCGGCGTGATGCCTTTTGAACGGGCCTGCGCGCGGGCGCTCGAGCTTGCCCGTGAACTAAAGGCGCAGTCGATCGCCGTTGGCGCAGGCGCGGTCAATGACATGACCGCGCTCGCCGCAACGCTTAAAGCCGGCGGTCTCGAACCGCTTACCTTTGACGGCAACCCGGAGGCGGATCGCGCCCGGATGCGCGAGCGGCTGGCAGGCGTCGAACTGGCAGTGGTCGAGGCGCATTACGCGGTCGCCTCGACGGGCACGCTGGCCCTGCTCGGCGGTCCGCGAAGTCCCAACTCGCTGACGCTGCTGGCGCCGGTCAACCTGGTGCTGGTGCAAGCCGATCGCGTGCTGCGCGACGTTGCCGCGGCGGTCTCAGCGCTTGGAGCCGAAGCGATCACCAGCCGCCGCCTGGCGCTGGTCACCGGCCCGAGCCGCACGGCCGATATCGAAAAGAAGCTCGTGCTTGGCGCCCACGGCCCGCGCGAGGTTTACGCGATCGTACTGGGGCCCGAGCATGAATGAGGTCACGCTTTTCGGCACTTGCCTGGCCGAGGCTTTTTTCCCCGACGCGGTCGAGGCTGCGGCCCGGCTGCTTGCAAGGTTAAAGCTGCGCGTGCGGCGGATGACCGGGGCTTTCTGCTGCGGACAGATTGCTTTTAACGACGGCCTGCGCGACGAGGCCAGGGAGCTGGCCCGCCGCTTCATCGCCAACTGCGAGCCGGGAACGCCGGTGGTAATTCCCTCGGGTTCCTGCACCAGCATGGTGAAGGTCTTCTACCGCGATCTGTTCGCCGGGGAGCCCGAGATGCTAACCAGGGCGGCACGGCTTCAACCGGCAGTCTTCGAGCTTTCGCAGTTCCTGGTGAACGTGCTGCGGACCAAGTACGTGGGCGCCCGTTTCGAGCATCGGGTCGCGTTCCATCCTTCGTGCCATCTGCTGCGCGAGCTGCACGTTGCCGACGAGCCGCGGCTTTTGCTTTCCGGGGTCCAGGGACTCGAGGTCTGCGAGTTTGGCCATCCGGAGGAATGCTGCGGCTTTGGCGGCATGTTTTCGGTGAAGTTTCCGCACATCTCGGTGGCGATGCTGCGCGACAAGATGGAAAACCTCAAGGCCAGCGGCGCCCAGTTTGTGGTCTCCAACGATTGCGGGTGCCTGATGCACATCGGCGGCGGACTTCACCGCGCCGGCCTGCCGATCGGGGTGCGCCACCTGGCCCAGGTTCTGGCCAGCACCTGACCCCAGGCAAAGGGCGATAAAGAGCCGGCCGACCTGCAACCCCGGCAGGCGAGCCTGTCGGGGCACGCTGCCACAAAGTCGAGGTACGGAGAAAGGCTTTGCGGGAGCCGGACGGCGCCGTTTAGAGCAGCTTCAACTCGCGCATCTTGCGCCAGAGGGTGGTGCGGCCCAGGCCGAGGGCTTGCGCCGTTTCCTTGCGCCGCCAATGACAGGCTTCCAGGGCGGCGCGCAGCCGCGCCGCCTCGTCGCTTTCCACCCCGGTGGCGGGCTGAGCGAGCGTCCGTGTCGCCCCATTGGCGCGCTCCCTTTCAGTCCTGTCGCCGGCGGTTGGCGTCATGTCCAGGACTTCCGCCGGAAGGTCCTCGGGAAGAATCGTTTCCTTGCGGGAAACGGCGACGGCGTACTCGATGGCGTTGGCCAGCTCGCGCACGTTGCCCGGCCAGGAGTAGTTCAGAATCGCGCGCATCGCCTGGGGCGACAGTCGCTTGACCAAGCCCTGTTGGCGGCTCACCCGCATCAGCAGATGGACCGCCAGCGGCTGAACATCCTCTCGGCGCTGGCGCAGCGGAGGGATTTCGATCGGCACAACGCGCAGCCGGTAATAAAGATCGCCGCGAAAGCGCCCTTCAGCCATCGCCCGGCGCAGGTCCACGTTGGTGGCGGCGATGATTCGAGCATTGGTGGCGCGCGGCTCGCTTTCACCGACGCGCTCGAAGGTGCGCTCCTGCAGCACGCGCAAAAGCTTCACCTGCAGGGTCGGCGGCAGGTCCCCGATTTCGTCAAGGAAAAGCGATCCTTCCGAGGCCAGTTCGAAGCGTCCCAGGCGGTCCCGCACGGCCCCGGTGAACGCTCCGCGCGCGTGGCCAAACAATTCGCTTTCCAATAGCTCGGCCGGCAAGGCCGCACAGTTAACCGCCACAAACGGGCCGCTTCTGCGGGAGGAGTGCTGATGGATCGCCCTGGCCATGACCTCCTTGCCGACGCCGCTCTCGCCGGTTATGAGCACGGTGGCCTCGCTGTGCTCGAGATTCTCGATCAGGCGGAAAATTCGATGCATCAACTCGGAACTGGAGATGACGCCGGAAAAGAAGGTCGGCGTGCCGCTGGCCGTGAGCCCCTCGTCCTCGGCCGGCCGCATAACCACAATATAGGCCATGCCTGGACCGCAAAAATCCGCGTGGTCATCTACCAGGGGAGCCACGCTCATCGAGACCAGCCGGGGCGGTCCGCCCTCAAACCGCAACGTGGCGCGCCAACCCTCGCGCCGCTCGCCCGCTAGAAGAGCCTGGCGCAGCGCTCCACTAGGGCCGAAAAGGTCGTCCTCGAGGAGCTCCTGCACCGCACGGCCTTGGACTTTGCTCACCGCACCGTCACCCAGCAGCGAGTCGACAAGGTAGGAAGCGTGAACAATGCGGAAGTCGGGGTCAAGACAAATAAAGGCACGCCCCAGCGAGGCAAAGGCGCGCGCTGCTCCGATTAGGGCAGCCTGGGGCGCCCAGGGAAGCGCATGGCCGCTCTCCAGGGCTAGTTGAAGGGCAGTCCCGGCATCTTTGTTGGAACTGGGTGCCATTGATTCCCTTCGCAAAGGATTGTAGCACGGATTGCCGGCCGAGCGTTGCTTGCTCCCGGCGGCGGTTTTTGGCCCCCGCTGCTGGCGGCCACGCCGGCCGGCCTGGCCGCCCTCTGAAGAAGCGGGGGATGTCGGGCCTGCGGCAATTGCGTACCCCGCGAGCACCGCTCTAGAGGCAGCTTGCACCTTTCTTGAATTTCGCCGGGCCCGCAGCCGCGACCGGCTTGGGCGGCGCGGGCCGAGCGGCGGCGTCCGGCACGGCAGCCGCCCCGGCCAGCATCGTCGCACCACCGGCGCTCCCGCCCGGGCGGAGGTCAGGCGGCGTCGCCACCTCCGCCCACCATTGGCGTACCCCGCCTTTGAGCACGCGGGCGTCCAGGCCGCGCGCCACCAGCACTGCCCACGCCTGCCCGGCCCGAGCCCCATCGGTCGAGCACAGCACCAGCGGCCGGTCCTTCGGCAGGTCAGCCGCGGCTAGTTGCTCGCAAGCAAGATTGGTAGCCCCCGGGATGTGGTATTGCGCGAACGCCGCCGCCTTGCGCAGGTCGAGCACAACCATCGGCTTGCGCTGGGCGATCCAGGCGGCCAGCTCGGCCGGCTTAATTTCGACCTTTCCCGAAGCCACCAGCCGGGCCAAGTCCGCAGGGTTGGTGGTGCCGGCGATCGAGCCGCCGACCAGCAGCACCAGGGAAAGAGCAAACAGCAAGGCCGCGGCGGCCGGTTTCCATGTCAGTTGCATGACGAGACCTCCCCTGAATGCAGCGGGCGCTGCCGCCGGCGGCGACGCCTGGGCCGGCGCGCTTTCAGGCTTCTTGCCGCCGAAATATTCCGTCGCGGCAAACGTGGCCAGCGCCATCACGGCCACCAGAAACCCAACTGTGTAGCGGCCGAGCCCGGTCCAATCGGCCAGCGAATAAACCCCCCGCGCCCCGGCTTGATAGAGCGGGAGAAGCGGATGGAACAAAAAGCCGAAGCTCGCGGTGCCCAGCACCAGTCCCCCCATAAAGACCAGCGCATCCAGCTTGCCCGAGGCGGCCCCAACCACCGAGGTGCCGGGACAATAGCCGCCCATCACGAACCCCATCCCCAACAGCAGACCGCCGGCGATCTGCCCGCCGAGGAAAGTCTCCTCGAGGTTCACCGCGTCCATCTCGATGAGCCCGGTCGCCGACAGGTAGAGCAGCCCCAGCATCGCCGTGACCAGCGCGGTAAACATCATCTGGACCACCGCCCAGTCTCGCAAGTAAAAGACTGCACTCAGCTTGCGCGCGCTGGCAAAGCCGGCGCGCTCGAGAAAAAAGCCGAAGGCCAGGCCGACGAACAAGATGATCACAAAGCCGGTCTGTTCGCTGAAAGCCCCCATTGGGTAGAAAGGCGCCGTCATGACCATTCCCTCCTCACCAACCAGGCAAGCGCAAAGCCGCCGACGAAAACCGACAGCATGAAGGCCCAGCTCCCCAGCGAAAGCTGCGCGCCGCCGCTGAGCGCCTGACCGCTGGTGCAGCCGCGCGCCAGGCGCGCGCCCAGGCCGCTCAATGCGCCGCCTCCCAGGGCCAGCACCAACCGCCAGCCGACCGAGATCGCAGGCCCCTTCTCGATCCCGCGAGCGAATCGCCCGCCCGTAACAGCGCCTATCAGGCCGCCGAAGAACGTTCCAACAATCAGGTAAACCATCCAGTCATTCAGCGGCGGGCCGGCGGCAAAATAATTGCCCCAGTACGGGTGCGACTCGGTGTAGGCCGGGGCAACGCCGTAGAGCAGCGCCGCGGTCAGGTGGGAAAAAGCGCCGGAGGCGCCCAGCCCGCTGCCCAGGATATAGAACGAAGCCAGCAGCGTCAGGCCAACGCCCACGCCCGCCAGATAAGGCGACCACAGAGGTTTCGCTTTCATTGCATCGTACCCCAACGGCTCGCCTGCCCGGCGAGCAAGAAGACCATTCGCAGCGCAAAGCCCCCCAGCAAAACCAGAACCTGCGCGTAGACCGTGTCTTGCGCGCGCCCAAGCCGGTGAAGTAACTCGAGCAAGGCAGGCATCGCCAGTCCTGCCAATACCACTGCCACCCAGAAGAGCGCCGTGAAGCTGCCGCCCAAAAACAATTGCGACGCCGCGCGTTGCGCCGCGCCTCCGGTTGTCAGCCCGACGAGCAGCAACGCCAGCGTCGCCGCCTCGGCGCCGATGAGCTTTAAGTCAAGCGCGCTCAGGCGTTCGCGGTCCGGCTCAGAAGATTCGAGCAGCGCCAGCGCCGCGGCCCCGGTGGAAAGGCCGGAGATCAGGAAAAGCGGTCCCAGCAAGGCTGAGTTCCATAGCGGGCGCGCGCCGAACGCGCTCAGCAGCAGTCCGGTGTAAAGCCCCAGGGCCACGCCCAGCCCAATGTTGATCCCCGCCAGCGGCACGCGCCGGCGCTCGGCCCATGCCGACACCGCCGCCAGCCACCCGGGCAGACTCAGCGGCGGCCCGAATTCACGCCACGCCCCCAGCGCGAAAAGCACCGAGGCGGGATAGACCAACAAGAGAATCCAAGCGCCCCAGGACATCGGCGCGGTCAGCCGCAGCGTCGTGTAAAAACGAAAGGCATGCCAGCGATGCTCCAGGTCGAGGAACAGAGCGAGCATGCCCGCCGTCAGCAGCACCGGCGCCAGCGCCGGTCCCCACCAGGCCAACGACGCCGGCATCGGGCCGCGCCCGCGCCGGTGGGCGAAGCCAGTGATTACCAACAGGCCGGCCACCAGGCCGCCGGCGAATAAATAGGTGCCAATCTCCCAACCCCAGATCTGGAGGGGAGGACCCGCTATCGCGTTGCTACCCAGCACACTGACTTCGACCGAAGGCATCTTCTACTCCAGGTAAAAAACGTTGGGCCGCGTTCCCGCTTCCGGCTTTAGCGGGTGATTGCGGCGCGAAGCGAGAAGACGCGAAATCTCGCTGGCGCGATCGTCCAGGTCACCGAAAGTGAGCGCCCGCGAAGGGCAGGTCGCCACGCAGGCCGGTTGCAGGCCCTGCTTGATGCGGTGCAGGCAGAAGTCGCACTTTTCCGCGTAGCCCTCATCGTTGATGAACCGCGCATCGTAAGGGCAGGCCGCCAGGCATGCCTTGCACCCGGTGCATAGAGCCGTATCGATTGCGACGATTCCTCCGGCGCCGTAATGGCTGGCCCCGGTCGGGCAGTTGGCGACACAGGGAGCAGCCGAACACTGATTGCAGCGCACGGAAAAGAGTTCGAGCGCGAGCTCCGGAAACTCCCCGCTCAGCCGCTGGACGACCTGCGTCCTGGAAAAAGGCGCCCCCACCCGGTTCTCGACCTTGCAGGCCACGGCACAGGAGGCACAGCCCATGCAGGTCCGCCGATCGACGGCCATGGCGTAACGGGCCACCTCACGCCTCCCTGACGATCGTCACGAAGTTGACGTTCATGCCCGTACCGCCCATCAGCGGGTCGGTCTTGTAGCGCGTAATCAGTTGCGAATCGGAGGCGCCGCGCCCGTTGGTGAGCCGCATGCGCGGGGTGCGGTGGCCGAAGCCGTGCACCAGGTAAACGCAATCCGACCGAATGCGCCGGGTAACGTTGGCGCGCACCGGGTTGCTGCGCACGCCGTCCTGGTTGACCAGCCGAATTCGGTCGCCGGCCCGCACGCCAAACTGACCCGCGGCCGATTCACTCAGCCAAGCCTCGTTTTCTTTCATGAACGAGGCCAACACGGGATTATTGGTGGTGCGTCCGAAGGAGTGAACCGGAGCGCGTCCGAAGAGCAATCGCAGGTAGCCAGCCGGCGGCTCCTCGACCGGGTAGTAGCGCGGCACCGGGTCAACGCCCATTTTTGCCAGTAGCGGCGAGTAAAGCTCGATTTTCCCGCTGGCCGTGTCAAATTTGTGATCGGGCCGGATATAAGGTGCGCCGGCGGCGAAGGTGACAACGCCGCGCTTTTTCATCTCCGCCAACGTAAGATTTACCCCCTGGAGGCGGCGCTCCAGGTATTCCTCGATATTGTTCCACGGGAAATATTGGCTGAGCCCCAGCCTTCGCCCCAGCTCGCGAGCGATCCACCAGCCCGGCTTGCTGTTGTACATCGGCGCAACCACCGGCTGGCGAAGCGCGACAAACGGCTCGCGAAAGGTGCCCGCGTAAAGATCGTCGTAACGCTCCAGGTAAGTGCATTCCGGCAGCACCACGTCGGCATAGCCGGCAATGTCGGCCGGCAGGACGTCAACCACCAGCAGCAGATCAAGCTTCTGGAGAGCCGCTACCGTTTGGCGCGGATTGGGCAGGCTCTGGAGCAGATTGGTGTCATAAACAAGCCAGCCTTTGGCAGGATACGGCTTCCCCGTCAGGGTGGCCCCCCGCATCGTGGCCTCCTGCATCCCTGAGGTCAGCGCCTGGTCTGCCAACGGATAGCTGGTCCCCGCCCCGTCCGCGCGGGGGCGAGACGGTTTTGGATAGGGCGGAATCGGATACCGCGGCAGATCGATCCCGGAGGGAAAAAAGAAGCCGCCCGGCCGCCCCCAGCTCCCCAACAAGGCGTTGAGAATGGCGACCGCGCGGCTGCGCTGGGTGTCATCGCCATACCAGGTCGTGCGCCGGCCCGGATGGATCAGGACGTTGGGCTCTTGCTTTGCCATCTCGCGCGCTACGGCGCGAATGGTCGCTGCCGGGATCTCCGTAATGCCGGCTGCCCACTCGGGCGTGTCGTTGGCGGTAACCCGCTTGAGCTCGTCAAGCCCGGTGCAGTAGCGCTCAACGTAGTCCCGGTCGTAGAGCCCTTCGCCCAGCAAAACATTGATCCAGGCGAGCAACAGCGCCAGATCGGTGCCCGGCTTTATCGGCAGATACCAGCGCGCCTTGCTGGCTGCCGTCGAGAACCTGGGATCGACCACCACCACCTGCGCGCCGCGCCGGATGGCCTCCGCGAACTCCTGCACCTGGGTGTTGTGCATGTTTTCGCCAAGATGCCCGCCGATCAGGACCAGGAAGCGGGTGTTGGCAATGTCGGTGGCTTCCGGCTCGCCCACGCCTACCCCGTAGGTAAGCTGGAAGCCCACTTCGCGCGGCCCGTTGCATTGGGCATAGGACGGGGCCCCCATGTTCGGCGTGCCGTAGGCCTTCATCAGGTTCACGAAGAACGAGCTGCCGCTGCCATGGGTGAAGAGGAACATCGACTCGGGCCCGTCCTTTTTGCGGATTTCCGCCATGCGGCTCGCCGCATAGTCCAACGCTTCGTTCCAGGTGGCCTCACGAAAGTGCTGCGAGCCGCGAGAGCCAGTCCGGATCAAAGGCGTTTTCAGGCGGTCGGGATCGTAGAGCAACCCGGTGCCGCCGTTCCCGCGCGGGCAAAGGCGACCGCGCGAAAGCGGATGGCCTGCAAGGCCGTCAAGCTTGACCACCCTGCCGTCCTCAACCGCGGCGCTGACCCCGCACTTCCAAAAACAGACCTCGCAAAACGTGGGCACGCTTCGGCGTTGCGCCTTGTGTCCAAGTTGCGGTATCGGCAGCCAGCCGTAACCGCCGACAGCCAGGGCGCCCACTGAGGCGCCCGCAATTTTTAGAAACTGCCTCCGTTCCACGACTTTCTCTCCGCCAATCGGCCTTCAGGTCGCTCTTGCCGCACCGCTACCATCTTGCTTAACCCTTCCGACCATACCGACCCCTCACAGTCAGGGCAGAGCAAACTCTGTTCCAGAGCACAAGGTTCCACCGTTCCAGCGAATTGCGGGACCAGTCTGTCTCAATTGCACTTCCCTGGAACGATATGTCCGCATGAGTGTCTCACACGGAACGACACGTTCCTCGCCCACAGGAACCCCGCGAGACCACCAAGCGAGCGCTCGCGCCGCCGCAACCACCGCGGCCGCCGTCCGACCAGCGGGAGCGCAATGCCACGATGCAGACTCTCTCCTCGATCCTCTCCCCCGGCGGGGGAGAGGAATCAGGAAAAGGGGATGCGCGACGCCTGTCCCTGCCGCCATGCAATGGCCACGCGCGGGGGTGACAAGCAGGAGGCGGACGCCCCACTGCCGTCATTCCCGCGCGCGCTGCTCGTTCTTGTCTCCCTCTCCCCTTGGGGGGAGAG
>JAJYRQ010000001.1 GCA_021794015.1 Deltaproteobacteria bacterium | reverse complement strand
GCGCTGTTGGGGGTGGTTGGTTTCACCCAGATGCCGATTGACGTTTTTCCGCGCCTGCACATCAAGGCGGCGGTGGTGGGGACGTTCTATCCGGGGTTTGCGCCGCTGGCGATGGAAGCGAACATCACCAGCCGCTACGAGCGGTTTTTCACCCTGGGCAGCGGGATCGAACACATCGAGTCGCGCTCGATTCCCGGCGCCAGCATCATCACGGTCTACTTTCACCAGGACGTCAACATCTACGCCGGGGCGGCCAACCTGGCCACCCTGGCGATGTCGGACCTGGGCCTGATGCCGCCCGGCACGCTGCCGCCCCTGGTGCTGACCTACAATGCCTCATCCTCGATCCCGGTGCTGCTGGTCACCGTCAGCGGACCCTACAGCCAAACCCGGCTGCAGAACAACGCCCGCTACAACGTGCGCAACTTCCTGGCCACCGTGCACGGCGCCTCGGTCCCCTACCCCTTCGGCGGCAAGGTGCGCCAGATAATGGCCTACCTCGAACGGCAGAAACTGCAGGCCCGCGGCCTCTCCCTGCTCGACGTCGTCAACCAGATCAACGCCACCAACCAGATCGTCCCCGCCGGCGACGCCAAGATCGGCGACTTCGACTGGTACGTCTACGCCAACGCCGAAATCCCCCACCCCCGCGACCTCGACTCCGTGCCGATTTTCACCGGCAAGGACCAGGCCCCGGTCTACTTCGGCGACCTCGGCAAGGGCAAGGACGCCGCCGAACTGCAGTACAACCTGGTGCTGATCGACGGCCGCCCGGCGGTCTACATCCCGATCTTCAAACAGACCGGGGCCAACACGCTGGAGGTCATCAACGGCGTCAAGAAAGCGCTGCCCCAGGTGACCGGCCTGCGCTCCGGCATGAAGCTGGGCACCCTCTTCAGCCAGGAAAGCACCATCCTGGACGCCGTCGAGGCGCTCGAGCACGAGGCCGTCGCCGGCTCCATCCTCGCCTCCCTGATGATCTTCCTATTTCTAGGCAACCTGCGCTCGACGCTGGCAATTTTTCTCTCGATTCCGCTTTCCGTCCTGGCCGCGATTTTCGCCCTATCCTTCAGCAACAACACCATCAACATCATGACGCTGGGCGGTCTGACGCTGGCGCTGGGGCGGCTGGTGGACGACTCGACGGTGGTGCTGGAGAACATCAACCGCCACCTGGCGATGGGCAAGTCGTCGCTGGCGGCCGCCCTTCAAGGCGCCGAGGAAGTGACCTACGCGGTGCTGGCCTCGACGACGACGACGGTGGTGGTTTTTCTGCCGGTGATTTTTCTCTGGGGCGTCTCCAAGCATCTCTTCACCGCGCTCGCCCTGGCGGTGACCTACGCAATGTTCGCCTCGTACGTGGTGGCGATGACGGTCGTTCCGCTGTATTGTTCGCGCTTTCTGCATGCCGGCGACGCGGAGCGGTTTGAGGCGATAGCGCGGGGAGAGGAGCACGGCGGGGGTTTCATCGGCTGGTTTAACCGGGGCTACAACCGCTTCAACAACGCCTTTGCCGGCTGGCTGGACCGGGCGCTCGACCACAAGCTGGCGCTAATCTCCGCCATCGCGGTCATCTTCGCCGCCTCGATGGCCATCTTCCCGCTGCTCGGCACCCGGATGTTTCCCCGCACCGACGCCGGCAAGTTCGTCATCAATATCCGCACCCCGCCCGGCACCCGACTGGAAATCACCGAAGCCATGGCCCAGCGGGTCGACCAGATCATCCGCCAGGTCGTCCCGCCCCGCGACTTGAAGACCGTGGTCGCCAACCTCGGCGTGGTCCCGCTCATCTCGGCCATCTACACCACCAACTCGGGCGAGGACGACGGCCAGGTCTTCGTCTCGCTCAAGGAAGGCCACCGCCGCTCCAGCTTCTACTACGAGGACCGGGTGCGCCAGGCGCTCACACGACAACTGCCCGAGGTCCAAACCTTCTTCTCCTCCGGCAGCATCATCGACGCCGTACTCAACTTCGGCGCGCTTTCCGCCGTCGATGTCCAACTGAGCGCCCCGATGATCGAACCCTATCCCAAAATCTTCGCCTTCGCCCGCACCATCCAGCAGCGCCTCAACCAACTGCCCGAAGTCCGTCAAACCATGATCAAGCAAATCTCCGACTACCCCACCCTCACCGTCGACGTCAACCGCGAAAAGGCCGCCCGCCTCCACGTCACCGAACGCGACGTGGTGCTCAACCTCATCACCGCTCTCGACAACAACGAAATGGTCAAACCCTCCATCTGGATCGACCCCGAATCCGGCGACGACTACTACCTGAGCGCCCAGTACTTCGAAAATAAAATCAACTCCTTCGAAACCCTGCTCGACCTCCCGGTCGGCTCCCGCTTCGATACCGCCACCTACCTCGGCCATCCCCCGGACCGCTACAGCGAAGCCTCCGGCCATAAACAGCCGGTCCTGCTGCGCGAACTCGCCACCCTCAAACGCGAGTCCTACCCCGCCGAAGCCGACCACTACAACATCCAGCGCGTGGTCGACGTCCTGGTCTCCCCAAAAACCAAGGACTGGGGCGGCACCCTGGCCGCCGTGCAAAAGACCGTCGCCCAACTGCCCCCACATAAAAACATCCGCGTCTACTACCGCGGCTCGGTCGAACTGATGAAAAAATCGTTCCAAAGCTTCTACGGCGGCTTCATCCTTACCGTCATCATCGTCTACCTCATCGGCGTCGCCCAGGGCCGCTCCTGGCTCGACCCCTTCATCTTCCTCTTCTCCATCCCCATGGGCCTCATCGGCGTCGCCATCATGCTCTACATCACCAATACCACCCTCAACATCGAATCAATGATGGGCATCATCGTCATGATCGGCATCGTCCACTCCAACGTCATCCTGCTCATCGAATTCGCCAATGAACGCCGCAAAGAGGGCATGCCGCTGCGCCAGGCCATCATCACCGCCACCCGCACCCGCATGCGCCCCATCCTCATGACCACGCTGGCCACCCTGGCCGCCCTCAGCCCGGTCGCCCTCAAACTCGAACCCGGCTCCGAAGCCTCCGCCCCGCTTGCCCGTACCGTCATCGGCGGCCTCTCCGTCTCCACCTTCATGACCCTCTTCCTCGCCCCTGCCCTCTGGGAACTCTTCTACTCGTGGAAGAAACCGACTGCCCGCAGCGGGCAGCAACAAGTGGTGCCACGATGAAAACGATCGACAGGCTGCGCAATCTTTTCCCGGGTCCCGCACCGGGCAACGTGCGCGAACACCTGGTGCATCGCACCGGCCTTGCCGACGGGATGCTCCTTGGTATGGCGATCGCCGCGCTGGCCGAACGCAAGTACAGTGCGGCCGCAGCCGCGATCGGCACCAGCATGCTGGTCGGCGGCTTCCCATTGGGTCGGCGCCTGGCCGCGCTGTGGAAGGGCAGGCGCCTGCCGACGACCGGCGCGCCCGGGGCTCAGCCGAACCTACGAGCCCTTGGAACGCCGGTTGGAGCTCAGGCCAGACGCCCGCCCGACAAGCGCCGTCGCTAAGCTGCCAGCCCCACAGTGGCGTTAAATCGACGGTAAAGACCGAGCCCGCGCCCTGCGTGGGCCTTGCCGATGCCGGCAGGGCTGTCGGTCGACTGGCCTGTAAAAACGCGTGATCACAACCAGGCAAAATGGTAGGCTTTTGGGAAAGCCGCAGGCCAGGCAATGGTTGCGAGTTCTGCCGGCCCAGGCAGAGTCCCCTTTTGGCTCAAGCGCAAAGGTTCGAGGACCAAAAGCGATGAAAACCGAACTCAGGCCAGGCATCACCAAGAGCAAAGAAATCGTTGTTGACCGCGCGCGTACCGTCGATTTCATGGGCGAAGAGTTGCGCGTCTACGCCACACCCGAGCTGGTGCGCGATTTCGAGGTCCTGTGCCGCGAGCTGCTGCTGGACTACGTCGATGCCGGCGAGGATTCCGTGGGAACCGGCATCAGCGTAACCCATAGCGGCGCCACGATGCTTGGCGGGAAGGTTACCGTGACCGCTACCATAAGACAGGTCAACGGCCGCCAGGTGACTTTCGAGCTCCTGGGCCGGGACGAACACAAGGAAATAAGCCGCGGCGAGCACGGCCGCTTCGTGGTCGAAAAGGCGAAACTGCGCTCGCGCCTGGCCGCCGAAGCAGCCCGCGCCAAGCCTGCCGGTTGAGCCGCCGGGGCCTTACGCAGGCCGCCTGAATGGGGCCACGCGCTAACCACCCCCGAGCGCCGGCTTAATGCATCCCCCAGCGCGGCTGTCTGCGGTGCGCGCCCAACCGGCGGCTCAGCCGGTCACAATCACTTAGTGGAGCGCCGCACCGATAAGGGCCAGGATTCCCAACCCTATCAGCAACCAGAAAAGTTCCTTGGCAAGCTCGTAAAAAGCGGCGCGCGGCCCGCGCACGAAGACGCGCACGTGCGAGGGATGCAGGATGCGCGGCACCATGACCAACTCGGCGCCGCAGCGCCGGCACACATGGCGAAAGCCAAAACGCATCGGCTCGCCGCACTCCGGGCAGCTAAGCGCCCAGCGGCTCATCGCCACGTGGTCGTACTTGGGCGGGGCGGGGCGCTGCCAGTGCGGCAGTTCAGGCTTTGCTTCGGTTAAGCTGGCGCCGCACTGGCCGCAAAAGCGCGCACCGGCAAGGTGAGCCGCAGCGCCGCAGCGCGGACAGATTTGCTCTTGGCTCACCTGCTCCCCCCGCTCCATCGCCGCTTCACCGCGCGGCACGCCCGCCACCCCCAGGCGCCCGCAAGGACACGCTGCGCATCAAACCCGACTTGCCCGCCGCACAGCGCTTGGGTGGTAGCCCATGATGCTGGCGGCCCAGCGCAGCCCACGGCGCCGACTCAACGAGAATGTCAGTCCAAGGCCGCAATACGCTGGCTGAGTCTCTCTCAAGCGGGCGCACCACGGCGCGAACCGGGCGGCCGCTCGCTGAGCTTGCTGTTGGCGCGAGGGGAAAAGTTGGAGCGGGTGATCGGTTTCGAACCGACGGCCTTGTGCTTGGCAAGCACACGCTCTACCAACTGAGCTACACCCGCTCACCCAGGCGAACCACCTCGATCTTGCCGGCCGATACGCCGCGTGTCAAACCGCGGCGCGTCTGGCGGTCGCGCTCGAGCCGGCGGCCCTGAACGCCTCGTACGCCCGCAGGTAATAGTCGACCGCCGACCAAAGGCTCAGCGCCAGAGAAATCCACAGGATGAAGATGCCCACGGCAAAAAAATCCACGTAAAAGTAGACGTAGTGGATGATGAGGCCGTGAATCGCTATGAGCTGAAGCACGGTCTTGTACTTGCCCAGCTCCTCAGCGGCGATCACTTTGCCCTCGATAGCCGCTACGGCCCGAAGCCCCATGACGAAAATCTCGCGGGCCACCAGCACCACAACCATCCAGGCCGGCACGCGAGGCCAGCGAGCTACCGCCGAAAGCATTATGAGCGCCGCGGAGACCAGGATTTTGTCGGCCATCGGATCGAGAAACTTGCCCAAGGTCGTCCCCGATCCGTAGCTGCGCGCGAAGTAGCCGTCCAGGTAATCGCTTATCGTGGCGAAGAAGAAAAGGCCGGCGGCCAGAGCGCTGGGAAGCCGCCCGGGATAGCGCAGCAGACAGACCAGCAGCGGCACCGTCGCCACCCGAAAAAGCGTCAGCAGGTTGGGAGCCGTTAAGATCATCGCCGGATATTCGCCGAAGACGCCCCCCAGGCGCCCGGCACGAGCCCTCACCTGACGATATGGCAATCGTCCGCGTTCAGCAACCGGAGCCCGGCCGGCGTTTGCCCTCTCGAGCGTTCAAACCCGCCGCTTTCTCAGCCAGCAGCGCCGAGGTCTGACGGGCAGCAAGGACGCCCTAACCCGCGTCGGGCTCCGAGCCACGCTCTGTGCCGCCGGCCGCGGCTGAAAACTCGAAAGCCAGAGCGTACCCCGCCAACTCCACGCGCGCGCTGCCGCCGCGCGCCAAGGCGCCAAAAAGCAACTCGTCGGCGAGCCGCTGCGCCAGTTCCGACTCGATAAGCCGCGCCAGGGGCCGAGCCCCGAAGCGCGAATCGTAGCCGCGTACCGCCAGCCAGCGCCGGACCTCAGCCGACACGACAAGCTCGACCTTGCGCGCGGCAAGCCGCTCGGACAGCTCGCTCAAAAACTTATCAACCACCCGCTCAACGATCTCGAGGCTAAGGGGAGCGAACTGCACGGTTGCCGTGAGGCGGTTGCGAAATTCGGGGCTGAAGGTTCTTTCAATTACCCCTCGCACGCCGCTCGCGTTGGCTGCGCCGGCGCCGCCGGGACCAAAGCCAATAAGGCTGCGCGCCATCTCCTGCGCGCCGGCGTTGGTTGTCATCACCAGCGTGACGTTGCGAAAGTCGGCCTTGCGCCCGTTGTTGTCAGTCAGCGTGGCATGGTCCATCACCTGGAGCAGAATGTTGAAGACCTCGGGGTGGGCCTTCTCGATCTCGTCGAGCAGCAAAACGCAGTGGGGGCTGCGCAAAACGGCGTCGGTCAAAAGCCCGCCCTGGTCAAAGCCGACGTAGCCCGGCGGCGCCCCGATGAGTCGCGACACCGTGTGGCGCTCCATGTACTCGCTCATGTCGAAGCGCAGGAACTCGACGCCCAGCACCCGCGCCAGTTGGCGCCCCAGCTCCGTCTTTCCCACTCCCGTGGGACCGGCAAAAAGAAACGCTCCGACCGGGCGGTCGGGATGGGACAGGCCGGAGCGGGCCAGCTTGATCGCCCGGCACACCTCGGCCACCGCCTGCTCCTGTCCGAAGACCGCCTTTTTGAGCTCGACCTCCAGGTTCTTGAGCCTGGCCCGATCGGAAAGCGACGCGGTGCGCTCCGGAATACGCGCAATTCGCGCCACCGTGCGCTCGGCATCGCGGGTGGTCACCATCGGCGCGCTGCCGCCGCGCGCCGCCAGGCGGGCCGCGACACCTGCCTCGTCGAGCACATCGATCGCCTTGTCGGGCAGAAAGCGGTCGTTGACGTAACGGGCCGACAGCTCGACCGCGGCGCGTACGGCGCCGCGCGTGTAGCGCACCCCGTGGTGCTCCTCGTAGTAGCTCTTGATCCCTTCCAGAATCTGGATCGCCTCGGCCACGCCGGGCTCGGCAACGTCGATCTTCTGGAAGCGGCGCGCCAGCGCCTTGTCGCGCTCGAAGGAACGCTTGTACTCCTGGTAGGTGGCCGCGCCGATACAGCGCAGCTCGCCCGAAGCCAGCGCCGGCTTGAGCAGGTTGGAGGCATCGATGGTTGAGCCGGAAGCCGAGCCGGCGCCCACAATCGTGTGGATCTCATCGATGAAAAGAATGACGCGCCGGTTGCCGCTGGCGGCCTTGATGACGGCTTTGAGGCGCTGTTCGAAGTCGCCGCGAAAGCGGGTACCGGCCAGCAGCATCCCCATGTCCAGCGCAAAGATGGAAACGCCGTGCAGCGGCTCCGGCACCTGCCCGCGCTGGACGGCAAGCGCAAGGCCCTCGACCAGCGCCGTCTTGCCCACACCCGCCTCGCCCACGAAGACCGGGTTGTTCTTGCGCCGGCGCAGCAGCACGTGGACCGCGCGCTGCAACTCCGCCTTGCGGCCGACCAGCGGGTCGAGCTGTCCGGCGGCCGCCTTCTCGGTCAGGTTGACCGCGTAAGTCCTGAGCGCCCTGGCCGGCGACAGCCGCTTGTCGGCCTCATCCGACTGTTCGCTCCGGTCTTCCTCGGCGCCGTCAGCGTCGCGGTCGGCACCGATTTTCGACACTCCGTGCGAGACATAGTTGAGCACGTCGAAGCGCTCGACGCCCTCCTCACGCAGGAAATGGACGGCCGCCGACTCCTGCTCGTGGAACATCGCGACCAAGACGCTGCCGGCGGTAATCTCCTGGCGCCCTGAGGACTGGACGTGGAGGGCCGCCCGCTGGAGAACGCGCTGCACGCCGAGCGTGTAGCGGGGCGCCAGCTCGCCGGCACCGGCCACCTCCGGCATCGCCTCTTCCATGAAGCGCAGAAGCTTTCGGCGCAGGGAACCAAGGTCGGCTCCGCAGTGGCGCAGGATGCCGCTAGCGGCGCTGTCCTGGAGCATCGCGTAAAGCACGTGCTCCAGACAGACGTACTCGTGGCGGCGGCGCTGCGCCTCGCTCATTGCGAGCTGCAGCGTAAGCTGTAATTCGCGGCTTAACATCACGCCCGACGGCGGCACGGTGTTATCCCTTTCTCTTCAGCCTAGGGGACCGCCGGCGCTCGGACGCGCCCGGCGCCCGCAGCCGGTCAGCCTTTCTCCATGGTGCACTTGAGCGGGTACTCGCACCTGCGCGCCAACTCCTCGACGGTACGCACCTTCATCTCGGCAATCTCATGGGGATAGACACCCGCCAGCCCCGAGCCGCGGCGATGGACCAGGAGCATTATCCGTGTTGCCTCGGCGAGCGGCTTGTCAAAAACGCTCTTGAGCACCTCGACCACGAACTCCATCGGCGTGTAGTCGTCGTTGAGGAGAATTACCTTGAAAAGCGGCGGGCGCCTGCTCCTCGCCCGCGGCTGCACCCGCCGGCGGCTAAGCAGGCCGAGGCCCGGCTCGAGATCGCCCGCGTGCTGTTCCGGCCCTGTTCCCACGCCTGGGTGAATTTCCTTGGCCATGACCCGCAGCCTGCCTCCCTTCCAAAATAGCAGATTGAGGCGCGTCGCAAAAAAGCCACGTCTGCCAGCGCCACTCTTTGCCTTCCTCCCTTGGTGGTCTAAGCTTTGGCACGTGGCGGCAGATGCTTCAGCCCCGCGCAAACGGCGCGCCAGCGCCCCGCCGCTGAAGGCGGCTGTCGTACGGGGGATCGATCGGATTCCCCGGCAGTCCTGGAACCGCCTTCTGCGTCCCGACGACTCGCCCTTCCTGGAATGGGATTGGCTTTATGCCCTTGAGCACTCGAGCAGCGCCTGTGCGCGAACCGGCTGGCTGCCGCTTCATCTGGTGGTCGTCCGGGGCGAGGGCGACCGCCTGGCGGGCGCCTGCCCGCTCTACCTCAAGACCCACAGCATGGGCGAGTTTGTTTTCGACCAAGCCTGGGCCGACGCCGCGGGCCGCGCGGGTCTGGCGTACTATCCCAAGCTGGTCGTTGGGGTGCCGTTCACGCCGCATACGGGCCGGCGCTTTTTGAGTGCGCCGGACGTCGACCCGGCTTGCGTCCTCGAACTGCTGGGCCGGGCGCTGGTCTCGCTATGCGCCGACAACGGCCTCTCCTCGGTGCACGTGAACTTTTGCGCCAGCGCCGAGGCCGACGGGTTGCAGCGGCTGGGCTTCCTGCGCCGAGCCGGCTACCAGTACCACTGGAAAAACGACGCCTTTCGCTGCTTCGACGATTACCTGGCCAAGCTGCGGCACAAGCGCCGCTACGCAATTCGCCACGAACGGGCCGAATTGGAGAAACAGGGGGTTTCCATCCGGGTCCATCGGGGCGACGAAGTGGCGCGCGCCATGTTCGACCTCGCCTTCGAATTCTACGCCGACACCGTGGGAAAATTCTCTTGGGAGCGGCGCTACCTCACGCGCTCCTTCTTTCGCCTGCTGCACGAAGGTTTCGGCCGTCAGGTGCGTCTCATCCTGGCATACCGCGAAGGCCGCCCGATCGCCGGCACCTTCAACCTGGAAAAGGCCGGGGTCTTCTATGGGCGCTACTGGGGATGCCGCGAGCAACTTAAGCACCTGCACTTCAACGTCTGCTACTATGCCGCTATCGAGCACTGCATCGCCAACCGCTTGGCGCGTTTTGAACCCGGCGCCGGCGGCGAGTACAAATGGCTGCGCGGCTTTGACCCGGTGCTCACGGACAGCGCCCACTACCTCGCCGACCCGGCCCTGCGCCGCGCCGTTGAGCGTTTGGTAGACCGGGAGCGGGTTGAAGTTGAAGCCTACCTGCAAGCCGCGCGCGCCGAGAGTCAGCTTAAGCCCGGCGGCGCCGTCCGGGCCGAGCGCCCCTAGGCCCGAGCCCGGGCCCGCAGGGCGGCCCGTACGATGAAACCGACCACGCTAAGCGCGCTGCTTGAGCCCGGCGCCGCACTGGTGGTGATGGGCCCCGGCGGCGTCGGTAAAACCACTGTGGCAGCGGCGCTGGGTCTGGCGGGCGCGGCCGCGCAGCTCAGCACTCTTGTTCTGACGGTGGATCCTGCGCGCCGGCTGCGCGACGCGCTCGGTCTAGGCCCGCTGAGCCCGGCGCCGACGCGACTCGATCCACGCCGCCTGGCACGCGCCGGAATCGGCCCCGGCGGCCGGCTTTTTGCCATGGCGTTCGACGCGCGTCAGGCGTGGGACGCGATGCTTGAGCGCTACGTGAGCGACGTCGCCGTCCGGCGCCGTATTCTTAACAACAGTTTCTACCAGGGACTTTCCGGCCGCTTCGCCGGCGCCGAGGCGTGCGCTGCGTTCGCCATCCTCTACGACCTTTACGCCTCGCGGCGCTTCGATCTGGCGGTCGTGGATACTCCCCCGGCGGCCGACGCGCTCGAGCTGATCGACGCCCCCGCGCGCCTGCTTCGGCTGTTCGATTCCACGACGGCGCGCTGGCTGTTTACTTCAGCCAGCCCGCGGCGCGCCGGCGTACCGGGCCTGGCCGCCAAGGCGGCGCGTTTTGTGGCCGGCGAGCTGGAGCGGTTCGCCGGCACCAAAGTGCTCGGCGCAGTCGCCGATTTCTTTGCCGCGCTGTCGGGCGCAAGCGAGTCGATTGCGGCGCTCTTGCGCAAGACCCAGGCGCTTTTGCGCTCCGACGCGCTGCGGCTGGTTCTGGTGACGCAACCGAACGAGGCCACGCTGCGCCAGACCCGCGTCTTGTGCGCCAGCGCGCGCCAGCGCGGCCTGCGCGTCGGCGCGGTCGTGGTCAACCGCATTGGCGACCTCGGCACTGCGCGGGCCTTAGCCGCAGCGACAGGCGATGAACCGGGCTTTGTCCAAGGCTTTGGAGCCGCCCGCCTGCGCCGGTTGGTAAGCTCCGCGCTTGGCCGCAGCCCAGGCCTGGAGGCCTTGACGCACTATCTCGAAGCGTTCAGCCGCCAGGAGCGCAGGGAACTGGACCGCCTGAAGGAATTTGCCCGCGCGCTTGGACCGGGCATCGCCGTCTTTGCGCTTCCCGAGCTGCCTCTTCCGGTGGGGAATCTCAAGGCGCTGGCCCAGATGCTCTCGTCGGTCTACCCGGCCGCCCCAGCGACGCGCGCAAAACGCGGAGCCGCTGCTGCTCGGGGGAGCTGAGCGCACTGGCGCGCCCTGAGCCCGCAGACGCGGCAATCGGCGCTCGCGCTTGCGCTAGGCGCTAACGCCCGACCACAGCCGGCGCACCGCATAGCTGGGCTGCCTGCGCCCGCGCGCGCCGCAGCGCCGCTAGCTGCGCGAGCAGCGCCCGATCGGGACTTCCCGGCCGCGTCGTCGAAGCCCCCCCCCCCCGGCGACGCTGCGCCGGCGCCGCAGCGAGACCGCCATCGCGCACACCATAAGCCAAAAGCACGCGCCTCACGTAGCGGCGCGTCTCCGAATAGGGCGGGATGCCGCGGTAGCGGCGCACCGCCTGCTCGCCCGCGTTGTACGCCGCCAGGACCTGCGCCAGTTCCAGAGACTTGTCGCCGCCGATTCCAGCGTCGCTGAGCCATCTCAGATAGCGCGCCGCGCCCAAAAGGCTGTCCAGCGGGTCGAACGGGGCTGTCACTCCAAAGCGGCGTGCCGTCTCGGGCATAAGCTGCATCAGGCCAAGCGCCCCGGCGCGCGAAACCGCCTCCGGATCACCATTCGACTCGGTCGCCGCAATGGCTCTTAGCAGCCAAGGGTCTATCCCGTACATCGCGCCGACTACGCCGTAGAGCGAGCCGCCGCCAGCCGACTGGGCAAGCGCCGGGCCGGGCGGCGCGCCGGCCAGTAGCAAGGCAAGCGGCCCGATAGCCGCAAGCAGGAGAGCGCCCCGAAGCCGCCTGCGGGCCCCAGGGCGGGCGCCGCCTCGGCGGATTGTCCGGCGCGCGCGGCCGGAGGGCGAGACCGGCCGGGCTCCTGTCGCCCAACCGGCTACGCGCGCCATCCGGCTAATCGCTCGCGCATGATTGCGCTCTTTCGTTAGAGCGTAGCGCCCATGATGCCGATCACCGCCAACGACATCACGCTGTTGGCAATCACCGTGGTGATCTGGGTGGCGTACTGCAGGTCGCTTATGTACTTAAGCTGCTCGGGAACGTAAATAGTGTCGCCCGGCTCAAGCCGGGTTTCCATGAGGCCGCCGGAAAGTACCGGGAGAAGCGGGAACAGCGCGCCCTTGCCGGTCTCGCGCAGCCCCTGGTCGGTCACCACGGACCCGTCCGCCTTTATGAGCATGATTTCGTCCTTGTTGGCCATCCCGGTAGGCCCGCCGGCCTTCGCCAGATAATCTCGAAGCGTGAGCCCGGGAAGATAGATGAAGGCGGTCGGATTATAGACCTGACCGAGCACATTGACCGAGGCAGGCTTCATCGGCACGACCAGCATATCGTGGTCCTGCAGAAGGATATCGTCGGGAGTGCCTTCAAGCTCCGCGGGTGGCCGCAGATGGATTACAACCCGGCCCAGCGCCGCGCTCGTCTCGGAGGCGGCAATGGCCTGCTCCAGTCCCTGTACCTCGGCTTGCGTGCTCTGTTTCTGGCCTGGGTCAACCGGCTGAAGCTGGAGGGAGGCAACCTCCTGCTGCATCTGGAGGCGGGTTTGGCGCAGCCGCGCGCGTTCCGCGCGGCGCACCGCCTCGCGCATGAAGACCGCCGCGGGCAAATAAGCGTCGGACAAGAAGCCGCCGCAGCGCTCCAGCAATGAGGAAAGCCGCTCATTTTCCCGAATATTATACGGCCCAGGCCGCAGAACCTCGCCGCGCACCAGCACGACGCCCGGCAGGCTCCAATCCGCCACTTGCCTGACGTAGAGCACGTCGTTGCGCTCCAGCGTCATGTTCTCGCCGGGCGCATGTTGCAGCGCGCGGGCAAGATTGACCTTCATGCTCACCCGGGCTGTCCTGGAGCCGTTTACCACCCGAGTACGCGCCAACTCCGCCTCTCGGCGGTAGGCGTCGTACTTGAGGCCGCCGGCCTTATAGATAAGGTCGCTCACCCGCATCCCCGGGGAAAGCGGATAAAGGCCGGGATTGCGTACTTCGCCGCGCACTCGGACCGTGGGGAATTCCTTGAGGTCCCCAAGGCTAAAGACCGTCAGCTCGTCGCCCGCAAGCAGCGCAAGGTCGGCCGCGCCGGCGGACCGCCCGTCCAGCGCCGTGCGAAGGTCGACAGGGACGAAATGCACCTGCTTTTCCGGTCCTTGCCGGCGGCGGATAAGGGCATAGCCAAAGAACGTGTTGCGCGCCACGCCCTCGCCTTCGCGCAGCAGATCGCTCACCCGCATCCCGGCAAACCACTGGTACTGGCCCGGCCGCTTGACGTTGCCCTTGAGCTCCACCACGTTTTGCTGGTCTGGCAGTATCGGATAGACCTTCACCAGGTCTCCGTCCTGGATTTGGAAGCGCTCGCGTCCCAGTCGCGTCGCGTTCAGATCGAGGACGATTATCCGCTGATGGTTCTGCACGCGTTGGACCTGAACGCGATGGCTGTAGCCGAAGGGTGTGACGCCGCCGGCCATCGCCAGCAACCCGGCCAGCGTGGTCCCATCCGAGGCAAGCTCGTAAATCGCCGGGCGTTTGGCATCTCCGGCCACGGCCGCGACCTTGCCGATGACCGGCACGAAAATCACGTCCTGCGGCTCCAGCCGCAGATCGGATGAGTTGTCGCCGTGCAGCAGAAGCTGGTAAAGGTCGATCCGCGATACGACCTGGCCGTGGCGGCGCAGCTCGATGCGGCGCAAGCTGCCCACCCGACTCACGCCGCCCGCCGCCACCAGCGCATTGGAGACCCGCGAAAGCGCGCTCACCGTGTAGGCGCCGGGTTGGCGCACCTCGCCCACCACGAACACCTGGATGGTTCTGAGCCGCCCCATTGTAACGGCGACTTGCACCCCGGTTATCTGGCCCATGTGGCTTTCGATCAGGCGGCGGGCCTGGCCGAAGGTGAGTCCGACCACCTGCTCAGGTCCGACCTGGGGCAGCAGCACCGTGCCGTCGCGCTGGACCATCAAGCGCAGAGTCCGGTTGACCCGCCCCCAAAGCATCACGTTCAACTCGTCGCCGGGGCCCAAGACGTAATCATCGCCCACCGGCACGTTCCAGACGGGAGCAAAGGTCGACACCTGCGAGGAAAACAGCGAATAGCCGAACTGGCGCAGCCGGCGCGGCGTGGGGTTCTCAACGTTGCGGTACGGATAGGCCAGTTGCGAAAAGCTGCGCTCGATGGCCGACGGCTTGCGCGGCCGCTGGCGCGTGGTGAGCCCGGGCTGCTGGCCACCGAGAAACGGCTGGTTCGGCCGACGCAGCGTTTTCGTTCCTTCTTCTGCCGACTGGACGCAGGACTGGAGCTCTCCCGCCTGGCTCTCGCCCAGACCGAACGCCTGCGCCAGGGCCATGACTTTTTCCGGTGCCAGCCCGTGCGCTGCCATCCGTGCGCACAGCCGCTCGATCTCGCTACTCGAGACCTGCCCCCTGGCAAGCTGGGTTTTCAGTTGCGCAAGCTCAGTCGGCGAGATTCCGAGTTGCTGGATGTCTGACTCAATCGTCGGCGCGCCCGAGCCGGCTCCGAGCGACGGCTGACTCCCGTCAGGACTCACCTGCCCGGTGTCTCCAAGGTCAAAGCCGCTGAACAGCCCCTGGTCGGCCGCTCCCGACTCTGCCGGCACCATCGAGCCGACCTGCGCGCCGGCCGTTGCCGCAACCATGCAGGCCAGGCCGAAACAGACAAACGCGAGCAAAATTGTTGGCCGCGGCCGCCACGCCGCGTTGCGCGGGCCGTCCTTCGCGCCAAGCCTGTACTGACGCGCCGCCTGCAGTGGCATCAAACTCATCATACGCCTATTGCGCCTGGTTCCACTCCTGGGTCCCGACGCTCGGTCCTATCGGGAATCCGGGATAGCGGCTCTGGAGCGACGGCTTGAGCCTTATGACCAAGGCGTTGTCGGCCGAGGCCACACAGTCACAGCGTGCCGAGCTGACCTCTTCCACGACTTCATAACCTTCTGGAATGGGCTGCCCCTGGCAGATGACCATCTGCAGCCGCAAAGGCTCGGCGTAGCGCCCGTTGCAGACACCTGCGCAGCTTATGCCCGGGCCCGTGGCCGTGATGACCTGCCCCGGCGGCGCCGGCTCTCCGGCACACAACCATTGCGGTCCTCCCAGGTAGCCCGGCGCTCCCATAGGCCCGCCCGCCCCCGGCAAGTTCATTCCCGGGCCCGGAGGGGTTGGCATCGCGCCGGGAGGCTGTCCTCCCTGCCCCTGGCCGGGCGTTGCCTGCGTCATGTACTGTCCGGGAGGGACAGGGGCGTTTTGCGGGTAAAATTGCTGGGCGCGCGCCTGCCTCGCAAAGAAAAGAAGACTGCAGACAAGAAGGCACCCAGCTAAGCTAACGCTCGTAGTCACAGGTCTTGCAAACAATCGACTCAAGGCCGGCATACATCGTCCTTGCTTTCAGCCCGGGCGCCTGCTTTTGAAAAAGGCCGCTTCCCGCAGGGTTATCAAACCTCTAGCAAGACTCGGGCAACCGACACAACCGGGCTCCGCGCCGCCGGCGCTGGCTTGACCTCCCCGGCTGGTGGAGTGCAGTGCTGCCCGCATCGGAGTGCGCCGCGTGGTGCAGCGTTTTCCCCTTGGCCCGAACGCGTCAGTAAAGCACGTTTTCCTCCGTGAGCCGGCGAATCTCCTCCTCCGACAGCCCCAGAAGGCCGCCGAAAATTTCCTTGTTATGCTGACCCATGTCGGGCGGCGGGCTCAGGTTCAGTTGCGGTACGTTGCTCAGCTTGACCGGCATCCCCGGCAGTACTCGTTTGCCGGCTTCATGATGGTTGAGTTCCCACCAGTAGCCCCACTCCCAGAGCTGGCGGTCCTGATGCAGCTCGACGCTGTCCAGAACGGCGCCGGCGGCCACGCCGGCGCGCTGGAGCGTTGCGGCAAGCACAAGATGGTCGTGAGCTCTGGTCCATTGTCCGATGCGTTCGTCGAGCTGGTTGCGATTTTTCCAGCGGCTCACCTGGTCGGCGAACTGGGTATCACGCGTCCACTCAGGCGCTCCCATGGCGCGGCAAAGCGCCTCCCACTCGGCCTGGTCGCGCACCGCGATGGCGATCCACTTGTCCTCGCCGGCGCAGGGATAAGTGTTATGCGGGGCCATCACGTCGTCGCGGTTGCCCCACTGGCGCCGGTCGCGTCCGTTCATGAAGTAATCCATGCACCATTCGGGCATCTGGCCCAGCACCGTTTCGCCCATCGAAGCGTCGATCCACTGACCCTCGCCGGTGCGCTTGCGATGGCGCAGCGCGGCCAGAACATGAAACACCACGGCGGTGCCGACCGCGTAGTCGGGCCAGGTGCCTCCGGTCTGCCGCGGCGGACCGCCGGGGTAGCCCTGCGCGTCAAACATCCCCACAAAAGAGGCGGCCATCGGACCCCAGCCCACCCATTCGGCCGGCTCCAGTCCCGTCTTGCCGAGCAGCGAGACAGACACCATGACGATATCTTGCCGGGCAGCGCGGACCTGTTCGTAGGTAAGCCCCAGCTTACGCGCGGTCGGCGCCGGATAGCATTCAATCACCACGTCACTGTAGCGAATAAGCTCGTAGGCAAGCTCGCGCCCGCGCGGCTTGGACAGGTTAAGCGTGATCGCCTTCTTGCCGTAGTTGAGCAGGTGAAAGAAACCGGAGCGGTTCGGCCCGCGCACGCGGTCAGCCATGCAGTTGGGGAAAAGACGCGTCAGGTCGGGGTAGACCTGCGACTCGACCTTAATCACCTCGGCACCCATCGTGCCAAGCCACTGCGCGACTTGCGGCCCGTTGATGATCCAACTAAAGTCAGCGACCCTCAGACCTTCAAGCGGAAGACGTCCCATCGGCTATGACCTCCCGTTTTCAGACGATTCCCGCCGTGCGCATGGCGGTCAACTCTTCAGCCGAGCAGCCCAGGCGTCCGAGAAAAATTTCAGCGTTGTGCTCGCCCAGCATCGGAGCGCGGCGCGGCGCCGGCTCGGTGGCCGTCATCCGCACCAGCGCGCGCGGATATCGGAAACGGCCGGCCACCGGATGGTCGATCGCAACGAACGCTTCGCGCGCCTCCAGATGCGGATTCTCGGCCGCCTGCGCCACCGTGTGAACCGGCCCGATGGGAAGGCCAAGCTTCTGTCCCTCGCGCACCAGATGCTCCATGTCGTACTTGGCCAGCTCCTGCTGAATGATGTGGCGCACGATGTCGTCGTTTTGCGAGCGCGAACCGGCATCCTTGAAGATGTCCGCCGCGAGCGCCGGCGGATGCCCGAGCAGCTCTTTGAGGGCCTCGAAATGCGCGTCCACCACCCACAGCACGTAAACGTAGCCGTCGCGGCATCGCGACGGCTCCAGCCCGGCTGGCGCGCTGGCCCGCAGCCGGCTAAAGGGCATGCCGGCATAGCTGTAGATCGCCATCTCGATTTTCGCGGTGTTGGTGACCGCCTGCCAGCAGGGAGCGTCGATCCACTGGCCTTCGCCGGTCGCCTCACGGTGGAAAAGCGCGAACATCGCGCCAGCCGCAGCCGTGGTCGCTCCGATCATATCAGCCGCGCGTCCCGGCGCCCGCAGCGGATTTTCCTTCTCCGGGTCAACCACCAGCGTGGGCGTGTTATAACCGGTCAGGCTCATCGCCCACTCGACCAGGTCGCAGCCCTTCCAGTCGCGGTAAGGCCCGCTCTGGCCGAACGGGCTCACCGAGGCAAGGATGAGGCCCGGATTGAGCGCGCGCAGCACCTCGTAGCCGAGACCAATCCGCTCCATGAACCCGGGCGGCTGGTTTTCGATTACGATGTCAGCCTGCTCGACCAAGCGCTTGAAGAGTATTGCGCCCGTGGGCGTTGTCGGGTCCAGGGTGATGCTCTTCTTGCTGGTGTTCAGGTAAAGAAAGAGCCCGCTCTTCTCCGGATGAGGTTGGTCGCCCGCAAAAGGCGGATGGCAGCGGGCCTCGTCCCCCGCGCCGGGCGGTTCCACCTTGATTACTTCGGCCCCCATGTCGGCAAACAGCTTCCCGCACATCGGCCCTGACACCATTTGCGCGTACTCGACGACCTTCAAATCCGAAAGCGACGCTGAGCCGTCCACCGTGGCACCTCCTTGTTTCCCCCCTGAACTCACTGACCCGCCTTTGTGCGCGCACCGTAGCATAGCTCAAAACCGCCCGCCGATAGAAACGCTCGCCGGGCCTCCCCCGCCAAGGCCTCCAAAGACCAAGCCGGGCCAGGCCGCCGCACTCAAGCGAGCCGGCGGGAGACTCCCTAAACGCTTGCGCCTCCCATAAACTGGTAAGAAGAAGGCAAAAGAGGTGGCAGCGCCGACTTCAAAAGCGCAGCAAGGGGATACCAAGGCTAATTCGCCGACCCAACCCTGCGCGCGGTCTGCGTCGCGCACCGCCCAAGGATGGTCTGACAGGCACCCAGCCAACGTCAGACTTCATAAGGACCCAAGGCCATGACAACGGCAGAAAGCTTCTCCCTCGATGACAAATATCTCGTCGAGGAAGGGACCGTCTTTCTTTCCGGAACCCAGGCGCTGGTGCGTCTTCCCATGGATCAGCACCGAGCCGACCGGCGCGCCGGCCTGAACACAGCGACCTTGATAACCGGCTACCGCGGCTCGCCACTGGGCGGATTCGACATGCTGCTTGAGCGCAACCGGCCGCTTTTGGGCCGCCATCAGATCGTCTTCATGCCCGGGGTGAACGAGGACCTGGCCGCGACCGCGATTTTCGGCAGCCAGATGGCGCACCTTTTCCCCAAAGCCAAGTACGACGGCGTGCTGGGGATGTGGTACGGGAAAGGACCCGGCGTGGACCGCAGCGGCGACGCCTTCAAGCACGCCAACTACGCGGGGGTGGGCCGCTACGGAGGGGTCCTGGCGCTCGGCGGGGACGACCCGTTTTCCAAATCCTCGACCCTGCCAACCCATACGGAGGTCTCCTTCTACGACGCCTTCTTCCCGGTGCTCTTTCCCGGTACGGTCCAGGAGGTGCTCGACCTGGGCAGGCTCGGCTTCGAGTTGTCGCGCTACGCGGGGCTGTGGGTCGGCTTCAAGGTGGTGACCAACGTGGCCGACGCGGTGGGCAGCGCCGAGGTCTCTCCCCGCCGGGTGATCCCTGTCGATCCGCATTTCGTCTACGAAGGCCGTCCGTGGGAACACCGGGCGAATCCTACGCTGCTCCCGCCCTTTAGCCTGGAGATGGAGCGCGACATCCATTACGGCCGGCTGGAGGCCGCGCGCGCCTTCGCCGCGGCCAACCGGCTCAACCGCGTCACGGTGCCGACCCACGAGGCGTGGCTGGGGATCGTCGCGCCCGGCAAGACCTACTACGACCTGCGCGAGGCGCTCGGCGAGATGGGCCTTGACGACGCCGCGCTTGGGCGCCTCGGGATTCGGCTGATGCGGGTCGGGATGCTGTTTCCGATGGAAGCCTCGACGGTGCGCGAATTTGCCCGCGGCCTCGAGGAAATCGTGGTGGTCGAGGAAAAGCGCGCTTTCGTCGAGCTTTTCATCCGCGCCATCCTTTACAACCAGGCCGAGCGACCGCGCATCGTCGGCAAGACCGACGAGCAGGAACGTCCCCTGGTGCCCGCTAACGCCGAGCTCGACGCCGACCAGATCGCGCGGCTGCTGGCGCCGCGCCTTCTGCGCCGCATCCGTTTCGATGGCATCGCCGCGCGGCTCTCCTTGCTCGAAGCGCAGGAGCGCCGCCAGCCGGCCGTCATGGCGGCGGCCCGCCAGCCCTACTTCTGCTCCGGCTGCCCCCACAACCGCTCCACCGTCGTCCCCGAAGGCTCGATGGCCGGCGCCGGCATCGGATGCCACGCGATGGCGCTCGGGCTCAGACCCAACACGGTCGGCATCACCCAGATGGGCGGCGAGGGCGCCCAGTGGATCGGCATGGCGCCCTTCACCGAGACGCCGCACATGTTCCAGAACATCGGCGACGGCACCTTCTTCCATTCCGGCTCGATGGCCGTGCGCCAGGCGGTCGCCGCCGGCACCAACATCACCTTCAAGCTGCTCTACAACCGCGCGGTCGCAATGACCGGCGGTCAGCCGGCCGACGGCGCGCTGGCGGTGCCCGAGCTCACCCGATGGCTGCAGTCCGAGGGAGTGAAACGGACGCTGGTGCTGGCCGAAGAGCCCAAGGGCTATCCCAGGGGCGCTCACTGGGCCTCCAATGCCGAGGTCTGGGAACGCGACCGACTGGAAGAGGCACAACTCGCACTGCGCCGCCTCCCGGGCGTTACCGTGCTCATCTTCGATCAGCGCTGCGCCGCCGAAAAACGCCGACTGCGCAAGCGCGGGCAACTGCCCGAGCCCGCCCAGCGCGTCTACATCAACGAAGCCGTCTGCGAAGGATGCGGCGACTGCGGCGCCAAGAGCAATTGCCTGTCGGTCTTCCCGGTAGACACCGAATTCGGCCGCAAGACCCAGATTCATCAAAGCTCCTGCAATCGCGACTATTCGTGCCTGCTGGGCGATTGCCCGTCGTTCGTCACCGTCACGCCGGCGCTCGCCCCGGCCGCGCGCACTCCCAAAGAGTTGACGCCTTTGCCGCAGCGTGAGCCGCCCCAGCCGTCGGTCAAGGTGCCGCAAAACGCCCGCATCTTCATGATGGGAATCGGCGGCACGGGGGTCGTAACCATCAACCAGATTCTAGGCACCGCCTGCCTTTTGGAAGGGCGCAAGGTCGAGGGGCTTGACCAAACCGGGCTCAGCCAAAAAGGCGGCCCGGTGGCTTCGCACTTGAAGTTGCTGTCTCCCGGCGAGGAAGTCTCGAACAAGATTAGCGCCGGCAGCGCGGACACCTACCTGGCCTTCGACATTCTAACCGCCGCCAGCGCGCAAAGCCTCGCCCAGGCGCGGCCCGACCGTACCATCGCCGTCGTCTCGACCAGCCGGGTGCCCACCGGCGCGATGGTGCGTTCGACCAGCGTCGAGTTTCCGGCTTTGCCCACGCTGGCCGGCGCGATCGACAGCTTCACCCGCCGCCAGGACAACGTCTACCTGGACGCGATAGCCATGGCCGAGGCATTGTTTGACGACCACATGGCGGCCAACATGATCCTGCTCGGCGCAGCCTACCAGGCCGGGACCCTGCCGCTGGACCACCAGTCGATCGAGCGCGCGATCACGCTCAACGGCGTCGCCGTCAAGATGAACCTGCAGGCCTTTCGCGCCGGCCGCCTGGCGGTGGCCGACCCGGCCTGGGCCGCGACCGTGCGAAAGCCGAGGCTCGGCGCCGATCTCACTATCCCGGCGCTCACCGATCAGGCGCGGGCGCTTGTCGATCTAACCGGCGCCGAGGGCGAGCTCAGCCGCCTGCTGGAACTCCGTATGCCGGAACTCATCGCCTACCAGAGCGCCGGCTACGCCCGCCAGTACGCCGACTTCGTGCGGCGCGTGCGCGAAGCGGAGCAGGCCGCGCTGCCGGGCCGGAGCGAGCTTGCCGAGAACGTCGCCCGCTATCTCTTCAAGCTGATGGCGTACAAGGACGAGTACGAGGTTGCAAGGCTCCATCTCAAGAACGACCTCGAAGAGCATCTTGCCGAGCGGTATCCCGGCGGCGTGCGGGTCGAATATCATCTTCATCCCCCGCTTTTGCGGGCGCTCGGCTTCGAGAAAAAGGTCTGCTTCGGCCCGTGGTTCAAGCTGGTCTTTCGCCTGCTTGCCGCGGTGCGCCGCGTGCGCGGCACGCCGTTGGACATTTTCGCCTACAGCCGAATCCGGCGGCTGGAAAGAAACCTTGTCCAGGAGTACCGAAGCCTCATCGAGCAGGAGTTGGCAACCCTCACGCCGGCCAGTCACGAGCGCGCCGTCAAGCTTGCCGCGCTGCCGGATATAATCCGCGGCTACGAAGCGGTCAAGCTGGCCAACGTGGAGCGCTTCCGCGAAGAGGTTCGCGCGCTCAAGAGCAAGAAGCCGCTCCCCAAGGCCGCTTAGCGCCAGAGGCCGCGCCACCCGGACGATCTGTCCCGGGCGCCCCCGGCAAAACGAGCGCACGGCGAGCCGGCCCGCGCTTGCCGGCAGAACCTCGACCAATCTGCCGGCCGGCTTTGGCGACCGCAGCGCGCCCATATCGGCCGAGCCCTGGGATCGCGGCCGCCGTCGCCGCGGTTTGCCGCGCACGCCGCGCCGATGCTACAATTCGCGCGCGCCGCCGGCCGCGGCGTTAGCTCAACAGCAGGCAGGGATGCATCCCATGGCGGCAAGCTCATCGGCGTTCGACAAGCGCGTTGAAGAAATGACGCGGGCGGGCCTTTGGGGCCGGCGCCTGGTGGTCGATTACCTGGACGAAGCGGCGCGCCTAAAGCCGGATCAGGCAGCTCTCACGGCGCTCAACAGCACGCTCGGCCAGCAGACCACGCTCTCCTACCGGCAGTTGAAGCGGCTCTCGGAGCGGGTCGCCCTGAGCCTGGTCGCGCAAGGCGTTGCGCCGGGCGATATCGTCTCGTGCCAGCTTCCCAACTGGTGGGAGATGGTGGCGCTCTACCTCGGATGCGCCCGGATCGGTGTGGTGCTGAACCCCATCATGCCGATCTTCCGCCAGCGCGAGCTCTCCTACATGCTCAGCTTCGCCGAAAGCGTGATGATGGTCGTGCCGCGCCTTTTCCGGGGGTTCGACTACCCGGCGATGGCTGCCGAGGTGCGGGCCGGCTTGCCCAAGCTTAAGCGGGTCCTGGTCGTGGGCGGCGAGGGAGAAGATTCGTTTGCCGCCGCGATGCTTGCTCGCCGCTTTGAGGACGAGCCCGGCGCCGAGGCAATCCTGCGCGAGCGCCGGCCCGATCCCAACGCGCCGACCGAATTGCTCTATACGTCGGGGACCACCGGCGAGCCCAAGGGCGTGCTCCACTCGCCGAACACCCTGCTGGCCGCCCTGCGGCCGTTTGCCCGCCGCCTCGGCCTGTCGCAAAGAGACGTTATCCTGATGGCCTCGCCCATGGCCCATCAGACCGGCTTCCTGTACGGGCTGGCGATGCCCGTCTTTCTGGGCGCTCGGGCGGTGCTCCAGGACGTCTGGTCGGCGGAACAGGCCGCCCAGCTCATCCAGGATGAAGGGGTAACTTTCACCATGGCTGCCACGCCCTTTCTGATGGACCTGGCGGACTCGCCGGCGGTCGAGCGCTACGACGTCAAGCCGCTTGCTATCTTCCTTACCGCCGGGGCGCCGATCCCGCGCGCCCTGGTCGAGCGCGCCAGCTCCCGGCTCGGCGTCAAAGTTATCAGCGCCTGGGGAATGACCGAAAACGGCGCCGTGACTACCACCCGACCGCTTGACCCGCCCGAGAAGACCATCAACACCGACGGCAAGCCGCTTGCCGGCTCGGAGGTGCGCGTAGTCGACGAAAGCGGCAACGTCCTGCCGGCCGGAGTCGAAGGCCGGCTGCAGGAGCGGGGTGCCTGCGACTTTCTCGGCTACCTCAAGCGGCCCGACCTGGACAACCGCGACGCGCAGGGATGGTTCGACACCGGGGATCTCGCCCGCATCGACGCCGACGGCTACATCCGCATCACCGGCCGCAGCAAGGACATCATCATTCGCGGCGGCGAGAACATCCCTGTGGTCGAAGTCGAGAACCTCCTTTACCAGCATCCGGCGATTCAGGACGCGGCGGTCGTGGCGATGCCCGATGCGCGGCTGGGTGAGCGCGCCTGCGCCTTTGTGACGTTGCGCCCTGGCAAAGAGCTTACCTTCGAAGAGCTGACGCGTTTTCTGGAAGAGCGGCACATGGCGCGCCACTACTTCCCGGAACGGCTCGAAGTGCTGGAACAGCTCCCGCGCACGCCGAGCGGCAAGATACAGAAGTTCAAGCTGCGCGAGGCCGCCCACGCCTTCGCTGCGACGCGCTAGCCCGAATCTCGGCGCCATAGCCGAGTTGGCGCTGACCGGCCGGCACGCCGGCGACCGAGACGGCGCTGCGCCGACGGCATCCGGCGCAAGCGTACGCCGGTTGTCGCGGCGTCGGCCGCCGTCGCCCCACTACTCAACCGGCGCGCCATCTGGCAGCATGGTTTGGCCGTGAAAACGCTGATCGCTTCGCTGGTCGCCGACGCTCTTGAACGGGCGCATGTAGCCGGCAAGCTTGCCCAGGCGGCCGCTTTTGCGCCCGTGGTCGAGAGGCCCGCCGACCCGGCGCATGGAGACGCCGCCACCAACATCGCCCTGATGCTGGCGCGCGCCGAAGGCAAAAGTCCGGCGGCGCTGGCCTCCGTCATTGTTCAGCACATCGTCCCAACTGAGCAAGTAGAGCGGGTCTGGGTCGCCGGTCCCGGCTTCATCAACTTCCGGATGGCGCCCGGCTTCTGGCACGAGGAGATGCGCCGCGCGCTGGCGGCGGGCCAGGCTTACTTCCAGCCGTCGGTTGGCGGCGGCAGAAAGGTCCAGGTCGAGTTCCTCTCAGCCAACCCGACCGGTCCGCTTACCGTTGGCCACGGCCGCAACGCGGTTGTCGGCGATACGCTGGCGCGCCTGTTCGAAGCAACCGGCCACAACGTGATGCGCGAGTATTACTTCAACAACGGCGGCCGGCAGATGAAGCTCCTGGGCGCCTCGGTGCGTGCCCGTTACCTGCAGGAGCTTGGCCACCAGGCGGAGCTGCCGGAAGACGGGTACCAGGGCGAGTATATACGCGAGATCGCCAGAGCGCTGGTTGGCAGCCACGGCGACGCTCTGGCGAGCGGCTCGGCGGACGCTTCAGTCTTTCGCGAGGCAGCCGAGAGCGCGATTTTCGCCGAGATCAAACGCACCTGCCAGCGCCTCGGTGTCCGCTTCGACCGCTACGTAAACGAAAGCGACCTTCTCGCGGGCGGACAGGTGGCCGAAGTGCTGGAGGGGCTGCGCGAGCGCCAGCTCGTAGTCGAACGCGACGGCGCGCTGTGGCTTAAGGGCGACACTGTCGGCTTGGGGCGCGACGTGGTGCTGGTTCGCTCGGGCCCGGCGTTCGAGCCGACTTATCGCACGCCCGACATCGCCTACCATATTCAGAAACTGCGCGCCGGCTACGATCTTATCGTGGACGTCCTCGGCGCCGACCATATCGCACAGCATCAGGAGGTGCTCGCCGCGTTGCGCGGCCTGGGATGGAACCCGGCGCCCATCAAGGCGGTCATCTACCAATTCGTCACCCTTACCAGCAAGGGGCAAAAGCTGAAGATGTCAACGCGCCGGGCGACCTACGTTACGCTCGACGAACTGCTGGACGAGGTGGGGACCGACGTTGCCCGCTTTTTCTTCCTTTCGCGCAAGAGCGACACCCACCTGGACTTCGACCTCGACCTGGCCAAGCGGCAGGCGCCGGAAAACCCGGTCTTTTACGTCCAGTACGCCCACGCGCGGCTGGCAAGCATTTTCCGCGAGGCCGAAAAAGCGCAGCTCGCCCCGCTGCGAGAGCCGGGCTCGGCCGATTTCGGTCTTTTGTCGGAAGAAGAGCTTCAGATCCTGAAGGTCGCCCTGGCGCTGCCGGAGGTCGTGGCGCAGGCGGTGGAAACTCTCGAGCCCCACCGCATACCGTTTTACCTGGTCGACCTGGCGGGCCAGTTTCACCGTTACTACAACAAGCCCACCAACCGCATCGTCGGCCCGGACCCGGCGCTGTCGGGGATGCGGCTGGTTGTGGCAAAATTGCTGAAGGAAGCGATCCGCGTCGGGCTTGAGCTTCTGGGCGTAACTGCGCCCGAGCGGATGTAAGCGCAGGCGATGCGATTCGAAATTGGGCCAGGGGGCGGGCTGCTTATCCTGCTCGCCATCGCGGGGCTGTCCGGCGCCGTGTTCATGCTCGGGCTGGTCTCCGGCTACCAGCTTGGCCGCGTTGAAGAACCACCCGGCGGGCTGGCGAGCACCTATACCGTTGAGCCGCCGCCCAGCGCGAGCGCCGGCACCAGCCTCGCACCCGGTGGCGAAGGTTTACCGCCGGTGCCGACCGCGGCGCCGGCGGTTGCGCTACGGCCGAGCAGCCCCTCCGGTCCCGCCTTGGGCGAGACCGGCGCTCCCAGCCGCAGCCCGGAACGGGCAACCGAATCTGCGTCACGCCCCCGGGGAACCATTTCCTCGCCAGCAAACAGCCAGCGGCCTCAAAGCGCGCGCGCGGCTCTCGGCCCGCCACCCGCAGCCGGTGAGATGAGCTCGGCGTCCGCCTCTGGCCCGCGACCCAGCCGGGCGGCCTCGGCCGCGCCGGTCGCGGCGCGAGCGCCTCAGCCCGAGCGTCATGCTCCCGCGACGCTGCGGGCCCGCGCCGGCGCGCCTTCCTCGGTGGCGTCGCGCGGCGCGGCGCCGCACCCGACGCACGCCGAGGCGCGGCGCAAGCCCTACACCGTCTGGATCGGCAAGCGGATGGACCGCGCTGCCGCCAAGCAACTCTATCAGCGCCTGGTCGGCCTCGGCTTCGAAGCGCACCTGACGCCCGCGACGGTCGGCAGCGAAACCTGGTATCGCCTCTCCGTGGGACCGTACCGGACCAAGGCCGAGGCTGAAGCGGCCGAGCGGCGGCTGCACGAAGAGTACGACCGCCGCTTCGCCGCCCCCGCCGCCTCCGACTAGGCCGCATCCGGGGGCTTCGCCAGCCCGCGTCTAACTCCAAGCGCTTGGAACTCAGACCGAGAGGTGACGCTGGACTACTTCGTTGGTCAACCCGGCGACGTCGCCCTCGCGGACGATCCGGCCGGTGTCGAGGATGGCGAAACGCTGGGCGATGTCGCGCACGAAATCGAGGTTCTGTTCGACCAGCAGCACGGCGCACTTGCGCTCGCTTGGGATGCGCTTGATGATCAGCTCGACTTCCTCAACGACCGAAGGCTGCAGCCCTTCCGTCGGCTCGTCCATGAGCAGGAACTTGGGCTCCTGCACGAGCGCCCGGGCGATGGCGAGTTGCTGCTGCTGCCCGCCCGAGAGCGTACCTCCCTTTTGGTCGACGAGCGGTCGCAGTGCCGGGAAATAGTCAAAAACAAGGTCGGGCACCCTGCCGCGCTTGCGGCCTTTTCCTAGCAGCGCGACATAGATGTTCTCAGCCACGGTGAGGTCGGGGATGATCTCGCGCCCCTGGGGTACGTAGCTGACTCCGAGCCGCGTCCGCTCGTGCGACTTGAGGCGCTTAAGGTCTACCCCATCGAGGCGGACCAGGCCCCGGCGCGGCGGGTTAATGCCGGTGATGCTGCGCAGCAACGTGGTCTTGCCGGCGCCGTTGCGCCCCAGCACCGCAAGGAGCTCGCCCTCTCCAATCTCCAGCGAAACGCCGTGCAGGATATGGCTCGTCCCGTAGAAGGTGTCGATCGCGCTGACCTGCAGGCTCACTGGAACTTGCCCTTTCCGAGATAGACCTCACGTACCATGGGATCGCTCATCACCTCGCTGAGCGGGCCCTCGGCCAACCGCCGTCCCATATGGAGGACGGTCACCTTCCTGGCGATTTGCCGGACCACGTGCATGTCGTGTTCGACCAACAGGACCGTGTGGCTCTGGGCAATCCTGCGGATAAGTTCGGCAGTCTTGCGCTTGTCGTCCTCGGTCATGCCGGTGGTCGGCTCGTCGAGCAACAAGAGCCTAGGGTCGGAAGCGATAAGCATGCCAAGCTCGAGCCATTGCCGCTCTCCGTGAGACAGGGTGTCGGCCGACTCGTTAGCTTTGTCGGCCAACTCCACGAATTCGAGGATTTCCCAGATGCGGTCCGCCTCCTCGCCGCCAAGCTTCTGGAACAGCGTGGCGAATACCTTGCGCCGGCCCTTCAGCGAGACCATGACGTTGTTAAACACCGACAGCGTCTCGTACACGTTTGGTACTTGGAACTTGCGGCTGATGCCGCTCTGGAAGACTGCGTCCGGCGGCCATCCGGTGATGTTCTGGCCGGCGAAACGGATGGCTCCGGCGTAGGGCTTGAACTGCCCGCTTATCATAGACATGAGCGTCGTCTTGCCGGCGCCGTTGGGACCCACGAGCACGCGCAGCTCCCCCTCCTCGAGACTGAAATCCAAACTGTCGAGGATAGTGTACCCGGAGACCTTCGCGGTCAGCCCTTCGACCTCAAGCAGAAGCGCCACTTCTCCTCCTCTCGCTCGCCCCCGTGAGAACCTTCGGTTTTCTCTGCCCGCGCCAGGGCGCGCTCAACGCGCCTCCTCGCCGTGCCGCGTCGCCCCCTCAGCCTGCCAATCGCGCTGGCGGTCGTGCGCCTTGCGGTCGGCCTCCTGCGCAATCTGGCGGAAACTCCCCGCACTGCGCCGGCGCACCCAGTTGGCGATCGTGCCGACGATACCGTCGCGCAGCACAAGCACGACGAAGATGAACAGCCCGCCCACCAGTATCTGCCACCATTCCGCCAGGGTACCGCTTAAAAAGAACTCGGCGCCCTTGACCAAGAAGGCGCCGACGAAAGGACCTATAATCGTCCCTCGGCCCCCTACCGCCGTCCAGATTACCGCCTCGACCGAGTAGACCGGACCTGTGTCGAGGAACGACACCAGCCCAACCCACGCCGCATACATCGCGCCCGCCGCCCCCGCCATGAAGGCCGACACACAGAAGACGAAAATGCGGTAGTTGGCAACGTTGTAGCCCATGAACTCGGCCCGCACGTCGTTGTCGCCGATTGACTTCAACACGGTACCCAGCCGCGAGTGCGTCAGAACGCGCCCCGTCAGAAAGAACACTGCGGTCACCCCCAGGATGAACCAGAGGAAAGCCGCGCCCACATAGTTGGAATAGTCCGTGATTCCGTTAAAGCCCCCCGTGTAAGCCTGGTACTCGATGATGAAATCCTGCAGGATCAGCGACTCTGCAAGGGTAATCACAGCGCAATAGACCCCGTAGATGTGACGCTTGAAGGTGATGACGCCGAACAGCAGAGCCAGCAGCGTCGGCACAACAAGCGCACAGACAATGGCGAACGGCAAGCTCATCAGCGGCGCCATAAAACTCGGCACCGCAGTCAGTCCGTTCCACTCCATGAAGTCGGGAATTTTGCCCCCGTAGCGCGTCGGGTGCGTCAGCGTGTAGTTCAACTTGAGCGACACCGCGACGAAATACGCCCCCACGCCAAAATAAACCGCCTGGCCGAGGCTTAAGATGCCGGTGAAGCCCCAGATTAGGTCGATACTGAGCGCGAAGACCGCGTAGCACAGAAACTTGCCCAGCAGCGACAGCATATAGCCGTTCGAGCCGTAATAAGGATAGCTACCAATCAACGCTACCACGCCCGCGCCACCTATCAGCGCCCAGCGCGGTAGCATCGGCGTCCGCCTGACTCGCCGTACGGGCTTCTTGGTAATAGCGTCCGCCAGTGCGATCCCGCTCATGCACCCTACTCTCTGTTCGACAACCGATGGCGCGGCCCATGCTCCGGCGCTGCCTTCAGCGCCGCTCGTAGTAGCCGAAAATCCCTTTCGGCACCAACCGGATGGTGACCACGATGAACAGAAACACCAACAGCCGTCCGATCACGTTGTTAAAAATAAACGACAGCACCGTCTCGGCTTCGCCAATCAGCCCCGCGCCCGCCGCCACGCCCCACAGGTTGCCCACCCCGCCCAGCACCAGCACCATGAAGGAATCAACCGCGTAGGGGAACCCCATGGCTGTGGACACCGACTTGATCGGCGCCAGCACCGCGCCGGCTATCCCGGCGAGCCCCGAGCCGAACACGAACACCGCCATGTCGACGCGAGCCGTGTCGATGCCAAGGCAGCCGGCGATCGCCCGGTTGCGCCGCACCGCCCGCACCTCGAGCCCCAGGTTGGTCTTGAAAATCACGTGAAACACCAGCGCGAGCAGCAGGATCGCCACGATAACAAGGAAGAGACGATACCAGGGAAAGGGCAGGCGGCCGATGACCCGGAAGCCCCCCGCGAGGAATTTCGGGCTGCCCACATAATAAAGCTCGGGGCCGAAAATGAGCTTCGTCACCGTTTGGAGAATGATTCCCACACCCCAGGTGGCGAGCAGCGTCTCCAAAGGCCGGTCGTAGATCCATTGCACGATGCCTCGCTCGATCAGCAGCCCGAGCAACCCCACCGTGACGAAAGCGACCGGGATGGCGACAAGCGTGTTGCCGCCTAGCTTGCCGACGACGGCTGCGGTATACGCGCCGACCATAATGAACTCGCCGTGCGCCATATTGATCACTCCGGCGACGCCGAAAATGATGGCCAAGCCGAGGGCAGCGATGATCAGAATCGCCACGACACTGAAGCCGCTCAGAAACTGCGTGATGATCGATTGCGTCATCGCCTGCACACTCCGCTACCTAACTCGTCGGCGCTACGCAACCGCCCTCCCCCCGGGCAGCGCCCGTGCACCGGCTGCTTCGCCGGCGCCACGCTGCGCCGCCCGCTTTGATGGCCCCATGCCTGCGTTTGCCCGCCGCCGCGCACTACATGTTTATCGTTCCCGACCGGTCCTTCTCCTGGCTCCACGGCTTCTTCAGCCGTTCAACCACCCGTTTATCGCTGAAGTCACACGTCTTGTTCGGATACAGATACGGCACCCACGGCTGCGGACGCACCCAGTTCTTGCGCGTCCAGACGACGTCGAACTGGCCTTGCTCGTTGGCCCGGCCGATTCGCGGCCAGAGCCAGGTGTGATGGTTCTTCTCGTCGATTTTCACCAAGCCCTCCGGCGCCAGGAACTCTTGGCCCGGCAGCCCTTCGTAAATCAGCGCGTCAGCATCGGTCGACCTTACTTTTTCGATCGCCTGGGCGAGGAAAAACGCCGAAAAGTAGGCTGCCTGCATCACCGCGTTGGTGACCGCATTCTTGCCATACCTGGCTTTGTACCGATCGACGAACACCTTGTTCTGCGGTGTACCGACGCTCTGGAAGTAGTCGAACGAGGTGTAATGGCCGGCCGCGTTTTCCGGCCCCATCGCCGCGATTTCCTGCTCGGTTGTGATGGGCGAGCAGATCGGGATGTCCTTCGCGGTGATGCCAAACTCGCGGTACTGCTTGTAAAAAGCGACGATTTGGTCGCCGACCAGGTCCGAGAACACGACATCGCAACCGCTGGAGGCTATCTTATTGATGTTAGTGGAGAACTCCGTGGCGCCGAGCGGCGAGTACTCCTCGGCGACCGTTTGGCCGCCGTGTTTGTGCAGCAGCGCCTTTACCTCACGGTTGGTCTCCTTGGGATAAATATAGTTGGCGCCAATCAGATAGAACTTCTTGCGCCCCAGGGTGTTAATTATCCATGGGACGAAGTCGTCGAGCTGCTGGCTGGGTACCGCGCCGGTGTAGAAGCAGTTCTTGCTGCACTCCTGCGCCTCGTACAGGGTCGGATAAAGCAGGACGCCGTTATGTTGCTCGAACACCGGCAGCACCGACTGGCGGCTCGCTGAGGTGTAGCAGCCGAGCACGGCTACCACTTTGTCCTCGAGCAGGAGCTTCTTGGCTTTCTCCGCAAACACCTGCACCATGGACTGCGGATCCTCGACGACCGGCTGAAGCTTTTTCCCTAACACTCCGCCCTTGGCGTTTATCTCTTCGATGGCGAGCAACTCGGCGTTGTGCAGCGACGACTCGATAATCGCGATAGTGCCGCTTAGCGAATGCAGGATGCCGACTTTGATGGTAGCTCCCTCGGCTGCTCGGGCGATGCTACGGGTGAAGAAATAGGGTGCCGTGCCGCCGGCCAGGATGCCGCCCATGCCGGCTGCGCAGCTTTGCAGGAAGGTTCGGCGCTTAATCTTTCTCATAGTCTGCTCCTCGAGACCACAGTCTCGAATTGTAAGATTCGGTTTATGCCGCAATGCGCTTCTGACTTTCCATGCCTACGCTCCTGGCTCGTTGGCGAATCCGACCCAGACTGCGCTTCCGTTCACGGCGGCGGCCACCTGCGGCCGCGCACTAGCCGTTGGTCTAGGCGGCTTTGGCCGGGATTCCCGGAATCTGGCACTCCGGGGTCCCTACGCTCTGCCGCGTGAAGCTCTCGACCTGCTTTCGGGCCTTGTCAGGCTCGGTCACCCACGTCCGGTAGAACTCGAAGGGGCAGTCAGCAACGCCTAGGGGGCTCTCCTTGGAGAGAATCTTGCCCGTGTAACCCCGGTGAAGAAGCTTGAAGAGGTGGTTCTGTGACTGCCAGTTTCGCCGGGCGTCGCGAATCATCGACACTGACAGCTCGGCGTATTGCACGCCGTTCTCTTCCTCCGCGCACTCGGCGAGCGTTCGGCCGTCGAACCCGATGATCGCGGAATGACCGAAGTAGGAATATACGCCATCGAAACCGGCAGCGTTCGCCACCGCCACGTACGAGTTGTTCATCCAGGCCATCGCCTTGGCCACCAGGATTTGCTGCTCCTTGGCCGGGTACATATAGCCCTGGCAGCGCACGATGAGCTCCGCCCCGCGCATCGCGCAATCACGCCAGATTTCCGGGTAGTTCCCATCGTCGCAGACGATAAGGCTGACTCTCAGACCTTTGGGACCCTCGGAGACGAAGGTGCAGTTGCCCGGGTACCAGCCCTCAATCGGGCACCAGGGATTGATCTTGTGGTACTTCTGGACGATCTCGCCCCGGTTGTTCATCAGAATGAGGGTGTTGTACGGTGCTTTTTTCGGATGGTCCTCGTGGCGCTCGCCGGTGAGCGAGAAAACGCCCCAGGTGCTTGCCGCCCGGCAGGCGGCGGCGAAAATCTTGGTCTCCTCGCCGGGGACGACGGATGCAGTCTCCATCATCTCCTTCTGGTCGTACATGATTCCGTGGGTGCTGTATTCAGGGAAAATGATCAGGTCCATGCCCGGCAGTCCGGTCTTGATCCCCACGATCATTTCGCCGATCCGACGGGCGTTTTCGATTACCTCGGCCTTGGTATGCAAGCGAGGCATCTTGTAATTTACAACCGCGACGCCTACACAATCCTTGCTGGATGAAATATCTCCGTGCCTCATAAGTGTGTACTCCCCGTGTCGATTGTTGCCGTTGTCCCAAGAGAGTCACCGGTAAGGTTGCACGACCGGCGCTTTACGGAGGGGGCCGCGCAGGCGCGGCGCAACCGGGCGTCCTGTGCGCGCCCGACCCCGTCCCGCCGAAGCTGGGCGGCGTGACCGCACGGCGAAGGGCGACGCGTGGCGTCCGCCCAGCAGCCGCGAGACCCGTCTTTGCCGCCTCGCTTACGTGCGCGCCGCCGCCCCGGTGGGGCCCACCCTGCCATCGCCCCCTGGATGTGCCACGATGCGCCGCTACGCCATGCCAAGCCCGAGGCGCGTCCACCTGCCTGCGGCGGATGTGCGCGCGGTCGTGGCCGCCACCTCGAGGAGGCCGGGAACCTCCCGCCCCTGCTCGACCATGGCGGGCCTCCCTGGCCAGCAGCCGAGACCGAAGCCCCCCATTCACTACAGCGTCACTGCACGCGGGAGAACGACTGCTCCGGCACCGTCCCGGTAGAGGCGTTGGCCTTTCCGGCACGGCGCGTGCGCCGACTGCCGGATGCTTCGTGCGTTCCATAGGAATTCTGCGCTCTAAACGCAAAAAGCCCTTCTGAAGCCACCGAGGTGGCTCCCAGAAGGGCTCCCTTGCCCGCTTGTAAGGGCGGCGCCATTGCCGCCCGTGCCCCGACTCTTGCTTGAGGCTTAACCCTAGCTCAAGAGCTCGTGCGAGTCAACAATAGCTCTTGCCACTGTCGTTATCGACACCCTCCGACTCATCGCCTGCTGCCGCATAAACCGGTACGCTTCCCCCTCGCACATCTGACGGGTGCGCATCAGAATCTCCTTAGCCCGCTCAACGCCGCGCATCAGGCGAAGGCTTTCATCCAATTTGTTTATGCGCCAGCGTAACCGCCGCTCGTAGGCAAAATGGCTGCGGGCGAGCATCAGGCTCACCACCACAGCGCTGCTCGTGAAAGGGCGATGGAGAACCGCGTCGGGGGCGCTATTTATGAGAAGGTCCAACTCCGCAATCGGGCCAGGCCCCACGATCACGGCTAGCGCCGCTTTGGGCTCACCCGGCACCCACGGTATCCGCATGGGCAGTTCCGGCGTTAGATCGCAAAAGACCACGTCAGGGTCCTCGGGCAAGCGGTCGGGCAACGGCCAAACATACCGCACGCGGGCGCGCGCACGCTGAAGGGTGCGAACGAGAAACTCGCCCTCGTCGTCGCGCCTGGTGGCCACGACGACGTCGAGATTAGTGAACTCCGCACGCATCTGGCAGCTTGCTTCCGGGGTCGGATAGTTCCCGATGGTATTGGACAACGGCACGCCCTCGCTTTCGATTCAGCAGCGTCAAAGCGCCCTTCCGGATTCGATCAGGTAAGGGTCGGCGCGCACCTGGGCCCGCGACTGCTCGATAACTTCGAATCCGCCCCGGCTGTCGACCCGCCCGATCCGGGTCCAAAGGTCGGCGTGCCCGTAGGTCTCGTTGACCGACACCCTCCCCTGGGGCGCATCAAATTCCAGCCCGAGAACCGCGGAGCGCAAGATGTCGGTTTCGAGCGAATTGGCCTCGGCCAGCGCCTTGGCAAACAGGTGTACCTGGAAATAAGCCGCCTCAGCGCACATGTTGGTCGGTTGGTCGTTTCCGAACCGCTTGCGGTAGCAAGCCACGAACGAGGAGTTCGCCGGGGTGCGAACCGACTCGAAATAAGGGGCCGCCGTGATGTGCCCTTGCCCGACGTCAGCACCCATTGCCATGACCTCAGCCTCCGACGTGGTTAAGCTTGCGATGGGCATCCGCCTCGGGTCAAGACCCGTATCGCTGTAGCGTTGGTACAGGCAGGCCGTGGACTCGCCAACGACTGTTGAAAAAATAACGTCCGGCTGTAGCCGGCGCACTTCGCACAGAACCGGCAAAAAGTCACGATGTTGGGCGCGAAGGCTCAGATAGGTTTCGCCAACCACACTACCGCTGTTGTCACGGACCAGCTCCCGCATTACCCGGTTGGACTCGCGCGGATAGACATAATCGGACCCGATAAGGTAGAAGCGGCTTCCGTAATGTTGCATCAAGAAACGGCAGAGCGCGACGCTGTTCTGGTTTGGCGCCGGACCAGTGTAAATTACGTTGGGTGAAAACTCGAAACCTTCGTACGGTGTCGGGTACCAGAGCAGGCCGTTGAGGCGCTCGACGACGGGTATCACCGCCTTGCGGCTGCTCGAGGTATAACAGCCAAAGATTGTCGTCACCCCGTTCTCAACCATCAGGCGCTTGGCACAAGACGCGAAAAGGCCCGGGTCTGAGGCGGGGTCGTACACGATCGGAACGACCTCGCGACCGTGGATTCCACCCGAGGCGTTGATTTCTTCCACCGCGAGCAGCGTGCCGCGAAGCTGCGTCTCCTCGATCACGGAAGTGCATCCGCTGCGCGAAAACAGCACGCCGACCCGCCAAGGTTCCGACGTTCGGCGAGGGATGGCCCGCATAAGCTGACCTCCTGCCTTATGCCATCCTAGCGTCGTTACCATAGCGCGGGCTCCATGTCAACAGCAACAGTCACCCGAGCAACGAACGTGCCACACTCGGCTCAGTCCCGCTCCTGACCCATGGACAACGGTAGCCGGCCGGCACTCCCCTCAGTTTTTGCGCGCCCTAGGCGCCGCCTCCGGACCCTCGCCCGACCTGCCCTCTTCCGGTCAGCACAAGCAACCAACCAGGCTTGACTACGCTTAGGCTGCCTCCGCTTTGAGCATAGGTGCGCGATCCTCGGGCAGACGATCGGGAACGAAGGTTCTTCTCGCGGGCCTAGAGCGAGCTCCCTTGCAGTCCCCCTCGGCCATGTTCCCTGTGCACGCCGCTTGTGCTGAAAGACACATAGCCGCAAGTAACCGGCCGCCAGGACAGACCTCGGCCGGTGCGTCTTGGCAATCAAGGCTGAAGCCGCAACAGATACGATGCCGCCGACGAGCAGGCCCACGCCGAGCGACAGGCCAAGCTGGCCGTCAAGAGCAGCCGTCAATAGCCGGCTTGAACCGAGGCGACTGCCGACCCCGAGGCCCGGCGTCGGCTTACCTCGGGACCATACAGCCGTCTTGCTCTTCTCTGCTCGCGAGCGTACGCGGCGGCAAGAAATGGGCGCGCTACACTTTTCTGGACGGCCGAGCGGCGGCTGCACGAAGAGTACGACCGCCGCTTCGCCGCCCCCGCCGCCTCCGACTAAGCCGCATCCTGAGCCTCGGCCCGCTTTGGTGCGCGAAGAGATCGCGAGCCCTCGGGCTTGGTGCCGAGCCGCGCCCCCGCAGCCCCGGGCGCCTGCTTGTGTCGTTTAGCGCCCGGCCAGCAAAGACGCCTCACAGGCCGCCGGGGCAGCTCACCTTGGCTTCACGAGGATCTCCCCGGCCATGCCCTGCGCCTGGTGTGGAAGGCAAACATAGCGGTAAGTGCCGGGCACTGCGAAGGTATGCTGATAGACCGCGCCCGGGTTAAGGAAACCCGAGTCAAACAGCGCGGCCCCGGACGGGGCGGAAACCGCCTGCGAATTGCCGGCCTTGGCCGGATCGTCCGTGGCCGAATGAAGTATGGCGCCGGTGTTTTTCCACTCGACGGTATCGCCCGCCTTGATTACCACGCGTGCGGGGACGAACTTGGCCGGCTCGTCGCTGACCGTAATGACAACAACCGGCGCGGCGGCGCTTGCGCTGTCCGGCCCCGCGGCAAACCAGGCGAGGCCGAGCAGCGCGCACAAAGCCCACAGTTTCTTGGCTCTCACCGACGTACTCCGCTCGCACGACCAAGCCGGAACGCTGTTAGGCTAATGAACCGACGCCAGCCGGACGTCGTCATGGCCCAGCGCGTGAGCGAGATCGTAGAAGGCCTGGTTGCTTATCTGGTGCAGCCGATAATCGACCGCGTTGCCGTAAGCCGAGTTGCGGTCGACGTCGTCCATAACCTGGATGTGGATGTCGTGGCTTAGCGCCTTGTCGAACACCAGCCCGATCCAGAAGGTGTGGTCGCCGGCGATTCCCGCCTGCACCAGGGTTTCGGCGAGCTTCTTGCCGGAGAGCGTGGGTGGCGGCAGCGCGATACCCTTGCTGATGGCCACTCGCAAGCCGTCCTTTACGGCAAAGTCGAACGAGTTGAGCCACTCGGTGACAGCCTTTTTGCCGTACTGCGCCTGAAGCTTGGCGACTTCCTTGCCAGTCAGCTCGGGTCCGATCATCGAAGTCAGCGCCTTGGCTAGCGAGAAATGCGCCGCTCCGCCTCCTGCCGCAACCAGCGAAGCCGTGACCGTCAGCGCGGGTGCCTCGCCGTAGACCGGGCCGCCGTAGCGGTTGACCGTGGCCGCGGCCCAGGCCGTTGCGGCAAAGCCAAGCCCGGCAAATGCAGCACAAGCCAGAATGGATTGAATCGCGCGAAATCGCATCTTGACCTCCTTACGGTCGAGTCAGGTTCCGTTCACTTCGACAAGCGTCCCAACGCGCCGCGCCGAACAGCGCGCCCAAGAGCATCGCTCGCGCGTCAGGCAACGCGGATGGAGCGGGCCGTCACGCCTTGCGCCGGGCGATCTCGCCCATCACTGCCGCCACCAGCCCGTCGCAGCGCGCGCCGGCGAACTCAAAGGCGTGCGGCACGAACGCGCCCAGACGTTCCGACAACTGTTTGCGAAGCAGTCCGCGCGCGCGATGCAGCCGCGTCTTCACGGTCGGCTCGCGGATATCGAGCAGCGCGGCGGCTTCAGCGCCGCTTAGCTGCTCCACGTCGCGCAGGATGAATACGAGCCGAAAAGGCTCCGGAAGCTGCGAGATCGCCCGTTCAAGCAACTGCCTGATCTCTCCCAACAGCGCCTGGTCTTCGGCCGCAGGCGCGGTTTCGGCTATCTCTGGCGCCGTTCCCATGCCGGCCTGGGAAGCGTCGAGCGGCCGCTGACCGCCTCTTAGCCGCGCCCGCGCGCGGGCCTCGTTGATGGCGATCCGAGTCAGCCAGGTGGCAAAGGATGACCGGCCGTCGAACTGGGCCAGATGCGTATACGCCCGCAGGTATGCGCTCTGTAAAGCGTCCTGCGCCTCGTCGTCGTCGGCCACAATCGCCCGTGCCACCCGGTAAAGCCGCTGGTTATAGCGGCGCAGGATTACCTCGAACAGCCTTGCCTCTCCGGCACACAGCCGCCTGACGACTTCCTCATCCGAAGGCGGCGCTTCCCGACGCGAGTTGGCAGCGGCATCCGACGCCGCGGTCCCGTTGAAGCTTGTCACAACCATTAGACTAGCCTCGCGGCAAAAAGGTTCCCGAGCGCGCCGGCGCGAAATTTTGGCCGGGGCTGCTTTAGGCGGCTGACACGGGTCAGTACGCCGCCACCGGCCCGGAACTGTGGCGCCTTGACAATTATGCCTCGTATCGGGTAACGATTAGACTGATGAGTGCGGCGCGGAACCAACTCTGGATAGCGTGGGGCGCTTGGTGGTGGCGCGGCCAAACCGCGGCCCGCGCTGGAGGTCGGTAGAGCTCTCCGAACGCAGCGCACAAGGCAACAGGGGCCGCGGGCGTAATGCCGGCGGCCTTTTTGTTTTTGTGGAGAGTAGCGGGAAGGGCGCCCGCTGGGAAGCAGGCGCGGAACTGACGCAATGACCGTCACAAGCGAGCGCGAGCTCGACCAGCTTGCCGCCCAGGGCTTCAACCTGGTGCCGGTTTGGACCGAGGTGCCTGCCGACCTAGAAACTCCGGTCTCGGCTTACCTCAAGATTGCCGAGCCACCCTACTCGTTCCTGCTGGAAAGCGTGCGGGGCGGCGAGAAGTGGGCGCGCTATACCTTTCTTGGCTCTCGCCCGGCGAAGGTCTTCAGGGCGCGTCAGGGACGTTTCGAGATCATCCGGCCCGGCCGCGGCGTCGAGGTCAAGTCTGTGGACAACCCGTTCACCGCACTGCGGGCCGAGATGCAGCGCTACCGGACGCCGCCGCTGGAGCAGCTTCCCCGCTTTTTCGGCGGCGCAGTCGGCTTTCTCGCCTACGATATCGTGCGCCACTTCGAGCGCCTGCCGGCGCTGGCCCGCGACGAGTTGGGAACGCCGGACCTTTGCCTGATGGTGACCGATACGGTGCTGATCTTTGACAACCTGCGGCAAGCCCTGAAAATTGTCGCCGCGGCGTCCGTGGATGAATTCGCCACCGCACACGCCGCCTACCTAAGCGCGCGCGAAAGCCTTGACCGCGCAATCGAACGCCTGGGAAAACCCGCAACGCTGCCGAGGCTTGCCTCCCCACCTCTCGACCCTGACAGGGAGATCGCCATCAGCTCGAACCAGACGGCCGAGAGCTATATGGAGGTGGTGCGCCGGGCCAAGGAGTACATCGCGGCCGGCGACGTGATCCAGGTGGTGCCCTCGCAGCGTTTCGAGGCGGCGCTCCCCGCCCATCCGTTCAACCTCTACCGCAGCCTTCGCGCCATCAATCCGTCGCCCTACATGTTCTACCTGGAGCTGGACGACCACGTCCTGGTGGGCGCTTCCCCGGAAACCATGGTCCGGGTGGAAGGCCGGGAAATAACGCTGCGGCCGATTGCCGGCACCCGACCGCGCGGGCGCAGCGAGGACGAAGACCGGCGGCTGGAGCGGGAGCTGCTTGCCGACCCCAAGGAGCGCGCGGAACATGTCATGCTGGTGGACTTGGGACGCAACGACGTCGGGCGCGTGGCCGAGACCGGCTCGGTCGAGGTGACCGAGCTGATGACGGTAGAGCGCTACTCGCACGTGATGCACATCGTTTCCAACGTGCGCGGCAGGCTTAAGCCCGAGTACGACGCGTTCGACGCTTTTCGCGCCACGTTTCCTCAGGGCACGGTCTCGGGAGCGCCCAAAATCCGCGCCATGGAAATAATCGACGAGTTGGAGCCGGTACGGCGCGGCGTTTACGCCGGCGCGGTCGGCTACTTCAGCTACGCCGGCAACACCGACACGGCGATCGCGCTGCGCACGCTCTTGGTCAAGGGCGGCCGGGTCTATATCCAGGCCGGCGGCGGAATCGTGGCGGATTCCGACCCCGCATCCGAGTACCAGGAAACCGTGAACAAGGCCCGCGCCACGGTGCGCGCGCTCAGCGCCGCGCGCGCCCTGGAGGCAGAGGCCGACTTGCGAGGCCCCGATGACTCGCCTGTTGCTGATCGATAACTACGACTCCTTCACCTACAACCTGGCGCAGTACCTGGCCGAACTGGGCGCCGGGCTCACGGTGCGCCGCAACGACGCGATTAACCCCGCCGGCGTGCGCTCGCTCAAGCCGGACGCGATCGTGATTTCCCCCGGTCCCGGCAGACCGGAGCAATCCGGGCTCTCGCTCCAGTTGCTCAGCGAACCCGAGCCGCTCGCACCTATTCTCGGTGTCTGCCTGGGCCACCAATGCATCGGCGCCGCCTTCGGCGCTCGGATCGTACGGGCCGGGCGCCTGATGCACGGCAAGACCTCGCCCATCATCCATGACAATCGGACCATCTTTGCCGGCCTCGCCAATCCCTTCGAGGCAATGCGCTATCATTCCCTGGTGGTCGATCCCGGCAGCGTGCCCGATTGCCTGGAAGTAAGCGCGCGCACCGCCGAGGGCGAAATCATGGGACTCAGGCACAAAAGCCTGCCGCTCGAGGGCGTCCAGTTCCATCCTGAGTCAATCCTGACGCCCGACGGCAAATCGCTACTCAAGAACTTCCTCGACCTGGTGGCTCGGTGAGCGTGCTGCGTAATGCTCTGCTTGAACTGCTCTCGGGCCGCACGCTCGATGCGGCCCAAACCGAGGCGGTCTTCCATGAAATTCTCGACGGCGCCCTGCCGCAAGCCTTGGTGGCAGCCTTCCTGGTCGCCTTGCGCATGAAGGGCGAGCAGGAGCAGGAGCTGACCGGCGCCGCCCGCGCGCTGCGGGCGCGCGCCCGGACGCCCGAGCTGGGAGACGGCGAGCTGCTGGATACCGCGGGCACCGGCGGCGACGGCGCGGGCACCTTCAACATCTCGACCGGTGCGGCCCTGGTGGCTGCCGCTGCTGGCGTGCGCGTCGCCAAGCACGGTAACCGGGCAATCAGCGGAGCCGTCGGTGCTGCGGACCTGCTCGAGCGCTTCGGCGTGCGCATCGAGCTTGCGCCCGCGCAACTTAAACAAAGCCTTGAACTGTGCGGCTTTTGTTTCATCTTTGCGCCGGCTTACCATCCGGTGCTGAAAAGCCTGGCTGGTTTGCGGCGCACGCTCGGGATTCGGACCGCCTTCAATTTGGCCGCCCCCCTGGCCAATCCGGCCCTCCCTGCCCGGCAGCTTCTGGGTGTGGCCGAAGCCCGGTTAGTGCTGCCGATGGCACAGGCTTTGCGCGCCTTGGAAACTCGGCATGCCTTGGTGGTTCACAGCGCGGACGGTCTCGATGAGCTTTCACTGGGAGGGCCGACCACTGCGGCCGAGGTGCGTGGCGACGCCCCGATACGCCAGTACCAGGTCCGATGCGAAGAGTTCGGTCTGGCCGCGGCTGAGTCAGACCGCCTGCGGGCAGCCAGCGCCGACCAGGCCGCGGCGCTTATGGAAGCGGCGCTTAGCGGGCGTCGCGGGCCGGCCCGGGACGTGCTGGCGCTCAATGGCGGTGCGGCGATCTATGTTGGCGGGCGGGCGAACTCGCTGGCGCAAGGCGTGGCGCTGGCCGCGCGGCTACTCGATAGCGGGCGCCCCTGGGAAACGCTGCAAAAGGTGCGCGCAGCGAGCCTGGAGGAAGAGCCGTGAGCTCGGTGCTCGAGCGGATCCTTGCCGCCAAACGCGCCGAGGTCGAGCAGCAGAAAAAAGCGGTTGCGTCCGAACCATTGATGGAAAGAGCCGCATCGACTCCCCCTCCGCGCTCGCTGGCCCAGGCGCTAAGGCAGCGCCGGCCCGCAATAATCGCCGAGATCAAGCGGGCCTCACCCAGCCGGGGGCCGATTCGGCCAGAGCTCGACTGCGCTGCCCTCGCGCGCCAGTATGCGCAGGCCGGCGCCGCGGCCGTTTCGGTGCTGACCGACCGGCATTTCGAGGGCTCCCTGGCCGACCTCGAGGCGGCCCGCGCGGTCGTGAATCTGCCGCTTTTGCGCAAAGACTTCATCTTCGATCCCTACCAGCTTTACCAAGCGCGGGCGCACGGCGCCGACGCAGTGCTGCTTATCGCGGCGATGCTTAAGCCGGCGCATCTGGCCGACCTTTACCGGCAGGCCGGCGACCTGGGACTCTCGGCAGTGGTGGAGGTCCACAGCCAAACGGAGTTCGAGCAAGCGCTTAAGGTAGGACCCGAGGTGGTGGGGATTAACAGCCGCGACCTTCACACCTTTGCGGTCGATATGACGCTGACCGAGCGCCTGCTTGGCGGCTACCGCGGGTCCGCGCTGATCATTGCAGAAAGCGGAATCGAATCGGCGGCTGACCTAAGACGGCTGGCGCGTGCCGGCGCCGGCGCTTTCCTGGTCGGCGAGAGCCTTTTGCGCGGCGATGCGCCGGCGGCCCGGCTGGCGGAGCTTATCGCGGAATTTGCCCGGCTCGAGGAAGGCAAGGCCAACCAAGCCCAATGAAGGTCAAAATCTGCGGCATTACCCGCTGCGAGGACGCCCGGGCCGCGCTCGAGCTGGGCGCCGACCTGATCGGACTCAATTTCTACCAGCCGAGCCCGCGCTACGTCAGCCTTGAACGAGCCCGTGAGGTTCGCGCCGCACTCGGCGCGCGCATCCCGCTGGTGGGCGTTTTCGTCAACGCCGCGCGCGCCTGCGTCGAAAAGCACCGCGCCGAGCTGGGCTTGGCGCTGCTCCAGTTTCACGGAGACGAAAGCGAAGAGGAACTCGGCGGATGGCCGGTGCCGGTCATCCGGGCGATCCGCCTGCGCACGGCCTCTTTCCTGCTCGATGCGCAGCGCGCGCTTGGCTTTGCCGATTACCTGCTGCTGGACGCATTCGAACCGGGTCTTTTCGGCGGCACGGGCCGCAGGCTCGACCTGGCGGCGTTGGCTCGGCTCGATCTTGGCCGGGTATTCATCGCCGGCGGCCTTGACCCCGACAACGTAGCCCAGGTGCGCGCGCTCCAGCCCTACGGGGTGGACGTTGCCGGCGGAGTTGAGTCGCGGCCCGGGATCAAGGACCATCAGAAGCTCAGGAGGTTTATTGCCCATGCCAAGGGCCTGCCCTGAGCGAAGCCGAAGAGTGCCTGACAGCCGCGGCTGGTTCGGTGCCTACGGGGGCCGCTACGTGGCGGAAACGCTGATGCCGGCTCTGTACGAGCTCGAGCAGTCATACAAGCAGGCCCGGCGCGACCCGGCTTTCAGCGCCCAACTGGCGCGCTATGCCGCCGACTATGTCGGCCGTCCCACGCCGCTTTATTTCGCGCGCAACCTGACCCAGCGCCTGGGCGGAGCGAAAATTTACCTCAAGCGCGAGGACCTCTGCCACACCGGCGCCCACAAGGTCAACAATACGCTGGGCCAGGCGCTGCTGGCCGTGCGCATGAAGAAATCGCGCCTGACGGCCGAGACCGGCGCCGGCCAGCACGGCGTCGCAGCCGCCACGATGGCGGCGCTGTTCGGCCTCAAGTGCGAGATTTTCATGGGGCGGCTCGACGTCGAGCGGCAGGCGCTCAACGTCTTGCGGATGAAACTGCTCGGCGCCCGAGTCAACCCGGTCGAGTCGGGCAGCAAGACGCTCAAAGACGCGCTCAACGAAGCGCTGCGCGACTGGATCGCAACCGTGCGCGACACCTACTACCTGATCGGCACGGTGGCAGGGCCCCATCCCTACCCGCTCATCGTCCGCGACTTCCAGTCGGTCATCGGGCGCGAGGCGCGCCGCCAGGTGCTACGCCGCGAGCGGCGGCTTCCCGACTTTCTGGTGGCGTGTGTCAACGGCGGCTCAAACGCGATCGGACTGTTTTATCCCTTTCTCAAAGACGCCGCGGTGAAGATGGTCGGGGTGGAAGCGGCCGGCAAGGGCCTGGATGGACCGGCACACGCGGCCACCCTGGTCGCCGGCAGCGTCGGCGTGCTGCACGGCAACCGCACCTACCTGCTGCAAGACGAATTCGGCCAGATTCGAGAAACCCACTCGATCGCGGCCGGCCTGGATTACCCGGGAGTCGGCCCCGAGCACAGCTACCTTAAAGACATCGGCCGGGTTCAGTATACGGCCGTTACCGACGAACAGGCGCTTAAGGCCGTCGCCCTGCTGGCCGAGACCGAGGGCATCATCAGCGCGCTTGAGAGCGCGCACGCCGTTGCCTACGCGGCAGCCCTGGCTCCTTCGTTGGGCAGCGAGCGTGTCATAATAGTCAATCTCTCAGGCCGCGGCGACAAGGACATGCAGACCATCGCAGCCCACGCCGGTCTGACACTTGACGGCGCCGAGCCTGCGGCCGAGCGCGCTACGGCGGGATGAATCGGATCGAGAAAACATTCGCGCAACTGCGCCGGCGGCGCGAGCCGGCGCTCGTGCCTTTTATCGTTGCCGGCGACCCGACGCTTGAGCAGACCGAGTCGCTGGTCCTCGAGCTCGAGGCGCGCGGCGCCGACCTCGTCGAGCTGGGCGTCCCTTTTTCCGACCCGGCAGCCGACGGTCCGGCCAACCAGCGCGCCCTGGAGCGCGGGCTAAGGGCCGGCGCCTCGGTCGACAAAATCCTGGCGCTGGTCGCCCGGCTGCGCTCGCGCAGCCAGATTGCGCTGGTGCTGTTCGGCTACTTCAACCCGGTGCTGCGCTATGGGTGCGCGCGGTTTTGCGCCGACGCGGGGCGAGCGGGCGTTGACGGCCTCCTGATCGTCGATTTGCCGCCCGAGGAAGCGGGCGAGTTGCGCAGACCCGCGCGCGCTTGCGGCCTGGACCTAATCCACCTGCTAGCGCCGACCACGCCGGCCGCGCGCGCCGCGCGCATCGTCCGGATGGCCCGCGGCTTTCTCTACTACGTTTCAGTGGCCGGGGTGACCGGGGTGCGCGACAAGCTGCCAAGCGAGCTGGAGCCGCGGGTAGCGGCGTTGCGCCGACTGACCGATCTCCCGATTGGCGTCGGCTTCGGCATTTCAACGCCCGCGCAGGCGGCCGCGGTGGCCTCCTTTGCCGACGCCGCGGTCGTCGGCAGCGCCTTTTCGCTGCTCATCGAGCGCCACGGCGCCTCGGCGGAGGCCCTCGAGGCGGTCGGCGCCCTGGCCGGGCAGATGAAAGCGGCCATGCGCCAGGCACGCGCGGGCGGCCCGCGCCAGGCGCAGCCACCGGATGACCTCTAGCACGACAGAAGCCGTCGCGGCGCGGGCTCGACCCGAAGAGCTGTGGGTGAAATGCCCGGGCTGCGGGCAGATTGCCTTCCGCAAGGAGGTCGAGCGCAACCTCAACGTCTGCCCCAAGTGCGGCCATCACTTGCGGCTCACCCTGGAGCAGCGGCTGGCGGTAACCCTTGACCCCGGCTCATGGCGCGAGCTGTTTGCCGACCTGGCGCCCGGCGATCCCTTGGGCTTCGCCGACGCCAAACCGTATCCCAAGCGGCTGGAAGAGGCGCGCCGCAAAACCGGCCGGCTCGACGCGGTAAGCGTCGGACTGGGCCGAATCGAGGGGCGAGCGCTTGCGCTCGCCGTGATGGACTTCGGCTTCATGGGCGGCAGCATGGGGACCGTGGTGGGCGAGAAGCTTAGCCGGCTTTTCGAGCGGGCGGCTCAAGCCCGCCTGCCGGTGGTCATCTTCAGCACCTCGGGCGGCGCCCGCATGCAGGAGGGTACGCTTAGCCTCATGCAGATGGCCAAGGTATCATGCGCGATAGCGCGGCTGCGGGAGCGCCGGCTGCCGTACCTTTCGGTGCTGTGCGACCCAACGACCGGCGGCGTGGCCGCTTCCTTCGCCATGCAGGGAGACTTGAACCTGGCCGAACCGGGAGCACTAATCGGCTTTGCCGGACGGCGCGTGATCGAACAGACCACGCACGAGCGGCTGCCGGAGAATTTTCAGCGGGCCGAGTTTATGCTGGCCCATGGTATGCTGGATGCCATTGTGCCGCGCCACCTGATGCGTTCCACCCTGGCGCGCCTGCTCGTCCTGCTGGCGCCTGGGCGACGGCGCGCCCTGGCGCCGACTGTCTTGGCCGGGGGCTGAGCGGCTTTTGCGCGCGGTCGGCCCGCAGCCTGCGGCGTCCGGGCTGCCGTCTGGTCGTTTCCTTGGTTTTCGCCGATGGAGCCGCAAAGCGAAGCGCTGAACTGGCTTTACTCGCTCGAAGCGCGGGGCGAAATCTACAAGCTTGAGCGGATGGAACGGGCGCTCGCCCTCATCGGCAATCCGCACCGCCGCCTGCGCGCCGTCCACATCGCCGGCACCAAGGGCAAAGGCTCGGTCGCGGCGATGATCGAAAGCTGCCTGCGCGCTGCCGGGCTGCGCTGCGGGCTCTACACCAAGCCGCACCTGGTGCGGCTGACCGAGCGCACGCGGGTGGCGGGCCGCGAGATGGCGCTGGAGACGATGCTTGGCTACATCAGACGGCTGCGCACGGTCTACGAGCGCGCCGGCCTGGGACTCACTTTTTTCGAGTTCACGGTGGCGCTCATGTTTCTCTATTTCGCCGAAGTCGAGGTCGACCTGGCGGTGGTGGAAACCGGCTTGGGCGGCCGACTCGACTCGACCAATGTGCTGGCGCCGCTTTTAAGCGTCATCACGCCGATCGGCTTTGACCATACCGATCGGCTGGGCCACACGCTCAGCGCGATCGCCCGGGAAAAGGGCGGAATCATCAAGCCCGCCACGCCGGTGGTAATCGGGACCCGCGCGAGCGAGGCGGTCGAGGTGTTAACCGCAATTGCGGCCCAGCGCCGGAGCCCAAGCAGAATCATCGGCCGCGATTTCGCCTGGCTTGCCGGCCCGGGCCGCCTGCTCGACTACCACGGCTGGGAACTTAGGCTTACTGGGCTCACGCTGGGGCTGGCCGGCGGCTTTCAGCGAGAGAACGCCGCCATCGCGCTGGCCGCGCTGGAGATGCTTCAAGAGCTGGGCGTCCCGCTTAAGGAGGCTCACCTGCGCGCCGGACTGGCCAACGTCCAGTGGCCGGGCCGTTTCGACACGGTGAGCCGCCGGCCGCTGGTTATCCTCGATTGCGCGCACAACGAACTGGGGCTTAAGGCGCTGCTGGAGGCCATTGATGCCGACTACGGAGCCGCGCTGCAGCCCAGGCTCCTGTTCGCCTGCCTGGCCGATAAGCCGTGGGAGCGGATGGCCGCGATGCTTGCCGCTCGGGTGCAGGACGCGACCCTGACCCGGGTTCCCCAGAAACGGCCGCTGGAACCCGAGGCGCTCGCCAGCGCCTTCGCCGGCCAGGTACCGACCAGGATCGAACGCGACCCGCGCGCTGCGATCGCGCGGCTCGTTGCCGAGACGCCGGCCGACCAATCGATTCTCGTTACCGGGTCGGTTTACCTCGTCGGCGCGGTCTATCCTTACTTTCTTGAGCGGCAGGGACGTGCGGCGCTTTTCCCCGAAGCTGAAGGCTAAGCGGCTTGGGCTCGGGCTGGCCGCGGCCTGGATGCTGGCGCTGGCCGCGGGCGCCGGCGCCCAGCAGGGTCCCGGCGCCTTCGAAGCGCTGCACGCGGGCGCGGTCAACCTAAGCGGGCAGCAATTTCTCTACGACTCGAAGACCGACACCTTCGTGGCCACGGGCAATGCCTACCTGACGCAGGGCGCAACGCTGCTGACCGCCGACAACATCCAGTTCCAGCACCGCGACCAACGGGCCGAAGCAACCGGGCAGGTGCATCTGCTCGACCCGCTGATCGAAATTTTCGCCGAGAAGGCGCAAGTCGACCTGGAGAACGAAACCCTCAAGCTTAACAATGCCAAGGTGTTCGCCCGCAACGGCACCTACCGCCTCGAGGGCGCCGAGCTCTCGAAACTTGCGGGACAGCATTACGCCGTGCGCCAGGGCTTTTTCACGACCTGCGGATGCGCGCGCACGCCCGACTGGGCGCTGGAGGCCGAGGAGATCGACGCGCCGATGGACGCCGTCGGGACGGCTCACAACGTCCAGTTTGACATCCTGGGCCATCCGCTGCTGCCTTACCCGATACCCGCGCTCACGTTTCCCACGACCAGCACGCGCCAGAGCGGGTTTCTGGGGCCGCGTTTTGGGACTTCGCCGCTGCGCGGCGCGCAGCTCTTCCAGCCCTATTTTCTCAACATTAGCAAGGACTCCGACGCCACCGTCGCATTCGACTACGAAAGCGCGCAGCGCGCAGGCCTCTACGGCGAGTATCGGCTGCAAAACGGAATCGACGACTACCTGTGGCTGGACGCCGGAGCTTTCAACGAAAGCTTCCGCTCCGAGGCCAACCGCCGCTCCGATATCATCGACACGCAGCTAGCCAATCCGACCATCCCGATTAACCGCTGGGACCTGATCGGCACGATGCGCCAGCACCTGACGCCCGACCTCGTGCTGTACGGCGACGCGCTGCAGACCAGCGACAGCCTGCTGTTTCGCGAGCTGGACGTCTGGACGCTCTCGCGCGGCTACGGGAACAACTACCCGACGATGCGTTTTCTGCCGTCGCACCTCGGCCTGCTTGACAGCTACGATGACGGCTTCGTCCAACTGCAGGGGACCTGGAACCAGGACCTCATACAACCCCAGCAATTCGCCCTGCAGACGCTGCCCTCGCTCTGGGCGGACGGCCGCTACCAACTCGCCGACTTCGCCTACATGGACTACAACGCCCAGGCAGACTACTTCTGGCGCGAGCAGGGCGTGCGCGGGCTCCGGCTAAGCGCCGAACCTTCACTGACCGTGCCCTGGCGCTGGGGCGATTACCTTTATGCCTACGCCGGCCAGAGCGTCTATCTTACCGGCTACGACGTGACCGGGCACCAAATTCTGGTTTTCCCGGCGGGAACCCACGGCCGGCTTTACAACAATCTTCTGCTGCTCGGGACCCGCGACTACCAGGGGCTGATGTACAGCGATCCGGTGCCTTACACGTTTGCCAAAGCGGCAACCATCCTGGAACGCACCTACGATCTAAACCTGAGCTGGGTCGAAAAGCTTAAAAACACGATCGAGCCGTTTGTGTTGTACGCCTACGTGCCGCCGATCAACCAGAGCAACCTGCCCCTGTTCGACTCGTTGGACCGAATCCCGGCGCGCAGCCTGATAACCTACGGCTTTACCACCCGGCTGTTTGCCAAGCTGCCGCCGAGCGCGGTGCCCCAGACCACCGGGCTGGAGATGCTGGAGGGCCCCAGCCAGGAACAGATGCCGTCGCTGCTGGTGCCGACCAGCGCCAACGCCGCCCCCGGCGCCGGGAACATCGAAGAGCTGCTCGAGCTTTCCGTGCTCGAGGCCTACGATACCAGCTACGCGTTTGCACCCGGCGGCATTCGCCTTTCCGACGTCGAGGCCAACCTTTCCTTCCTGCCGACGCGGCTGGGATGGTTCGGCGGTTCGATCGACTACGACCCCCGGCTTCACCAGCGGCTTGACTTCGCCTCGTTCTACCTTGCCTTCCAGCCGTGGTGGACCAACAACCTCTCGCCTCTGTACATGGGAAAAGCCACGGTCGGCTCGTTCCTGACCATGGGCTACTACTACGCCAACGCGGCCGCCACGCCGCTGCCCTCCAACGCCAGCAGCGCGGCCAATTTCGTCTACTTTGAAACCTATTACGATATTCTCGATTGGCTGGGCGTCTATTACGCCCCCTCCTACGATTTCGCCGCCAAGGAGCTGCTCGAGTCATCCTACGGGATTCGGTTCAAGTCGCCCTGCAACTGCTGGGCGGTCGACCTGGCGGTAATTTATTCGATAAACCCGCGCGACGTGCTGTTCCAGACCCAGGTAACGCTGGGCGGTCTCGGCTCGACCGGCAGCCAGCCGTTTGCGCGCAACCCTTTCCAGACCTGCGGCCGGGGGGGAACGCAGATTTGCTGACGCGCCGGCCGCACGGATCGCACCCGCCACGCCCCGCCGTCGCACTCCTGGCCGGCGGTGTCGGCGCTGCCAGGTTTCTGCGCGGACTGGTCCGCCACGTCCCGCAGTCACGGCTGACGGTAGCGGTCAACACCGGCGACGACGAGGAGTTCTACGGGCTTCACGTCTCGCCCGACCTGGACACCATTACCTACACGCTGGCCGGGGTCGTGGACCCGCGCCAGGGCTGGGGCCTGGCGGGCGACAGCTTCGCCGCGCTGGGCGCGCTGGCGCGCTTTTACGGCGCGCCCTGGTTCAGGCTGGGCGACCGGGACCTCGCCACGCACATCTTCCGTACCGCGCGGCTTAAGCAGGGCGCGCCGCTTAGCGCGGTGACCGCCGAGATCGCGCGGCGCTTCGGCGTGCGAGCGCGGGTGTTGCCGATGAGCGACGATCGGGTGCGCACCTTCGTCCGGCTCAAGCGCGGCGGGTTGGTTCCCTTCCAGGACTATTTTGTGCGCCGGCGCTTTCGCGCCCGAGTGCAAGCCATCGAGCTGCGCGGCCTCTTTCGGGCCCGTCCCTTGCCCGCGCTGCTCGAAGCGATCGCCCGCTGCGCGGCCGTTATCCTCGCTCCCTCCAATCCGTTCGTCTCGCTCGGGCCAATCTTGCGGCTAAGCGGCGTCGCTGCCGCCTTGCGAAAGGTCAGGCCGCGCGTCGCGGCCATAAGCCCGCTCATTCGCGGCCGGGCGGTCAAGGGCCCCGCGCATCGGATGATGCGCACGCTGGGCCATCAGCCCTCGGCGCTCGGCGTGGCCCGGCTCTACCGCGACGTGGCAGGCATCTTCGTCCTCGACCGCAGCGACCGGCGCTACGCCGAAGCGATTGAGCGGCTGGGAATGCGCCCAATCGTCACCGATATCCTCATGAACAGCGAGCAAGCGGCGGCCCGGCTGGCCAAGGTGGTGCTCGACGCCGTAGGACTGTAAACTTTAAGCCGCATGCCGGCCTCAATCACCATAACGCCGATCGAGGGGATGCCTATGATCGGGCCGGGCGACGACCTGGGTGGGCTCATCGTCGCCGCGCTCGACGTCACCCGGCTCGGCGCCGAGCCGGGCGACGTCATTGCCGTCTGCCAGAAGGTTGTCTCCAAGGCGGAAGGCCGGCTGCGACTGCTCTCCGAAGTCACCCCCTCGCCGTTCGCCCGCCAGCTTGCGCTGCAATGGGACAAGGATGCGCGGCTGCTCGAACTGGTCCTAAGCCAGGCGCGCCGAATCGTGCGGATGGACCGCGGCCTGCTGATCGCCGAGACCGGGCCAGGCTGGGTCTGCGCCAACGCCGGCGTGGACGAATCGAACGGCCCGGGCGAGGGCTGGGCGGTTTTGCTGCCGCACGACCCTGACGCCTCCGCCGCTCGCATCCGAGCCGCGGTGCGCCACCGCTACGGAGTCGACGTCGCGGTCCTGGTCACCGACACCTTCGGCCGCCCCTGGCGCCAGGGCCTGACCGAGGTATGCCTGGGGTTAAGCGGCTTGAGTCCGCTGCTCGACCTAAGGGGCGAAAAAGACCTGGGCGGGCGCGAGCTTCATCATACCGTCATCGCCGTGGCCGACGAACTGGCCGCCGCTGCCGGGCTGCTCATGCGCAAGGCCAGCGCGGTACCCGCCGTGCTGATACGCGGCTACCGCTATCAACCGGCCGAGGCCAGCGCCCGCGCCCTGGTGCGGGGCGCCGAGTCGGACCTGTTCCGGTGAGTTCGAACCTCGGCACCACCGGCGCGCCCGCGCGCCGGCGCAACCCAGCCACGCCGAAGCCGGCCCGGCATCCGGCAGAGGCCGTGCGCGCCGAGCTTGCCGCCTGCGAGGCCAAGCTGCTTAGCCTGCTCGATTCGCGCGAGGCACTCATCGCGGAGGTCTGCCACTACCTTATCGACGGGGCGGGCAAACGGCTGCGCCCGCTCTTCGTACTGCTCGTCTACAGGGCTTGCGGCGGGACCGACCGAACCTTGGAGGACGCGATCGACACCGCGGTCGCCATCGAGCTGATTCACTCGGCCACGCTGCTCCACGACGACATCATCGACGGCGGCACGCTGCGCCGCGGCCGCCCCTCCGCGCTCTCCCGCTACGGCGCCTCGCTTACCCTGATCGCCGGCGACTACCTCTTCTGCCGCGCCTTCGAACTGTGCGGCCGCTTCGAGGAATCGCTGGTCAGAACCGCCGCTCAGGCCTGCATCCAGCTCACCGAAGGCGAGGTGATGGAGGGACGTTTGCGCCATAACTCGGCCGCTACGGTGAGCGAGTACCTGGCAATTATCAGACGCAAAACCGCTTCGCTCTTCGCGGCCGGCGCCAGGGTGGCCGCTCACTTGGCCGGCGCCGACCAGAGCGCCATCGCAGCCGCCGAAAAGCTGGGAGACACCGTCGGAATCGCATTCCAGATGATCGACGACTTGCTCGACATCCTCGGGCCTGAGGAAAAAATCGGCAAACCGGTCGGCTCGGACATCCGCCTCGGCATCCCTTCTCTGCCGGTCGTGCTGGCGGCCGAAAAAGACGCCCACTTTCGCCACCTCTTTACCAACGGCGGCAACCCCGGCGAAGCCGACCTGGAAAAGCTTCTTGCCGCGGTGCGCCAGCCCGACCTAATTGCTCAGGTCAGGGCCATGGCCGAGCGCGAGGCAACACGCGCGCGGCAGGTAACGGCTGGCTTGGCGCCGTCCGTCTATCGCGACGGACTCGCACGCCTGATCGATATCCAGACTAACCGCAAGGCCTGAGCTAGAAAGCGCGCCGCCTAGCGCGCTCACAGCAGAGCAAATTCTTCTTGACAAAAGCGAATAAAAAGCGAAAACATTATTGCGATGGCCTCCCCTCTACAGCTTGGCGACGTCCCGGCGGCTTGCCCCGAGGCGCGGCAAATCGTGGTCGAAAAGCGAGGACGTTGGGCGCGCGCGAGCGCGCTGCAGACGCGAGGGCCAACTTCGAGGAAGCAGCGCATAGGCACACGCCTGGGCCTGGTGGACGATCTGCTCGACGGCGGTTTGGTTCGAGGGCGGGTTGGCGAAGCGATTGGTCCGTCGGGTTGCGGAAAGACCTCACTTGCGGCGGCTTTTGCCGCCGGCGCTACCGCAAACGGCGAGCTGACAGCGTGGATTGATCTTACCGGGTCGTTCGATCCTGCAAGTGCAGCCGCGGCAGGCGTCGATCTGTCGCGGCTCCTATGGGTTATCGCCACGAGTTCTCGCCCGGCCGTAACGGCCGTTCGAACGTCGCCGGCGAATGGCGACGATTCTGCCCTACGAGCCTTGCGGGCGGCCGAGTTGGCGCTGGAGACATCCGCTTTTGGGCTGGTAGTCGTGGACCTCGGCGACCGGCCGCGTTCGGTGGCGCGGTCGGGCGCGCTGCGGCTTGCGCGATGGGCGGAGCGTGGCGGCGCTGCGGTGTTGCTCCTGGCCCGACACAGCTTATGCGGGAGCTTTGCGGCATGGACGCTGGCGCTGGCTCCCGTGCGCCGGTGTTTCAGCCGCTCGGCCGCCGCGGCGCCGGTCCTGTTTGAAGGCATCAAGGTAAAGGCATGCATGGTGCGCAACAAGCTCGGCGCTTCGGGCCGGATGGCCATCTGGCAGGCGACCCTCGACCCGGCCTGGAACGCTTGGTCGCCTGCACCTGGAACAGAACCGGCCTCATCGGGGGTGGCAGCGCCGGACCGGTTGTCCTGGGCCGCAGCTATTGCGGCAGCAGGCAGAGCGGCAGTCGGATGAGGCGGATCGGCTGCATTCTGGTGCCCGACTTTTCCCTGGCGGCACTGGTGCGTTGCGACCCGGAGCTGCTCGACCGGCCGGTGGCGCTGATGGATAGCGTCGGGCCGGCGGGTCGGCCCGCACGCTTTACCGACTGCCGGCGCGTTGTCGCCGTATCGCCCCGCGCCGAGGCAGCCGGGGTTCGTCCCGGGATGACCGCGGCAGAGGCTCGGGCGGTTGCGCCGAGGGTCGTCCTTGTAGAGCGCGAGCCGGCTATCGAGGCGTCGGCCGCGCGCGCTTTGCTTGAGGTTGCCGAGTCGTTTTCACCGCTGGTCGAACCTGGAAGGCCGGGACAGGTCTGGCTTGATCTGGGCGGCCTCGGCCCAGGAACAGAAAGCCGCGAACGTCCGCTTGGGCCGCGCGCGCCCGCGCCGAGCACGGTGAGCGAGCGAGACGACGATGAGAAGGCTTATGCGGCCGAGTTGCGCGCGGCGCAAGAGATTCTCGCTCGGCTGCGCAAGGCGGGGCTGGAAGCCTCGCTAGGCGTGGCCGCAAGCAAGGAGGTCGCCGCGCTGGCCGCGCGTTGCGGCGCAATAAATGTTATTGCGCCGGGCAGAGAGGAGGCATTTCTCAAGCGGCTGCCGCTCGAGCATCTTGACCCTGGCCGAGGCCCGGAAGGAGAAGACCTGGAAGTCGTATTCAAGCGATGGGGAATAAGACGGCTTGGCGAGCTGGCGCGGCTCAATCTGGGCGCCGTGGGGAGCCGGCTTGGCAGGCGTGGCGTCGAACTGATTCGCACGGCGCGGGGAGAAAGCCGCTCGCCCTTCATCGCCCGTCTGCGGGCAGAGGAATTCGGCGAGCAGGCCGAGTTTGAGCCCGCTCTGGAAAGTCTTGAACCGCTGGTATTTGCGATGCGCGCCATGCTGGAGCGGCTTGCCGCGCGGCTTGCCCCGAAGGGGCTTGCCTTAAGCGCCATGACCCTTTCGCTTGCGCTTAGCGGCCGGCGGATCGAGGAGCGGCGCGTGGCGCTGCCTGCGCCGACCGTTGAAGTGCGCCTGCTACTGAGTCTTTTGCGGATGCGCCTTGAGGCCGCGCCGCCCGCCTCGGCGGTGGAAGCGGTCCGGCTGACGGCTGAACCGTGCCGTGCGCGACCGGTTCAGGCGCAGCTTTTTGCGCCGCCGTCGGCCGCGCCGACGCAACTTGCAGCAGCCTTGGCGCGCCTGGCGCTGCTCGACGGCGCGGGCCGCGTGGGCATGCCCGTTGTCGGCGACTCCTATCGGCCCGAAGCGGTGGAACTAAGGCCCTTTACGCCGCCCGGGCCGAAGCCGCCGGCGTTGGCGGCACAACCTGGCGCGGGGATTCGTTTGACGCTGCGGGCGATCCGCCCCGCGCTGGAGGTGGAGGTTGCCTGTTGCCGGGGCAGGCCGGAGTTTATCCGCGGGCGCCGTCTGTGCGCGCGCGTCATCATCTATGCCGGCCCGTGGCGGCTTCAGGGAGAATGGTGGCGCGCCGGCCCGCCGCCCGCGCCGATAGCCGGCGGAGCAGCCGGCGACGTGGCGCTGCAGCGTCAGGCAGGGTCTCTCGTCGCCGGCGCGTACGCCGGCGCGGCGCCGCTTGCGCGCGACTATTACGACCTCGCCTTGGCCGGCGGCCCAGTCTACCGGGCCTTTCGTGAACTGGCCAACGGCCGCTGGTACCTGGACGGAGTCTACGACTAACCCGCCGGCCTACGCCAGCGCCATGAAATACCCGGACTACGTCGAGCTCCGGATGCGCAGCGCCTTTAGCTTTCTCGAGGGCGCGGCAGCGCCGGAAGAGCTGGTCGAAAGGGCCGCGGCGCTCGGCTATCCGGCCGTAGCACTGGGCGACCGCGACGGCCTTTACGGCGCCGTGCGCTTTTACCGGGCGGCCAAGCGGGCCGGACTCAAGCCGCTGGTAGGCGCCGAGCTGTCGCTTGCCGCGCAAGAGTGCGGCGCTTCGGGCGCCGGCGCCGCGGCTTCTCCGGCGCGGCTTTACCTGCTTGCCCCCGACCGGCCCGGCTACCGCAAGCTCTGCCGGATGATCACCGCGGCCAAGCTTCGCGCCGCCAAAGGCGCAGACCGGATAACCCTTGAGGACCTGGACCGTTTCGGCCGCGGGCTTCTCTGCCTTGGCGGCGGCGCGGCCAGCCCGCTTGCACGGCTGATGCGCCGCGGCGCCGACCCGCGTCCGCTGTGCCGGCGGCTCAAGTCGATCTTCGGCGCGGGCAATTTTTTCATCGACCTTCAGCGCCACCTCGACCCCGGCGAGGAACGGCTGAACCGCCGGCTTATGGAGCTGGCCGAGGCCTGCCGCGTGCCGCTGGCGGCGAGCAACGACGTCTGTCAGAGCGGCCCCGAGCGCGCCCTGCTCGACGTTTTGTCCTGCATCCGGCTTAAGACCACCCTGGAGGCGGCTGGCCGCGCGCTGTGGGCCAACAACGAGCGCCACTTAAAGCCGCCCGCCGAGATGGCAGCCTTGTTCCGCGACCTCCCGCAGGCGCTGGCGCATACGCGGGAGATCGCCGAGCGCTGCGCTTTCACCCTGGAAAACCTGGGCTACCGCTTCCCGGCCTATCCGCTTGCGCCGGGCCGAACGGCCGAGGCTTACCTGCGGGAGTTGAGCTGGGCGGGAGCGCGCCGGCGATGGGGCGGGCGGCTCGATGGGCCGACGCGTCTTAGGCTTGAGCACGAGCTGGGAGTCATCGAGCGGCTCGGCTTAGCCGGCTACTTCCTCATCGTATGGGACATCGTTCGGTTCTGCCGCGAACAGGGAATTATGGTCCAAGGGCGCGGTTCGGCCGCCAACAGCGCGGTATGCTACGCGCTGGGTATTACCGCGGTCGACGCCATACGGATGGACTTGTTGTTCGAGCGCTTCCTTTCCGAGGAGCGCGGTCAATGGCCCGACATCGACCTTGATTTGCCCGCCGGCGCCGAGCGCGAGCGGGTCATCCAGTACGTCTACCGGCGCTACGGCGCGCGCGGCGCCGCGATGACCGCCAACGTGATCACTTTTCGCCGCCGCAGCGCCCTGCGCGAGGTCGCCAAGGTGCTCGGCTTTGCGCCCGCCGAGGTGGAACGGATGGCGCGGCTCAACCACGCCTACGAGTTCCGCGACCGGCACGACGAGCTTGCCCGGCTGCTGCAGAACGGCGGCGTCAACCCGGCTGAGCCGCGCGTTGCGATGCTGCTTGAGCTGGTGCGACAGACTCAGCACCTGCCGCGCCACCTGGGACAGCACAGCGGCGGCATGGTGATCGCCGCCGGCGCGCTCGACGAGATCGTGCCGCTGGAGCCGGCCACGATGCCCGGCCGGGTGGTGATCCAGTGGGACAAGGAAGATTGCGCCGACCTCGGGATCATCAAGATCGACCTTCTGGGGCTGGGGATGCTCGCCGTGCTGGAGCAGGCGATCCCGCTGGTAGGCGAGCACGAGGGTGTGGAACTCGACCTGGCACAACTGCCCCACGACGATCCGGGGGTCTACGCGATGCTGCGGCGGGCGGACACGATCGGCGTCTTCCAGGTCGAAAGCCGGGCCCAGATGGCCACGTTGGTGCGGATGAAGCCGCGCCATTTCTACGATTTGGTGGTGGAAGTGGCGATCATACGGCCGGGGCCGATCGTCGGCGGCATGGTCCATCCCTACCTTGCCCGCCGAAACGGCATCGAGTCCGTCCGCTACGACCATCCGGCGCTCGAGCCGATCCTGCGCCGCACCCTCGGCGTGCCGCTTTTCCAGGAACAACTGCTGCGCATGGCAACGGCTGTGGCTGGCTTCAGCCCGGGCGAGGCCGAGGAGTTGCGGCGCGCGATGGGATTTCGCCATTCGAGCGCCCGGATGGAGATGGTTGAGCGCCGGCTGCGCGACGGGATGGCATGCAAGGGGATCAGCGGCGCCGTGGCGGAGCGGATAATTCGTTCGATAACTTCCTTTGCGCTCTACGGTTTTCCCGAGTCGCACGCAGCCAGCTTTGCGCTTATCGCTTACGCGTCGGCCTACTTGAAGCATCATCATCCGGTGGAGTTCTTCACCGCGATGCTCAACTGCTACCCGCTTGGCTTTTATCACCCCTCAACGCTGGTCCAGGACGCTCGCCGCCACGCCGTTACGGTGCTGCCAATCGACGTTACGTGTTCGGCCTGGGACTGCACGGTGGAGCATCTGCCGCCCGGCTCAGCCGAAGCCCCATCGAAACATCCCGGCGCCGGCACCAAGGGCGGCGCTTTGCCGCGGCGCCGGCTTGCCCTGCGCCTGGGGCTTAAGTATGTGCGAGGGCTGAGTGCCGCGTTGGGCTGCCGCATCGAGCGGGAACGCGCGCGGCGGCTCTTTGCCTCGCTGGCCGACTTCGCGGCGCGCACAGAGCCCGGTCGGCGCGAACTGGACGCGCTTGCCTTAAGCGGCGCGTTGGCGGCGCTAACGCCCGGACGCCGGCGCGCCCTTTGGCAGGCGGCGGTCGCCGAACGCGATCCGCAAAGCCTCCTCGCCCATCCGCAAGCGGCCTGCGGCCAAGCTGCGGCGCCCGCTGCCGACGTCGCATCAAACGGCAACGATACGCTCGCCGCTGCCGACGACGACTGCCCGCTTGACGAGCTGACTCCGCTTGAAGAAACGCTTGTCGACTATGACGCTACGGGACTGACCGCGGGGCCGCACCTGCTGGCGCATTTGCGGCCATGGCTTAAGCGACACGCGGTGCTGAGCGCCGCCGAGCTTGCCCGCGCAGCCGACGACGCTACCGTCAAGACCGCTGGTGCGGTAATCGTGCGTCAGCGGCCGGGCACGGCCAGGGGCTTCTTTTTCGCCACGCTCGAGGACGAAACCGGCATCTCCAACGTGGTCGTGACGCCCGACTGCTTCCAGCGCTGGCGCACGCTACTTAGCTCTGCGCCGCTGCTGCTGGTCGAGGGCATGCTGCAGCGGCGCAGCCAGGGAGCGCCAACCGTGCGCGGCTTGAGCTTTGCCGAGCTGCGGACGCCTTCCTGACCGCCCCCTTTCCGCCTTATCCGAGCCTGCCCGCGCCGTAACGGATGGCCAACACCTGAGCCAATCAACCGCGGCTGCGAGGCCAGAACCGAACTCTCATCAAGGCGCAACCCTCACTACCCGAGGCCGAGCTGAATCCTGATCGCCCGCTCGACCCCGGCCATCTCTCTGGAATCGAGCCTGCCCATCCTTTGGCGAAGCCGCTGTTTGCTCGCGGTCGTGATCTGATCGGCCATCGCCTTATGCCGCCGGCCGCCCGCGGTCACATAGGCCTCGGCGGGATAGAGTCGCCTCACGTTGCTCGCCAGCGCAACCACCTGGACTCGGTTGAGCGCGCGGTTGGAAGCGTCGTTACTGACCACGATGGCCGGTCGGGTTTTTCCTATTTCACCGCCCAGCGTAGGGTCGAACGCTACCCACCACACCTCGCCGCGCTGCGGTTCGGCGCGCTCATCGGGGCTCATCCGCCACGTCCCCGACCAATGCCTCGCTCCACTGCGCGGCCTCGGCCTCGCGCGCCTGGTCGGCCGCCATCGCCCGGTATCCCTCTTCGCGCCGCTCCCGCACCACGTGCGGGCGCGCCAAGTCGTTGAGGAAGCGGCTGATGTTGCGCGGGCCGAGCTCCCCTCCAGGAAAGCGGCCCGCCTTCCGGGGGCGACGCGGCACGCCCGAAGCCGCCGCCGCTCACTGGCATCGCGCTAGAAGAACGGGATGCGCATCGTGACCAGCCACTGATGGTTGTAGAGCCGCGCCTGCGTAACCGCGAACTGGTAGCCAAGCCCCAGCACGAAGTAGCCGTGCTCGGAGAGCGCAAATCTACCCGCAATCGCGCCCACCGTCAGGTAGAGCTGCTGCTGCCCCGGATGCGCGCCGTTGGGGTACGAAAACCAGGTTGTCTCAAACTCCGGCCACAGTGTGCTCACGGGATTGTTCGGCAAAAACGGCGTCGCAATCCTCAGCCGATACTGAAAGACGCTGTTCCAGGCCACCGGCGTGCCCAGCGTCGCTATCGCCCCGTCCGGCACCACCGGACCGACCGTTCCCTGGTAATCGAATTCGCCCCATCCCCAGTCCCAACCCTTGCCGAATCCCAGAAGCGGATTGTAGATGTTGTGGTTGGCGGAAATATACTTGTCCTGGCCAGTGTCCGCGCTGCCGGTCAGCAGAAACATCAGCACGTAGTTGTCCGCATTGCTGGGCGAGGCCAGAATCCGGTACTTGAAGACCCAGCCCCAGTCGCCGAAGCCGGAAACCCCCTCGGGCGCCGGCTTGTTGCGCTCGATGTACGTTGGATTTCCCAGAATTACCTCAGTGTTCTCGGTCGGGATAATCTCCGTCCCCTTGGTCAGGTAGCTGTAGGTCTGAAGCCCGTGCGGCGCTTCGGTGAAAAAATAGTCGGTCCGGATTTCTTGCTGGAGCGTCGGAATAACCGTGACCAGCGGCGTCATCCAGTCGGGCTGCTCGTACTCGTGCGTGCGGTGGACCATGTCGATCCACTGCGTGTAGTAGTCTTCTACGGCGCCCAAAAGATCGAACGCCTGAGCCGGCTGAACCTGCCCGCACAAGAGCAGGCCCAACACGGCCACCCGTACGCCCGCCCGTTGCCACGCCAAACGCCGCCGGCAAACCCCCGTGCCCGCACCTTGCCCCCGGTCCATCCGTGCCCTCCTCCCACGGGCAGACGCCTTGAGCACAGCCGCCGCCTCTGCCCGCCGGACACACAAAATGCCAGAATACTGGATAAACGTCAAGAATACTGGACATCGCAAGCAGACGACGGCGCGCCTATCACGGACTGTCGAGAGCCCGGTCGCGCGCCGAACCTGGCCGGTCGCGCCCCCGGCCAGGTGCCCAAGCCGTTTTCACAATGGGCCAGCCGCGCGCACGCCGGCGCGGGCGGCGCCCGAACTAACGTCCTTGGCGCGGGCGCTCGGCCAGCAGTTTTATCAGCGTGTGAAGGCCGCGGGTCAGCGGGATTTCAAGGCCGTGGCGGTCGGCCGCGCGCACCACCGCTCCGGTGAGTGCGTCGTACTCCAGGCGTCGGCCGCGCTCGAGGTCCTGAAGGGTGGAAGGACGGACGTTTTGCAGCCGCTCGCGCGTGCGGGTGAGCAGGGTCTCAACTTCGGCGGCGCCGATGCGCGCACCTTCGGCGCGGGCCACGGCAGCGATCTCGTCGAGCACGCCGCGCGCCAGCGCCAGACCCTGCGGGTCGCCGATCACGACGCCGACCCGGCGGCGGCAAAGCGTCGTGATGGTGTTGAAGGTGGCGTTCCACAGCAGCTTGTACCAGCGGGCGGTGGTCACGTCGTCGATGATGCTGCCGAAGATGCCGGCGCGGCGGAAAACTTCGGCCAGCCGCTCGGCGCGCGCGGTGCGGCTGCCGTCAAGTTCGCCGAACTCGATAAAGCCGTTGCTTACGTGAACGGCATGGCCCGGCGCTACCAGCTCGACGCCGGCGCGGGCGTTGCCGCCCATGACGCGCTCGCGGCCGAAAATCGTCGCCAGCCGGGCTTCGTTCTCGACGCCGTTTTGGAGCGTCAGAATGACGCCGCCGGGCGCCAGGCATCCGTCGAGCAAGGCTGCGGCGTCTTCCGTATCGAAGCTTTTCACCGTGAACAGCACGAGTTCGTAGGGAGCGATCTCGCGCGGCTTATCGGTGGCTTTCACCTTGAGCGAGAGGTCGCCTTTGGGGCTTTCCACGAGCAGGCCGCGCTCGTTGAGCGCGCGGAGGTTTTCACCGCGGGCGCCGAATACCACCTCTTCGCCGGCCTGTTGAAGCCGGGCGCCGAAGTAGGCGCCGATTGCGCCGGAACCCATGACGAAAATTCGCAACTTCTCCTCCGTATACGACGCCGCCATCCGCGCCCGACGCGGCCACGCTCCTGGAAAGCGCGTTGCGAGCCAGGCTGGCGCGTTGGCCGCCGTTGCCGCTGCCGCCCGCAACTAAAAACGATACGCGAGAGCGCCGCCGGGGCCAACGCCAGCGCGGGCTGCGGCCTTGTTCTGCGAGCGCGGCTTAGAGAGAATCCCTCTTGCCGGGGATGAGTTGTGACGCTGTCGTACCATGCGCTGGCGCCGCTTGACGCGGCGCTAAACGGCTTGGCGGGGCTTTTGCTGGTAGCCGGTTTTGCGGCGATTCGCCGCGGCCGGGTGCGGCTGCATCGGCTCTGCATGCTTTCGGCGCTGGGCGTGTCGCTGGCGTTTCTGGTCTCGTACCTGGTTTATCACTATCACGTGGGCGACGTGCGCTTTGCCGGGCAGGGATGGATCCGTCCGGTTTACTTCGCGATTCTCATCTCGCATACGACGCTGGCAGCGGCGCTTGCGCCGCTGGTGGCGCTGACGCTTGTGCGCGCGCTGCGCGGCCGTTTTCGGGCCCATCGCCGGTTGGCGCGCTGGACCTGGCCGGTGTGGGTTTACGTATCGCTTACCGGGGTCGTGGTCTACCTGCTCGTCTACCGGCTCTAGCCGCCTGCGCCGTTGCAGGCTATCGCGCCGGCCTCAGCCGCGCAGCCCGCGCGCTGAAGCCGGCGTTGCGGCGCGGCTTGCGCCGGGGCCGCCGCGCGCTTAAGCAGCCAGGAAATCGCACACGGCCTTGACGAACGCTTGCGGCCGCTCGTACATGACCATGTGGCCGGCCTCGCGGATGATTTCCAGGCGGCAGTTGCGGATTCGGCTTAGGAACTCCTCGGCATAGGCCGGGGGAATCAGCCGGTCGCTCTCGCCCCAGATGAGCAGCGTCGGCGCGGCGATCCGGTAGGCGCGCTTGCCAAGCCCGCGCTCGGGAATCGGCCACAGAAACCGGCTCGCCATGCCGAGCCGTTTCATGCGCTCGAGGTAAAGCGCCAGTATCGCGCCCTGGTCGTCGGGCACCGCAGTCAGCGCCTGCGCCAGCGCCGATTTGGGATCGTGGAAGATGAGCGCCGCCAGCTCGTTGAAAGGGGTGGCGAAGAGATCGGCGATCGGATGCCGGTCGAGCCAAAAACCGGCGGCCGAGGCCAGCACAAGCTTCCTCGCCCTGCGGGTGTCGAGTGCCGCAGTCTCGGCAGCCAGCATCGCGCCCATCGAATGGCCCACGATATGGGCGCTCGGGATGCCTAGCTCGTCCATGAGCTGGTGGTAGAAGAGCGCGGCGTCAAACACGTCCTCGATGAACTCCCCGCCGGTTGACTCGCCGTAGCCCGGCAGATGCGGTGCGTATACGGTGTAGCGCTCGCCAAGCAGGTCAAGGAACGGCTCGAAGCCGATAAGCCCGCCCGCCCCGTGCAGGAAGAGCAGCGGCTCGCCGCTCCCGGTAACGTAGGTCTCCACCGAAAAGCGGTCGTCGGCGACCTTGTAGACGGTCTTCATGGCGCCACCTTGTCGGCGCCGGCGCGCGCCATGGCTACCGGCGCCGGCATGGCCCGTTCGGTCTCGGGCAGCGCTCTCGGCCACCAGCGATCTTCGAACTCGCTCCACAGATCCCGCAACTGCGGCATCACGTCGCGCGCAAAGAGCTCCGTGCTGCGCCGGACCAGTTCCGGCGGCATCGAGCCTATCTGTTGCAGCACGATAAGGTGGCCGCAGCGCAGGCCCTTTATCACCTCGCGCAACTGCTGGCGGACCGTGGCCGCCGAGCCGGCCACCAAAAAGCCGCGCTCGATAAAGTCGCGCCACTTAAGCCCCTCGGGAAAGATCGCCATGCTCTTGCGGTCTGGCTGGGGGAGCAGCGAGGCCTGGATCGACTTGAGCGTGCGGTAGCCGGGCGCGTCGGCAAAGCCCGGTGCGATGTGCAGGCAGCGGTTGTAGAAGTACTCGACGTGCTCGGCATAGTAGCGCTCCGCGTCGGCATCCGTATCGGTCACGACCACGCCCAGGGCAAAGCCCAGGCTGTAGGGGTTAAGCTGCCTGCCTTTTTTCGCCATTACCTCCCAGTAGCCGTCACAGACCTTTTGCGCGGCGCGGTAGCCGAAGTACGACAGAAACGAGTACTGGTAGTCGTGCTCGGCGGCGAAGTCCCAGGTCTCCACCGAGCCGCCGCCGGGAATCCAGATCGGCGGACGGGGCTGCTGGATCGGCCGCGGCCAGATGTTGACGTAGCGCAGCTTGGTGTACTTCCCGTTGAAGGCAAAAACCTCGGGCGAGGTCCACGCTCTCACGATCAGGTCGTGCGCCTCACGGTACTTCTCGCGCAGCGTGGAGGGCACTGCGCCGTAGCAGAAGTTGGCATCCATCGAGGTGCCCAGCGGCATCCCGGCCACCAGCCGACCGCCGCTCAGCACATCCAGCATCGCGAACTCCTCGGCCACCCGCACCGGCGGATTGTACAGCGCGATCGAGTTGCCCAGAACGACCAGCGTGGCTTGCCGCGTCCGCCGCGCCAGCGAAGCCGCCATCAAATTGGGCGACGGCATCAGGCCGTAGCCGTTCTGATGATGCTCGTTGACGCCGATTGCGTCGAAACCGAGGTCGGCCGCGTACTCGAGCTGATCGAGGTACTCGTGATAAAGCCGATGGCCGACTTTGGGATCGTAGATCCGGTTCGGAATATCCACCCAGACGCTGTGGTAGCGCTGCTTGAACCCCTCGGGCAGGAAGCGATACGGCATCAGGTGGAAATAGGTGAATTTCATCTTTCCCTCGCCTCCGCGCCGTAAACGTGCCGGCCTAAGGCGGATGCCGCGCGCCCGGGGACACCGCCTCGGCGCCTGCGCGCCCCAACTCGCGCGCACATCCGGCCTATTTTGCCATAGTACGTCTTGCCGCTTCCAGCAAAGCCGGACGCGGCTTCCGGTCGATACGCCTGGGCCGCGCGCCAGCCGGCTCCCGGAAAATCGCGCCGGCCAGCCCCCCCGTGGCCCAGCCTTGGCGATTGCTTGCCAGCGCGGGCGCCAAACCAGCCGTTGCAGGCTATAATTGGCGGTTGAGCCGACCCGGGAAACGCGTCTTGCCGGCTGCACGCGAGCCATCGGCCGCCGGCGCACCCCCGCCAGCGCAAACACGGAGATTAGATGAAGCAAAAAATCGAGGCAGACTTAAAGCGCTCCATGAAAGCCGGCGAGCGCCTGCGCGTCATGACCCTGCGCGGCGTGCTCGCGGAAATCACCCGCCTTGAAAAAGAACTGCGCCGGCCGCCCGACGATATCGAAATCGCCCGCGTTATCAAGCGCGAACGCGCCCGGCGCGACGAGGCCCGCGGCTTCGCGCTCAAGGCCGGCCGCGCCGAGCTCGTCACGCAGAACGAAGTCGAGGCGCGCGTGTTGGACGAGTACCTGCCGGCCGCCGCCGGCGCCGACGAACTGAAGCAAGCGATCGCCGAACAGATCGCCGCCGGCGCGCGCGACATCGGGACTCTCATGAAGGCGCTCAAGAGCCGCTTCGGCGCCGCGATGGACGGCAAGCTGGCCAGCGAGCTTGCCCGCAACGCGCTGGCCGAGGCGACCGCGCCCGGCGGGCAGGGCCGATGACCGCCGCCACGCCCGAGCCGTTTCGCATCGCGGTGTCCGAGGCCGTGCTGGAGGACCTGCAGGCGCGGCTTGGGCGCACGCGGCTGCCCGACGAGGTTCCCGGCGCGGGCTGGGAATACGGCACGGAGCGCGCCTTTCTTCAAGCGTTGCTTGAATATTGGCTTGAGCGCTACGACTGGCGCGCCCAGGAGCGCGAGCTGAACAACCTGGCGCAGTATCGGGCATCTGTGGACGGCATGCGACTGCATTTCATCCACGAGTCGGGCGCCAATCCCGACGCCCTGCCGGTGCTGCTTCTTCACGGATGGCCCAGCTCGCCTTTCGAGTTCGCCCGCGTAATCCCGCTGCTTGGTGCAAGAGGCGGCGCGGTGCAAGGCCACGGGACCGCGGCAGGCTTTCCCCTGGTCGCCCCTTCGCTTCCCGGCTACGGCTTTTCCGACCGCGTGGCCCGGCGCGGGGTCAACGTGCAGTTCATGGCGGAGTTGTTTTGCAAGCTGATGACTGAAGTCCTGGGCTACCGCCGGTTTGTGGTTCACGGCGGCGACTGGGGCGCGGTGATCGCTTCGCGGATGGCCGAGGCTTACCGCTCCGAGGTCGTGGGGCTGCATCTCAGCATGGTCCCGGTCGGCGCTTCGCAGACCCCGCAGGGAACCGAGTTGAGCGCCGAGGAAAAGGTTTTTCTAGGTGACCTGGACCGCTTCAGGCGCCTTGAGTCGGGCTACCAGTGGATACAGGGAACCAAGCCGCAGACGCTTGGCTACGCGCTCAACGACTCGCCGGCCGGGCTTTGCGCCTGGATCGTCGAGAAGTACCGAACCTGGAGCGATTGCCGCGGCGATATCGAGCGTCGCTTCACCAAGGACCAACTGCTGACCGCGGTGATGATCTACTGGGTGACCGAGACGATCAATTCTTCGATCCGCCTCTACTACGAATTCAGGCAGCGCCCCTGGCTTCCCGATTCCGGCCCGCGAATCGAGACGCCCACCGGTGTCGCGGTCTTTCCGGCGGAGATCGTTCGGCCGCCGCGCGCCTGGGTCGAGCGAATATTCAACCTGAGGCGCTGGACCGTGATGCCGCGCGGAGGCCATTTCGCCGCGCTTGAAGAGCCGCAGATGCTCGCCGACGACCTGCGAGCCTTCGCCACGGAGATCGGGGCTGGCTGAGCTCCCCTCGGCAGCGCGCCACGCTGCGGCGCGTCGAGCGAAGCGCGCCTGTTCCTCCTGCTACCCTCCTGAGCTGCCGCTTCGGCACCCTGAGCGAAGCGGGAGAAACCTCCGAGGCCCATCCCCGGGCACCCCCTTCCGTCATCCTGAGCGAGGCCCGTCTCCGGGCCGAGTCGAAGGACCTCGCGCGGTCCCCCGCGCGTTTGCCATCAGGTACCACGCCCCCGGGAATTCCCTCGGCAGCGCGCCACGCTGCGGCGCGTCGAGTGAAGCGCGCCTGTTCCTCCTGCTACCCTCCTGAGCTGCCGCTTCGGCACCCTGAACGAAGCGAGAGCGCCCTCCGAGGCCCGTCCCCGGGCACCCCCTTTCGTCATCCCGAGCGAGGCCCGTCCCCGGGCACCCCCTTCCGTCATCCTGAGCGAGGCCCGTTTTCGGGCCGAGTCGAAGGACCTCGCGCGGTCCCCCGCGCGTTTGCCGTGCGGGAGGAGACCGGAGCGAACCTGCCGGCGCCCATGCGCGAGAATCAAAGAAAAAGGCGCCTCCATCCTCGCGGCCATGCGATGGCCCGCCGTCGCTAGAAGATGGGCATCCCGTAGCCAAAGGGCATGCCGTACCCGTACGGCATCCCATAGCCGAACGGCATCCCGTAACCGAAGCCGCCGCCGAAAAGGCTGAGCGCGCCGATCCCTATGATCCCCGCAAGCGGCAACAGCGTGCTCGCCCAACTGCCCGCAGAACTCGACTGCTGGTATTGCTGCTGCAGCGGCTGCCCCTGGTTCGCGTAGCTCTGCGCGTTGCCCCAAGGAGTGGTTCCGGCCACCGGTGGGGACGGGCCAAGGCCGAGCCCGGAACTCGCACTCCCGCTCCCGGCTTGCGCCATGCTCGGGCTGCCGCCGGAGTGGTAGATGGCGCCGCGGTTGCCCATCGCGAGCAACTCCGGCCGCACCTCGACCCGATTCATTACCTGAAGCGTAGGGTCGTCGAGGAACCGGAGTGCCTTGCGCGCCGCGTCGCGCTTGCCGAAATCAGTTGCCACAAAGCCGTAGAGCATCACGCGGCGCCGGCCGTCCGAGCCTTTGGTCACCTCCGCGCCGACCAGCGGGAGCCTGTGCTGATGCAAGTAGCGGGTTAGCTCCTGCGCCTGTTCTTCGGGGCCAAGGCCGGGGGCAACGTGCTGATGGCCGCCTCGGTCAGGGCTCGCGTACGGGAAGCTCTGGCCGCCTGCGCCAGTTAGGGAGGAACCGGCGAAGCTGCCCACGCCTGCCTGCAAGCCTCCGGCGCTAAAGCTGGATTGCGTGGCGTTCATCTGCGGATAAGCGGTCGGAGGCGGGGTGCATCCGACGCATCCGGCAAGAAACGTGAAAGCCAGCCCTTGCGCAACAGGCCGCCGCCAGTCCACGCCTCGATGATAGGCGCGGCCGCTTGCCGCCGCAACTTTACCCCACACCGCCCGAGGTGCGCCAGGGAGCCGCGCAGCGAACGTCACCTCGCGCCGCGCAGGCGGCCCGCGTGGCGTGCGTCACGTGGCGCGCCTGATGCTGGACGGTTTTGCCGGCTACCAGCGAAACCGCACCGCCGTCAAGGTGGACTACCTTCTGTGGAAGCTCAGAGGCGCAGGCGAAGACGTAACCCGCAGCGACATCGTGCGCGTCTTCAAGCAACTCGAGTCTCTCGGATTCGGGCGTTACCTGCCTGGACGTTGGTCTCATCCGTCGCGCTTTCAGTGGACCGCCAGTCTGGTTGAGGTCGGCAAGGCCGCCTCCGGCGAGGAGGAAACCGTACAGCAGCTTCCTGAGGGTCAGGCATCGCTCGACATGGAGGAGGAACCCGATCTCATAGCACACGGTTTCCAACTGAGACCGGACCTGCAAATAACTCTCGAACTGCCGCGCGACCTGACACGCGGCGAAGCGGGCCGTCTGGCGAAATTCGTCGAGTCGCTCCCGTTCGACGAAGCCTGAACCGCGCCGGGAAGCGCGGTCTGGAGCGGCAAAGTGCGCGCAGCGCCGGGCCGTAGCTCGGCAGGTGTAACGACCGGCGCGGAGAGATCTCCGGCGACCGCACGCGACGGCGAGGCCACAATGCGGCGCGGAGGCGGCCGGGAGGCCCCCGTGCCAGCAGCTCGACCGCGCCTCGCGCGCCATCTCTGCGACGGCTTCAGCGGCCGGCCGGAAGCTTGACACCGAAATCGCCGCCGGGCTAGACGTTGCACAAGCTGCGCCGCCCAAAGACAAGCTATTGACGCCTGCGTAAGCAATGTCCTATACTACCGGCCGGTGGAGGTGGAAGATGCGGCCGGTGGGGAATGCGAAGCAGTTGGAGCGGCGTCGGCAACGGGCAATCGCGCTGCTGAAAGAAGGGCGCGCGCCGGTCGAGGTGGCGCGGCTGGTCGGGGTCGACCGGCGCAGCGTGCGGCGCTGGCATGCGGCATATCGCAAGCAGGGGGCGGAGGGATTGGCGGCGCGACCGGTGCCGGGTCGCCCCTCGAAGTTGACCGCGCGCCAGCGCGAGCAGTTGGAGGCGATTGTTCTGCGCGGAGCGGCGGCGAGCGGCTTCGAGAGCGACCTGTGGACCTGCCCGCGGGTAGCGCAAGTGATTCGGCGCCGGTTCGGGATCAGTTATCACGTCGATCACATTGGCCGGCTGCTGCGTTCGCTGGGCTTTAGCCCGCAGCGTCCGACCCGGCGGGCGTTGGAGCGGGACGAGGAAGGCATCCAGCGCTGGGTTAGAGAGCAATGGCCGCGGATTAAAAAAAAGCCCGGCGGCTGAACGGATGGCTGGTTTTCGTCGACGAGAGCGGGCTGCTCCTGCTCCCGGTGGTGCGACGCACCTGGAGCCCGCGCGGGCAAACTCCAGCCCTCCGGCATCGTGCCAGCAACCTCAAGAAGGTCTCTGCTATCGCCGCGCTTTGCGTCAGCCCCGACCGGCGCGAGCTGCGCCTGTACTTTCAGTTGCGGGTCGATGCGAACTTCGATTCCGCCGCGGTGCGGGGGTTCCTGCAGCAGCTCGCTCGCCACTTTCGTAATCCGCTGCTCTTGGTCTGGGATCGCGCCAAGATCCATCGCAGCCTCCAGACCCAAGTCTTCCTCGATGTGCTGGATTGGCAGCAGTTCTATTTCCCGCCCTACGCCCCGGAGCTGAATCCGGTCGAATATGTGTGGAGCTACCTCAAGACTAAGCCGCTGGCCAATCTCGCTTGCCCCGACGTCGATCTGCTCGCCGCCGCCGGCCGCCGACACGCCCGCTCCCTCCAATACAAACCCGGCCTGCTGCGCTCCTTCATCCGGCACAGTCCGCTTTCTTTGCGCCTCTGCTAGGACATTACTTTTGTAGGTATCAATAATTGCCGGCATCGCATAGAATTGCAACCCGGATACTTGTCCGGTGGTGGGCGCTTCGCCCGATGATACGTGCGCGGGGTGCTCGTATCGCCTTATGGAAAGTAGCCGCTCAAGCTGACCGTCATCAGGAAGCCTCTCACGCTAAAGACTTGACCTTTGGAGAGCTCACCTGTTGCGTGGGGTGACTTTGAAGCCGCTCTGTCGCATAGGCAAGATCTTCGTTGCTTACGATGTTGTAGCGATCGAAGATCCTGCGGGTCTTGTGGCCGCTCAGTTCCATCGCAACCCGCTCGGGAATGCCGGCGCGGACCATGTGTCGCACCGCTGTGCGCCGCAGGTCGTGCACAATGATGCCGCTGAGTCCAGCCTTCTTGCAGGCCGTATTCCACGCTTTTCGGAAATCGCCAATCGGCTCGCCCTCGTCGTGGAACACGTGTGGGCAATCTGCCCGGCCCTTTTCGCGAGCTCGCTCGAACGCCTCGAGAAGCTTACCGCGTAAGGGCAGGACGCGGACGTCCTTGTTATTGCTCTCCTCCGGGCGTAGTCGCACTTCATGTCCCGCGAGATCAACATCGCGCCATTCCAGCGTGCGCATCTCGCTCACGCGCCATGAGGCAGGCCCAAACCAGCTCGAACCCCGGCGATGAAGCCAATGATTTGCCCGCCCTCGTCGAGGAGCTCAACAAGCTGCGCCGCCTCAGAACCACGCCGGGCGGGATGAAGCCTGTTCGCCCGGCCGACCAGAGGGGCGGCTCCCGGCCCTCCGGTTGCTTGCCAGACACAGGGAAGAGCGTAAAGTAGGAACCGGGAGCCCGGGTTCCCTTATACGATGAGCAGTGTTGCGAAGCTGAGGGCGCCGGCTGCCAAGACGCTCCGGCGACGGCTGGGCGCTGGCCTGCGTGGTTTGAGCGCATTCTTCCAGGGCGTCCTCTCTGCCTGCGGCCGGGGCTACACCTGAGGCCCGTCAATCCCGGAGCCGGTGGATCCGCGCATAGAATTCAAGCCTCGTTTTCGGGACGGCGAAAGCCCTCTTCGTTAGCGCGGCCGTCCCGCAGCTAAATTCGCAGGGCGCAGGTCGTCACTGCGAGCGCCACGACCGCCTCTTCGCCGGCCGCCCAGGTAGGCGTCGTCACCAGCGCACCCAACACCGGCAGCCGCGTTGTCGCCCGTTTTTCTGACAGCGAGAACGAGGCTCAGGCGGCTTCCCGGACCAGCGCAATCGGTCTTACCGGGCAGCCGGTCCCGCCGATCACCTTTAGCGGCAGGCAAACGAAAGTGAACTCGGTGCGCCGGTCGGCGGCAAGCTCCTCCAGGAGAAGGTTTTCGATGATGTGGATGCCGGCGCGGACCAACAAGATCACGTGGCCGGGCAGCGTCGTTTCAGTCTCCGCAGCGACGCCGCTGGGGATGTCCCAGGCAACGTTGTCGGCGCCCACTGCGGCCACGCCGCACTCTGCAGCCCACTGAGAACCGTCAGCCGTCACCCCGGGCGCGGCAAGGTAGGTGGCCGCGTCCCGCCAGCAAGCCCCGTAGCCGGTGCGCACCAGCAGGACGTCGCCCTTTTGCAGCCGAACGCCGGCCTTGGCCGCTACCTCCTCCAGCTTGGCACGGCTGATGCGGAAGCCGACCGGCAGGCGCTCCACTCCTTCGTGCCGGGGCACGTCGAGCAGCACGCCGCGCGCCACCAGCGGCGCTATCGTCTCCACCCCGAGCCGGGTAAAGCCGGTCGAGGTCTGAACTGTGGCGTTGACCGCAACTCCTCCGTACAGCTTAAGGTCGTAGGCCTGATGGCAGAGCGCGTCGATATGGGTCCCGGAGTGCTCGGCGGTGACGATCATGCCGGAGGCGCTGGTGCGCCGCTCGGGCAGACCCGGCTCATGGCGGCGATGCAGCGTGAAGACGGTGCCCGGCTGATGCGCCGGAAAGGTCGGATCGCCGAACCGGCGCGGCTGCTCGAGGTCGTAGCAGAGGAGCTTCTGTCCACCCGAGGAGACCGTCTCCAAAGCTTCTGCTGAAACAACTGTCCTTGCCACGGCCATCTACCTCGCCGTTTTCGCCGGGCCGCTGTGTAGGCCCGGGATTTTGCGCCGCCACTCACTGTGCGCGGCCCGCCCGCGGTTGGGTTCGCGTTGGCAGGCGCGTCGAATCTTCAAAGCGGCCGGCTCAGTTGCTGGTTGCGCCGAGCGCCTCGGCCAAGCCGGCAAGATCGCCCGCCTCGAGGTCCGCCTTGAATCCGAGCTGCTCCGCGGGCGCGTCCCAGCGCTTCAAATGGCAGACCTTAAAGCCGAACGACTTCGCACCCGCCACGTCCCAGCCGTTGGAGGAAACAAAAAGAATCTGCGACTTGGCAAGCCGCATACGAGCAACGGCAAGCTGGTACACACGGGGCGAAGGTTTGTAAATCTTTGCCGCGTCCGCGCTCAGCACGAATTTGAAACGGCTCCTTAAGCCGGCGTGCTTGAGTCCTGTCTCGAGCATCCGCGGCGAGCCGTTGGAAAGCACCGCCAGCGTGTACTTCGCGCCGAGCGCGGCGAGCGCGCCGGACACCTCCGGATAGGCCGCCGGTTCAGACCAGGCCTGCATAAGCCGCCGCCGCTCGCTTGCCTCCAGGGAGAGCCCAAAGCGCGCCAGCGTGAAATCCAACGCCCGCTCGCTGACCTGGAGAAAGTCCCTGTAGCGACCCATCAGGCTCAGCAGAAAGGTGTACTCGAGCTGCTTTCGCCGCCACTCGGCCCCGAAAGCGTCGGCGTCCGCCACTGCGTGCCGACAGGCTGCGTTGACGGAACCCAGGTCGGCCAGCGTCCCGTAAAAGTCAAAAGCAAGCGCCTTGGCTCGAATCGCCATTCAACTCCTCCTTTCGGCCGGCCTTTGAAGCCAAACGCCGCATCAGGCCCGGCGCATCGCGCCGACCCGCCGCGCGGCCCACCGGGTCCAAACTCCTCTGGTGTCATCATAAGTGAGCGGCCTTTGCCGTCAAAGCTCCGGGCTGGCTCGCGGACGCCTGGCCACCTCACCATTCCTTGCCGCCACGCTCCCCGTAAAGGGTCTTTACCAAAAAAGATTCCCGCTTGAAAAAGCCCGGCGTGTGGAACGATTCGCCCAACCCCAAGAGCGCGTAGTCCAGGTGATGGACCAGCTCGTGCATCAGCGTGCGGGCAAAGGTCCGGGGCTTGACCACGTCGTGACGGCGCGCCGTGCGCATCCAGAGGACAATCAGCCGGCGCGCCGGGAAGAAAAGGCCGTAGAGCTCTCCTCGGGCATTGCGCGGGCGCACCTCTTTGACCTCGACGCGGACCTGTTTGACTCCCAGCAGCCGACAAACCTCGTCGGCGAGCGCCTGCGCCGCCCTGGCGGTTGGCGGCGCAAAGCCTCGCTCCAATGCCCGGCTCAGGCCGGCAGCCATCGCCGTCAGGGACGGCCGCGGCTCCAGCTCAAGGCGCTCCAGCGCGGCGCTGCGCAGGTACCACCGCTGCGCCGCTTGAGACAGCCGGTAGAAAAAAGGCGGGAATGAACCGTCGAGCGCTACGGCCGGCGCCGGCGCACGCCGTCTTGCTCTGCCTGCCTGGGAGGGCATCCCGATGAACAGCCGCTCCTTTCGCTCGCCGGCCAAAGCCGGGCCGGCAAACGCCGGGCGGTCGAGGCTGGAAATCGTCAACTCGACCGGATCGTTTCCGATCTGAGAGCTTTGCGCACGCGCCGCCGAACCCTGCGCCGCTCGCCGAGCGGGGCTTTATCCCGATAGCAGCTTAGCCTCAACCACGCTTGACGCAAAACCAGGCGCGGTCAATTGTACTGAAGGAGACGGCGCCTTTGCGGCGTCGGACCAGGCGGCGATGGAATATCAAGGGACATCGCACAAATCGGCTGCGCGGATGCCGGCGGCCTTCATATCGCACGGGGCGCCAACCGCGGTGCTCGAGGATGACGACTACGCCCGCGCGCTGGGCCGGTTCGGGCGTTCGATGGCTCGACCCGAGGCGGTGGTTATCGTCTCGGCTCATTGGCAGAGCGCCGGGCCGATTCGGGTCAACGCTGCCGCGCACCCGGGGCTCATCTACGACTTCTACGGCTTTCCGCCCGAGCTCTACAACCTTGCCTACCCCGCGCCGGGCGCGCCCGCGCTGGCAAAACGGATTGCGGCGATGCTCGGCGCCGAAGGCGTCGCAGCCGCGGTCGAGACCGGGCGGGGGTGGGACCACGGCGTGTGGATTCCGCTGCGGCTGCTCTTTCCGGAGGCCGACGTGCCAGTGGTCCAGCTATCGTTGGGAACCGCCGATGCGGCTGGCGAGCAATTGCGCTTGGGACAACTGTTGGCGCCGCTGCGCGATGAGGGCGTGATGCTGGTCGGGAGCGGCGGCCTGGTGCATAATCTCGGGCTTTTGCGGCCCGATCCTCTGGGTCCGCCGGAAAGTTGGGCGGTTGCCTTTGAGCAGTGGGTCTCTGCGCAAATCAAAGAGCGCAACTGGGCGGCGCTCGCCTCGAACTGGACGCGAGCGCCGCACGCGCGGCTGGCAGCGCCCACTTCCGAGCACTTCGACCCTCTGTTCTTTCCCTTGGGCAGCGCCGCAGACGAAGAAGCCGCACACGACCTTTATGTCGGCTACCGGTTCCGGACCCTCTCGATGCGTTGTCTTGTCGTCCGGGGCGGCAACGGCACCCAGTCGTAAGCGGTGCCGGCGGGCCCTGCGCCGGCGGCTTGCTCAAGGTGGGACGACTGCCGCAGGCGCGCGCTTAATCGCAACACCCGCCGGGACAATCCAGCCTGGGCGAAGACAAACCGCTAAGAGGCGGGGAAAGGCCCTGCGGCCAGCCCTTGTGCCCAGCCAAAAGCCTACGGCGACGAGGTGACGGCAGGCACAGGTTTGGCGCCGGCAGGCATCGCCGGCGCAGGCGCCACGGGCCGGGGCTCGACCACAGCCGCAGCCGCCGGGCTATGCCCAGAAGCCGCTACACTGATCGAAACCAGCAGCATCCCCTGGTGGTAGCGCGGTCCGCCGAGAATCAAAGTGCCTCGGTCGCGCAGTTTCAGATGCGTCACCATCACCGGCCGCGTGCCCTCGAACAGCACCACCTCCATCGCGACCATGTTCCCCTCGGTCGCGCTCGGACGGACGTTGAGCACGCGCCCGCCAGGCAGACTAAACGGAAGCGTTCGGCCCAGCCGGGCTTCCTGCCGGCTATGCTGCACAAGCCGATAGGTGCTGTAGGAGAAAAGCGCCTTGAGCTTGCTGCCGATCGGCGCCAACTCAGCGTCGACACCCTCGTTGGTGTCGGTGGCAATCACGCAATCGACCTGGACGCTGACGCTGCGGTCGTCTTCGGTTGCCGGGGGGGCGGCTGCGGCGGCCAAGGGGCCAAAGCCGGCTCCCAAGCCACCCAGGCCGAGCAACACAATCAGGAGAACAAGGCGATAGCCGGCGTGCCCGGCGGCGGACCTCAAGGCTGTTCGGGCATCCATATAACCATGGTTTTCGACAACGGTTCGCTCCACACGGCAACCAGCGGCTTTTCCGTTTCGAGAACCGAGATGACGGCCTCGGCCGTCTCCAGCGCTCCTGCAGAAGCGGCGCCGTAACCGGCCTCCCATGGCCGGCTCGGGGCAACCGCGTTTGCCGTCATGGCCGGCGGCTGGCGTGCCGCAAGCTCAAGACCGGGTGCTTTCCATGGCCGCAGGCCCCACGTCAAGACCGCCAATGCCGCCGCAGCCGCCAATCCGGCTGCCAGCGGCAGGGCCAGCCCGCGCCGTATACCAATCCGTCTGGACGCAAAGCCGGCCCGCCAGCCCTGGCGTGGCGGGACCAGCCGCTCGATTCGGGAACGCACGCCGGCGGCAAAACCGTCAAGCGAAGGGAGCTGATGAACCTCGACGAGCAGCCTGCCCACCGCCTCGTACTCGGACAAGGCCGCCCCGCAGCTCGAGCATACCCCCAGATGCTGAGCCACGGCGTGGACCTGCGCGTCGTCAAGTTCGCCGTCGCGAAAAGCGCTCAAAGATGCGCGGATGCCGCCACAGACGCTCACTGCCGAACCTCTCCGGTCAGGCGGCCCAGAATGACCCGCAGCCGGTTGCGAGCATAATGCAGGCGGCTCATCACCGTGCCCTTCGGGCACTGTAAGACCTCGCCAATCTCGTCGTAGGAAAGCCCTTCAACCTCACGCAGCAGTATCACGGTCCTGTGCTCGGGCGTCAACTCCATCAAAGCCCCTTTTACCCGCTCCTGGAGCTCCCTGCGGGAGGCCGCCGCGAAAGGGTCTTCGCGGGCCGGCAGGCGAGCTATCTCTTCTTCGGCCTCTTCGCCGAAAACAACGCTGTGGCGCCCCTGGCGCCGCAGCCAGTCGATGGCAACGTTGTAGGTGATCCGGTAGAGCCAGGTGGCGAAACTCGAACGGGCCTCGAACTCGGAGAGCTTATCGAACGCCCTGACCAAGGCTTCTTGGGCCAGTTCCAAGGCGTCCTCCTGGTTGTGCACGACGGCCAGCGCGAGGCTGACAACCCGGCGTTGGTAACGCTCGACCAGGATTCCGAATGCTTCACGACTGCCTTTCTTGGCCCGGGCAACAAGGGCCCCCTCATCCTGCCGCCTATTTGGAGCCTTCTTCAAGATAGACGCACCGAAGGCCGCCTCTATTCAGCGCGAACTGCACCTGCGGCCCGAAGGTCGGCCCAATTGGGGCCCCATTTGAGCTCGACCCGGAGCGGGACCTGGAGAGGCGCGGCATTTTCCATCTCATGCCTGACCAGCGCAGCGATGCTCTCGATCTCGTCCTCGGCCACCTCCAGCAACAGCTCGTCGTGCACCTGGAGCACGAGTTTTGCTCGGCTGCGGCGGCGCTCCAAGCCGGCCGCCAGTCGAACCATCGCCAGCTTGATAAGCTCGGCAGCACTGCCCTGTACGGGGGTATTCACCGCGATTCTTTCCGCCTGGGCCTTTAAGACGCCTGCCGGACCGCGCAGCTCGGGCAGGTAGCGGCGCCGGCCAAACATGGTGGCGACAAATCCCTGCCGGCGCCCCTGTTCCAGCGTACGCTCGATGTAGGCCCGTACACCGGGCATTCGCTCGAAGTAGCGCTCGATGTAGGCGCGCGCCTGCGGCAGTCCGATTGCGAGCTCGCGCGCAAGGCGCTGCGGCCCCATACCGTACAGGATGCCGAAATTCACCACCTTGGCCAGCCGCCGGGCGGCGCTGTCCACCTGCTCGGCTCGGATGCCGAGAATTTCCGTGGCCGCACGCACATGGATGTCCTCGCCGCGCACGAAAGCCTCGATAAGCGTGGCGTCCTGCGAAAGATGGGCCAGCACGCGCAGCTCGATCTGCGAATAGTCGGCAGAAAGCAAGCGATGGCCCTCGCGCGCCACGAAGGCGCGCCTGATGCGCCGTCCTTCCTCGGTGCGAATCGGAATGTTCTGCAGATTGGGCTCGCTTGAACTCAGCCTCCCGGTAGCGGTCACCGCCTGATGGAACGAAGTGTGAACGCGCCCCGTCCCCGGCTCGATCAGCCGCACCAGCGAATCGGCATAGGTCGATTTGAGCTTGGCCAGAGCCCGGTACTGGAGAAGCTTGCCGGGCAGCGGATGCGCGGCAGCCAGTTTCTCCAGGGTATCGACATCGGTCGAGTAGCCGCTCTTTCGGCGCTTGAGTTTTGCGACCGGGAGCTTCAGTCGCTCGAACAGCACTTCCTGCACCTGAACCGGGGAGTTGAGGTTGAAGCGCACGCCGGCAAGCTCAAAGCACTCGCCTTCCAGCACCGACATCTGATGAGCGAACTCGGCCGACAAGGAGCGCAAGGTCTCGGCCTCGACCCTCACGCCGCAAGCCTCCATCCCGGCCAGTACCCGAGCCACGGGCATCTCGATCTCGCCGAAAAGCGCTGCCAGCCCGTCCTCTTTAAGCTGCTCGGCCAGCACACCGCGCAATGCGAGCACCGTCCGGACCTCGGGCGCCCGGCACCGCAGAGCCGCGGCGTCCAGAAACCTGGCCGCGAGCTTCTCGATGCTCGGCTCGGCAAGCGTGGAATCGATGAGAAAGCCCGCCAGCATCGTGTCAAACTCGACCCCGCCCAGGCTGAGCCGGTAGCGCGCCAGCTCTCTGAGATGGCGCTTAAGGTCGTGGCAGACCTTGGCCGGCGCATCCGAGGCCAGCAGCCGGTCAAGGGGCGAGAGCCGCTCTCCGTCGCCAAGCTCGACCAGAAAGGCCCGCTCGCCGCTCTCGGCCTGAAGCTCGAGCGACGCGGTGCCGGCTCTCAGGTTAAGCGCAAGCCTCGGGGCTTTAGCCAGTTGCCCGACCAGGGTGGCCAGGTCGTCGCAAACCTGCGCCGCTATCGCCGCAGCCTCGGCGTGGGACCGCGCTGCGGTCGGCGGCGCCGTAGGCTCAGGCGGCTCAAGCGGGGCGAGCTCCTCGAGCAGCGAGTCGAACTCGAGCTCGCGCAACAGGTCGGTAAGCGCGTCTCTTGCAAGCTGGCGGCGGCGCAGTTCCTCGATCGTAGCGGTCAGCGGCACTTGCGTCTCGATCTTCACCAGCTTGCGGGCCAGTTCGATCTGCGCGCGGCCGGCGTCAAGCGCCTGGGCGAGCCGGCGCGCTCCGCGGATTTCCAGCCCGGGCAACGTGTCGAGCTGGCTGAGCAGCCCCTCGAGGCTGCCAAAACGCCCGATGAGCAGACTGGCCGTCTTTTCGCCCACGCCCGGCACGCCCTTGACGTTGTCGGTCGGATCGCCGCTAAGAGCGAGAACATCGACGACCGCGCCCGGCTCGACGCCGAAGCGCTCGCGCACTTCGGCCGGTCCAATCCGCCGGTCCTTCATCGTATCCCAGAGCGTGACGCCCGGGCCGACAAGCTGCATGAAGTCCTTGTCGCCGGCAACGATGACGCAGGCCAGATGCTCGGCAACGGCGCGGCGGGCCAGCGTACCGATGACGTCGTCCGCCTCGAAGCCGTCGATCGCGAGTTTCTTGATGCCGAGTGCCTCGACCAGCCGCTGGATGTAAGGTATCTGGACCACCAGTTGTGGGGACGCCTCGGGGCGGTTGGCCTTGTACGATTCGGCGATGTCGTGGCGAAAGGTACGCTTTGGAGAATCGAAAACGACCGCGAGAAGACGCGGCTTTGCCTCCTTGAGCAGCTTAAGCAGCATCCGCGCAAAACCGTAGACCGCGTTGGTCGGCATCCCGCGCGAGTTGCTCAGGTGAGGCAGGGCAAAAAAGGCCCGAAAGATATAGCTCGAACCGTCTACCAGGTAGAGGGTTTCGTCGGTTGTCATCATAGCGCTGGCATCGCTTCACCCGGCGCGCCGTCTCCTGGCGCCTTGCAGCCGGGGTGACCTCTCATCTTGACACCTGCGGCGCCCGCCGTTTAACTAGACGCCTGCAGGCCCTCAAAGGCCGGGGTGCCCTTTGGAGGCCCGGCGTTCAGAGGCTGCTCTCGGCCGCTTTCGTCAATTAGCACGCCGGGGGCACAGGCGTCACGGGTTGGTTTGTAATGATCGAGGTGAAAAACCTTACCAAGCACTACGGCGAGGTCGTCGCCATACACGAGGTCTCGTTCAAGGCGGACAAGGGTCAAATCCTGGGCTTTTTGGGACCCAACGGCGCCGGCAAGACCACCACCATGCGCATCATATGCGGCTACATGCCCGCCACCTCGGGAACCGTTTTGGTCGAGGGTCTCGACGTTTTTACGCACTCGCTGGCCGCCCGCCGGCGGATCGGCTACCTGCCGGAAACCCCGCCGCTTTACCCCGAGATGCGGGTCGCCAGCTACCTGAGCTTTGTCGCGCGGCTGCGCGATGTCCCGCGTGCGTCGTTGGATGACGCGCTTAACCGAGTGGTCCGGGTGTGCGGCCTCGAGGCGGTCGCGCAGCGCATCTGCGGCCAACTTTCCAAAGGCTACCGCCAGCGCGTCGGCCTGGCGCAGGCGCTGATTCACGACCCGCCGGTCCTGGTGCTCGACGAACCGACAATCGGGCTCGACCCGCGCCAAATCCACGAAGTGCGGGAGCTTATTCGCGGCTTGGCCGCCGACCGCACGATCGTTCTCTCGACCCACATTTTGCCCGAGGTCTCCCAGATATGCGACCGGGTGGTCATTATCAGCCAGGGCCGCGTGGTCCTCGAGGAGAGCCTGGCGGCGCTGCCCGCCGGCAAGTCGCTGGAAGAGATTTTTCTCGAAGCGATCTCGGGCGAAGGCCATCGCTCCGCCAACGAGGAGGCGCTCGAGCAGGTCGACGCCGGACGCAGTTGAAATGATTTTAGCCAGCGCCCTCCCGTGGCGGCCCGCATAGCCGGGCTTGCGGTCGACGATGAGCGAACGATGAAAAACGCGCTAGTAATCGCCGGCAAGGAACTGCAGAGCTACTTCGTCCAACCGGTGGCGTACGTGGTGATGGCGGTCTTCCTGCTGCTGGCCGGCTGGTTTTTCTTCTCCTTGCTAAGCCGTTTCGACCAGATTCTGCAAATCTACATCATGATGCACAACGTCCAGGCGCTGGAGCGAGTCAACCTGAACACGATGGTGGTTGCGCCGATGCTGCACGACCTGGCGATTGTGCTGGTTATCCTGGTGCCGGCGATCACGATGCGCGCCTTTGCCGAAGAGAAACGTACCGGCACCTACGAGCTGCTGCTGACCGCTCCGGTCCGGACGGGCGAGGTGGTTGCGGGCAAGTTCATCGCCGCGGCCTGCTTTGTGCTTGGCATGATCGTACTGTCCGGCGTCTATGCCGTGATTCTGGCGCTCTACGGGAATCCCGAGGCGGGCGTCATGGCGTCGGGATACCTGGGGCTGGGGCTTTTGGGCGTCTGTTTTGTCGGCGTGGGGCTTTTTACCAGCTCGCTGACCACCAACCAGATAATCGCGGCGATAAGCTGTTTCGGGGCGCTGCTTTTGCTGTACGTCATTTCGTGGCCGGCGGAGGCCGCAGGCGCGGCGACCACCGCCGTGCTGCGCTACCTGTCGCTGCCTGAGCACTTCGACCGGATGACGCAGGGGCTTATCGACAGCCGGGACCTGGTCTACCTGTTAAGCCTGGTCGGGGTTGCGCTTTTTCTCACGCAGCGCTCGGTGGAGTCGGCGCGCTGGCGCTAGGCATAGGGGTTTTTGAGGGATGCGTCGCAGTTCAGGACTGTCAGGGCTGCTGGGCCTGGTTTTCCTTGCCTTTGCGCTGGTGGACTACCTGATCGCCTCGGGTCTGCAGCTTTTTGTCCTGATAAACCTGGTCTTCGGGGTTTTTGCCGTTGTTATCTGGGCGACCTCGAACCGTGCGGCGCTCTCGACGCTGACCGGGCGCAAGGCCCGCTACGGGCTTAACGAAGCCGCCTACACGCTGCTCTTCGTGGGCTTGGTAATCGTGGTCAACTTTCTTTCCGCGCGTTACCACCGCCGCTTCGACCTGACCGCGGAGCACGCCTTCAGCCTCTCCTCCCAATCGGTCAAAGTCGTCCAGGAGCTAAAAAAGCCGCTCAAACTCTATGGCTTCGTCCCGGGCGGACAGAGCGAACGCGCACGCACGCTTTATGAAAGCTACGCCTATGCATCAGCGCGGGTCAGCTTTATGCTGGTCGACCCCGATCGCCATCCGGAGCTGGCCGAGCGGTTCAAAGTCTCGGTGATGAACACCACGCACCTCCAGTACGGAGGCGACGACGGGACCGGCACCAACGTGACCGAGATGACCGAGCAGGCGCTCACCAACGCCATCCTCAAGCTGATCAAATCGGGCACCAAGACCGTCTGCTTTACCGGCGGCCATGGCGAGGCCAACCCGGACGACGCGCAGTCAGAACGCGGGTTCGGCGAGGCGCGCAAGGCCCTGGAGGGCGAGAATTACCGGGTCAAGCGCGTGGTCCTGGCCAGCCAAAAGGCAGTGCCCCAGGAGTGCAACCTGCTGGTCGTCGCCGGACCGGCCCGAGCGCTGCTAGCGCAGGAAACCGATGAAATCAACGCTTACCTTAAGGCGGGCGGCCGGCTGCTGGCGCTTTTGCGGCCGCCGCGTCCCGACGGCTCGCGCGATGAGACGGCGCTGGTCAAACTTACCGCCGACTGGGGGGTCAAGGCCGGCGACGACATCATAGTCGACCAAGTGGTGCGGCTTTTCTCCGGACCAGCGCTCGGCCTCAATCCGCTGGTGACCTCCTACGGCCGCCATCCGATCACCGATTCCTTCACCCACCAGACGGTCTTCCCGATGGCGCGTTCGCTCAGCGAAGACAGCACCGGCAAGAAGGGGCTGGTGGTAACCGCGCTGGCCATGACGAGTCGGAACTCGTGGGCCGAAACCGACCTCAAGGACCTGTTCGAGCGGCAGGTGGCGCAGCTTGGCAAGGAGGACCGCAAAGGACCGCTGGCGGTGGCCGAGGCGGTCAGCGCCGACCTCGCGCAGGCGGGCGGCAAGGGGCAGGCGCGCCTGGTCGTGGTGGGAAGCACCGATTTCGCGGACAATCACTACTTTTACGACTTTTTCAACCGCGACTTCTTCCTCAACTGCACGGACTGGCTGGCGGGAGAAAGCTCCTCGATCTCGATTCGTCCCAAGGCGCTGCGCGCCTCGCGCGTCAATCTCACCGTCAATCAGTTCAGCACCATATTTGCCCTGTCGGTGCTGCTGTTGCCGGAACTGCTGTTGATTGGGGGCGTCATCGTCTGGTGGGAGCGGCGCAACTGACTCTTTGAGCTGCCGGTTTGTTCCGTCCGTGTCGGTCCGTCGAACGCTAATTGTCTTGGTTTTGTTCCTGCTGCTGGGGGCGTGGGCGCTCAAGCTTGCCTGGCAGCCCGGCTCCGGGAAAAAGGACCTCCTGCTCAAGGTTGCGGCCGACGATGTGCTGGCCGTCACGCTCAGCTACCCTGACAAGCCGCGCATCGTGCTCCAGCGCGCCCCGAAAGGCGCCTGGCGCGTCGCCGCGCCGATCAGAGCCGAGGCCGACGACGGCGCAGTCAAGGCCCTGCTGGACGCCGTCGCCGGCTGCCAAATCGAACGGACGGTCGAAGAAAAAGCCGAAGACTTGCCCCGCTTCGGACTGGACAAGCCGCGCGCCGTCGTCACGCTAACAACCACCAACACGACGCTGCCGGCCATCGAGGTCGGCCGCTCAACCCCGGTCGGTTACAGCACCTACGTTAAACGGGCCGACCGCCAGGCCGTCTACCTGGTCGCCGGCGTCTTCGCTTCCGACATGACCAAACGGCTAAGCCAACTGCGCTCGCGCCGGCTGATGCGGTTTGTGCCCGACGAGGTTAACCGGATCGTCCTCGACCACCGCGGCCAGCCGCCGATCGAGCTCGACCGCACCGGCAAACGGTGGAAGATCGTCAAGCCCGCCGGCTACCAGGCCGACAGCCAGGAGGTCAAGAGCTTGCTCGACGCCTTGGCCGAGGCGCGCGTGGCGCGCTTCGTCGACGACAGCGCCTCGCCGCAGCTTTCCGCCTACGGTCTGGACCAGGCGGAGTTCACGGTGAGCCTGTTTGCCGGCAAGAGCAATGCGCGGCAGTCGCTGATGCTCGCCGAGCCGCCGGCCGCCCACCCGGCGCAAGGCGAGCTCTACGCCCGCCGGGGCGAGGGCGGCTCGGTTTACAGCGTCGGCAACTGGCTCTTGAGCAGCCTCGACCGGCCGCTGCTCGATCTCCGCGACAAGACGGTCCTCGACGTTCACGCCCAAGATGTGGGCGAGGCGCGTGTGACCCGTCCGGACGGCGCCTATTCGCTCAAGCGCGCCGAGCAGGACCGCTGGCTGCTTCTCCGGCAAGACGGGCGGCAAGACCCTGCCGCCCAGGGTGCGGCCAATGCTTTTGTCTTTGCGCTGGCCGATCTTCGCGGCCAAGCCATTGTCGAAGACCCGATGAAAGACCCCAAGGACTTCGGCCTGGACCATCCCAGCGAAGAGATCGGGCTAATCGACCGCAAGGGCAAGACGCTGGCAACGGTCAAGCTCGGCGAGGTTAAAGCGGCAAAACCGGCAGAAAAAACGGCTGCCCAAAAGGTATCCGATCGCTACTACGCGGCGTCAAGCACAAGCCGGGCCGTCTACAGCCTTTCGGCCTACAGCTTCTCGCAGGCCGACAAACCCGCGTCAGCCTTCGTGCCGGCAAAAACGCCCGCGCCGGCCCCCTCGGCCAAGCCCAAGTAACCGCGCGCTCTCGCTGCCCGGCGGCACGCTGAGCCCGCCGGCCGCACGCCAGCGCGACCGCCCGGCGCTTGCCGGGCCCAGGCGCTTAGCCGAGGGCGATGACCTGCGCCACGGCCATCTCCCCGGTGTGGCTTAGGCTTAGATGAAAGCCGGTCACCTTCAGGCGGCGCGCCAGGGCGGCGGCCTTGCCGTGGAGCACGATGGTCGGCGCCTGGCGCGGCTTGCGCGCCACCTCGATCTCGCGCCAGCCGACGTCGCGGCTCCAACCGGTGCCGAGCGCTTTCATCGCGGCCTCTTTGGCCGCGAAACGTGCGGCGTAGCTCTGATAACGCGGCCGCCCGCGCGATTCGCAGTACGCCGCCTCTTCGGCGGTGAAGACGCGGCTGCGAAACCTCGTTCCCGTGCCCGGACGGCAAAGCGCCCGCTCGACCCGCTTGACCTCGACAATGTCAATCCCGGTTCCTACAATGCGTTCCATCAAAGGCCCCCCGCGCTGCGCGAGCGCCCGCCGCCGGCTCCTTTGGCGCGGCAGGCAAGCCCAGGGCGAAGCCGGCGCGCAGCCCGGCTTGCCGCCACACACCGGACCCGTTTAACCTGGACTGCCGGATTCACCAAACGCTAACCAAGAGGAACGTCATGGGCAAATTCAAACCGTCGGTCAATCAGGCCCGCTGCATCGGCAGCGGCGACTGCACTGAAACCGCGCCGGCGGTCTTTCAACTCGACGAGAACGGCAAGTCGGAGGTGATCGACCCCGACGGCGCCGGCGACGAGACCATCATGGCCGCCGCCCGCGGATGTCCGGTCAAGGCGATCACGGTGGTCAACGCTGAAACCGGCGCGCAGCTTTTCCCTGCGGCCAAACGCTAGGCGGCGCGCCGGCCGCCTTGCCGGCCTTGCCGGGGCTGCGCCTGGCCCACGGCCCGCGGACCAGCGCCCCTTTCAGGAACAAGGTCGCCATCCGCTCGCCCAGGCGGCGATCGAGCGCAAACTCGGGGCTGCGCAGTTGGCGGATAAAGGCGGCGTAGAGATGGCCCAAGAATCCCATCGCCAGCTCCTCATCGCTCAGCCCGGTAAAGACGCCCTGCCTGAGCCCCTGTGCCATGACCGCGCGGACGAAATCAAAGTTGCGCCGATACTTCTGGTCGCGCCGCACCGTGGGCGAGAGCTCACCCACGGGCGCCGAGGTCGCCGCAAACAAAAGGCGTATCAGCTCGCGCTCCCGGCCGGCAAACTCGAACAATGTGCCCGCAATGCTGCGCAGCGCTTGCACCACGTCGCAAGCCCCGAGCGCGGCCCGCTCCATCCGTTCCAGCGCCCGGTCAAAACAGAGGTCGATAAGCGCGCGGTAAAGGCCCGCTTTGCTGCCGAAGTAGTAATAGAGAACCGGCTTGGTGAATCCCGCCCGCACGACGATCCGCTGGACCGAAGCGCCCGCGTATCCTCGCGCGGCGAACTCCTCAAGCCCGGCCTCGAGTAGCCGCTTGCGCGCTTGCCCCTGGTTGCCTTCCATTACCGCCCGCGCAGTGGTAGCATAGAATCGCCTGACTTACCGATCGGTAGCATGACCGGGGCCGTCGAGCAAAGGGGGGTGAGCGGCCCGCACGACGCGCAAAACAGCACCTGATGAAAAGATGGCAAAAGCGGACCCTGCTCGCCCTTGCGGGGACGGCGCTGCTCGCCGCGGTCCTTCCCGGACACCGCCTGTACCGTTACTACGCCACCCACGTGGCGACCGACGACGCTTACGTGGACGGTACGATGGCGCTGGTCACGTCACGGGTGGCCGGCACCGTGGTGAAGCTTTACGTGGACGACAACTGGCGGGTGAAGGCGCAGCAGCCGCTGCTCGAGCTTGACCCGCGCGACTACGCCGTGCAGGTGGCGCAGAACCAGGCCCAACTCGACCGGGCGCGCCAGGACATCGACCAGCTTTTCGCCCAGCTTGCGGCGGCACGGGCCGCGCTTAAGCTGGCCGAGGCGCAACTCAAGCAGGCCCGGCTCGACCACGGGCGAGCGCGGGCGCTTTGGGAGGCCAAGGTCGTCTCGCGGGCTTACTACGACCAGGCTGTTACGGCATTAAAGGTGGCGCTCTCGGCCCGGGCGCTGGCACAGCACCAGGTGGCCGAAGTGCGCGCTGCGCTGGGCGGAACCTTGGACGGCGAGGCCGGCGACCGCTACCGCCGACCCATCGTCCAGCAGGCGCAAGCCCAGTTGGCGCAAGCCGAACTTCAACTGAGCTACACGCAACTGCGCGCGCCGTTTGGCGGCATCGTCAGCCGCAAGAGCGTTGAGGTCGGCCAGCGGGTCGAGGCCGGACAGCCGCTGATGGCGGTGGTTTCGACCGACCGGCTCTACATCACGGCCAACTTCAAGGAAACGGCGCTTACCCATGTGCGGGTGGGCCAGCCGGCCGAGGTACGGGCCGATATTTATCCCGCCTACGTATTCCACGGTCGCGTCGATTCGCTGGCGATGGGGACCGGAGCGGCCTTTGCCTTGCTGCCGCCGGAGAATGCCACCGGCAACTGGGTAAAGGTCGTCCAACGGCTGCCGGTCAGGGTGGTGCTCGATCGACCGCCGCCGGCCGACAAGCCGCTTCGTCTGGGTCTTTCGGTTGAGGTGGCGATCGACGTAAGCGACACGCGCGGGCCGCTTTTGAGCTCGACGCTGCAGCACGCTTTCGACCGCCGCCAGCCGATCTACCTGCCGCCGCTTTCGCTGCCTGTGGGGCCGATTCCCGGGGCCGGCGGCGCGCCGGCGGGGCCGGCCGGCGCTGCGGGCCGCGACGGCCAGGCGCTCTGGTTCGGCAAAGCGAAACCGGCGCGCTAACCATGGAAGACAAGGCTCCGGCCGGCGCGGCCGCGCCCTCCAGCCCTGCGCGCCACAAGTGGCTCATCGCGTTTGCGGTAGTTTTTTGCGCGGCCCTTGAGTTGCTCGACACCTCCATCGTCAATGTCGCGTTGCCCTACATGGAGGGCACTTTCTCGGTCAGCCGCGATCAGATCACCTGGGTGTTGACCAGCTACCTGGTTTCGAACGGGATCATGATCCCGCTGACCGGATGGTTGTCGGCGCGTTTCGGGCGCAAGCGCTACTTCATGTTTTCGGTTTTCATGTTCCTGTTCGCCTCCTGGCTTTGCGGCGCCGCGCAGTCGCTTGACCAGATGGTCTTTTTCCGGCTCTTCCAGGGCGCAGCCGGGGCAGCCATGATCCCCACCTCCCAGGCAATCCTGATGGAAACCTTCGCGCCCGAGGAGCGGCAGATGGCCATGGCGGCCTGGGGGCTCGGGCTAATGGTCGCCCCGGTCATGGGCCCCGTGGTGGGCGGTTGGATAACCTACAACTGGAGTTGGCGCTGGAACTTCTACATCAATCTTCCGATCGGAGCGGCCGCTTCCTTGATGGTTTATACCTTCGTGCATGATCCCAGTTATCTTAAGCTCCAGCGCCGGGCGCAGGCGCGGATTGACTACCTGGGGATCGCCTTCCTGGCTTTGAGCCTCGGCGCCCTGCAAATGGTGCTCGACCGGGGCGAGCGTTCGGACTGGTTTGCGGCGCCGTGGGTCTGGTATTTGACGCTGACCTCGGCAGTCTCGGCGGTTCTATTGGTGGTTCACGAGCTGCGTTTTTCCGCGCCGGTTTTGGACCTGACGGTTTTTCGCATCCGCGAGTTCAGCCTGAGCGCCCTGATGGTCTCGCTCCTGGTGGTCGTGCTCTACGGGGCCAACCTGATGAACCCGCTCTTCCTGCAGGAGCTGATGGGCTACACCGCGTGGAACGCGGGGCTGGCCGTGGCCAGCCGCGGCGTGGGCGTGGCGGCTTCAATGATTCTGGTGGGCCAGTTGGCCCGCACGGGTGTTGACACGCGGTTTTTGACCAGTCTCGGTTTCGTCCTGCTGGCCTGGTCGTCCTGGCAGATGTCTCAGTGGGACACCACGGTGAGCGCCTACTCCATTCAGTTGCCGATTCTGCTGATGGGGGTGGGAAGCGGGATGGTTTTTCCTTTTCTGGCTTCGGCGGCGCTGAGCAGCGTTGCGCCAGCGCGGATGGGTTTCGCCGCCAGCCTTTACAACATGCTGCGCAACACCGGCTCGGCGATCGGCGTCTCGATGGTGAGCAATCTGCTCGAACGGCTGCCCCAGGTGCATCAGTCGTACTTGGTCGGGCATGTTACGCCGTTTGTCCTGTGGCGGCTGAGCAGCACGGCGCCGCGGATGCCGGGAGCGCCGAAGTTCAACTTCCCGCTCGAGCTGGCAACCGGCCAGAAACAGGGCTTGGGCCTGCTGCTCAAGCAGGTCGAGGGCCAGGCGCTCTTGCTCTCGTTCAACGACGTCTACCGCCTGCTGGCCCTGGTGGCGCTCCTGATGGTGCCGTGGGCGCTGCTGTTTCGCCGCGGGGCGGCCGGGGCGAGCAGCGCCGGCGCCCATTAGGCGCCGGCCGCCGGACTGCGCCCGCGCCGGCGCGCTCTCATTGCGCTCCTTCAGGCAGAACAATCACTTCGTCGAAGCGCGCATAGTCAACCAGCAGCCGTCCCTCTACGCTCTCGCTTAAGATGTCGGCCAGGCGCGCGCCGAAGATGACCTCCTGCGGGCGGTAAACGTGGCGCGCATGCACCGTTTGCATGAAAGTCTCGTCGATCCCGGTGACCGAAACGACGATTAGCGCCTTGCCGGCCAAAAGCGTCTGAGGTGTGGCGTTGCACAGCGGGCTGTCGCCGTCCAGCCGATGAAACACCGACCAACTCAGCGCAAACAACGCCGTGCGGTCGCGCACCAACGCCAGGTCGTAAAGCCGGCGCAGCGGCTCGCCCTCGGCCGTCGTTTCCCACCGCGCCAGCATCAGCCGGACCTGCGCCTCGACGATGCGATTGCCGCGCACATTGGCCATGCGAAACCAGAGCGCCGGCGCGCCGTCGCGCTGGCTAACCACCGCTACCCTGCTGAAACGCACCCGCGCCGTGGGCCGCGAAATGCGGGCAAACGAAACCGCCGTGGCAATCGCCAGAACGCAGAAACCCGTAGTCGCTTCCAGGCCGACCAGCGCGTTGGCCATCACCGTGCGCGCCACCGCCTGACTCGAGCCGACGGTGGCCATCGTCTGCACGCTGAAAAGAAAGACATCGACAAAGGACAACGGCTGCGCCGCCTCCAGCCCCCGGCTCAGCATATAGGCCAGGGCAAAGAGGCTGTTCACCACCACCAGCGCCGCGCCACCCATGAGCAGAAGCACCGGCCATGGCGAGGCAAGCAGAAAGTGATACAGATCGGTCTGCCCGCTGCCGGTCCTAAGCCCGCCGAACAACCGGCTGCCGCGGTAGCCGGCGCTCGGCTCCCCGACCTCGACGGCGCCCCTGCTGCGCGAATGCCTGCCTTTGCGCCACCCAAATCTCAAGGCCATTGCCATACTATTCAATACTGCACAATATAGTTACGCAGCTTCCGCTCGGTCGCGCGTCGTTCCGTCATTGCCACGCGCGGTGCGTCTCCCTTCGACTCCGCTTGCGCTCCGCTCAGGGCGGCGCCTCGATCCTCTCCCCCGCCGGCGGAGAGGGAGAGGAAAAGAGGGCCCCCCGTCTCTGTCACCCCCGCGCGCGGTGCTGACCGCACGGCAGCTTGCTCGACCAGCGGGAGCGCAATGCGGGGATGCGCGACGCGTCTGCCTGCCGCCATGCAATGGCCCGGCGCGCGCGAGGGGCCCCGGGGCCTTGCCGCGCCAGGCACTGGCTGCGCGCGAGGAATCGCGGACTGCGCCGGCGCGGCGCGGGCGAAAGCTCGAGCTTCCCGGCGCGCCAGCCGCCGTCCTCGGCGTGCTCAGGGCCGCCGAGGGACCCTTTGCGCGTGAGAACGACACGCCAAAGTAGCCCGGCAGGAATGAAACTGTCGCTATAATATGCAATCCTCAATAAGATAAGCCCTCCCTAAAAAGGGAGCAAAGAGCAGGTCCCGGCCGCATCCTTGTCGCCCCCTCTGCCGGCGGAGAAAGGGAAGGACGTCCCGCGCTGCCAAGACTCCGCCTGCGCCGGCGGCCACAGCACGCCGGCGCAGGGCTTTAGCTTTGCGGCGTGCGCCGGCGCTGCTCCAAGCATCGCGCCAAGTGGCGCGCCAGCGCGCTGGCCTCGGCCGGCTCAAGGCTGGAAGCCGTAACACGCACGGCCGGCCGGCTCTGCAGCCGGAAGCGCTCGCCCGCGGCGACCGCCCAACCCGCTTTGAGCAGCGCCTGAACGACCGCAGCCTCCTCGGGCACCTCGACCCATACGTTAAGGCCCGAGCGCCCGCGCGCCGTAAGACCGTGTTGCGCCAGCGCCGCAAGCAGCGCCTGCCGCCGCTCAGCGTAGACCCGGGCGGCACGCTGCAAAAGCTCAAGCGTGCTTTGGGCCGACCACAACCCCACCACCAGCCGCTGCAAAAGATGGCTTACCCAGCCGGTGCCAAGCAGGCGTCGCCCCTCAACCCTGGCCACCGTGGTCGCATCGCCCGCCATCAAGGCCAACCGCAAATCGGGCCCGAGCCACTTCGATACCGACCGGAGCACCGCCCAGCGCGCGCACCCTGGTTCGACCAGAGAGGTCGCCGGCGCCCCGCAGACCATGCCCGCATGATCGTCTTCGATTACCAGGCAGTCAGGATAGGCGCGAAGAACCTGGCGCAGCTCTTCCGCCCGCTCAGCGCTAAGCGCGGCGCCGGTGGGATTTTGCGCCCGCGGCGTCACGATAAAGGCCTGAACCCCTGAGCGCAGCGCCTGCGCAAGCGCCTGCGGGCGGGGACCGTCATCATCTACCGCCACTGCAACCAGGCGCAGGCCCAGTGCCAGTAACAAGTCGAATACCCGTGGAAAGCCCGGGTCCTCGACCGCAACCCGGTCTCCGGACCGAAGCTGAGCCTGCACCACCCGTTCAATTCCGTCCAGCGAGCCGCCAACCACCGCGATGTTCTCAGCCGGTATTGCGTCCGCCTCGAAGTCGCGGCGCGCAAGCTTCAGCAGCTCCGGCAGCGCCACCGGCGCGCCGTAAAGCACCGGCACCCGGCCAAGTCGGGATAGCACAGGTCTTAGCGCCGGCAGCAACTCAGCCGCAGGATTGCCATCGGACAAGTCGCGCACGCCTGGCGCAATGGGCGCCTCCACGGCAAGCGCCAGCGCAGGCCGCGCGGCAATCCGACTGCCACGCCGGCCCTCGCCCGTGAGCAGGCCGCGCAGCCTGAGCTCGCGGTAAGCCGCCAAAACCGTCGCCGGGCTTACTCCAAGCGAACGCGCAAGGCGGCGCACCGGGGGCAGCAGCGCGCCCGGCTTGAGTCGGCCAGCCCGTAGGCAGGCTTCGATCCCGGCGGCAATCTTGACGGCAGTGCGGCCGGTTATGTAATCATGTACTAACACTTTACTAGGAACGTACTAGCACAAATGCCAAGCCAAACCAAAGACCACTTCACCCGGACTCCACGCACCACGGTGCGCCGGCGCCCGGCGCGCGCCCGCTACGATCGCCAAACCGTCCACGCTATCCTCGACGAGGCCCTCTTTTGCCATGTTGGCTTTGTGGTGGACGGCCAACCGTTCGTGATCCCGACCATCCACGCTCGGCTCCGGGAGGTGGTCTACCTGCACGGTTCGTCGGCAAGCCGCATGCTGCGGACCCTGGCCGAGGGCGTCGAGGTGTGCCTTACGGCAACGATTCTTGACGGGCTAGTGCTGGCCCGCTCGGCCTTTCATCACTCGATGAACTACCGATCGGTGATGGTTTTCGGGCGAGCGCGCGAGGTGGTCGATTTGCGCGAGCAGCGGCGTGCCCTGCAGGCAGTCGTCGAGCATGTCGTGCCCGGACGATGGGCCGACGCGCGCCATCCCAGCGAGGCGGAGCTCAGACAGACCAAGCTCTTGGCGCTGGCGCTCAGCGAAGCTTCGGCCAAGGTCAGGACGGGGCCGCCGCTGGACGACGAGAGTGACTACGAACTGCCGCTGTGGGCCGGAGAGCTGCCGCTTCGGCTCACGCCGCTGGCGGCGCGACCCGACCCGCGCCTGCCTGGCGGGATTGCCGTTCCCTCTTACGTGACCGGGTACGAGCGGCCGATCGGGCCCGGCAGGCCTAAGCCGGAGGTTTAGCGAGCGCGGCGCTTGCGCACCAGGCGCCGGCGCCGAGCGCGAACCTGGTCGGTGCGGGAGCGCCGTTTGCGGGTGAGCTTGCGCAGGCGTGCGTTGCGCTTTCGCGAAGCAACATTCATCGGATTCTTACTCCCATTTGCGCCGGCAGCTCCTCGGCGCCGGGCGGCGCTAGATAGCTGCGGTGTAGCACGGCCGATAAAGACCGGGCGCCGGCGCCGGCAACCGGCGCTAAGGCAGAGATCGCCTCGGCCCGCGCCAGCACGCGTTCTCCGACCCGCACCACGACTTGTCCCAGCGGCATGTTGGGCAACAGCGGGCCGGCGACCGACGCCGGCACGTCGTAGTCGAGGCTTATCCGGTCGAGGTCCTCTCGCGCGACCAGGACCTCCACGCTAGTTTCTGCGACCGGCTGAACGAGTTGTCCCGGGCCCACCTGGGTGAAGACCGGCAGCAGTTCACCGGCCTGGAAGAGCCTGAGCTTGGCGAAGTGCTCGAATCCCCAGTCGAGCAGACGCGCCGCCTGGGCAAATCGCTGGCGATTGGTCGGCGCTCCCAGTACGACGGCAAGCAGTCTCAGATTGCCGCGCCGCGCGGTGGCCGTCAGATTGAAGCCGGATTTGAAGGTGTAGCCGGTCTTGAGTCCGTCGCAGCCGGGGAAAACGCCCACCAGGTGATTGGTGTTGCGCAGGATGACCCGGCCATCCATGAAGCTTGCCCGGCTTTGCGAGGACCATTGCAGGAGGTTGGTCTCCCGAATGAGCGCGCGGCCCAGCGCCGCCAAGTCGCGAGCGTCGGTCACGTCCACGTCGTGCCCCGGACGAGGGGGCAGGCCGTTGACCGTAGCGAAACGCGTATGGGTCAGGCCGAGCCGGCGGGCTCGTTCGTTCATCATTCGGACGCAGGCTTCCACCGAGCCGGCAATTCGCTCCGCCACCGCCACCGCGGCATTGTTGGCCGACTGGATAAGGGCCGCCTTCATCAGGTCACCCAGGGGAACGACCTCCCCCGGGGAAAGCAGGACGTGCGAACCGCCGGTACGTGCCGCCCGGCGCGAGATGCGCACCGGGTCGTCAAGCTGCGCTCGTCCGGCCCTTATTTGGTCGGCAGCCACCAACAGCAGCATCATCTTGGCCATCGACGCCGGCGGCCACTGTAACTCCGGGTTGACGGCGTAAAGCACGCGGCCGGTATCGGCATCCTCCAGCAGCGCCGCCCGAAACGGCGGCGCGGCGACCACCCGGCGCACCCTTGCGCGGCGCGTGCTGTGGTAGGCGCGGTGATGCCGCCGGCGGGCGGCATCGGCCGCACCGGAGGCCGGACCCGCCAGCACCAGGGCCGCCGCCGCCACGACAACGCAGTATTTTGCAACGAACCCTTTGGGCAACGCCAACGACACCACCTCCCCTATCCTCACCCCGCCCAAACCGGCTCTTAAAGCCGCTAAGGCGTGCGCGCGAAAGTCCCGGGCCGTACCGGCTCGTGCGCCGGCGCGCCGGTGCGTTCCAGGCGAGTCAAAACCGAAAGGTTCATCCGCGCCGGCAGATAGTCGGGCCGGTCGCGCAGGATGGCCGTCCATTCGGCGCGCGCCTGGGCAAGCCTGCCCTGCTCCGCGTAAATAACACCGAGCATGTTGCGCGCGTCGTCCTGGGCCGGGTCAAGCCGCGCCGCCACCAGCATCTCGCGCGCCGCCTGTCCGAGCATGCCCCGCCGCTCCAGCGCCAAGCCGAGATTGAAATGGGTCTCGGCGGTATTATCTCCGAGCAGCGCGGCCAGGCGCAGTACGTCGGTTGCCACCCGCAAATGGCCCTGTTCCAGATAAAGCAACCCCAGGTTCAGGAAAAGCTGCCAATCGTCGAAACCGAGATCGATGGCCTTGCGATACTCGCTCAACTCGTGCTTGTGGTGGCCCGTAATGCCATAGGCAAAGCCCAGATGGTAATGCGCCAGGGCGTTGGACGGGTCGCGCCGAATGACCTGGCGATGGAGCTCGATGGCGCGGGGATAGTCCTCGAGGCCGAGAAAATAGTCGGCCGTCGGGTCACAGATTTGCTCTTTTACCTGCTCTTTTACCGACGCGCCGACGCCGTCCCCGGCCAAGGCTAACAGAGGCCCCCGAGCGGCGAGCAAAGCCACCACAACAACCGTGACTACCAGAGCGACCTTTGTCTGCTTCAAGGTGTGCGGCCGAGCATAGCCCACCGTTGGCTTTAATTATACCAGCGCGCAAAGCCGGCGCCATCGCTGCCGCGCACTTTTCTGCTGCGCGCGCAGCCCACAGTCTCGTTGCGCCCTTTGCCGGCGCCCCACCCAGCCGCCTGAACCCTAGCGCCCGCCGCCGCCCCTGCGGCCGCCCCAACGCGCCGCCCAAAGGCCGGGAAAAAGCAAGACCAGCTCCCGGAACGCCCCCAAAACAACCGCCGGACGGGCGCCGGTCTGCTGCCCTTGGAGCCGCGGCAAATGGCGCACCTCGACCTCGCGAATCCGCGCGCCTCGGGCCAGCAGCTTAACCATCAACTCGGCGGTAACCAGCGCACCGCTCGCTTGAAGCTCGATCTTCTCCACGGTCGAGCGCCGAAAAAGCTTAAGACCGCAGTTCAGGTCGCTCACTCCAAGACCGAAAAAAAGACGCATCAGCAGGGTCCAGCCGCAGCCGTAAATCCGTCGCACCAGCGGGTCGGCCCGGACCGCCCGGCAACCGATCACGGCGTCGTTGTCGCTGGCAAAACGCGCCAGCGTCGCCAGGTCCGCCGGGTCGAACTGGCCGTCGGCGTCCAGCAGCGCAACGAAGGGTTGTCGAGCGGCGGCCATGCCCGAGGCCACCGCTGCGCCGTAGCCGCGGTTGGTCTGGTGATGTACGGCCCGTACGCGGCTGTTTGCGGCGGCCAGACGGTCGGCGATCCGCGGCGTGCGGTCGGCGCTGCCGTCATCCACCACGATCACTTCGTAGTCGTCGGCGATGGCGGGGAGGTGGGCCAGGACGCCGGCGACCACCCGCTCGATGTTTTCCTCTTCGTTGTAGGCCGGAAGGAAGACGCTCAGCCCCGGCAGCGGTCGGCTCGGCTGGGCGAGCGAAACTACGCTCGCTTTGCCCTGGTCCGCGGCAGTTCCCAGGCGCGCTGAATCGTTCATCGGACCGGCCGACTGATGCTAGTCGAGCATCCGGTAGCGGCCGCGGAAAAAGACCAGCGGGTCGCTGCGCCGGGCCTCCGCCCTTTCTACCTGACCGAGGAAGATGACGTGGTCGCCCGCCTCGTGCCGGGCCCAGACGCTGCATTCGAGATAGCCCACGGCGCCTTCGAGCAGCGGCGCGCCGTTGTCTCCGACCCGGTAGCTGACGCCCTCGAACTTCTCGCCGCCGCTCGTGGCGAAGCGGCGCGACAGCTCCTCTTGCCCGGCGGCAAGTATATTGACGGTAAAGATGCCGCTTCGCTCCAAATGCAACAGGCTCCGGGCCTTCTTGTCGATGCAAATCAAGAGCAGCGGCGGGACCAGCGAAACCGACGTCACCGCGTTGGCCGTAAGACCGTGGATCGAACCTGTCTCCGACCGCGTGGTGACGACACCCACTCCGGTTGGAAAATGTCCGATGACCCGGCGCAGCGACTGCGCGTCCAGAGGCATGACCATCCGTCGCTTGCCCGTAAAGCCTACCAGACCGATCGGCAAAGGGTCAATTCGCCGCGACCCCGCGGAGCGCGGCACCGGCGCGGCTCACGATGGCATAGCGTAATGGGGCGCGGCCCGCCGGCAATGGTAAAGGCGGAAGTAGTCGCCGTCAGGCGGGGCAAAGCCTACAAAAGCCCGCCTTCTGTGACGCTGCCCACCGCCTAAACCACTTTGCGGCTGAGACTCTTGTCTCACGCCGGGGCGGCGCAACGCCGCGGCGCGCCAATCCGCGCATGCGCGAGCGCCGGGACGCCGGCCCCTGCTGCAAGTGAGGTACGTTGACTGGACTGCCCAAGTTGCACAAAATCAGTATCAACGATGTTCGCTGCTTTCGAGTAGCCACCCGGCCATCCGATTTTCAAAAGCCCCGATGAAATACCGAACAGGCTTCCTGTTTCTGATAGCATTGCTTGGTTCGGTGACCGGCTTGAGCGCGCCCGGCGCGCTCAAGCCGGCGCGCGCCGCCGACGTAACGCCAGCGGCCGTGGCTGCCGGCAACGGGCCCTCGACCGCGCCGCCGTTGGCAGCATCGGCCGGGCCAGCGGCGAAAGCCGCGAGCCTCGGGCCCGGCGATCAGGGCAAGCGCCCCTCTAACGCAGGCTGGGCCGGCGGGGCCGAGGGCGCTTCGGCCAAAAGGGGTCCCGTTGACGGCAAAGCGAGCGCGACCGCCCCGCTGTCTGCCGGGAAGGCTCTTGCGGCCGTACATCTTTCGCCTCCCGACGCCGACGGAGCCGGCCGCGCCGCTCGCACCCCCGGCCGAGCGGCCTTCGAGGCGACGCGCGACGGGTCTTTTGCCGATCCCGAGAGTTGGTTCGTGATCGTCTACAAATCGCGCCATCAGCTTGCGGTCTACTACCAAGGCCGCCTTTACCAGACGTATCGCGCAGTGTTCGGGCGCCGCCTCGAAGGCGGACCGAAGCTTTGGGCGGGCGACCGGCGCACGCCCGAGGGCGTCTACTTCATCGTGCACAAGTACCGGAGCCCGCGCTTCACGCGCTTTCTGCGCATCAACTACCCGAACGCGGGCGACCGGCAGCGCTACTACCAGATGCGCCGCTCGGGCCTGGTCCCGGTGGTCGGCCGCCGGCCGGCAGCGCTGGGCGGCGCAATTGGAATCCACGGCACCGACCAGCCGATTCTCAACGCCGGCAATATAAACTGGACCACCGGCTGCATCTCGCTCGATAACGCCGCGATTTTAGAACTCGACCGCCGTCTCCCGGTCGGCACCCTGGTGATCATCAAGCCCTGACCGCGCGGCGCCCGCAGCCGTACCCCAACGCCTGCGCCCGCTTTTCGGTTCTCGCCCCGCGGTCGTCGGCCTGCGCTCGCGCGCGCCGGCTTTGCTCCCGCGCCGGCGCTCGCGCTTCCACAAGGTCCCAGCGGCTAATCGACGCCCGCGCCTTGTGGCGCCTGCGGCGCGCGGCTATCCTAACTTGCGCGCCGAAAGCGGCGAGGAGGTGGACGAGGTGGTCGAGCGCAGGAGTTGGCCGGGAGAAACCGGCCGGCAGAGCAACGGCAGCACAGTGGTCGAGCCCGAACTGGACATGGATCGCAGCGCCCCGCGACCATCGCCGCTGAGTGTAAAGTTAAGGGCGCTGGTCAGCCGGCTCGTTGCAGGCGCGCCCGCCATCCGCGCGCCGATGCGCGCGCTGCAGCGCGAGCTCGAGGAGCGCTGGCCCGGCCTCGAGCGCTGAGGCTACGCCGGCGCCAACTCGCTACTCGACGGGCAAAGGCGCCTGCTTGGCTTGACTGGCCGGTTTGGCGGATTGCTGGCTGCTGTCGGCCTTGGGCGACGCCGATTGGGGGCCGGACTTCGAAGAGTTCATGTACTGGTAACCCTGGTATCCGGCGCTGGGTACGGCCAGCCAAAGGCAGCCGCCCAAGACCAAGGGAAGCAGCGTTAGCACGCATCGCAGGACGGTCCTGCCTGCGCTTCTCTCTTTTGTTCGCATCGAGTCCCTCTTTGAGCTTCGTTTGCCGGACAAGCCGAGCCGTCAAGCAGCGAAGACCTGCCGCGGTGGTCCGCGCGCGGCTTTAGCGGCAGGGCAGAAAGTATTCAGCGCGGCTGCGCATTGCCCAGGCGCGCCTCAATCGCGCGCAGCCTCTGCATCAACTCGGGCAACCGCGCCAAGGCCGCAACCATCCGGCGCCACAGCCGAATATCGACCGCCGGAGTGCCGCCCACGGTAGCGTCGCTGGCAACGCCGTGATGCACGCCGGATTGTGCCGCCACGCGCGCGCGGTCGCCCACCACGGCGTGGTCGGCAAAGCCGGACTGTCCGCCGAACTGGCACCACTTGCCAACCCGGACCGAGCCGGCAAGTCCGACCTGGGCGGCAAAGCGCGAGTACTCGCCGACGACACAGTTGTGGCCGATATGGACCAGATTGTCCAACCGCACGCCGCGCCCGATTACCGTCGCCCCCATCGTGGCACGGTCAATCGTCGCGTTGGCTCCGATCTCCACGTCATCCTCGATCACCACGGTGCCGACCTGCGGAATCTTGACCAATTCGGCGCCCTGCTCGGTGAATCCGAAGCCGTCGGCTCCGATCACGGCGCCATTCAGAATGGTCACCCGGTTGCCGATTCGAACTCGCTCTCGAATCGAGACGTGGCTGTGGCAGACAAAGTCGTCGCCCGCGCTGACCGCGGCATATATGGTCGCGTGCGGATGAATCACGGCGCGCCGGCCGATCCGGGCTCCGGCGCCGATCACGGCGTACGGCCCGACCCAGGAACCGTCGCCGATCACGGCGTCGTCCGCCACGCGCGCGGTCGCGTCCACGCCCGGCGCCGGCCGCCACCGCGGAAAGAACAGTTCGAGCACGCGCGCAAAGTCCAGGTACGGACGTTCGCTTACCAGCACGGCGCAGGGTGCCTGGCCCGCGTAGCGGGCCGGGACGATTGCGCACGAGGCCCTGGTAGCGCGCAGCGCCTCCAGGAACTTCGGACCCGCAACGAAGACCACGCTGCCCGGGCCGGCTTGCTCGAGCGGTGCCGGCGCGTCGATCTCGACGGCGCCGTCGCCGCGCAGCTCGAGTCCCAGTTTTTCTGCCAATTCGGAAAGCTTCATCAACGACGCCTCTTCCGGTGCCGGCCGGCCCAACCCGCTGCGCCGGCAAGCCTGCCCGGCGACCCACCGGGCCGCAGGCTGTTGCCGAGCTGGGCCGTCGGCGCCTTCTAATCGAAAACGCCGAGCTTCACCAACTGCGCCGCCGCCTGCTCGGGCCCGATCCCGACCAGGCAATTGTAATGGCCGAACCGGCAAGTCCGGGCAAAACAGGGGCTGCATTCCAACGGGCGGTGCAACACCGCCGAGCGCGCTCCCAAGGGACCGGTTCGGCCGGGATCGGTCGAGCCAAAGATGCCCACCGCGGCAATGCCCAGAGAAGCCGCCAGATGCATCGGGCCGGAGTCGTTACCGACAAAGCCGTCGCACAGCGACAGCAGTGCCACGAGCTGCGCCGCGTCGGTCTCGCCCGCGGCCATTATCGCCCCGCTCCGGCCGGCGGCCGCCACCGCCGCCTGTTGCCATTGGGGCTGCCCTCCCACGATCACGCACTCGGCGCCGAAGCGCTCGGCCAGCAAGACGATGAGCGCGCCGAAGTGCGCCGCCGGCCATTGCTTGGCCGGCCCGTAGGCGGCCTCGGGCGCAAGCGCGATCAGCTTGGCCTGCGGCCGGCGCCGCCGCTGCCCAAGCCACTGCGCCATTCGCTCACGCAGCAGCCGGTTGGCTTGCAAACACCGGTAGTCGTCGGGCGACCCGGCCGCCGCCAGCGTATCGGCAACCATGGCAAGCCAATGATAGACCTGGTGGCGCTCGGCCCCGGCGCAAGGCGCGCTGGCGTGGGTAAGCAGAAAGCTGCGGCCCTGCGCGCGCCAGCCGACCCGCATCGGTATGCCCGCCAGCGCAACCGACAGCGCCGAATCAAAGCTTTTCGGCAACACCACAGCCAGAGGAAAGCTGCGAGCGCGAAGCGCCCCGGCCACGCTCAGGCGGTCGGCCAGGCCGCGTATTCCGCGCCGCACGCGGTAGGCAATCACCTCATCTACCCAGTCAAGCCCGGCAAAGAAACCGGCCAACTCCTCCCTGACGAGCACCGCCAGATGCGCGCGGGCAAAGCGCCGGCGCAGGGCGCGCAAGGCCGGCAGGCTGAGCACAAGGTCCCCCAGCCAGTTCACTTCGCGCACGACCAGGCGCCTTATTTCCGCAAGGTTCTGGCCTTCACCGTTGCCGGCTGGCTTCACAGTCGCATCATAACCGCTGCGTCGTGGCGCGTATCTGCCCGCCATCACGGTTTCAGCGCGGGACCGCCGCCGCGCGAAGGCCGGTTTCGTCAGCGGCGCGGCCGGCAGTCACAAAAGCCGCTTCAACCCAAATAACACGCACCCTGCACCGACCGACAGGGGCCGGCCTTGGCAGCCCCGGCCGGATACTCGCCTTGGGAGAGATCCGCAGCCGGCAGACAGCCTCAGGGCTCGAACCACGCACGTCCGTCGGCGGCAAGCAGCCGGTCCGCCTCGGGCGGCCCCCAGCTACCCGCCTCGTATGACCCCAGCGGGATGCTGGGGTCGCGCTGCCACTGGTCAAGGATCGTCTGTACGAACTCCCACGACGTGCGTACGAAGGAGGCCCCAAGAAAAAGCGTATGGTCCCCGCTCATCACCTCCAGCAGCAGATGCTCATAGGCGTCGGGCGACGCTTGCCCGAACTCGGAAGCGTAACGCAGGTTCATCCGCACCGGGCGCACCGCAAGGTCCAGCCCCGGCTCCTTGGCCAGAACGTCCAGCGAGAAGCCTTCATCGGGCTGGATGCGAATGGCAAAAACATTGGGCCTGAGCCAGGCGCCGCGATTGAAGAGAATCTCGGGCACCTCCTTGAACACCACGAAAACCGCGCTGGCGCGCCGGGCAAGGCGCTTGCCGGTGCGCAAATAGAACGGGACGCCCGACCAGCGCCAGTTGTCGACGAAAACCTTGAGCGCAACGAAGGTCTCGGCGCGGCGCTCCGGCCTCACCCCGGGCTCTTCGAGGTAGCCGGCCACGCGCTGCCCGTCAACCACCCCCGACCGGTAGCGCGCGCGCACCACCTGCTCCCGCACCCGGCTGCCTTCCGCCGGCCTGAGCGCGCGCAGCGCGTTGGCTTTGGCGTGGCGCACGGCGGTGGGGTCAAGGGAAACCGGCGGCTCCATCGCCACCAGCGACAGCAACTGCAAAAGATGGTTTTGCACCATGTCGCGCAGCGCGCCCACCGGGTCATAGTAAGCGGCGCGCGAGCCCAGCCCCTCGCTCTCCGCCACGGTTATCTGCACATGGGCGATGCGCCGGTTGTTCCAGATGTCTTCGAAGATGCCGTTGGCAAAGCGCAGCACGAAGAGGTTCTGCACCACTTCTTTGCCCAGATAGTGGTCGATCCGAAAAATCTGGGACTCCGCCAGATGCTTGCGCAGCGTCCGATTCACCTCCATCGCACTGGCCAGATCGTTGCCAATCGGCTTCTCGACCACCACCCGGCTGAAGTGCTCGCCGCGGGGAGGAGCGATCAAACCCGCGCCGTCCAATCTCACCACGGCGTCCTGGACCGCGTCGGGCGGCACCGACAGGTAAAAAATCCGGTTGGGCGGCAGGCCTCGGGCCGTCTCAATCGCTTGGAGCCGCTGCTTGAGCCGCTCGAAGCCATCCGCGCGCTCCAGCCCGGAGAGGTAGTCCAGCCGCTCGGCAAAGCGGTTCCACAGTTCTTCGCGCAGACCGCCCGGCGCGTGCCGTTGGACCGCCTCGCGCGCCCGCTGGCGAAAGCCTTCCGGCGTCATCTCGGTGCGGGCAAAACCCAGGACGGCCGTCTTGGGCGGCAGCAGGCCCCGACCGTAGACCTCAAGATTGTAAAGCGCCGGAAGCAGCTTGCGCGTCGCCAGGTCGCCCGAGGCGCCCAGTATCACCAGGGTGCAAGGCTGCGGCGGACGCGCCTGCGAGATGGTAAGCACTTCGTCCATGGCACCGCCTCTCGAGTCCGCCTGACCGGAGCTTGTGGGCGGCGCGCCGCAACCCGCGCCGGACGCCTCGCCGCCGCCCGGTATCCAGCAGGACCCGTATCTTCTATCATACCGGTTATCCGCCGCATGTCGTCCGCAGGAGATTAACTTGGCAACACCGGTGCAGCGCTCGGAAGCGAGCGAGCCGAGAGAAAGTAGCGTAACGGAAGAGCCGCTCGAAACGAGCCTGCGCGCCTGGTGGCCGGCGCTTGCGTGGGCCGCGGCGATCTTCTTTTTCTCAACCGGGTCTTTTTCCTCCGACAACACGCTGTCGGTCCTGCAACTGTTGGCAGGTCTGATTTTTCCCGGGGCGTCAAGCATGAGTCTAGCGCTTGCCAACGACGCGATTCGCAAATTTGCGCATTTTTTCAACTACGCGCTTCTTTACTGGCTGATTGTGCGCCGGCCGATGCGCCAGCGGGCGTGGCTGGCGCTTGTGCTTTGCGTGCTTTACGCCTTCTCCGACGAGGGCCATCAGCTTTTCGTTCCCGGTCGCACGCCGTCGCTTTACGACGTTGCGCTCGACTCGTCGGGCGCGCTGGCAAGCCGGCTTCTCTGGGCGCTCCTTTCGTCTTGATTGGCGCGCGATATAGCGAGACAGGTTCCGTTCCACCGCGGGCGCTGCGGTCATTTCCGTGCGCGCCTGGCAGGCCAAGCACAGTCCGCGTTGGGCACGGCGAGTGATTGCGCGTTCCTTGACTTCTGGGCGACTTTCCGCTAGTTGAAACGGCTAGTCGCCGCCGGCCTCTGGTCGCGCAAGCCCCCAGGAGGATCTCTGCTGCGATAAGGCAAAGGTGGCGGACAGGGGGAGCAATGGCGCCAATTTTGGCGAGCGGCCCGGCCGGGGCAGCGGGCGGGTATGTTTGTCTGCCGGCGGTACTCTCGCGGCGCGCGGCGGCTCTACGACCGATAGGATGCATGGGCGCGAGCGCAAGCGGCGCGGCTGTGCCGTGCTTGCCAGCCCGCCGTATCTGCTTGGTAGACAGCGCTGCGGCCGGCAGCGGCTGGTCTCAGGTCCGCGAGTGAGGGCCTACGCAGCGGCCCACAGGACGGCGAGGGCAGACCCTGTCGCGCCGGCCCGCGTCGAAATTCGTTGCGCTGCCAACCCCCTTTTCGGCGCCGACAGCGCGATCGCGTCCTCGGCGTCGAGTCTCCCCACGCTGTTTAGTTGCGACCTGTGGCACATCTTTAGCCCAACCTCGCGGCGAGAAATCCCAAGGCTGTTCCGACAACGGGGACCGATGACATGAGGCGGGTTCGCAGCAGCCAAGGTGAGCGCCGGTCAAAGGCTCGGGGCCGGCCCTGGGTCTGCGTACTTGCTGCCTGGCTGCTTGTCGCCGGATGCAAGGGAGGCGGCAGCGGCGGCACCGGCGGTCTCAGCGCGTCGTCTCAGAGGAGCGCCATCCGCGGGCCGGCGCGGAGCGAGCAAGACCCGGGTGCACCTTCGAGGCGACTTACCGGCGCGCCGGCCACAGGCGACACTCCGGTTGAAGCGGCTACGCACGCAGCGCCGCGGCCAGGTTTCGCGGTTCAGTCGCTGCCGGCGTCCAGCGTCGAGGAACCGACCCGGCTGAAGCTTGGCGGTCTTGGCGCCGAAGATAGCGGCAGCCGCGGCACCACCGGAGCCGCCTCGGCGCTGCCCCCTGGGTTTGCGCTAGCGACCGACGCGCGCCCGCCCGGCGGGCGGACACCGAGACAAGGCGTAAGCCCTACGCCCACACCGCCGACACCTACTGCGCCGGCCCCCACGCCAACGCCGAGGGCGACGCCCAGGGCCCTGGCCACGCCTACTCCCACGCCCCGACCAACTTCAACGGCGACGCCAACTCCCCGGGGGACGCCGAGGCCGCGCCCTGGCTTGGCGCCGGCGGCGGCGGCGCAGAGTGTATCTGGCACCGTTCAGGGAGGCGCGGGAGTCGGCAGCGGTGCTGGCCCCGTCGCAAATTCGTTCGTCACCGCCTACCAGGCCGGTACAAGCGCCTACGGTTCCGGGGCAACGGCGCTTGCCTCGACCGCGACCGCCTCAAACGGCGGCTTTTCGCTCTTCTTCGACTGCCCTTCGACCGGCCCGCCGTCGTACGTCTACCTGGTTGCGAGCGGCGGCAACGACGGCAATGGAAATAACTCCGCGCTCAAGCTGATGGCGGCGCTGGGCCCGTGCGGCGGCAGCATCAGGGTCGGCCCGCCTGCCACGGTGGTTATCGACGAGGCGACCACGGTCGCCTCGGTCTACGCGCTGGCGCAGTTCATGGATGCGGTGAATCCGCAGGCCGTCGGGACTTCCTCAGCGAACCTGATTGGTCTCGAGAACACCTTTGGCGCGGTGCAAAACCTGGTGAGTCTCGGCGCCGGCACGGCGCCGGGGGGCAACCTGCCTGCGGGAGCAACCGCGCCGGTGGAGAAACTGAACACGCTGGCCAACGCGCTGGCGCAGTGCGTCAGCAGCGCAGGCCCGTCGGCGACCGGTCCGGCGCCCTGCAACGAGCTTTTCTGCGACGCGGCGGCCGGCGTTTACAATGCAAGCACCGGAACGTGCAGCTTGCCGCCGGGCGCTGCCGAGCCTTCGGACACATTGAAGGCCGCCCTCGCGATTGCGCTCAACCCGGGCCGGGTCGATGTCGCCGATCTTTTCACGCTCGCCGGCAAAGCGACCGTCTTCTCCCCCGTGCTGGGCGCGCCGCCCACTGACTGGACGCTGGCGCTTAATTTCGTCGGCGCCGGCCTGAGCGAGCCGACGAGCGTGGCGATAGACGGCGCGGGCAACGTCTGGGTCGCCAACTACAACAGCGCCGTCAGCGAGCTGAGCGGAGCGGGGTTGCCCCTTTCGCCCGCGGGCGGCTTTACCGGCGGCGGCCTCGAGGAGTCGTTCGCGATCGCACTGGATGCAACGGGCAACGTCTGGGTAAGCAATGAACAGAGCCCGCCCGGGGTAAATTCCGGGCTCGGCAGCGTAACGAAGCTTGCCCCGGACGGCGCTGTGCTTTCGGGCGCAAGCGGCTATTGGGGCGGCGGCATCGACTTTCCGGTTGCGCTTTCGATCGATCCCGCGGGCAATGTCTGGGCAGCCAACTACGGCAACGCGAGCGTCACCAAGCTCGCTCCCACAGGGACAGCACTCTCGCCCTCGGGCGGCTTTACCGGCGCCGGCATCAACTTTCCCGTCGGCCTTGCCTTCGACAGCGCGGGCAGCCTCTGGATTGCCGACCAGAGCAACGACAACGTTTCCGAGCTTACGCCCGGCGGCGCGGCGCTCTCTCCTTCTTCGGGCTATACCGGCGGCGGACTCGACCTTCCCCAGGCGATCGCGGTCGACCAGGCGGGCAACGTCTGGGTGACCAACTTTTACGGAGACAGCGTAACCGAGCTGGGACCCGACGGCGCCGCGCTTTCCCCGGCGCGCGGTTTCACCGGCGGCGGACTCGCCTCTCCGGGCGGTGTGGCCGTCGACGGCGGGGGCAACGTCTGGGTCACCAACTACCATGGCGCAAGCATCAGCGCGCTTGAGGGCCGCGGCGCGAGCTCGCCCGGCACGCCGCTTTCGCCTTCAAGCGGCTTTACCGGCGGGGGCCTGAGCGAGCCCTTCAACCCGGCCATCGACCGCTCCGGCAACCTGTGGGCGGCTAATTTCGCCGCCGACAGCGTAACCGAATTCGTTGGCATTGCGGTCCCGGTGACGACTCCGCTTATCGGGCCTCCGCAAAGGCCCGAGCCCGCCCTTCGCGGCCGCCCGGCGCCGTTAGGGGGTTCCTCGGGACGCACGCCATGACCAGCCTGTGGGAAAAGCGGTTCCGTTTGTCATTGCAATCGCAGGCGGAGAATTCCGACGGCGCTTGGTCCGTCGAACGAACCAAAGAAGGCATTCGGCCTTCAGGGGGAAGCAAAATGGATAAACACAAGCATCTGCTGCGAGCCGCAGCCGCCACGCTGCGAGCTGCGCTGTTGCTGACGCTGGCGGCGGGATGCGGCGGCGCGGGAGGCGCGGCGGGCGGCAGCGCGCTCGCCATAGCCGGGCAGGTTCATGGCGGGCAGAACCCGGTCTCGGGCTCCGCCGTGACCCTCTGGCAGGCCGGGACAGGCGGCTACGGCCAGGGCGCAACCTCGCTTGCCGTCACCACCACCGACTCCACCGGCCATTTCGCCCTGAACTTTAGCTGCCCCTACTCGGGCGTGCAGGTCTACCTCACCGCGCAGGGGGGCAACCCCGGCGCGGGAACCAACAGCGCGCTCCAGATGCTGGCCGCGTTGGGCAACTGCGCCAACCTGCCCAACACCTTTTCCGTGGATATCAACGAGCTGACCACCGTCGCTTCGGTCTGGGCGCTGGCGCGCTTTATCAATACTTCGGGCGGCGCGGTAACCGCGCGAGCGCAGACCGCCGGCCCGCCGGTCGTAATGCGGACCGCCGCCACCGGCATCCTGGACATCGGCGCCCCGTTCTCGAACGCCACCGGGCTGGCCAACGCCATGGCCCTGGTGGCCAACCTGGTGGACGTTGCCACCGGGTTGGCCCCCGCCTCGCTGGCGCCCGAGGTGGTTTCGCCGGCAGCCGAGCTCAATACCATCGCCGATATTCTTCAGGACTGTGTGAACTCAAACGGGAGCAGCTCAACCGCATGCCAGAACCTGTTTAGCTGCGTAGTTCCGGGCTCGACTCCCGGCACGAACAACAGCGCACCCTGCACCGTGCCTGGCGGCGTGGCCCAGCCACAGGACACCCTTAGCGCCGCGCTGGAGATCGCGCTCAACCCCGCCAACAACGTCGTCGCGCTGTTCAACCTGACTTCGGCAACGCCCGCTTTCGCGCCGCCCCTGGGCAGCGCGCCCAACGCATGGACGGTCGCGCTGACCTACACCGGCGGCGGGTTGGATCATCCATCAGGCATCGCGATCGACGCTTCCGGCAACGCCTGGATCGCTAACCCCATTACCGGAGCCGGTGTCGCCAAGCTGAGCCCGCTGGGCGCCTCGCTCTCCGGTTCCGTTGGCTTCCTTAGCGGCGGGCTGAACGGACCGGCCGCGCTGGCTATCGACCTCTTCGGCAATGCCTGGGTCGGCGACGGCGGCGCTACCGCTGTCATGAAGCTCAGCCCCTCCGGGAGTCCGCTTTCAGGAAATAGCGGCTACACCGTGTCCGTCTCCGTGGGCGGAGTCGCGATCGAGCCCTCGGGCAATGTCTGGGTCGTAGGCGTTGGCAACCCGAGTTCCGTCGTCGAACTCAACTCGTCCGGGAGCACGCTACTAACGTTGAGCAGCAACGAATTTATCAATGCCAACCCGCCCGCGCTCGACGCGGTGGGCAATCTGTGGATTGCCAACTATGACAGCCCGTCAGGCGTGAACTCGAGCCTCGGCACGATCGCCGAGGTCAGCCCCGGCGGCGCTTTTCTGTCGCCGAGCTCGGGATGCGCCAGCAACGCGACCCCTTGCGGCTACACCGCGGGCACGCTCAACAACCCCCAAGGGATCGCGATCGACCCCCTGGGCAACGCCTGGGTGACAAACTTCAGCGGCAACAACGTTAGCGAGATCGACCCGTCAGGCAACAATGTCGGCAGCTCTCCCTATTCCGGCGGTGGCCTTAGCGCGCCGTTCGGCATCGCGGTTGACTCATCGGGCAACGTCTGGGTGGCGAACTTCGGGTCAAGCCTCCCCGGCCCCAAGAGTATTACGGAGCTTAGCCCGTCGGGCGCCGCGCTCTCGCCGTCCACCGGGTTTACCCAGTGCGTCACGCAGAGCTGCACCAACGACTTAAAGCAGCCGACCGGGATTGCGATTGACGCCTCAGGAAATGTCTGGGTGACAAACCTTGGCAACCTTGTGGCCGAATTCGTCGGCGCGGCGGCGCCGGTCCTGGTGCCGACCGTGGCCTGCATCGCCCGGGGGCAGTCGGTCTGCCTGCCGTGACCGACCCCCACACCCGGGATTCCCCACCTCTCCCGGCAATTCGGGAGGGGTCGCGCCCAAGGCGCGGGTGCGGGTGCAGGCAGGCGCAATCAGCACCCTCACCCCGACCCTCTCCCAGAGGGAGAGGGGAAGGAAAGGCAGGCGCCGCCCCTTCGGCTTCGCTCAGGGCATGCCTCGGCGTCACGGCCTGAGCGCCGTGGGCCCGGGACCTCTCGCGCGCCTGCCGGTAAGACAAGGGCTTGAGCCTTTTTGCCGCTCGTGACAGGAACTCGCGCGGGGCGGCCCTTGCATCGGCCCCCCGCCGGGGCAGTAAGCTGCTATCGTGTCGCAGGCAGACAACGCGCGGCCAGCGCCGCAGTCGCGCAAGCCGTCATGGCCACCTTAAACCTGTAGCCCGCCGGCACAGCGAAAGGGAGCGCCGGCGCAACCCGCACAACCAGGTAACCGGCGGAGGTGGAGCGGAGTTGTTATGACACTCAAGCTGAAGAAATCGGTAGCGCAACTCGTCGCCGAAGCCAATGCGGCCGTAGCGTGCGTAGGCCCGGAGGCTGCCCTGCGGCTAAAGAACGACCCCAACGTCGTCTTCGTCGACCTGCGCGATATCCGGGAGTTGAACCGCGACGGACGAATTCCGGGAGCGTTTCATGCGCCGCGCGGGATGCTCGAGTTCTGGGTCGACCCGCAGAGCCCCTACCATAAGGAGGTCTTCGCATCGGGCAAGAAGTTTCTCTTCTTCTGAGCGGGCGGCATGCGCTCTGCGCTGGCAGCGCAGACCGTTCAGCAAATGGGGCTTGAGCCGGTGTGCCACATGGCCGGCGGTTTCAAGGCCTGGAAGGCAGCCGGCGGCCCGGTCGAGGGCGGCAAGCCGCGTGCCGAGTAGACGGCGCAGCGGGAAGTGGCGGAGAGGGAGGGATTTGAACCCCCGAAACCCTTTTGGAGTTTACACGCTCTCCAGGCGTGCGCCTTAAACCGGGCTCGGCCACCTCTCCGCTGGAAGAAAGAAAAACGTAGGGCGCGCCGCGCCCAGCGGCGCAAGCGTCCCGGCCTACCCGTCGAAAAAAACTTGGCGCCCGAGCTGCTCGCCAATCACCCGAGCAAGCCCGGCAAAAAGCTCGTGTCCGTCCTTGTCGTCGAGCCAAGCTTGCCGGCTTTCGTTCCAACTGTAGTGCCATCCGTGGGCCGCGGCGGCCAGCCAAAGCTGGTTCGCTGCGCTTTGGCGGCTTACGACAAAGCGCGAGCCGTCGGCAAACTCGATGCTCACCATGCCGTCGCCCACGCTGTAGTCGAGCTCGTCGGGATCGAATTTTTCAAGCCACGCGGCGATCCTGGCGAACGCGGCGTCGGCCTGGGCGAGAAAAGCGCTGGCAGCCATCTGGCAATCTCCGTTAGGCTCTTGCCGCCTCCACCGGCCGTACCGGTCATGGCCCCCGGTGGGGCGCGGCGCGCGCGGTCAGCCGTTTCGCGCGCCAGGCAGCGGTCCCTTCTTGCGCAGCTCCTCCTCGCGAAACCGGCGGTAGAGGATGTTCCACTCGGCGCTGCCTTCGGCCACATGACGCTTAAGCGAGGTTATCTTGCGCCGGACCACAAGGTCGACCCGGTCGCCCTGGGCCAGCCACTGGTCGATAAGGGCGCGGCCTTGGCGCAGCGCGAGCGAAAAGTTGGGCACCTCGGCGAGCCCTTCGGCCTGAAGCTTCTTAAGGGAATCGCGCACCAGCGCAAGAATTCTTTGCTCGCTGAGCTTCATCGCATCTTGAGCTCGCCGCGCACCGCTACAGGACGAAACCGCGCTGCGCGGCCAGGCGCTTCTTTACGAGCAGGCGGAACTCGGCCGGGTTGACGCCGGGATGGAGGCGCGCCTGCTCTTCGGCAATCTTCTCGGCCTCATCCTCGATACGGCGCTCTTCCTCGAAATTGGCCGACAGCAGTTCGATCACGCAGGCAACCAGCTCGCCCGACTCAGCCTTGGACCGCATCGACCCCTCGCGGAGCAGCCCTTCGACCAGGTAAGCGGCAAGCGACTCAATTTGAGCTTCACTGAGCATCAGCCGACCGCACGGCCGCATTACACCAGCGGAGAAAGACCCCGTCCGCTGGCTCAAGAGTTGACAAGAGTGCCCGCCTTGCGGGCCAAATTCCCCGACTCGCCTTCGGGCGAATCAGTCGGCGCATCGCCGTCCACCCGAAGCTTTATGGCTGAGCCAATCGGCACGGCGTGCAAGAGCCAAGCGTTATTACGGCGGGGAGGCGCTTTTACTGCCTGAGCCTTGCTGTTGCTCCTCGGAAGCACTTTGAGCCCCTTGTGTCTTCTCATCGATTTTCTCCTCGATCTTATCTATCTTCGCTAGACTCTCTACGATTGGCTTGGCGGACCCGACCTCGTAAACAAGAGGGCCCAGTTTAGCGGCCAAAGCATACATTTCGTCCGTCGCTTCATCGACGGCCGAAAAAAGTTTCCTCGCCTCCAGCCTATCGATAACGAAGTCGTGCGAGGGGTAGTCATGCACCAGCTTGTGGATCGCTTCCTCAGAAACCAGGCCGCCAGCCTCTGCCAGCCGCCTGGCGTATTCGTACGCAACGTGCAACTCCTGCCAATCCTCTCCCAGCTCTGCCGGAGTGACCCGCGAATAAATTTGGCCGAAAAGGCCGCAGGTCATGTCGGCCGCGAGTTCGCTGGCAAGCTTAAAGCTAATCGAGCCGCGCGACTTCACCTTCACCGCGAGCATCATTTCGCTAAAAAACGCCTCCGCGCTGCCTTTTAGGCTCGTGAGCGCGGATCGGAGCAGCAACCCGGACCTTCGTTCCCACAATTCATCACGCTTCCTCAGTTGAACGTCTAGCGGGCCAAGCTCGGAGAGTTGCGCCATGATGAGACGGTGCGCACCAGTGGCGACGATCGTTCCTGCGCTCTTGCAGAAGCTAAAGACCAGGACGCAGAACTTTCTGTAGACTGACTGGAGCACCCGGGCGAGGCGAAAGGCCGAGTTCGCCGAACCGCCAAAGCTGGACAGAATCAGAATTACGGACTCGTGTTGAGAACCCCGGTCGAAGCACTCAATGACGCCCCCCAGGCCCTCTTCATTAATCGGGCCGTTATAAAGGAGGATGTCGCTCGCCTCAGCCTTGGCAACTCTTAGAGCTAATGCCTTTGCTTCCTCGGAAATGTACCCCACTGCCACCGCTCCTTACCCGCGACCGGCGTCTCACCCTTCGCGGGCGGGCGGCCGGCCGTGTGGCTGGCCGGCGCCGAGACGACTCAATTCTTCCCCACAAGCAGTGCCGCGTTTCATGCCAGTCTTCGCCTAGGCTAACGCTGGCCGGCACCCGCCTCAGCTCTGCACAGCTTGGCCAGCTATCGTGCCCCTCATTATTTCCCTTGAGCTTTCCCGGCCCAGCGGCCAGCGGCACGCTCTATGCGGCCGACCTTCCATTGTGGCACAGCCGGAGCAAGGGCGAATCGGCACGGCAGCGCGAAAGACTCTAGCCCCCGGAAACCTGCAGCAGGTTCGCTCAGGACGGCCTCACGAGCAAACGTCCGGCAAGCAGAGCCATACCGTCGGACGCCAGACAGAGGCGCCAGCGGATCAAACGGCGACGGCGGCCAGTTCGCCCGCGGCCCCGGCAAAGCCGGCTGCGCGTGCCGCGTCGAGGTAGCATCGGCGCGCCTCCTCGTCGGTAACCGCCAGCCGGCGCACGTCGCGCCGGCGAATCTGCCAGACGCCGCCAACCATCGGGTGGCGCCCCTGCCGGTAGCTGAAAAAGTAGTACATGAACTGCTGCATCACCGAAATCCGGGCCTCGGCGCTCAGCGCCCGTCGCCCGCCCACGGTGAGCACCGTATAGAGCAGCCGCCCCAGCGAGTAAAAGCCGGTAAACGCCTCCCGGTAGGCCCGGTAGCATGCCTGCGCATCCATCAGGTCGTGCTTGAGCGTCACGTGCTGCGAGTCGAGCTGGTTGAAGTCCCAGTCGATGATTCGACCCTCCTTGGCCGAACGCACCTGGTCTTCGGTGCCGGGAAGCGGTGTCATGATGAAGAACGATACGATGTCAAAGCCAATCTTGCGCAGGATTTTAGCCGCCACGCGGCCGCAGTCGGCCCCGTCAAACGGAAACCCCAGCATGTACCCGGCGTGGACCGAAATCCCGGCCTTGTGCCAGTTGTCAACGACCCGCCGGTACTTGTTGAGCACCTTGGCGCTCAGCTCGGCGAAGCTCATCCGGTGCTGGCGGTCCTCGGTGTTCTGGTACTTGGTGGCGTGGTTCAGATTGGCCGGGTTGAGCGATTCGATGCCGACAAACGCCTGGTAGCATCCGGCCCTCGCGCAAAGCTCGACAAAGCGCTTGCTGCGCCGATGCTTGGCGGTCTCGGTCTCTCCCTCGGCCACGTTGGCGTAGCAGGAAGCGTCGACGTCGACCTGCATCATGAAGTTCAACTTGGGAAACTCGCGCTTGACTCCTTCCAGCCCGGTGAGAATTTCCTCCCAGCGCGGGTTGCGAAAGAAGTCGTCGTCAACCAGGAACAGCCCCCGGATGCCGTGGTAACGGGCCGCGTCGCGCACCCAGGCAACCACCGCCTCCGGCTCGCGCGAGCGCATCGTACGCCCCATCACGTTCTTGACGCTGCAGTACGAGCAGGTGAAAGGACAACCGCGCGAGGTGTCCAGGGTGGTCATCCGAGTATTGAAAAAACGCGTCAGGTAGCGATCGTCCAACAGCGGAAGCTGCGCGTCGGTGATAAGAGGCACGATGATGTCCTGCTGGCCGGTCTTGGCGCGAATCCCGTCGGTGACCGCGTAATTCAGCTTCAGCTCGCCCTTGAGATAGTCATCGACGATCTCTTCCCAAAGATTCTCCGCCTCACCCACCACCGTGGTGATCCCGCACTGATTCAGAAACCCGCGCGACTCGGGATAGCCGCTGACGTGAAAGCCGCCCATCAGCGTCGGCACGTTAAGCGCGGCAAACTGCAGCGCGATGTCGCGCCCGCGCGGGTATTGGTTCGACTGCACCCCGGCCAATCCGACCACCAGCTCGACCCCGTCGCGCACCGCCCGGTCCTTGATCGCCTTGACCGTTTCAGGGCTCACAACGCCGTCGCACACCTCGTCCCAGATGACCGTCTCGAGGTAGACGTTGCGCTTGGCCGAGTGACGGCGGTTGAAAGAGTCGTTGAGCGCCGCCAGCACCGTAAGCGTGTTGTTCGGCTGGACCCCGAAACGGAAGACCGAAACATAGTCCTGGTCGTAACGCGAAGGCTTGATGAAGTAGACCCGTACTGTCCGGTAAGGCTCCGGCCTGAGGACCGTTTTCTCCCCCGCCTTTTCACCGCCCACCAAAAGCGCCACAGCCGAATCTCTGCCGTAACGATTGCGCCCAAGCAACAGGTAGCCGCTCACACCCATCACCAATGCCACTGCCGCAACAATGACTAGAAAAACCATAATTGCACTCTCCGGACCGACCACGGCGGCGCAAAGCCCAGGCTTCGCGCCTCGATTTAACCGTGCGGTCAGGTTACAAAAGTCGCCCGATCAAGTCAACCTTTGGCTGCACCGCGGGCTTCGCCCTCCAACCGAGCCGTATCTGGAACCGCACTGCCACAGCCCTACCGGCCGCTTAGCGGTACATTTCGACCAGCCGCATCAGGCCCAGGTCGCGGTAGCGGTCGATGAGGTAAGCCTTGACGTCCTGGACCGTGGCCATTTGAAGGACATCGTGGGCCGCCAGCCGGGCGGTCTGATAGTTGGTCTCGCGCACGATTTTACGCACCACCGGGATGAACAACGGGCTTAGGCTTAGGTGGTCGAACCCGATCCCGACCAGCAGCAGCGTGGCCAACGGGTCGCTGGCCAGTTCGCCGCAGATTGAGACCTCCTTGCCCGCGGCGCGGCCGACACCGACCACCTCGGCGACGGCCGATAGGACGGCCGGATGGAGCCCTTCGTAAAGATGAGCCACGCGGGGGTTGTTGCGGTCGGTGGCGAGCAGGTACTGGATGAGGTCGTTGGTGCCGATCGAGAAAAAGTCGACCTCGCGCACCAGATGCGAGGCGAGCCAGACGGCCGAAGGCACCTCGACCATGATTCCGACCGGGAGGTCGGGCTTGTACTCGCGTCCTTCGCGCGAGAGTTCATCCTGCGCTTCGGCCAGGATGGCCAGCGCCTTGCGCAGCTCCTCGACGCTGGAGATCATCGGCATCAGCAGGCTTACGTCGCGACGAGCGGCGGCGCGCATAATCGCCCGAAGCTGGGTCTTGAAAACGTCGGCCAGCTCAAGCGAGATGCGGATCGAACGCCAGCCCAGAAACGGGTTGGCCTCGCGCGGCACGCGCAGGTAGGGCGGGTACTTGTCGGCCCCGATATCCAGGGTACGAATCGTCACCGGCCGTTGGCCGACCGCTTCGATCATCGAGCGATACAACGCCACCTGTTGCTCTTCGTCGGGGAAGTCCTCGTAGGTAAAAAACGAGAACTCGGTGCGCAGGAGCCCGATCCCCTCGGCGCCATAGCCGAGCGCCACGGCAATGTCGCTCGGCAGCGCGATATTGGCCAGGATGCGCACCCGTCGGCCGTCGCGGGTGGTTGAGGGTCCCGCCTGCTGGCTCATCAGCTCGCGCTTGAAGTCCTGGTAGCGGCTGATCAGCACCCCGTACTCGCGCTCGATCTCGGGAGCGGGGCTGACGTAGACCACGCCGGAGTTGCCGTCGATGACCAGGCTGTCGCCCTCGATAACGGCCTCCATGAGATGCTCGACGCCGACCACGGTGGGAATCTCAAAGGAGCGGGCCAGGATGGCGGCGTGCGAGGTAACGCCGCCCGAGCCGAGCGCAATCCCGACCAGGTTCTCGTGCGAGATGAGCGTGAGCTGGGAAAGGGTCAGCTCCTCGGCAACCAGCACCGTGGGGCGGTCGAAGGCCTGGCCAGCGGCGCCGCGCTCGAGGTGGCGCAACAGGCGCTGCCCGACGTCGCGCAGGTCGGTTGCACGGTCGCGCAGGTAGCCGTCGGCAACCGCGCCAAGCGAAGCGGCGAGTTCGTCGACCACGCGCAAGAGCGCGCTGGGCGCGGCGTAGCCCGACTCGATGGCGGTGCGGATGGGGCCGACGAACTCCTGGTCTTCCAGGATGAGCCGATGGCCGTCAAAGACCCTCAACTCGGTCTCTGCCATCAGCGCCGCCATGCGGTTTTTCAGCGCGACCAGCTCGTTGCGCGAGCGCGCCAGCGCCTCCTCCAGGCGCTGGAGCTCGGCCTTGGGGTCCTGGGCACGCAGGTTGCGATTAACTGCGGCCAAGAGGCCGCTGGCGACATGGGCCGAGCCCTGGGCGAAGCCCGGCACGGCGGCCAGGCCCTTCAGGCGCGGCCGGCGCACCTTGGGCGCGACCACCAGCCGGGTGGTGCCGCGAATCTTCTCGAAGCTTTTGAGCTGGCGGTTCGCCTCGATCATGCGCCGGCGGTACTCGTCGCGTTCTTTTTCCTTGGTCAGCAGGCTTTCGCGCAGCCTGAAGCGCGAGAAAACCTGCGCCACTTGGTTGGCCGCCGCGCGGAAGGTCCTGACTTCGGCCTCCTCGAAAACGCGCCGGCGCAACGTCTGCACCACCAGCACGCCCAGCGGCTTGTGCGCCTCGTCCCAGACCGGGACGGCCAGCAAGGCGTGGTAGCGTTCCTCGCCGGTCTCGGGAAAATACTTGTAGCGCGGATGGCTCATCGCGTCCGGTTCGTTTACCGCCTCGCCCGCTTCAACCGCCAGCCCCACCAACCCTTCGTCCACCCGCATCGAGACCTTGCCCACGGACTCCGGGTTAAGCCCGAGCGTTGCGCGCAGCACCAGGCGCTGGCGTTCGGGGTCGAAAACGTAAAGCGAACAGACCTCGACCTCGAGTCCCGCGGCGACCGCCGCCACCAGTTGGTCGAGCGTCTCGCGCAGGTCATCGCCCGCCTGACGACCGATCGTCGATATCTCCTCGATGAGCGCAAGACTGTCGTGTTCGTTTGCCACTGCCGGCCTCGACCTTCACCCAGTTTAGCCAAGCGGCGGCCGGCTGAGTATCCCCCGCGCGCCGGCGGCGCCGGCCGGGCGGCCCCGCCATTGCGCCGGCGCCAGCCGGGCCCTATGATGAACGACCGGAGTTGCTTTGCTACGGGTTCGCAACGGCCGCGCTGACGCCTTGCCGGCCGGGGCGGCGGGGCAGGAGCGCGCACGCGGCGATTGGAGCTTGGTTCGGGGCGGGGCGTGCCGCGCGAAAATCAGCATCCATGCCATCGAGCACCGGTGCAAGAGTCATAGGCGTCATTCCGGCGCGCTTCGGTTCGACCCGCCTGGCGGCCAAGGCGCTGGCGCTCATCGGGAACGAGCCGATGGTTGTCAAGGTTTGGCGCCACGCCTGCCAAGCCACGGAGTTGGGGCGCGTGCTGGTGGCCACCGACGACCGGCGAATCGCGGAGGCGGCGCGCGCGGCGGGGGCCGAGGCGGTTATGACCTCGCCCGCCCATCTCAGCGGCACCGACCGGGTGGCCGAGGTCGCCGCGCAGTTCGCGGCCGACCTCTACCTGAACATTCAAGGCGACCTGCCATTCATTGCGCCGCGCGATCTGGACGCGCTGGCCCGTTCGATGCTTGGCGGCGGCGAGGCTGCCATGGGCACGCTTGCGGCCCCGGTCAAAAGCCTTGAACAGTGGTACAATCCCAACGTGGTCAAGGTGGTTCTAAACGACCAGGGCGAGGCGCTCTACTTTTCCCGCGCCCCGATCCCGCACGCCCGCGACGGCGGCCTGCCGCCGGGCGCGCTGTGCCATATCGGGGTCTACGCCTACCGGCGCGACTTCCTGCTGAATTTTGCCCGGCTCGAGCCCGGTCGCCTCGAACAGGTGGAAAAACTGGAGCAATTGCGCGTGCTCGAGCACGGCTGGCGCATCCGGGTCGTCCACTGCGCGGCAGCGTCGATCGAAGTCGATACCGCCGAGGACCTGGCCCAGGCACGCGCCCAAAGCGGCGCGCCGGAGTAGGCGGACAACCCGATGGAGCCGAGCAAAGCGCACGCAGGCAAGACCAAGTTCGTCTTTGTCAGCGGCGGCGTCGTCTCGTCGCTGGGCAAAGGTCTGGCCGCGGCCTCGCTCGGCGCGCTGCTCGAGGCGCGCGGGCTTCGGGTCACGCTGCTCAAGATGGACCCGTACATCAACGTTGACCCCGGCACGATGAGCCCGTTTCAGCACGGCGAGGTCTTCGTGACCGACGACGGCGCGGAAACCGACCTTGATTTGGGCCACTACGAAAGGTTCGTCACCACGCCGATGAGCCGGGACAACAATTGCACCACCGGCCAGATTTACGACACCGTAATTCAGAAGGAGCGGCGCGGCGACTACCTGGGCGCCACCGTCCAGGTCATTCCTCACATCACCGACGAAATCAAGGCCCGGCTTCTCAAGCCGGCACACGGCGCCGACATCATTATCGTCGAAATCGGCGGCACTGTGGGCGATATCGAAAGCCTGCCGTTTTTCGAGGCGATTCGCCAGCTCGGCCGCGAGCTCGGCCGCGCCAACAGCATTTACGTCCACCTCACCCTGGTGCCGTTCATACCGGCGGCCGGCGAGGTCAAGACCAAGCCCACGCAGCACAGCGTCAAGGAGCTGACCAGCCTGGGCATCCAGCCCGACATCCTGGTCTGCCGCTCGGAGCGGCCACTGGACCGCAAGGTCAAGGCGAAGATCGCCCACTTCTGCAACGTCGAGGAGAACTGCGTCATCTCGGCGCCCGACGTCCAGATAATCTACGAGCTCCCACTCTCGTTTTACCAGGAAGGCTTCGACCAGCGGGTGGTCGACAAGCTCAATATCTGGACCGGGGCGCCCAACCTGAGCAAATGGCGGCGGATCGTGAAGGTCGCCCAGAATCCCAGGCTGAGCGTCACGGTGGCCGTGGTCGGCAAGTACGTCGACCTGGCCGATTCCTACATGAGCCTGCACGAAGCGATCGCACACGGCGCCATCGCCAACCAGGTGCGGGCGAAAATCGAGTACGTCGATGCCGAGGCGCTGGAAAAAGCCGACCCCGCCCAGGCCCTGGCGGGGGTCGACGCCATGATCGTGCCGGGCGGCTTCGGCGAACGCGGAATCGAGGGCAAGATAAAGGCCATCCGCTTCGCCCGCGAGAACGAAGTCCCGCTGTTGGGCATCTGCCTGGGATTGCAACTGATGGTGGTCGAGTTGGCGCGCGACCTGCTCAATCTCAAGCAGGCCAACTCGCGCGAGTTCGACCCGGACGCGCCCGACCCGGTGGTCGATCTGATGGAAGAACAGCGCGAGCTGGCGCGCAAGGGCGCCACGATGCGGCTGGGCGCCTATCCTTGCATGCTCGCGGCCGGTTCGCGGGCTCACGGCCTCTACCGCCGCCGCCGCGTCTCGGAACGCCATCGCCACCGCTACGAAGTGAACAACGCCTACCGTGCGGCGCTCGAGGGCGTCGGTTTGCGCGCCACGGGAAGCTCGCCCGACGGCAGCCTGATCGAAATCATGGAGCTGGACGGTCATCCCTGGTTTATCGGCTGCCAGTTTCACCCGGAACTGCGCTCTCGTCCGCTGCAGTGCCATCCGCTGTTTCGCGGCTTGGTGCGCGCGGCCGTGGAGCGCCACGTCAAGGCGGCTCCCAGCCGCGGCAAAGTTCGTCATCTAAGGCCAGCCGTCAACTGAGATGAGCGCAAAGGTAGCGGTAGGGGAGTGCGTTTTTGGCGGCGAACGGCTGGCGCTCATCGCCGGCCCGTGTGTAATCGAAAGCGCCGACTCCTGCCTGCGCCATGCCGAGCGCCTGGCGGTGATTGCCCGCCGGGCGGCCCTGCCGCTGGTTTTCAAGGCCTCCTTCGACAAGGCCAACCGCACCAGCCATCTCTCGTTTCGCGGACCGGGGCTGCAAGCCGGGCTGCGCGTCCTCGAAAGGGTCAAGCAGGAAACGGGATTGGCCGTGCTTACCGACATCCACGAGAGCTGGCAGGCCGCGGCGGCGGCCGAAGTGGCCGATATACTGCAGGTGCCGGCTTTCCTTTCGCGCCAGACCGATCTGATCATGGCCGCCGCGGCCACCGAGCGAACGGTGAATCTGAAAAAAGGGCAGTTCCTGGCCCCCTGGGACATGAAAGCAGTGGTCGCCAAGGTCGAAAGCGGCGCCAACCGCGGTATCCTGATCACCGAGCGCGGCGTCTGTTTCGGCTACAACAACCTGGTGACCGACCTGCGCTCGCTGGTCATCATGCGGCAGTTCGGGTACCCCGTCATTTTCGACGCCACACACTCGGTGCAGTTGCCCGGCGGATGCGGGACGACCTCGGGCGGACAGCGCGAGTTCGTCGCCCCGTTGGCCCGCGCCGCCGTAGCGGTCGGTGTCGAGGGCGTCTTCCTCGAGGTCCACCAGACGCCGGAGAGCGCGCTAAGCGACGCCGCCACCTCCTACCCTCTCGACCGGCTGGCGGCGCTGCTCGACCAGCTTAAGAGGACCGACGAGACCCGGCGGGCGCTGGCTGCGACCGGCGAATGAGGGCGAATCCAACCGGTGCTGGGAAGCACCCCCTGCACCGCGCCAGCCCGGAGCAGATAAGCCGGACGCGACGACCGGCCAGCGGCGGCACGGGGCAACAAAGGAAATCCGGAGATGAGGCTTAGGCGCGTGGCGTTTCTCCTGGTGATGCTTGGAGTGGCAGCCTCGCTCGTCCTGCTGGTGGTTGCGATCAGGGTGGTGCGCCGGCGGGCTTTTGCCGAGGCTGTCCAGCGCCGCCATGTCCACCCGCTGGCGAACACGCTTTTGCACGCGCGCAACTTCGACTGGACCCAAGTGAAAGGCGCGCAGCGCCGCTGGGTGCTGCACGGCACAGACGCCCGCTATTCCGTGGACGGGACCTCGCTGACCCTGACCGTGGCGCGCCTGTCGATGCAGTCGGCGGACGGCGCGGAGGTGACCGTTAACGCCCCGCGCGCCAGCGTCAAGCTCTCAGGCAGCTCCATCAAAGAGGCCTTCTTAAGCGGAGGCATCGAATTACGCTACCAGGGTTACCGCTTCACGACGGCGCAAGCCACGTTTCTCCCCGACCGCGATGAGATCACGGCGCCCGGCCCGGTCAAAATCGTCGGCCAGGGCATCCAGGTCGAAGGTGTCGGGCTCGAAGGACATCCCGGGCGCCAGCTCTTCACGCTGCTGAGCCACACGGTCACGCAAGTTTATCCGAAGCGAATTCCCCGTTCGGCGCGGCGAAAGCCGGGCTAGCGGCGCGCGCGCCTTCAGGCACCGCCGCCTTGCGCCGCCGGCGATCACGCCCGCACGCCCACCTGTGCTAGGATTATTTTGGAGTAGCGGCCGGCGCGGCCGCGCCACACTGCAGCGCTATCAGGCAGGAGGCCTTGACACGTCGGTTCGAGTTGACCTTCGAATGACCCGATTGGCGAAACTCTGCGCGCCGCTGTTCATGCTTGCCGTCCTGGCCGGCGCGGGAGTTGCAGCCGGCGCCGACCCCGGGGGGATGATCGGTGCTTCGACCTTGCGCAAGGCCGAAGCGGGCGGGGCGGGCCTGCTCGGATCGTCGGCTATCGCCCAGGCCGGCGCGCGCAAAGTACGCGCCAAGGCCTCGAACCCTGGGCCAGTCCCCTCGCGCGACAACGGCGCGGCCGGTACCAGCCTGCCGTTTGCCGGCTTTTCCGGCGCGTCGAACGACGCTCCCATACATATCGAGTCGGATAACCTCGCCCTCGACTACAAAGCCGGAACCGTTCTGTTCCAGGGACACGTCCATGCGACTCAAGCCAATGTCCTCCTTACCAGCCAAAGCCTGCTGGTGACTTACGGGGCCGATTTCCACGAAGTAAAGCAAATGGTGGCTAACGGCAACGTCAAGATAAGCCAGGACACTCGCTGGGCGACGGGCGACCACGCCCTGCTCGACCAGGCAAAGCATACCGTGGTCCTTACTGGCCATCCCGTGGTCCACGACGGCCCTAACTTGGTCAAGGGCACGAAAATCACCGTCTACCTGAGCAGCGGCAAGAGTGTCGTCGAAAGCGCCCACGCCGTACTCTTCCCTCACCAGGCACAAACGCCGGATAATAACGAACTGGACGGACACGCCAAGCGCGCTCCTTAAGGACCATGGCGCTCGAGGTAAAGCTAGGCCAGGAGTTGCGGCTGCGCCAGCAGTTGGTGATGACGCCGCAACTCCAGCAGGCGATCAAAATCTTGCAGCTTTCGCTGCCCGACCTGGAAGCCCTCGTCGAGGGCGAACTCGAGCAAAACCCGATGCTCGAAATGGTCACACCGGAGCTGACTGAAGAAGGCCCGGCAGACCAGGGGACCGCGCAGGCTGCCGAGAGCGCGGAGACCGCCGGCCCGGACGACGGCGCCGACTTCGAGCCGCAGGAACAGGAAAGCGCCGCGCCGACGCCGGCCGAGCCGGCAGAGGCGGCAGAGCCCACAGCCGAGTCCGCCGACCTCGGCACCAACCCGGACGAGCTCGAGTGGCGGCAGTACTTCGAAGACTACGCGAACAACTGGCAGGACGCCGCACGAGAGACCAACGACGAGGGATATTCGGCGCTCGAGAACAGCGCTTCGAGTCGAAGCTCGCTGGAAGCGCACCTGATGTGGCAGCTTAGACTGTCCAGCCTAAGCCGCGAAGACCAGGTTATCGGCGCCGCCATCATTTACAACCTCAACGAGGGAGGCTACCTGGACGCCGACCCGGCAACGCTGGAGACTGAGCTCAAGATTGACCCGGTCCGGTTCGAAAAGGTGCTTAAGCGCGTGCAGCGTTTCGATCCGCCCGGGGTGGCTGCGCGCGATCTCAGGGAGTGCCTGCTGGTACAGCTCGCCGTGCTGGGCATGGAGGATTCGCTGGCCGCCCGCATCGTGCGCGAACACTTGGGGCTTCTGGAAAAGCGGCGCGGTGCCGAGATCGCGCGCCGGCTGGGCGTGTCCGCCGAACTGGTGACGCACGCAGCCAAGGTGATTTCGCTGCTCGAGCCGAAGCCGGGGCGCAGCTTTTCCGGAGAGCTGCCGGCCTATGTCGTGCCCGACATCCAGATTCAAAAACTCGGCAACGACTATGTCGTCACGCTCAACGACGCCGCGATGCCGCGCCTTAGGCTGGCCGGCTACTACCAGCGGCTGATGAGCAACGGGGCGGTCGGCAGCGAAACCCGGGATTATCTCCAGGAGCGGCTGCGCGCCGCGCGCTGGCTGGTCAAGTCGATCTACCAGCGCCAGCACACGATCTTGAAGGTGGGCACCTCGATCGTCAAGTTTCAGCGCGCCTTCTTCGACCATGGGGTCAAGGCGCTGCGCCCCCTAGTGCTGAGAGACGTCGCCGAGGATGTTGGGATGCACGAGTCAACGGTCAGCCGGGCAACCACCAACAAGTACGCCGCCACCCCGCAGGGGCTGTTCGAACTCAAGTTCTTTTTCACCTCGGGCGTCAGGAGCGAGAGCGGCGACGAAGTGAGCGCGGAGACGATCAAGGATCGCATCCGCGCGCTGGTCGAGGGGGAAGGCGAAGGCAAACCGCTTTCCGACCAGGAGATAGTCGAGCGCCTGCGGGTGGAGACGATCAAGATTGCTCGCCGCACGGTGGCCAAATACCGGCAGGCGCTGGGAATCCTGCCTTCGGCGCGCCGGCGGCGGCTTGACTAGTGGCTATCCGGCTTTGCCGGCGCCCGACCTAGGAGGATGAAAACGATGCAGGCAGTTGTTCACGCCAACGGACAACCGAGCGGCCCGCAGGCACCGCTGCAGCACAAAGCCAAGGCCGCCGGCCGCCAGGGCTGCGATTTGCTCATGACCTTCCGCCATCTGGAGCCGACCGAGGCGATTCGCGCTTACGCCGAGAAGCGTTTCTCCCGCCTGACGCGCTCGCTTGGGCGCCGCATCACCGCGCACCTCATCCTGTCGGTCGACAAGTACCGCAAGTGCGGCGAGGTCACCGTCAAGTCGGGGCGCTTCGCCTTTGCCGCCGAGACCCAGAGCAAGGACCTCTACGCCGTGATCGACGGCTTGGCCGACTTGGCGGCGCGCCAGCTCAAAAAGCGGATCGCCAAGGTAAAAGCCCGCAAGACACGAGCGCCCTCGGTGGGAGAGGCCCTGCTTGAGTCCGAGCCGCCGGCCGGTCTGGCCCAGTCATGAAACGGACGCGATGAACGGCGCTTCGGCAACCGACGCCCGCGCTGAGCCGACGACGCGGCCGGGCCTGCAGACTCGTCACTGGAGGAGAACTACCGCGATCGCCGGTCGGCCCGCTGGGGCCACGCTCCGACAATCGCCGGCCGCCTTGCTTGGGCGTCGCCGGGCGCCGGGAGCCCCGGCCCTTCTTGCGCTTGCCTAGCTAAAGGAGCAATATCGCAGCGCATCGGGCGGGTGGCGGTGCGGACAAGCTTAGAAAGGCCCGACCAAGCGCCGGGCTGCCCGCATCTGGATCCCCCGTCCGCAGAGCGGCAAGCAAATAATGAAGATCACCGAACTGTTGTCGGGTGACTTGGTAGCGTCCAGCCTCGAAAGCAGCACCAAGCCGGAGTTGCTGCACGAGTTGGCGCTACGTCTTGTCGGCAAATACACTTCCATTGACCCCGACCGGTTGACCCAGGTGCTGATCGAGCGCGAGCGGCTGGGATCCACCGCGATCGGCGACGGCATCGCCATCCCGCACGGCAAGCTTTCCGGCGTGGCCCAGATCGTCGGTCTGTTCGGGCGCCATCCCAAGGGAATCGACTTTGATTCGCTCGACGGCCGGCCGACTTTTCTCTTTTTTCTGCTGGTCGCGCCCGAGGATTCAACCAGCCTGCACTTGAAGGCGCTGGCCCGGGCCTCGCGCCTGCTGAAGGACGCCGCCTTCCGCGAGCGACTAATGGCAGCGCCCGACGCGGCGACGATCTACCGCCTCATCCAGGAAGAGGACAGCAAGTACTGAACGGCGCTAACAAGCCGCCTTCCGGCCTGGGCTGGCAACGCCATGCGCGCCGACATGCCGGGCGCTCGGTCCCGCTAACAAGCAAGGCAGGTTCCAAGGAATTTGCCGAGTAGGAGCAACCGCGTGGGACGCCAGGAAAACCCGCTGCGGGTGATCATCGTAACCGGCGCCTCAGGCTCGGGGCGGGCCTCGGCGCTGCGCGTTTTAGAGGACCTGGGCTTCTACTGCGTTGATAACCTGCCCGTAGCTCTGGCGCCGGCTGCGCTGCGGCTGGTAGCCGAACGCGGCGGCGCTTCGGTTGCGGGGCTCGGCCTCGGGGTGGACGCCCGCGAGCGGATGTTTTTCCCGCAATGGCCGCAAGTGTTTGAGGGGCTGGAACAGGCCGGCAGCCGGCCGCTGGTGCTCTTTCTCGACGCCTCGGCCGAGGTCCTGGCCAGGCGCTACTCCGAGAGCCGCCGGCCGCATCCGCTGGCTGACGGCCCGCTGGGCGTGGCGGAGGCGATAAAGCGCGAACGCGAGGCGCTGGCCGGGCTTTTCAAACGGGCCGACCACGTACTCGATACCACTACGCTCACGATCCACGAGTTGCGCGACACGATCATAGATATCGTTAGAGCCGGCCGCCAGGGACCGCAAATGCTCGTCACCCTGGCATCGTTCGGCTACAAGTACGGGATGCCGGTCGGGCTGGACTTGGTGTTCGACGCGCGTTTCCTGCCGAACCCGTTTTTCGTGCCGGAGTTGCGCGACCTGACCGGGCTCGATCCTAAGGTGGGCGAGTTCGTGCTCGCTCGGCCGGAGGCGGAGCGCTTTGTTGACGCGCTGGTGGAGTTGCTTGCCTTTTTGCTCCCGCTTTACCAGAAAGAGGGCAAGAGCTACCTGACCATCGGACTCGGCTGCACCGGCGGCCGACACCGCTCTCCCGCCCTAGTGCTCAGACTGAAGCAAAGGCTGGAAGAAAAAGGCTTTGCCGTAGCCGTGCGCCACCATCATATCGACCGCCAGCTCGAAGACGGCTGAGCCGGCCTCGGGCCCCCGGTTCAGCGTCGATGCCGGCTCATGTCATGATTTTGCCGCCGTCGACGTTAAGCGTCTGCCCGGTCATCCCGGCCGACGCCTCGCTCACCAGGAAAAGCGCAACCCGCGCCACCTCGTCCTCGGTCACCATGCGCTGCAGCGGGGAGTCGCCGACAAACCACTGGCGAACTTGTTCGTGGGGCGTGCCGGTTGACGCGGCGCGGGCGCGAATCACCCGTTCGATACGGTCTCCTTCGACCGGGCCGGGGCAGATGCAGTTGACCCGGATGCCATGGCGTCCCCCTTCGGCGGCCAGCGTTTGCGTAAGGCCGATAAGGGCCCACTTTGAGGCCGAGTAGGGCGAGCGCAGCGGATAGCCGCGCCGGCCGGCGGCTGATGAAATGTTCAGGATGTTGCCCCTGCCGGCGGCTGCCATGGCGCGTATGGCCTCGCGCGCGCACAGCCAAGCGCCGGTGATGTTCACATCGAGCGTCTCCTGCCATTCGGCCAGGGTTGTTTCCGTGATTGGCTTGGTTGGCCCGGCGATTCCGGCGTTGTTGACCAGAACGTCAAGCCGGCCGAACGACTCGACGGCGGTACGCACCATGCGCGCGCATTGCTCTTCCCTGGCAACGTCGGTGGGCAGCGCGACGACCGCGGCGCCGGCCTCGGCCAGTTCCCGGCGGGCTTCCTCGAGCGGCCCGGGCGACCGGGCGGCGAGCACGAGTTTCATTTTCGCGGCTCCGAAAGCGCGCGCGATGACCTTGCCGATCCCGTAACCGCCTCCGGTGATGATTGCCACTTTGCCTGCGAGATCGTTCATCGGTTCTGCTTCTCCTTGCCTGCGCCGTTGTGAGGCGCGCGACGGCCTGGCGCTTAGCGCCGCGGCGCGCGCTTTCGCCGGTGCTCTTATGGTGGGGCGAGTTTTTCGCTGCTGCATTCTATTATGGCGGCGGCCGGCATGGTAGCCTTTTCTCCAGCGGAGCGGAGTACAGGGCCGCCGCTGAGCGGGCGCTGAACGGGGCTTCGCCGAATTCCAAGATGCGAAGTCGCGTTGTCAGGCTTGCGTTTGTGGTTGCGCTGGCGGGAGGCTCGGTCTATCTCTTTTGGTCCCACAGCGAGTGGTTCAACAACCCCGAGCGGGTCAAGCTGGAACTGGCGGCCTTTGGCGTATGGGCGCCGCTGGTGTACATAGCGTTGTTTGCCGTGGGGCCGTCGTTCCTGGTTCCCGGGGCGGTGATGACGCTGGCGGGCGGTCTTGCCTTCGGCGCCTGGCGGGGCGCGATTTACGCGCTGGTGGGCGCCAATCTCGGCGCCCTGGTGGCGTTCGGCGCCGGGCGGGCGCTGGGCCGTTCCTTTGTCACCCGGGTAGTGGGGGCCAGGTTCCAAAACCTGCTCGACAGGGTTGCGGCCTACGGCTTTCGGATAATCCTGTACCTGCGGATCGTGCCGGTGATTCCGTACAACGCGCTTAATCTTTTGGCCGGAGCCTCGCCCATCGAGTTCAGAGATTACTTTCTGGCAAGCACCCTGGGGATGGTCCCGGGCACGGTGCTGTTCGCGTTTCTGGGCGACACGCTGTGGCATCCCGGCTCCCCGCGCTTCATGCTCGCCCTCGGGCTCATCGCGGCTTGTTTCGCGGCGGGCGAGGTATGGCGCCGTTTGCGGCCGGCTGCGGTCGAACCCACCGTGCTGCAGCCGGAGGACTAGGCGCAACCGCCTTCCTGGGCGGACGGTTGGTGCGCCGCCCGCCACGCAGTGGCCAGTCGGCGCCCGCAGGCCAACTCGCCCGACCAACGGGAGCGCAACGCCGCGTCGCTTGCCGCTCCATCCAGCCGCCACGCAGTGGCCAGTCGGCGCCCGCAGGCCAACCCGCCCGACCAACGGGAGCGCAACGCCGCGTCGCTTGCCGCTCCATCCAGCCGCCACGCAGTGGCCAGAGTCGAAGGGATGGCGGAGGCGAGACTCTTGGCCGGCGCTCCGAGTGGCAACCTGTGCTTGGTGGGTGTATTGGCAGGACCGCGCCCTAGGTGCCGCTCTGCCAGCTCGCCAGGTAGCGTTTCTGCTCGGCGCTCAGGGCGTCTATCCTGACGCCCATCGCTTTTAGCTTAAGCGCGGCAATGCGCTCAACGAGATTGGCCGGCACTTCATGCACCTTGGACGGCAGGCGCGACGATCGCGCCACCCACTGGGCGGACAGCGCCTGGGTGGCAAAACTCATGTCCATCACCTGGGGCGGGTGTCCCGTGGCGCAGGCGAGGTTGACCAGCCGTCCCTGGCCCAAAAGATGGAGGCGCCGGCCGTTGGGCAGATGAAAGGTCTCGGCCTCGCGCGCCGGGTCCCGGTCGACCTTGCGCGTCATTTTGCGCAATGCGGCCACGTCGATTTCGACGTCGAAATGACCGGCGTTGGCCAGCACAGCGCCGTCTTTCATCAGCGGGAAATGCGCAGCGCCGATAACGCCTCGATCCCCGGTCACCGTGGTGAAGATGTCGCCCAAGCGCGCCGCCGCCCGCATCGGCATCACCTGGAATCCGTCCAGGGCCGCTTCCAGTGCTCGCAACGGCGCGACCTCGGTCACAACGACCTGGGCGCCCAAGCCGCGCGCTCGCATCGCCACACCCCGGCCGCACCAACCGTAGCCGCAGACCACGAACACCGACCCGGCAATCAGCATATCGGTGACCCGCATGATGGCGTCGAGGGTCGATTGCCCGGTGCCGTAGCGGTTGTCAAAAAGGTACTTGGTCTGAGCGTCGTTGACCGCGACCACCGGCATGGCCAGCGCCCCGTCGCGCTCCATGGCGCGCAGCCGAATAACGCCGGTGGTGGTCTCTTCCATGGCGCCGAGCACCTGGCCGGCTTGGGCGCGAAAGTCGGTATGCAACTGGCTTATCAGGTCGGCGCCGTCGTCGATCACCAGGGTTGGGCGGGATTCGAGCACGGCGCGCATATGGGCGTAATAGCGGTCGCGGTCCTCGCCCCTGACGGCGAAAACCGGGATGGCGTACTTCTTGACGAGCGCGGCGGCCACGTCGTCCTGGGTGGAAAGCGGGTTGGAAGCACAGCAGGCGACCGCGGCACCGCCCGCCTTGAGGGCGCGCAGCAGATTGGCCGTCTCGGCAGTGACGTGGAGACAGGCGCCGATGCGCTGACCCTGCAGCGGTTTTTCCCGTTCGAAGTGCGCGCGGATGGCACGCAGCACCGGCATCCCGTCGTCGGTCCGCTCGACACGCCTAAAGCCTGCATCGGCCAGGCCCGGATCGGCGATCTCACCCTCGCCAGCGAACCGAGCGGGCGCATCCGCAACTTTTCTCCCGTTAACTGCCATTCGATGCTCCTCTCCTTGCAGAAAAAGGCCCGCACCGGGCCATCGTGTCGGACTGAGCCGGCCGATCGGCTGCGCACCTCCCACTCCCAAGCGGCGCTGGCGCGGCTGGTCGGTACCGTCGAAGACCCGGCGTCGGTGCGCGCCCGAGTCGGCTGCGGCGCTCAGGACGCCGGGCGCCCCCGATTGCCGGCCCGCTTAAGCTTCAGGGACGCCCGTCGGAGCCAAGGGCGCGGGCCAGCGGTCCCACCATGTCGAGGCGCTCCCACGGGAACAAGCCGTTCTCCGGCGGGCGCCCGAAGTGGCCGTAGGCCGCAGTCGCCTGGTAGATCGGCCGCTTGAGCTCGAGCGTTTTTATCATCCCGGTCGGGGTGAAATCGAAAAGCTCGCGCAACGCCGAGGCCAACTCCCCTTCCGGCAAAACCCCGGTGTCGAAGGTATCGACCAGCACCGAAACGGGTTCGGCAACGCCGATCGCATAGGCAAGCTGGATTTCGCATTTTTTTGCCAGGCCGGCGCCGACCACATTCTTGGCCGCGTAGCGCGCCATGTAGCATCCGGAGCGGTCCACCTTGGTCGGGTCCTTGCCCGACAAGGCGCCGCCGCCGTGCCGCCCATAACCGCCATAGGTATCAACGATGATCTTGCGCCCGGTGACCCCGCAATCACCCTGCGGGCCGCCGACCACGAAGCTGCCGGTCGGATTCACGTGGTAGACGGTGTCACGGCCGCGCAACTCCGGGGCGACCGTCGGCTTAATCACCTGCTCGACGATGGCTTCGTAAATTTTCGCCTGGCTGACCTCAGGCCTGTGCTGCACCGAGACGACCACCGCGGTCACCTCGACCGGCTTGCCGCCGGCGTAGCGCACGGTCACCTGCCCCTTGCCGTCCGGACGCAGGAAAGCAAGCTCGCCCCGCCTGCGCAGCACGCCCAGCCGCTGCATCAGCCGATGCGCAATCGAGATCGGCAGCGGCATCAGCTCCGGCGTATCGTCGCAGGCGAAGCCAAACATCAACCCCTGATCGCCCGCGCCGCCGACGTTGACCCCCTGCGAGATGTCGGGCGACTGTCGTTCGATGGCGGTCACAAAAGTAGACGCATTGGCGTCAAACCCGGTCTCGAGGCTGGTATAGCCGATATCGGAGATCGTCTTGCGGGCAACGCTGGCGTAATCGACCCTGGCGCGGGTTGTGATTTCCCCCGCCAGAACGACCAGCCCGGTTTTTATGAGCGCTTCCAGGGCAACGCGCGAGTCCGGGTCCTGCGCGATCAGCGTGTCCAGAATTGCGTCCGAGATCTGGTCGCAGACTTTGTCCGGATGACCTTCGCAGACCGACTCCGAGCTGAACAGGTAATCCTTAAGGGGCATTCGCGTCTTTCTCCGCCTAAGCTGAGGCCGCCAAGCCGACAGCGGCTGGCGGGCCGCCGGATGAGAGACTTCTCACCCTTTCGGCCGCGGTATTCCGGCCTTCTCCCGCCCCGTAAGGCAGACCAGCGCCCCGGCAGTGCCCTTGGGCCCCGCCACCGACGGATCTCGCCTCTCAGGCAGGAATGATGTTTTGGTATAACTCACCGAGGTCAAACGATCAAGCCGTTGCGAGCGACGGCCGAGCCTGCCAACGCCGCAATTGGGGTCCGCAACGGCCGGCGCGCTGTCGCCCTCACTCTTCGCCGAAGCGTTGCTCGAACAGCTCCTTGATTGCGGCCAAGGCCGCGCCGGCCTCAGGTCCGTCAGCTTTGATGGCCAGTTTGGTCCCCTGCGGCGCGCCCAGTATCAGCATGCTCGTCACGCTGCGGGCGTCAGCATGCAGGCCCTCGCGCCAGAGCACAACCGTAGCATCAAACCGCCGTATCGTTTCGGCAATCATCGAGGCGGCACGCAGGTGCAAGCCCAAACGGTTTTTCACCACGACCGTGTCCTCAGCCAACGCTCCCATAGCAGGGTCAATAGTACCATCCCGGGCGGGCGCCGTCGCGCCGCGCGCTTCGCTGCGGGGCGTCCACCGTCCCAAGCCAACCGCCCAAGGCGCCGCTTGGCGGCCGCGATCGGTTCCGGCCACAAGACAAGGCAGGCTTGTCAGACCCTTACCAATGGAACGGCACCCCGGCGCAGCTTGGCCCTTGCCCAGGGGGGATTCTCCCGCTCTGCGGCACGCCCCGTCAGCCGGCCTGCGCCTCTGCACTCAGGTTTGCCAGATAGGCGGAGACGAGCCCGCGCAAACGCGCCTCGACTTCGGCTTGGCGCACCGTGCCTTCGCGCTTGCGCCAGATCGAGAAAGGCACAACCGCCTTGGCCATCTCGCGATGGCCGCCGGCACTGCCCAACTCGCCAAAGAGGCGCCGCACCATCTCGCCCGCGCTGTCCCTTCCCAGCCCGTTATTGCGCACCGCCAGCACCAGGTTCGGTCCCAGCTTTCCGCCGACCACCGTCCATTCCACTTCTTCGAATTGCAGGCAGAAGTCCGCCATTTGCACGATCAGGTCGTCGCGGTCCACCGCTCCCAGGTAGAGAACGACGATGCCGTCGGTGGTCTTAAGCCGTCTCATCGCCTTGGCGAGCACGCGGGCGAAGTTCAACGGAAGCTCCGGCCGGTCCATCTGCTTGAGCAGGTTATAGTTCGCGTGCGGGTAAAGATGGACGAAAGCCTGGAGATCATGGTCGGTGACCCGGCGCGAGAGCATCAGCGTGTCGGTCCTGATGCCGTAGAGAAGGGCAGTGGCCAGCCGCTCGCTGATTCGCTCGCCGGCACAGACCAGGTACTCGGTCATGATGGTCGCCGTGGCGCCGTAGCCCGGCCGGACGTCCTCGAAGACCGCCTGGCCTCCCACGTAACCCGGATGGTGATCCACCACCACGTCGACCCGCTTGAGCCTGCCATTGAAATAAGGGGGCGCCACATCTACCATCGCGATCCGGTCGAAGGAGGCGAGTTCCTCGGTGTCGGCGGGAGCAACCTCGATCTCCAACAGATGGACCATCGTTCGGTTTTCCGGCCGGGTTACCGGTGCAAAGCTGAAGATCGGGGTGGTAAGTTTGTTGCGCCCCAAAAGCGTGCGCAGCGCGATCGCGCTGGAGAGCGCATCCGGGTCTGGATCGTCCTGCACCACGATCGCAACGCGGTCTCCCTCGCCGACCAGCGCCCTTAGCTGTTTGAGCTTTTCCCTGGTAAGCTGTTGCTCCACGGCGTTATCGAGAAGGCCCCAAGCGAAGGTTCAGAGGCTGCACCGCGCAATCCGGGCTGCGGCCCCCGGCAGCCCGAACTCCCAGGCTTGCCGGGCGCGCCGGCGGCTTGCCGCCACCCGGAGTTCTGCCGCGCGGCAAAGGTCATCGAGGCCGCCCGGACTACGTCACGGTCCGTCTTTAACACGCTGCTTGGGGCGGTATCAATGCTATGGTGGAACAATCGCACCGCTCTGAGCAAGACCCAGTCAAGCCGCTGAATTGCGAGCTTTGTCGAAGACCGGTTAAAGAATGGTTACTGCGTCTAAGAGTAGAGGACCCGGCCGGCTTCTCTCAGACGGCTTACGTCTGCTCGAACTGCGGCGTCAAGCTTAGACTCGCCTCGGAAAGGATGCGCCAACTGCAGATCGATCCCTGGGTCCACGAGGCGGTCGCGCGCGTGCTAAGGGGAGAGGATGACGGCTAAGGCGATGGGCGACGGGGCAAGCCAGAGCGGCTGTGACTCGGGCTTTTGGCCCTACGTCGAGGCCCGCCGGCTCCTGGCTCGGCTTGCCGGGCATGCCAAGGAGCGCCCGGCCGTGTTCGAAAGCGGCTTTGGCCCCTCCGGGTTTCCGCATCTGGGAACGATGGGCGAGGTGCTAAGACCGTCGTTTGTCCGCCAGGCGCTGGCCCGGCTCGACCCGCGGCGTGCAAGCCGGCTTATCGTTTTCATCGACGACATGGACGGGCTGCGCAAGGTGCCCGAAAACATCCCGCAGCCCGAGCGACTTGCGCCCTTGCTGGGCGCGCCGGTGTCGCGGATTTTTGATCCGTTCGGATGCTGCCCGAGCTTCGCCGAACACATGGTCGGCCGGCTGCGCGCCCTTTTTGCGCCGGTCGAGGTTGACTACGAGCTGCTCAGGGCGAGCGAGATGTACGGCACCGGTCGCTTCGATTCCGGTCTGCGGCTGGTCCTTGAGCGTCACCAGGAGGTAACCGCGCTGGTGGCACCCACCTTGCGCGCCGAAAACCGGGCGGGATGGTCGCCGTTCATGCCGGTTTGCCCGTCCTGCGGGCTGGTTAACTCTACCGTCGTGACGGGCTATTTCGTTGAGCGGGAGAGCGTGGCTTTCACCTGTTCGCGGCAGTTCGGGGCAAGCGCCGGCTGCGGCTTTGGCGGCACACAAAGCGTGCTCGGCGGTCGAGCCAAGCTTCAGTGGAAAGTCGACTGGGCGGTTCGCTGGTACGTACTGGGGGTAGACTATGAGCTTTACGGCAAGGACCTTATCGACTCCGCCCGTCTTTCAGGCCAGATCGTGCGGCTGCTCGGCGGTGCGCCCCCTCTGGGTTTCCCCTTCGAGCTTTACCTCGATGAGCAGGGGCGCAAGGTATCCAAGTCTGTGGGACGGGGTGTGGGCGCCGAGCAGTGGCTCAGGTACGCGCCGATCGATGTGCTCAGGTACTTTCTAATCCTGAATCCGCGCCGGGCGCGCAAGCTCTTTCTGGAAGCGATCCCGCAGTACGTGGACGAGTACCTCGAGGCGTTGCGCGCCTGGAGCGCGCCGGCGCCAGAGGGCGCCGGTGCCACCGCGGACCGCGCCGACGCGGCCCCTGACAACGGCACGCCCGAGAATCCGGAGCGGCCCGAGCGCGCGGCCCTGCGGCTCGAGACGATGGAGATGCGCGACTTTGTCTGGCAATCGAAAAGCCCGCGCCGCTTCGCCTCGGGGCTCACCTATAGCCTCATCACGCACTTGGTGCCGAGCCTGGCCAGCGACGATCCCGCGCTCATCTGGCAGTACCTGACTCGCTACGATCCGCAGGTGGCGGCCGATCCTGACACGGAGGCGCTGGCCCGCACGCTTACGCAGTGCGCGATCAACTTCTACAACGATTTTATCCGTCCCACGGCGCAGTTCCGGCTTCCACAAACGGCCGAGGAACAGGAGCAACTCAGCGCTCTGGCTGAGTTTCTGGAGCAGAACCCCGATGCTGGCGGGGAAGCGATCGAGCATCGCATCTACGAGATCGGGCGGCGCTTTTACGACCGGCCGGGCAGGATTTTCACCTTCCTGTACGCTGTCCTGATGGGACAGGAGCGCGGGCCGCGCCTTGGCGCCTTCATCCGCCTGCGCGGCGCCGAAGCGGTGGCCGCGATGCTTCGCCGGGCCTGCCAGGGCCTGTCGCCGCAGCCGCCACACAAGAACCGGCGCTAGCGGTCTGCCGAGGAACGGCTCCATTATTAAGTCCCGCACAATATACTTACACGGGTTCTGCCCGGCCCCGGGCCTGTTTGTCATTCACGCGCGCGGTGCTGACCGCACGGCAGCTTGCCCGACCAGCGGGAGCGCAATGCGAAGATGCGCGGCGCGTGTCCCTGCCGCCATGCAATGGCCTGCCGTGCGAGGATTCCCGGTTTTGCAAACACTCTTCGCGCTTTGCCCGGCTGTGGTCTTGCCGCAACTTCGTCCTATTCGCCGCCCAAGTCGTTCCACTGAGGATTTGCCCATTCGATAAGTGCGAGCTTGCCCGTACGGCTCAGCCGCTTGTCCGCACTCGCGCGGGCGATCGCTGCGCCGACATCGTGGCGCTGCTCGGCGGAGAACAGGCGCTCGACGTTGTAACGCGCCGTGAATGATCCTGTGGCGCCGAGTTTCTGCCGGCGAGCCCGGCGTTCCAGGTCGTTGGTTGCTCCGCTGCAGAGCGTGTGGCAGAGGCTATTCATGATGTGAGCGTCGTAGCTGCGCAGGGACACAGCTTGGCCGGCCTGCTGCGGCAACGTTGTGGCTCTACGCCAGACCCAGGCGTAGCCCGGATTCGGGATTCCTCGCGCGCGCCCGACACGCGCGCGGGAATGACAACAAAAGAGGCGCCGCGCCGATTGCCGACGCAGAGGTGCCTGTGGAAAACCGCCCCAGGTGGCCCAGACCGCAGTTTCAGGCCGGCAAAGCGATAGGACCGAGCGCTTTGCCGGCAGACCCAAGCGCGTGCAGCGGCAGACGCCCCACAAAGTTGCGTTAGCGCGCACATTTGCCGCATGATTCTGCTGACGGGGAGGGGTCAAAACGCTAATTCCGGCTTATAAGAGTCGGCCACCATCGTATCGAGTCGGAACGACACGCGACATCAGTGCGGCCATCCGGCACGAAAATCGCTTGCTGGCACACCTTACTATGTTTGGGCGAATCCGGAGCTGAGCTTCGTGACCTATGTAGTGATTGCCACTGCGTTGATCGCCGCCGGCGCGCTTTATATCCGGCTGCGCTGGCAACGCTCGCCTCAAGCCTACCGCGCGATGATAGTCCTCGCTGTCTGCTTCTTGACGGCAGGTGCGATTCTGGGCGGATTGCTTGTCCATCTCATCGCACCGTCTCCAAGCAGACGGGCCGAAAATGCGACTACCAATCCTCTCACTGGCAGTCTCGTAGGGCCGGGCCCGCCGAACAGGTTCTCGGCAAGGGTCGTGAGCATCACCGACGGCGACACGATTTCGGTGGCGGCGACTAACGGCGCTCGGCTGGATATCCGACTGGCCGGAATCGACGCTCCCGAGCACGATCAACCTTTCGGAGCGCAATCGACGAAGCATCTCGCAAGACTGGTCGCCGGAAAGACCGTCACCCTGGATTGTGAAAACGAGATGTCCTACGGGCGCCGCATCTGCAAGATCCTCCTCCCTGATGGCGAGGACGCATGCCTGGACCAGGTGAAGGCGGGAATGGCGTGGCACTACAAGCAGTACGAGGACGAGCAGAGTCCGGCAGATCGCGCCGCATACGCTGCGGCCGAATGCGCGGCCATGAAGGCCAAGATCGGACTGTGGAGCGATCCGCATCCCATGCAGCCACAGGATTGGCGGCACCGTACCAAATCACCGCTCCTGCTCGACGCCAACGGATGCCGCACCACGAGCGAGCCGACCAACGGCCCGGTGGTCGGAAACAGCCGAACTCACGTTTTCGAATGGCCGGGTTGCCCGTATTACGGCGCCATTTCCCCGGACAGTCGTGTGCCTTTCCCGAGTCCGCAGGCCGCCGAGAACGCCGGCTACCGGCCGGCTCGCAATTGTCCGTGACGAGGCATAGCCTTTCTCCCGGATGCGAACGTCTACAATCTGAAAGTGGTCTTCGGGCGGGAAAGGACGTGCATGTTTGGAGCGGACCATGCAATTGCGCGCCGGCATCCTAATCATTGGCTCGTTGCTGTGGGACTGCGCCAAGCACCGAGTGGAATGGCGAACTGCTCGGCTAGACATGGACCGAAAATGCCACGTGCGAGCGTCAATCCGGTACAGACGCAAATCTTCGAGTCGTTGCCTAACGTACACGATGGTTTTCTCGACGGCGTGCGCGCGCAAGGGCAAATGGGGACAGGCAGTCGTTGTATCATGTCACGATACGGCAGGTTCGCCGGAAGCATTGATTGGAGAAGCTCAGAGCCTATGGCGCGCCGAGCAGCCGCCCGGCGCTGTACCGTGCCACGCTCTGGGCGGGTCCTGGGGCTGCGTCGCATTGCTGAGGAATCCGAACGGACAGGAGATTCCTGCCGATTGGCTGGACTGCTGGAAGCGAACGGTCGCTGAAGACCGCCAACCGCCGGCTGGGCTAAATTGCGCCAAGGGTGAGAAGCCCGCTGTCGATCGAGATGCCATGCTCCAGATTCCGTGGCCAGAGCCTGTGGATGGGGAAGAGTTGATGTCGTCTCTTGACGCTCTTCTCGCGACCGCGACGGACCCGACAATCGAGAACGGTCAATATCCAACGCCGCAGCTCATCGCGAAGGCATGGAACCAAGCCGACCCAAAGCGGTGCAAGTATTTCTGGCAGAATCGGAAGAACGGGATTTTCACCTTCGAGGACGACTCGATTGAGTCGCTTCTCGACTGTCGCCATCGGTGCAATTGATGTCTGAATCTTCAAGCAGTCGCTCTCCGGACTGCCGAGCCGGATTAATCGGGCTGGAAGTATCGAGTGCCGAGCCTCTGCGGAAACTGCGACTGCGGGAATATCGTCTTACACGAAGCAGGCAAAGACCGAGTCGGCCAACTCCAGTCCCCGCTCGGTAAGCCGGACGCGGCCCTCGGCAATCCGGAGCAGTCCGGCGTCGACCAGGCGCGCCGCCTCGCTGCTGAAGAGGTCGCCGAAGCTGCAACCTGTGCGCCGTTCGAAGTCCAAGAGCGCAAACCCCCGCTGCAGCCGCAGGTTGAGAAAGACGAACTCGCCCGCAAGCCCGCGCCCCTCAGGCCACTCTTCGCCGGTCTCGGCAAGCCGCGCCGCGCCGCCGAGCACCGCCTCGCAATAGCGTTCGGGGCTGCGCTCATTCCACCATCGGCGCCATCTTCCGCCTGCAGGCCCAAAGCTATGCGCGCCGGCACCAAGGCCCAAATAAGGTTCGGCACGCCAATAAGCAAGATTGTGCCGCGCCTGGCATCCCGGGCGCGCGTAATTGGAGATTTCGTACCTCTCGAACGCGGATGAAGCCAGCTCCCGGTTGACGGCGCCCAAGAAGTCGGCCTGCCGGTCGGCGCTTGGCGGCAAAAGCCTTCCGCTCTTCATCAGAGAATGAAACTGGGTGCCCGGCTCAAAGGTAAGGCAGTAGGCCGATACATGGTCGGGCTCGAGAGCGACCGCTTCGCGCACGTCTCGCACGACGTCGTCCGAGGTCTGGCCGGGAACGGCGTAAATGAGGTCGAGGTTGAGCTGTTCAAAACCCGCCCGCCGTGCAAGCCGGACAGCCTGACGCGTCTGGTCGGCGTCGTGGTTTCGCCCCAACGTTTCGAGCGTTGCCGGGCGAAACGACTGAGCGCCGACGCTTAGACGGTTGACTCCGGCTCGCCTTAGCCCCTCCAGCTTTGCGCGGTCAACGGTGCCCGGATTGGCTTCGAGTGTTATTTCCGCGCCCGGCTCGATGCCGAAGAGCGAATCTGCGCGGTCGAGGATCGCCTCGATCGACTCGGGCGCGAACAACGACGGCGTTCCCCCGCCGAAGAAGAGCGTTTTTGCCGGCGTGCCGCGCCAGGGCGGCTCTTCAGCCCGGCGCCCCATCTCGCCGAGCAGCGCTGCGAGATAGCGCTGTTCGGGCCAGCGCGCCACGGCATAGGAATTGAAATCGCAGTAGGGGCACTTAGCCAGGCAGTACGGTATATGAACGTAAAGCGCGAAGCTTGAGACGCTTCCCTGCCGGTCCTCACCGCGAGGATCGGTTGCGGCCGCCGCAGCGGCCGGCGCGCGCGCCTGGCCACGCGCGTCCAGCGTCGCATCTCCCTGCCGCGCCGGCCGATCCGGCAAAGACGGTCCCTCACGGTCAGCCGTCATCATCCGGCCCTTGCCGGGTGCGCCGCCCCCGCCTTGCGACCCGCGGCTGTGCCTGTCCTGCTCCATGGCGGCGCGGCACGTAACGCCAGTTCATAGACCGGGCACCATGCCTGATGCGCTCCAGGAAGGTAGCCGGTGCCGACCAGGAACTCCTCGGTGATCTTGGGGCCGGTAAAAACGAAGACCTCGCCGAAGAGTTTCACCCAGTCGCCCAGCCTGAGCGGATGGTGGGCGTCGAGCCACCGGGCAAAGCCGCCGTAGCGCTCTTTGATTCCGATCAGCCGGTGCGCATTCTCTATGACGGCATCGATCTTTCCCCGATGGCGCACGATACCGGGGCAACCGAGCAGTCGCTGCCGGGCGCGGGCGTCGAGCCGCGCCACCCGCTCAAGCTCGTAGTCGGCAAACGCTTTCTTAAGGGCCGCGCGTTTGCGTAAAACGGTAAGCCAGGAGAGTCCGGCCTGGTTGATTTCGAGGACCAGCCGCTCGAAAAGCGCAGCGTCGGCGGTCAGCGGAAAGCCGTGCTCACGGTCGTGGAACGGTCCGTGTATCGGATGCCCCCGGGCAACGTCGCAGTAGCTGGGCGCCACGCTTGCGCGTGCTTTGCGGCCTGTCCCCATATCCTTCGCCATGGCGGGGCTGGCCATGAATAAAGCCAGCCTTGACCCGGCGAGCGCGCGCCCCGCTAGCGGCGCCGCTGGTAGGTGCCCATGAGTGTTGCCTGGCCAAGCACGTGGCCGTGGAGTGCCGTCTCAAGCCGCGCCTTGTTGGGCTTGCCAAGGTCCGGCAGCGCTGTGTCCAGCGCATAAAGCTTGAAGAAATACCGATGACGGCCGATCGGAGGACACGGGCCGCCGTAGCCGGTCCGCCTCCAGTCGTTGAGTCCCTCCAGCGTGCCTGCCGGCAGCGCGGCCGGCTTTACGGCTTCGGGAAGACCGGTCGCTGACGCGGCGATGTTGTAGAGCACCCAGTGGACCCAGACCATCTTCGGCGCGGCCGGGTCGGGCGCGTCCGGGTCGTCAACCACCAGCGCGAGGCTCTGGGCCCCTGCGGGCAGGTCCGACCATGCAAGCGGGGGCGAGAGGTCTTCGCCGTCGCAGGTGAAACGCGCCGGGATTTCTTCTCCGTGTCGAAAGGCGGTCGAAACCAGCGTCAAACCCATAAGACCTTCCTCCTTCACAGCAGCGCCCCGTCACGGACCGGCGCGCGCCCGGCGCTAATCCCGGGCCGGCGCTGGCACCTGCGAGCTCGGCCGGCGCGCGGTCGCCGCAAATCTGCAACAACCCTAAGCGCCGGGCCGCGGCTCTGCCGCCGCCAGCCGTACTGGCGCGGCCGGGCGGACCAGGCGCGGCTCCTCCACCGTGTCGGACAAAGACCACCGGTAAAAAATCCAGGTGAAGACGAAAATCAGGTAGATGCTATCGGCCACCCACATCACGATACCGCCCAGCACCTGGTCCTCGAGCGGCGCAAGGCCGAAGGGGTGCGGATGATGTGCGTACCATGGATAGACGACGGAAGTCGAAAGCGTAATCGGCGCTGCCACTGCCGTCATCGGTATCATGAGCAGGAACAAATAGAGCACCTGCTGCGGGTAGGGAAGCGGGGGCAGCTCGGGCATCTGACTCATCAGCGGCCACCACAGAAGCGTTCCGGAAATCAGAAAGGCAAGATGCATCGCGATGTGAAAGGCGTCGTTGTCGGTCATCAGATTGAAGACCACCGGCACGTGCGCTCCGGCGTAAACCCCGGTAAAAATCAGAAACGCCGCCACCGGGTGGGTCAGCGCCCGCGCCAACGGTAAAATCCATCGCCGAGTAACCCACGGCCGCAGCATCCAGTCCGGCACGCCAAGCAAAAGCAGCGGCGGCACCACCCAGCACTGAAACGAGTGTTCCACCATGTGGCCCCAGAACGAGCCCCGGTCAGACAACTCGTCGAGCGGACCCTGCGCGACCGCCAGCGCCACGAGCGCCAGGCAAAAGAAGAAGAGCTGACGCCGGCGCGGCCTGCGGCGCAACACCCGCGCCGCGATCCAATAGAGCACCCCGAGCCCGACAATGCCGGCGGCCGCGCTCGGGTCCATGTCAAATGCCATCCGCGTTCTCCCGCGCCGGCCGGCGCCACCGGCCTAAAGGTACGGTATCACCGGCGACAGGTGGGCGGCCAGGTAGGCAAACAGCATCAGCAAGGAGGCGCCAATCAGCAGAGCAAGCAGCAGCGGAAAGCCGAACAGGCTGGTAAACACGCCCGCGTCGTAATGCAGGTGCATATAAAACATCGCTACCAGCACGAACTTCGCCAGCGCCAGCACAATCAGCAGCGGCACCAGCACCGGCTGCAGAAACGGGGCGTAGAAAACGGCGATCTCGAGCACCGTCAGCACCGTCAAAACGACAGCCACCGCCAGATAGACGGGGGCCTGCGGATGCTCGTGCTCCAGCGCCTGGGCTCCCTCGTGCGGGTTCATGCTTCTTTTATCGACCTCATCAGGTAGACCAACGTGAATATCACGATCCAGACGATATCCACGAAGTGCCAGTAGAGTCCGGCAATCTCGACGGCCAGGCTGCGCGATTGTTGCAGCTTTCCCTTAAGCGCCGCAAACGCCATCACGAAAAGCCAGACCACACCGATCGCCACGTGCGTGCCATGCGTGCCGACCAGGGTATAGAAAGTCTGCCCGAACAGATTGTCCTGCATCGCCAGGTGCTCGACCAGGTAGAGCTTGGAGAACTCGTAGACTTGGCCGCCCAGGAAAACAAGCCCGAAGCCGGCCGTGCCGAACAGCCAGATGGCCGACCATTTGCGGTCGCCACGCTGGATGGCCGCCAGCGCCAGGACCATCAACAGGCTGCTGGTCAGCAAAACAAACGTGCTGAACGAAGTCAGGGGAATGTCCAAAACGGCCGCGTCCGGGCCGCCCAGGTTGCGCGCCTTGTAGACCATGTAGGTCGAGATGAGGCAGGCGAAAAAGACACATTCCGAGCCGAGAAAGGCCCACATGCCCATCTTTCGGCTGTCCACGCCGCGAAAGAAGGTCGCCCGACTTTCTTCAGTCTCCTGGCCGTAGGTGGCGTACTCGAACCCCATTCCAACGATGGACACCAAGAGCAGTCCGGCGCCGAGGAACACCACCCGAAGCCAGGTCATCGCGCCCACGCCCATCACGAGTAGCCCCGCGGCAAAGAGCAGCGGGTACCAGGACGGCGCCGGCAGGTGCACGTGCGCGTGACCGGCCTCGGCGTGTGCCGCGCTCGCCCGCGCGCCGGCGCTGCTGTCGTGGCCGGGAGCGTCGTGCGAGCCGTACTTCATCAGCCAGAAGGCGTCGCGGCCGCGCACCGTCACAATATCGTCAAAGTTGTGCGCCGGCGGCGGCGAGCCGACCGACCATTCCAGCGTCCGCGCGTCCCACGGGTCGTCCCCAACCGCCTGCTCCGAGCGCAAGCTGCGCACCAGGTTCACCAGAAAGATCAAGAAGGCGACTCCCAGGAGATAGGCGCAAGCCGTCTCAAAACTGTTCCAGAAGGTCCAGCCCATGCCCGCCGGGTAGGTGTAAATCCGCCGCGGCATCCCGAGCACTCCCAGAAAATGCATCGGGAAGAAGGTCCCGTTGAAGCCGATGACCGTCAGCCAGAACTGCCAACGCCCCAGCTTCTCGTCCAGCAGCCGCCCCGTGATCTTCGGCCACCAGTAGAAAAACGCCCCCAGAATGGCGAACATCATGCCGCCGAAAAGAACGTAATGGAAATGCGCAACGATGAAGTACGAGTCGGTCTGCTGCAGGTCGATCGGCGGGCTCGCATGCATCACTCCGCTCAAGCCTCCGATCGTGAACTCCAGGATGAAGGCAAGCGCGAAATACATCGCCGTGGTCATGCGCAGCTTGCCGCCCCATACCGTGGCGATCCAACTGAAGATTTTTATCCCGGTCGGCACCGCGATCAGCATCGAGGTGATCGAAAACGTCGCGTCCGCCACCGGGCCCATGCCGGTGCTGAACATGTGGTGGCCCCACACGCCGTAAGACAAAAAGGCGATCAGCACCAGCGCGTATGCCATCCCGGCGTAGCCGAACAACGGCTTGCGTGAGAAGACCGGCAGAATTTCGGAAATTATCCCGAAGGCCGGCAGCGCCATGATGTAAACCTCGGGATGGCCGAAAATCCAGAACAGATGCTGCCACAAAATCGGCGTGGCGCCGAGCGCCGCCACGTAAAAATGCGTCCCGATGAAACGGTCGAGGAAAAGAAAAATCAGCCCCACCGTCAGGGCCGGGAAGGCCAGCAGAATGAGAACCGTGGTGACCAGCATCGCCCACATGAACATCGGCATCCGCATGAAGGTCATCCCCGGGCAGCGCATGTTGACGATGGTCACAAAAAAGTTGAGCCCGCTCAAAAGCGTCGAGACGCCCAGGATCAGCAGCCCGATATCCCACAGATCGATGTTCATCCCGGGCGAGTAGTAGCGCTCGGTCAGATTGGCATAGCCAAACCAGCCGGCGTCGGGCAGCGCATGCCACAGCCAGCCGGCGTTCATGAAGAGCGCCCCGAAGATAAAGACCCAGAAGCTCAGCGCGTTTATCCGGGGAAAGGCGACGTCGCGCGCCCCGATCATCAGCGGAATCAAAAAGTTGGCGAAAAAGCCAATCTCCAGCGGCATGATGACCATGAAGATCATCGTCGTGCCGTGCATCGTGAACATCTGGTTGTAAGTGTCGGCCGACAGAAGGTGATTGTTGGGCACGGCAAGCTGCGTGCGCACCAGTAGCGCCTCGAAGCCGCCAACGAACAAAAAGAAAAGCGAGCTCAGGCCGTAAAGCACCGCTACCCGCTTATGGTCGATCGTGGTCAGCCAACCGACCAGACCGCCTTCGGCAAGATAACTGGGCCTTTGCCCGGCAATTTCTTTCGGCTGAGCAGCCATCGGCTAAACCCCTCTATTTAAGACTCTCAAGGTAGGCTACCAGCGCGGTCAGCTCGTGACCCTTGAGTCCCAGGCGGGGCATCAGCGCGCCCGGCTTGACCGTCTGCGGGTCCTGGATCCAGGTCGCAAGATTGTCCGGCGTGTTGTCCAGCACGCCGGCGGCCAGGGTTGAGCGCCCCGCAAAATGGGTCAGGTCCGGACCGCGGAAACCGCCCTCATACTGCTTGGAGAAGCCCGATATTCCCTTGACCCGGTGGCAAATTGCGCAAGGGGCGTTCTGGTAAATCCGGGCGCCTTCGGAGGCCAGCCCGGAGGCCGGCATCACCGGAGGCTTGAGCTGGTCGGCAACCCAGCGCTGGAAACCCTCGGCGGTGTCGACGAAGACGCGAAAGCGCATGTTGGCATGCGAAGCGCCGCAAAACTCGGCGCACTGGCCGTAATACTCGCCGGGCACCTTGGCGACCAGGGTAATCTGGTTTATCTGCCCCGGCACGACATCCCGCTTGCCGCCGAGCGCCGGCATCCAGAAGCTGTGGATGACGTCCGCCGATTCGAGCTCGAAGTGGATCATCCGGTCGGCCGGAATGTGCACTTCGTTGGCCGTCTGCGCGCCCAGCGAGGGGTAGCGGAACTCCCACCACCACTGGTGAGCGATCACCCGCACGGTGAGGGCCTCTTTAGGCCAGTGATAGGGCTGGGTGTTGAAGACCGCGCGCACCGTCGGCACCGTAATCAGCACCAGGATCAGGATCGGTCCGGCCGTCCAGGCGACCTCGAGACCCATATGCGAGTGGAACTGGACGGGCTCCTCGCCCGGCTCCCCAAACCTGGTCGAAAACCAGAAGATCGCCAGGAAAAGCGCAACAATAACGACCACGAGCACCAGCAAGTCCCACAGCGTAACCTGCACGTAGACCGACTGGATCAGCTCGGCCAGGTCGGAGCGAGGCGCCATCGTGTCCATCGGATAGCTGCGCGCGGCGGCCTCGGTCGCGCCCGAAAACAGAAGCAGCGCGCACCACAAGAGCCAGCGAGCCCCAAACCGCCGGTTCATCGGCCTGCTCCAGCGCCCAGGTGTGCCTCGGGCGCCGCCGCCTCCACCCGCTCGCCAGCCTCGATCCCGGCGGGCCAGGCCGCCTCGCATACCCGTCTAAGCCCCGGCAGAGCGCACAAAGTGAAAAGGCCGAGAAAGCCGGCGCTCACCGCCAGCTCGACCCAGCCGAACGGGACCGTCTCCGGCGACAACGAAGGCACCACCAGCACGTAACGCTCCAGCCAGATACCGACGAGCCCGAGTAGGCAGATCGTGCCCAAAATGGCCGGCGTCTCCTTGGGCTTGCGCCCCAGCAGCACAAAAAACGGCAGCCCCCAGACCAGCAGCAGCACCGTCCACGCCAGCGCCGCCCACGGCATCAGATTGGCGCGGCGGATGATGAAAAAGGTCTCCACCGGGATGTCGCCGTACCAAATGACGATGTACTGTGCGAAGACCAGATAAACCCAGAAGATCGAAAAGGCAAAGATCAACTTGCCGAGGTCATGGAAGACCCGGCGCTGCTCAAACACCGACCCGGGACCAAGATAACGGCCGAGCAGCACCGCGGTAAACGACATCGCAACCAAAGCGCTCCAGAAAGAGCCCGCAACAAAATACCAGCCGAAAAGCGTGCTGCGCCAAAGCGGCGCCAGCGACATCACAAGGTCGAAGGCAAGCAGCGTGTAGACCACAACGTAACAGATGGCCACCGCCGGCGCCAGCCGGCGAATCCCCGCCGGCGGCAGCACGATGTCCTGGGGCGAAGCACTCCAGCGCGCGGCCTCCTGCGCTCGCGACAGCCGCAGGAAGTAAAAGCTTAGAACCGTCAACACCGCCAGAGCCAGACCGTCGCGGGTAAACAAAAACGGCACATTGAGCCACGCCGCCTTGTCGGGCACCGGATGGAGAACCCAGGGGAAAAGCTCCCGCCGGCCAAAGTAAAGGCCCCAGAACAGTACAAAACCCACCGGAATAAAATTGGCAAACGCCTCGGCCAGCCGAAAGTGCGCCGTCCCAGCCCATCGCCCCTGGGTCAGGTAAAAGGCGGCCGAACCCGCCACCGCGGCCTGGGCAATCCCCATGAAGTAAAGGAGGTTCACCAAAAACGCCTGCCAGGCGCGTGCCCGGTCGCCCAGCGCCAGGGCCGCGGCAAAACCCAGCACTCCCACCACCACCAGCGCACCGGCCGGCATCCGCAAGCCCTCAAGCGCAGACTGCTGCGCCGCGAAGGGAGCCGCCCCGGCGGCGGGCCCGGGTTGTCGAAAAGTTTCAGGATGGGACGTCATCTTAGCTCCGCCTGCTCGCTCGCAAGGAGTGTGTCCTCTAGGCCGCCGCGGCGCCCACCCGCTCGACGGCCAGCGCTCCGGCCTCGCGCAACAACCCTTCCAGCCGGTCGCCGTCGGAGGCCGCGCAACGAACCAACACGCCGAAGTGGTCCTGCGCGAAGCGGGAGTTGAAGCCGCGCTGCGACTCCAGGGCGGGAAGCCGGCTATGAAAGAAAAAACCCAGCACGCCCGAAATCCCCCCCAAAAGCACCATCATCTCGAAAGTGATGATAATATACGGCGGCAGCGACACAATCGGCTTGCCGCCCGCCACCAGGTTCCATTCCAGGGAGGTGCCGATGGTAATCGCAAGGCCGCTTAGCGCGCCGGCTATCCCGCCCAGCAGGACCCACAGCCGGACCCGGCTTTTGCGGCGCTCGAACGCCTCTTCGACGTGCTCGCTCGGGATCGGCGCGAAGACCCGGATGTCGTCCGCCTGCGCCCGGCGCAGCGCCGCGACGGCGCCGGCCGCCTGGCGCTCCTCTGCAAAAGAGGCAAGCAGTTCCAACTCGCCGTTCATGCCGCCCTCGAGTAGCTGTCCCGAATCGCCTGCCTAAGCCAGCCCAGCCCTTCTTTGAGCTCGGTCATCGAGACAATCGGCATGAAGCGGGCAAAGAGCGAAAACCACATCAGGAACCAGCCGAAGCTTGCCACCGTTATCGTTACCTCGGTGAACGAGGCATGCCAGTAGCGCCACTGCGACGGCTCAAAGCTCGCCGCCAAGGAGCCCTCGACAATGACGAACCGCTCGCTCCACATCCCTACGTTGACGAACAGCGAGATGATGAACAGGGTCACCATGCTGCGCCGCACCCGCGGCGAGAACAGCAGCAGCGGTATGACGCAGTTGCAGAAAATCATGAGCCAGAAAATCCATCCCTGCGGGCCGTAGTAACGCATGTAGAAGGTCTCCAGCTCGATCGGGTCCTTGGCGTACCAGACGAGGAACGACTCGCAGGCGTAGGAGTAGCTCATTATCAGCGAGGTCAACAGAATGATTTTAGCCAGGTTGTCCAGGTGCCACGCGGTGACCAGGTTCTCCACGCCCATGATCTTGCGCAGCGGAATGATGAGCGTCAGCACCATCGCGCATCCCGAAAAGATCGCCCCGGCCACAAAGTAGGGCGGAAAGATCGTGCTGTGCCAGCCCGGCAACTGCGCCATCGCGAAGTCGAACGACACCACGCTGTGGACCGACAGCACCAGCGGCGTCGCCAATCCCGCCATCAGCAGGTAGGCCATCGAGAAATTGCGCCACTGCTCGTCGGTCCCATGCCAGCCGAGCGACAACAGCCCGTAAAACTTGCGCCGCCAGCCGCTGCTCGCCTCCCGCGCGTTGGCCAGGTCGGGAATCAGCCCCATAAAGAGGAAAAGCGAGCTGATGGTGAGGTAGGTGCTGATCGCGAAGAAGTCCCACACCAGCGGCGAGCGAAAATCGGGCTGCAGCGACCGCTCGTTCGGGTAGGGAGCCAGAAAGTAGAAAAACCAGGGGCGCCCGAGATGGACTATCGGGAACAGGCCCGCAGTCGTCACCGCGAACACCGTCATCGTCTCGGCGCAGCGGTAGACCGCGGTACGCCAGCGGGTGCGGAAAAGGTAGAGAATCGCCGAGATGAGCGTGCCCGAGTGCGCAATCCCGACCCAGAAGACGAAGTTGGTGATATAGACCGCCCACATCGTGGGCTGCGTCAGGCCGGTCACCCCGAGGCCGCGGTAAACCTGGTTGGTCCAGGTGGCGCCGCCCACCAGAACCAGCGCCGCCAGAAACCCGACCCAGAGCCAGTATCGGATGCCCGGCGGCGCCATGACGCTGAGCACGCCGCGGTCGACATCGCCGTAGTCTGGTTCAAAAACCGACTTTGCTGCCGCTGCCACTTAGGCTTTCCCCTTCCCGTGATAAACCGCGCGCAGGTAGGTGATTGCCGGCCGCGTGTTCAGTTCGGCAAGCGCCGCGTAGTTGCGCAGCCGGTGGTCGGCGCGCCGGCGCATCATGGCGCTTTGCGGTTCATTCATGTCTCCGAAGCTGATGGCTTTGCTGGGGCAGCTCTGAGCGCAGGCGGGGACAATCTCGCCGTCGCGCACCGGCCGATTCTCCAGCTTGGCGGTAATCTCGGCGTGCCGGATGCGCTGGAAGCAGAAGGTGCACTTCTCCATCACGCCGGCGCCGCGCACGGTCACGTCGGGGTTAAGCTGCAGATCCAGCGGCGCCGGCCACTGGGGGGCAAACCAGTTGAAGCGGCGCACCTTGTAGGGGCAGTTGTTCTCGCAGTAACGGGTCCCGACGCAACGGTTGTAAATCTGCCCGTTGAGCCCTTCCTCGGTATGGACCGCGGCGAAAACCGGGCAGACCGGCTCGCACGGCGCGTGATCGCACTGCTGGCAAAGCATCGGCATCAGGTAGAGCAGAGGCGCGTGGCCGGCCTTCTCCTGGGCCGGGAAAAAGCGCTCGATCCGGATCCAGGACATGATTCGCCCGCGCTCGACGCCTTCCTCTCCCACCACCGGCACGTTGTTCTCGGCGTAACAGGCCGCCACGCAGGCGCTGCATCCGGTGCAGGCGTTGACGTCGATCGTCATGCCCCACTGGTGGACGGGGTACTTGAACGGGGCGTAGAACTCGTGAGGTTCGGGAGCCTCGGGCGCCTCGGGGCGCGGCGCCACGCCGCGCGCGAGCTCCTCGACACTTATCGCCTCGACGAGGGCGCGGCCCATCATTTCGCTTTTGCCGAGCGGCGAGACCAGGCGTTGCTTCTTTCCGGTGGGCCGCGCCTTGACCGCGACGCTGAGCGCGCCGGCGGGCAAAAGCTGGAACAGGTTGGCGCCGCGCCCCCGGGCGTAGCGCCCGTAGGCGCTGTGGCCCTGTCCGAGCGGTGCGGCGATCACGCCCGGCCGCACGGTCTGGGCGATGTAAACCGGCAGCTCGACGCGCCCCTGGCTCGACGCGATCTCAAGAACGTCGACCTCGGCCGAGAGCCAAAGCTGGCTGGCCCGGCCGGTAAGCCCAAGCTGGCGCGCGGTCTCGGGATGAATCTCGGCCCAACTGTTCCATACGACCTGGGTCACCGGCTCCGGGATTTCCTGCAACCAGGGCTTGTCCGCTCCCCGCCCGTCGAAGAAGAAGGGATGGGCGAAGGCGGCCAGTACCAACTCGGCCGGCTCGGGCAGATTGGGCGCGGTCTTGAGCACTGCCGGATCGAGCTTGACGCCGGCCGTACCCGGCTGCAGGAAAAGTCCGCCATGGCGGCGCACCGAGGTCCAGAAATCATCGGCGCTTTGCGAGGGCTGGTAACGAGCGCGTAACTCCTGCCAGCTCGCCGCAACCGCCTGCGAAGCGTCCTGCCAGGGAAGTTCCTTGGGGCCGAGCCCTCCGGCCCGCGCCGAGCGGATGAGCAGATCGCCCAGCGCCATCGTCGGAAAAACCCGCTGCATCACCGGCTGACCCAGGCCGTAGTTACCTGCCCGCGGCATCACGTCGTGCCAGCTCTCCAGCGGATGGTCGATCGGCAGCAGCAGGCCGGCATAAGCGGCCGTCTCGTCAGGGACCTGGCCCATCCAGACGACCAACGGCACCCGGGCCAGCGCCTCGGCCACCCCGGCCGAAGCCGGCATCGCGTAGATCGGATTGGCGCCGGCCACGACGACGACATCCACCTCGGCCGCCTTCATCGCGGCGACTTGCGCTTCCACCTCGGCCCGGCCGGTGGTCGGCGGGGGCGGTGGGCCGGCGTCGGTAAAGACCACCGTGCGGCCGAGGTTCCCGGTAACGGTGTTCAGGATCAAGGCGCCGATATGGGCGGTTGGGTCGTCAGTGCCGGCCAGCGCAACCGCGCTGTGTGCCTGACCGAAGAGCTCGCCCAGCCGGACGATGGCCTTGGCCTCAACGCCGCAGCGCCCGGCGATCGCAGCCGGCGTATACATGCCCACCAAACCGCGCAGCGCCTCGAGGTCGACTCCCGAGTCATGAGGCAGCCAACCTTGGTTCACCAGCACATTGAGCACGCCGAGCGCGACCAGCCCCTCGGTGCCCGGCCTGGCCGCAACCCATTGGTCGCACTTGGCTGCGGTCATGCTAAGGCGTGGGCCAACGTAGGCGGAGCGGCCCACGACGGTTCCGCCATGAAGCGGGCGCGGTGCGCGGAAAGCCGCGTACTGGCGGGCGTATTCCACCGGCGAGCCCCAGGTCTCGAGAAAATCGGCGCCAAATGAAACCAACGCTTCGGCCTGGTCGATCCGGTAGACCGGCAGGTCAGTACGCCCGAAACAGGCTTTGGCTGCGGCCCGTTCGGCCTCGTCGTTGAGCGCTTCGTAGGCGATGAGCCGGTTCGAACCCCAGGCCGAAAGCCAGAGCCGGGCAAGTTTGTCGAGCGTCGGGCCTTGCCGGCTGCCAAAATAAGCTACGCGGTTCGCGCCTTTTTTTGCCGCCGCCTGCAGCCGCTCGTCGAGCAGACCGAGCGCCTTGTCCCAGGAGACAGCTTCCAGCGTTCCGTCCTTGCGCCGCAGCATCGGGGCGCCCAGTCGGTCGGGGTTGTAAAGTCCCTGCAGCGCGGCTTGTCCGCGTGCGCAAAGCGCTCCCTGGCTGATGGGATCGACCGGGTTGCCTTCCAGCTTGACGACTCGTCCCTCGCGCACGCGCGCCACCACGCCGCATCCGGCACTGCACTCGGCACAGACCGTTGCATAGAAGGCCGGCACGCCCGGAATCACGTTATCGTCCGGTACGACGTACGGAATAAGCTTGCGCGCGGCCGGCTCGCACCCCGGCAACGCCGCCACCGACGCGGTGGCAGCCAGCTTGATGAACGACCGTCGAGACAGCCCCTCAGCCATTACTCTGGTCCTCGGTTAGTGATGGCAGACCTCGCAATCCTGGGTGGCGCCGCGCTTATTATGGCAATCCAGGCAGAAGCCCATGTTGATTTCATAGACGGGCACCAGCCGATCCATCGTCTCGACCGGGCCGTGGCAGGTCTGGCAGGCCAAGCCGGCGTTGATGTGAGGTCGATGGGTAAATTTAACGAAATCAGGCAGCGTGTAAACCCGATTCCAGCGAATTTCAAAGCTCGGATGACCGTGATCGGCCCACGGCCTGGTGATCGGCAGCAAGCCTCCCGAGACCGCGCTGCCATGGCAACCCACGCAGCGCTGCACCGGAGGCACGCCCGAGGTCCGGGAGCGGCGGGCATACTCGTGACAGTACTGACACGGAATCTTGTTCACGCCAGCGTGGACCCGGTGGCTGAACGGAACCGGCTGCTCGACATTCTCCAGCGGCAGCCAAGGCCGCTGGGAGAATGCGACCACCCCCAGGCCGCTTACCAGCAAAACCGCCGCCAGCCCCAGGAAAAATCGGTTCATGGCTCAAACCTAGCCCTTCTCGTCACACCTCAACTTCGGGTCTACGGTCGCAGAACTATGGAACCCGCCGAGTGCGGCGCTCCGGGAAGGAGGCGCCTGAAAACTCCCCGCGGTCGTGCAAGCAACGACCCGCAGAGACCCTCGCGCGGTCGGACTTCCGCCCGTCTCCGAAGCTAAACAGGGACACAACTAACATTGCTCCGGCCGTTCTTCAAGCACCTCTGATGAATCAAACGTCATCTGGTAAATCGCAAGCCGCCCCGCCCATCCGGCCGCCGCGCAAAGCCGGGGCCGCCGCACCACCCGGCGATAGCCCGCACGCCGGACCCGAGAAAGGAGACGCCCCGCACCCCACAGCACCCAACATAACCAAACACCCAGCCTCGGCACGGTTTCGGCGCACGCCAAAGTATGTTAATTAGAGTTGAAAGTCCAGCGGATGAGGTTTCGGGGAGGCGTGAGGATCAACACCGCGGCGCGGCTTAGGCGGCTGCCGCCTTACTTGTTCGCCGAGCTGGACCGGCTCAAAAAAGAGGTCCAGAAAAGCGGAGTCGACGTCATCAGCCTGGGCATCGGCGATCCCGACCTTCCCACGCCGGCGCCGATCGTGGCCCGCTTGCAGGAAGCGGCACGCGATCCCGCCAACCATCGCTACCCGGACTACCAGGGGCTGGAGCGCCTGCGGCAAGCGGCAACCGACTGGTACGCGCGCCGCTTCGGCGTTGCGATCGATCCGGCCGCGCAGGTTTGCGCGCTCATCGGCTCCAAGGAAGGAATCGCCAACTTCGCCACCGCCCTGGTCGACCCGGGCGATATCGTGCTGATTCCCGACCCCGGCTATCCGGTCTACTACGCCGGCTGCGTGTTCAACGGGGGGGAGCCGTACTCGATGCCGCTTAGCCGGCAGAACGGCTTTTTGCCCGACTTCGGCGCGATTCCCGAGGCGGTGGCGCGGCGGGCCAAGCTTATGTGGCTAAACTACCCAAACAACCCGACCGCAGCCACGGCCGAGCCCGGCTTTTTCCGCGCGGCGGTCGACTACTGCCTCGGCAACGAAATCGTGCTGGCGCACGACTGCGCCTATTCGGAAATCGCCTTCGACGGCTACCGCGCGCCCAGCCTGCTGGCGACGCCGGGCGCGCTGGAGTGCGCGGTGGAGTTCCATTCGCTGTCGAAGACATTTTCGATGACCGGCTGGCGGGTAGGCTTCGCGGCCGGCAATGCCGAGTTGGTGGCCGCGCTGGGTACCGTCAAGACCAACGTCGACTCGGGGGTCTTTCAGGCAGTCCAGGAGGCGGCGATAACCGCGCTTGGCGGCCCCGACCGCGAGCTGCGCCGGCAGTGCGACATTTACCAGCGCCGGCGCGACCGCGCCCTGGAGACGCTCTGGGCCTGTGGCCTTGCGTGCGACCGGCCCAAGGCCACGTTCTACCTCTGGGTCGCAGTACCCCAGGGCTTCAACTCGGCCGGCTTTGCCCGGCATCTGCTGGAGAAATGCGGTGTCGTGGTAACGCCCGGTTCCGGGTTTGGCCGCCATGGCGAAGGATTTATCAGGCTTTCGCTGACCGTAGCCGACGAGCGCCTGGACCAGGCCCTGGCGCGGCTCAAGGCCTTGCAGCTCTCAAGCTGAAACGGCATGCCCCACCACGCCTTCATCGGGATAGGAACCAATCTGGGCCATCGGCCGACAAATTACAGGGGAGCCATCGAACGAATTTCCCGGCTCCCAACCACCCGGCTGGTCAAACAATCGTCGTGCTACGAGACCGAGCCGGTGGGTGATATCTCGGGGCGTTTTCTCAACGGGGTGGTCGAGGTGGAGACGGAGTTGAGCGCGCAGGCGCTGATGAACCATCTGCTCCATACCGAACGGCTCATGGGCCGTAAGCGGCCTAAGCCGGGCAAAGGCCGCTCGCGCTCGGGACCGGTCGCCCGGGTCATCGACCTGGACCTCCTCTTGTTCGACAACGAGGTGATCAGGGGTCCTTCGCTTACGGTGCCCCATCCGCGCCTGCACGAGCGGCGTTTTGTGCTGGCGCCACTCAGCGAGTTGACCCCTTCGCTGGTTCACCCGGTCCTTAACGCCACGGTGTCGGAGCTGCTGGCCGCGCTGAAGCCGGGACCGCGCGTCACCCTGGCGCACGCCGACCTTCTGCGCAGCGCCCGTCCCCAACGCCAGGAGGTCGCTTCGCGGTGAAGTTTTTCCTCGATTCGGCGAACCCGGAACAGGTGCAGGAGGTGCTACGGTGGGGCCTTCTCGACGGAGTGACGACCAACCCCAGCCTGCTGGCCAAAACCGGCCAGCCCTACGCCGAGGTGCTCCGTCGCATCTGCGCCCTGGTTAAGGGCCCGGTCAGCGCCGAGGTGGTCGCCACCGAAGGCCAGGCAATGCTCGAGCAGGGTCTAAGGCTGTCCGAACTCGGCGCCAATATCGTGGTCAAATGCCCGGCGACCCTCGAGGGGTTGCGCGCCACCCAAGCCCTGGCCCGGCGCAACGTCAAGGTAAACGTCACCCTGGTCTTCAGCGTTCTGCAGGCGCTTGCCGCGGCCAAGTGCGGAGCGAGCTACCTGTCGCTTTTCGTCGGCCGGCTGGAGGACCTCGGCCAGGACGGCTTCTCCGTGGTCGAGCAGACGGAGCGGGTGCTGCGCGACTACGGTTTCCCCACTCAACTGCTGGTCGCTTCCCTGCGCTCGCCGGCCCACGTTTTGCGCGCGGCCCAGGCCGGTGCCGACATCGCCACCATCCCGTTCGGCATCTTTCAACAGATGCTGGTCCACCCGCTGACCGAGACCGGCTTGGCAGTCTTTCTCAAGGACTGGCAGGCAAGCGGCCAAAAAATCGGCTGAGCCCGCCCCGCCGCCGGGCCTCGGACGGCTGCGCGCCGGAACGGACGGCAGGCGACAAGACAGGGCCGCCCGCAGGCCGTCCTGCCCTCCATCGAACCGTGCGCTTCAAATCCGGTCGGCCTGCTGCGTGATAAGGCGATCGATCTCCAGCTTGAGCCGAGGCAGAACCTCGTCGTACCGGAAGTTGCCGATCTTTTTATCCTTGCGCTTCAGGTTTACCGTGGTCGGCCCGCACCACAGGCCCAGGTCGGCGTCGTCGGTCTCGCCCGGTCCGTTCACCCTGCAGCCCATCACGGCGATCGTGAGCCGGTGGCGGGCCGCATAGGCGGTCATCTCCTTGACCCGCTGGGCCAACTCAACGAACTTTTCGTTCTCGACCCGCGAGCAGGAGGGGCAGGAAATGATGTTAAGACCGCGGCCAAAGTCGGGCACGGAAACAAAGCGGCCCGCCGCTACGTCCTCGACGATTCGCAGACCGGCCAGCACCTCCTCGTGCTTGCGCTCGTTGGTGAGGGTAAGCGACACTCGGATGGTCTCGCCGATCCCCTGGGCCAGCAGCTTCTCGAAGGCCAGCCGCGTCTTGACCACGCCCTCAGGAGGCAAGCCGGCTTCGGTAACCCCCAGGTGAAGCGCAACATCGGGACGCCGCGCAGCAAAACGCCGGTTGGCCAAAACCACCTTGGCCGGATCGGAATCCTTCAGCGAAACCACAAACCGATCGAAACCAAAGCGCTCCATCAAGGCACTGTGATAAACCGCCGACTCGACCAGCGCCGTTAACTGGTCCCCCGGGAAGCGGGCCAGAAAAGCCGGCGCCACCGAGCCGCAGTTGACTCCGATGCGCAGCGCAATGCCATGGTTGCGGGCGACCCCCACGATCCACTCCACCTTCTGCTCGATCGTTTTGCTTTTCTCGATGTGATGGAGATGACCGGGGTTGTAGCGTATCTTATCGACCCACGGCGCCACCTTGTCGGCCACCCGGTAGTTTTCCTGGAGATCCACCGAGAGGGCGATACCGCGCGTTTGACCCCGTATTTCTCTGAGCGCAACGACATCCTTCTCGTTGTCGACGGCGATTCGGACGATGCCGGCGCCAGCCCGCGCAAGCTGATGGACCTGCGCCACCGTGGCGTCGATATCGACCGTCCGCGTGGCGCACATCGACTGCACCACCGTGGTGGCGCCACCCCCCACCTTGACCGGCCCGACCTGAACCTGCCGGGTCCGACGCGCGACTCGCTCCTGCTCGCTCATCGCCTTGCGGCTACCTCCGGTTCTGCTCAGCCGTTTGCGGATGCGCCTGGCTGTCCTCGCCTTCGGCCGACGCCATCGCGATGGCACCGTGCGACCACGCCCCACCCGCCCGCATCGCCATCGCCACGTAAACCGCCTCCGCGATCTCCTCGTCGCTGGCACCCCGAGCCTTGGCCCGCTTGACGTGCTCGTCAATGCACCAGGGGCATTGAGTAACGTGGGCGGCAGTTATCGCCATCAACTCCTTCATCTTGGCAGGCAGGGCGCTGTCGCTGAAGACCAGCTTGCTGAACTCGGTAAAGCTTCTAAAAAGCTCCGGCTTTAGTTGGCGCAGTCGGCGCAGATTCCTAATCGTTTCTTTTTCGTAAAACCCGCTCATTTGCTCTCCTCATCTACCAGCCCTTGCCTTCTGAGGGCGCCGGCCTTCGCCTCCGCGAAGAGTTCTCAACCAGCATAACAGAGCGCCGGGGAGCACGCGGCCCCGCTCGCCCGCGCCGACAGTCAGCCGCAAAAGACAGCCCTGCGTGGGGCTTCCAGCACGACACCCGGCCTCGGCCTTTCACGCGTGGCTGCACAGTGGGCTGTCAGGATGATAAGAGATGCAATAACAGCCATAAACATCTCATAGCTAGGGAAATTCGAGGTATTTGACGACAGGGCATCGCTGTCCCTATGATCTCGATGGTATTTTCGTCATCCGGACAAGAGGTCAACCAATCGTGCGCATGGACATTCCGCCTCTGGGCGAGCGGCGAGCGATTGACCGGAACTTGGCGGGTTTTTTCCGCGAAGTTCGGCCGTCGCTGTTTCAGCGCGCTCTGACCCGGCTTTGCCGCTATTACAGTCTGAAGCGCCCGCGGGTCGAGTGGTACGAGTACCTAGACTGGGGCAAGACGGCAGGAAAGACGTTCGAGGACGGCAGAATCTGCTTGGTCCATCCCGACAACTGGAAGCGGGGCCGCGTCTATAACAGCGAACGGCTGTGGGTGCAGACGGTCTACCACGAGCTGGGTCACTATCTGTTGTGGGCAGACCCCGAGCGCAAGGCGGACGCGTTTGCCTATCGAATGATTCGGGGCCTTCGTGCTCCGGCTAGGCGGGACGGGCGCGCTCCGGGCCGCAGGAAGGGCAGAGCGGAAAGCTCCGGGATGAGCGTTCGGACTCGCAGCGCCGCTGGCAAACACGCACGCTGACCCGGCTGAGGCCGGGGACTCGTGCCCGGCGCCGACAGATCGATGGCCGAGAAAAACAACCAGGACAAATGGTGGGTTGACAACGCCAAGAGGCGGGCCTCCCAGGCAAGGGCTTCGGCGCCGGGAGCACCGGCGGGCGAGCGCTTCTATGCCGCGGCCCGCGGCTTTAATCAGGAGCAGGCGCTGGAGGACCTAACCGACAACAACCTGCGGCTTGTGCGCCAGACCGAGCCGCCCATCGGCGGTTGGGCGCAGACTGCGATGGCCGAGGAGAGTTACCCACATCACCTCACCAGGCGCATCAAGGAGGAGTTTCGGCTGCCCGAGCGGGCGCGCGGCCTGATCGTCGATCACGGCCGCGTGATCCGGCTGCTGATATGCGGGCCGGAGATCGAGGACTGGACGGTCGAGGTATCGCTGAGCGAGGAGCCCACGGTCGACGTATACGTCTGGAGCACGCTTTACCGGGAGCGCGTTTTCCGGCGCGCCGAAGAAGCGTTGCGCCAGGCGCGCCGCTGGGCGGTCAATCTTATCGAGCATCCACCGGTGCGGGGCGAGCCGGTGCGCGGCGCGCTTCTTTAAGCGCGCGGTTAGGGGTCGGTCCACTGCTCGGCGGTGGCTCCGGCCAGGGCCGCGATCCGGGCCGGGTCGGCGGCCAGCTCCCGAGCGCTGCCGGCATGGACCACGCTGCCGTCGTCGAGGACGTAGGCGTAGTCGGCAATCTCCAGGCTCATGCGGACGTTTTGCTCGACGAGCAGCACCGAGATACCCTCCCGGCGCATCTCGACGACGATGCGAAATACCTCCCGTACCACCAGTGGCGCAAGCCCCTGGGACGGCTCGTCCAGCAGCAGGACGCGCGGATTGAGCAGCAGGGCGCGGGCGATGGCCAACATTTCCTGCTCGCCGCCGGAGAGCTGGCGACCCCGGTTGCGCCGGCGGTCGGCGAGCGCCGGAAAGAGCTGGTAGATGCGCGGGAGGGTCCACGGGCCCGGGCGCTCCAGCGGCACCTTGAGGTTTTCCTCTACCGTGAGGTTGGGGAAGACGTGGCGCCCTTCGGGCACGTAGCCGACGCCCAGCGCGGCAATCCTGAACGACGGCCAATGAGTGGTATCCACGCCGAAGACCATTACCCGTCCCTGGCGCGGCGGCGTCAGGCCGATCAGGGCGCGCAGCGTCGTGGTTTTGCCGGCGCCGTTGCGGCCGAGCAGAGCGGTAATGCCGCCTTCGGCCACGCGCAGGCCGACGCCGTGGAGGATATGGCTCTTGCCGTAGAAGGAATGCAGGTTGTCGGCCTCGATCGCGGCGCTCATGCGGCCTTGCCCAGGTAGGCCTCCTGCACCGCCTCGTTGGCGGCGATTTCCTGCGGCGTCCCCTCGGCGAGCAGCTCGCCGTAGCAAAGCACCGTGATGCGATCGGCGAGATGAAAGACGACGCGCATGTCGTGCTCGATTAGCACGATCGTAAGCTCGCCTGCGGCGCGCAGGCGGCGGATGAGGCGGGTAATCTCCTGGGTTTCCTGTTCGCCCATGCCGGCGGTCGGCTCGTCCAGGAGCAAAAGCCGCGGCTTAAGCGCCAGCGCCATGGCAATCTCGGCGACCCGCTGGTCGCCATGCGCCAGTTCACCGGCCAGCCGCTTTGCCTTGGCAGCGAGTCCGGCCAGCTCAAGCGTTTGCTCGACCCGCCGGCAGACTTCAGCCCGCTCGCTGCGGCCGAGCCGCGGGCGCAGCCGGTATCCGGCGGCGACCTCGGCGGCGATGCGCACGTTTTCAAAGACCGTGAGTTCCGGAAAAATCTCCGTTATTTGGAAGGTGCGGGCCATGCCGAGGGCGACGCGCTGATGGGCCGCCAGGGCGGTCACATCGCGCCCCGCGAACAGGACGCTACCGGCACTCGGCGCAAAGAACCCGCTGACCAGGTTGAACAGCGTGGTCTTGCCGGCGCCGTTGGGCCCGATGATCGCCCTAAGCTCGCCGGCCGGCACGGACAGCGCGACGTTGCGCAAGGCCACCAGGCTTCCGAACCGCTTGGTGGCGTTTCTTATCTCGAGCACGTTCACGCTTCGCCGCGCCGCTGCGCCAGGCCCAAAAGCCCGCGCGGGAAGAACAGGACGACCAGGACGATCAAGAGGCCCACAAACGACATCCAGTTGGTGGTGATGCTCGACAGAAAGTCCTGCACCACCACGAAGACCGCGGCTCCCACAAGCGGTCCCCAGAAGCTTCGCATCCCGCCCATCACCGCCATGATCACGAGATCCCCGGACAGGCTCCAGTGCAGCCCCATGGGATCGGCAAAATTGTTGACCATGGCATAGAGCGCCCCGGCCAAGCTGGTGAAAAAACAGGAGAGCGTAAAGGCGACCCAGATGTGCCGCTCGACCGGGATGCCCAAAAAACGCGCGCGCCGCTCGTTCTCGCGAATCGCCAGCATCGTGCGGCCCAGCGGCGAGCGCAGGATAAGCGCCATCACCCCCACCGTGACCGCAAAGCAGACCAGCACGAAGTAGTAAAAGGCGTGGCCGTTGTTCAGGATGTCGATGGCGTAGCCGGCGAAATGCAGCGGCTGGCGGGCAAAACCCCTGAGCCCGTCGTCACCCCCGGTCAGGCTGTTCCAGCGAAACGCGATGTAATAAAAGACCTGGCCAAAGGCGATCGTCACCATGGCGAAGTAGACGCCCCGCAGATGCACGATCAGCGCCCCGAGCAAGGCCCCGGCGATCCCGCCGGCCAAGGTGCCGAAAAAAAGCGCCAGCGGCGTGCTGTGCGCCAGCAGCTTCAGCGTAAGACCGGCCCCGTACGCTCCCAGCCCGAAGTAGGCCGCATGGCCGAACGATACCACCCCGGTGAACCCAAGCAGAAAGTTAAGCGACATCGCGGCCAAGCCGAGCACCAGTACCCGCGCCCCCAACGCAGTATACCCGCCAACCCAGGGCAGCCAGTAAGGCGCCAGCAAGAGCGCCGCCCAGAGCAGCGCTGTCCCCGCCTGCCTTGCCGCGCCGGCACGGCTGTTCATGTCAGCAGACCTTCCTCGCCCAAAAGCCCGTGCGGCCGAACCATCAGCACCACGGCCATCAGGATATAGATCACCGCCTCGCTGGCCGAGGGAAAGAAGACCGCCGTAACGCCCGAGGCAAGCCCGATCAAAAGCCCCCCAAGAAGCGTGCCCGGCAGGCTGCCGACGCCGCCCACGATGATCGCCACAAACCCCGGCATCAAAAGCCCGGTCCCCATCGTCGGCTCAAGACCGAGCTGCCCGCCGGCCAGGACGCCGCTTAGCCCCGCAAGAAATATCCCCGCCGCAAAATTGAGCGACCGCAGCCCGCGCACGTTGATCCCCAGCGCGCTCACCGTGTCGAGATCGAGCGTGCCGGCGCGAATCCGGATACCGACCCGGGTGTAGCGCAACAGCGCAAAGAGCAAAAAGACCGCCGCAGCTACCGTGCCGACCATGAAGAGCCGGTAACCGGTGATGAAAAAGAAATCGCTGCTGAGCGGCCTGGCCAGCACCGCCGGGATCGATACCGGAAGCCCCTGCGCCCCCCAAATCGAACGCGTACCGTCCTCGAGAATAAAGGCGAGACCGAAGGTGAGCAAAAGACCGTAGAGCGGATCACGCCCGTAAACCCGGCGCACCATCAGCCGCTCGACGACAAACCCAACACCGGCAGTCAAAAGCGGGGCGATTAGCAGCGCGCCCCAGAACCCAACGTAGGGCGTCAGCGCGTAGGCCAGGTAGCCGCCCAGCACCAGAAAGCCGCCATGCGCGAAGTTGATCACGCCGCTCAGATTCAGGATAAGCGACAGCCCCAGCGCCATCAGTACGTAGAAGGCGCCGATGATGAGCCCGTTGATCGCGTTAAACAGAAGAAGTTGCGTCATCGACCGAAAATTCGCACGCGCCGGCCCCAAAGAGCGCGCCGTCGCCTAGCCGCCCAGGCGCGCGCCAGGCGCCCGGCACGCGCCCAGCCGCCCGCGCCTGCAGCCCGGGCCGGCCGCGCGCGCATCGCCAAAGGCACAGGCTATGCCGGCCACCTAACCTTGCAGCCGGTCTCGCTCACGGGCGGCGCAGTCTTGTCGCCGGGTACGACCTCGAGCACCTGGAACAGGTCTTCCGGATCGTCGATCCCCCGGGCCACCGCCCGGCCGACGAAGGCGGAGGTCATAAGCTGATGGTCGCCGGCGCGGTAGTAGACCCGGTTGGGCTGCAGCTTGACCTCGGGCGGCAACTCGAAGCCGCTTAGCGCCCGCGCCAGCTTGACCGCGTCGAGGCTCTTCTCCCGGTTGGCGACCAGCGCCATGCTGTAAACTGAGGTGTAGCCGAACCAGTGGCGCGCGGTCGGCACCTTGCCGCCGTTGCGCTTGCGAATTGCCGCGACAAATTCGCTGACGAAAGGCACGCCGGGCTGCTTCCAGTACCATTCGAACATCCAGGTGCCGATCCGCGCCTCGGGCGGCAGCGCCTCGAGCGATTCCAGCTCCTGCTGCGCTCCGGCCACCGGAATCGCCTTGTTGATCCCGAACTGGACGATTTGCTTGAGGCAATTCACCATGTCCTGCCCTTGCGGCAGCACGATCAGCACCTGGGGCGAGGCGGCGCGCGCCTTGATCAGGTAGGCCGAGTAGTCGGACGTTCCCAGCGGAGCCAGCTCGTCGCCGAGGATCGACGCTCCCAGCTTCTTGGCGTCGATCGCGAAGCCTTCCTGCAGGGTGTGGCCGTAAGCGTAGTCGGGCGTGATGAAGTACCAGCGCTTGCCGTATTGCTTGTAGAGCAGCGGAGCTACCGAGTTGGACTCCATGCGGGTGGTATTGCAGACGCGGTAGACGTTCCACTTGCAGTCGGTGCCGGTGATCGTGTCGGTATGGCCGCCCGAGACGATGTGCAGCACTCGCTTCTCGCTGGCCACCTGGGCGATCGCCTGCGCGATGGCCGAGTTAACGTCGCCGATCAGGAAAGTCACCCGGTCGCGGTCGATAAGCTTGCGCGCCTTCTGAACCCCGGTGCCAACGTCGTTGGCCGAATCCTCGACCAGAAGCTCGATCGGGCGGCCCAGGATGCCACCCTTGGCGTTAAGCTCCGCGACCGCCAGCCGGGCGCCGATCACTTCATTACGGGCGGGCGCCGCGTAAACGCCGGTCAGCGGATCGACCATGCCGATACGCACCGGCGTTTCTCCGCGCGCCCTGATTACGAACGGACCTGTTAGCTGCAAAACGGCGGCAGCCGCAGCACCCTTGAGAACCGTGCGACGGCCGATTTTACCGCTCGCTATCGGCTTTTTCATTTTAGCCGGGCCTCCTTCCTCGCTAGCGCATGCGCTACAGCAGCCAGCGCGATGACACTGACTACGTGCGCTTTGTACGTCAACCGGCACGTTAAGGCAAGCCCGACAAGCGCCCGAGCCGGCTTAAGCGCCCCTTTTTCCTGCGTCGGCAAGCCGGCAGATGCGCCCTTCCTGATTGCCAACGGCAAGGCTGAAGCCAAACCGGCTAGTTAGGCGCGCCCGTGAACCGCCGCCCGGTCGGCGTTCAAGCACTGCAGCCGAGGCCGCCCCGGTCATGGCCAGGCCCCTCGGTCATGGGCTGCGACCTCGCCGCAAGACGGCCGGCAGACAGGCAATCCCGGGTCGGCGCCCTCGGCGGCGCAAAGCTTAAGCGGGCCAGATGAGCTTGCAGCCGGTCTCGCTTACGGGCGGCGCGATCTTGTCGCCGGGCATCACCTGCTCGACCTGGAACAGGTCCTCAGGATCGTCGACGCCTTTGGCCAGCGCGTGGCCCACGAAGCCGGAGAGCATGAGCTGGTGGTCGCCGGCGCGGTAGTAGACGCGGTTAGGCTGCAGCTTAACCTCGGGCGGCAACTCGAAGCCGCTTAGCGCCCGCGCCAGCTTGACCGCGTCGAGGCTCTTCTCCCGGTTGGCGACCAGCGCCATGCTGTAGACCGAGGTGTAGCCGAACCAGTGGCGCGCGCTCGGCACCTTGCCGCCGTTGCGCTTGCGAACCGCCGCGACAAATTCGCTGACGAAAGGCACGCCGGGCTGTTTCCAGTACCATTCGAACATCCAGGTGCCGATCCGCGCCTCGGGCGGCAGCGCCTCGAGCGCTTCGAGTTCCTGCTCCCCGCCGGCCACGGCGCTCTGCTTGTTGATTCCGAACTGGACGATCTGCTTGAGGCAATTCACCATGTCCTGCCCCTGCGGCAGCACGATGAGCACGTCGGGCGAGGCGGCGCGCGCCTTGATCAGGTAGGCCGAGTAGTCGGACGTTCCGAGCGGAGCCAGCTCGTTGCCGAGCATCGTGCCGCCAAGCATCTTAAGGTTGGCCGCGAATCCCTGCTGCAGGGTGTGGCCGAAGGCGTAGTCGGGCGTGATGAAGTACCAGCGTTTGCCGTATTTCTGGAAGACCAGGCGCGAGACCGAATTGGATTGCATCCGGGTCGCGGTACAGACCCGGTAGACATTCCATTTGCAGTCGGTGCCGGTGATCGGGTCCGTATGGCCGCCCGAGACGATGTGCAGCACCCGCTTCTCGCTGGCCACCTGGGCGATCGCCTGCGCAATGGCGGAGTTGACGTCGCCGATAAGGAAACTCACCCGGTCGCGGTCGATAAGCTTGCGCGCCTTCTGAACGCCAGTGCCGACGTTGTTGGCGGAATCCTCGACCAGGAGCTCGATCGGGCGGCCCAGAATGCCGCCCTTGGCGTTAAGCTCCGCGACCGCCAGCCTGGCGCCCATCACCTCGTTTCGAGCAAAGGCGGCGTAGACGCCGGTTAAGGGGTCAATCATTCCGATGCGGACCGGGGTCTCGCCCCGCGCCCGGATTACGAACGGCCCGGTTAGCTGTAAAACGGCGGCTGCGGCGGCGCCTTTCAGAACGGCGCGGCGACCGATTTTGCCGCTTGAGTTGGGTTTCGTCATGATGCGGATTCCCTCCCGGCTGGCGGAGATCGCCGGCGCGCGCTGCCGGCGGCAACGCAAGCACCGGTTGCCGACCTATACCGCGGATTAGTCTGTCTGCGCAAGCGGCGCACCCCGGCCTTGTTGATGCGCCTGCGTTCGTCAAAGGCGCCTGTCGGCCGGGAGATAAGCGGCTGTTGGGACCAGGTTCTGCGCGGCTCTAGCGGCGGCCGCCGGCAAGTTTCGACGCTTCGGGAAGGGCCCGCAGCCGCGCCATTGCAAGCACGCCAAGCGCCGGACCGGGCGCAAGCGTGGCAAAAGCCCAGCGCCAGGTGACAAGCCGTGCCACGGGAGGAATCATCCAGATCGTGACTATCGTCAAGGCAAAGCCAACGCAGGTCTGAGTGGTCAGCGCCGTGCCAACGTAGGCCGCAGGTGATAGCTCGGTTATCGCCGCCGAAAACTGCGCCGAGTCGGCGACAATCGAGACGCCCCACACCGTGGCGACCAGCAGCGTAAGCCAGGGAGGGCCGGCGAACGTAAGCCCGATGAGCACAGCGCTAAGCCCGCTTACAGCCATTGCCGCCATCGTCATCGCCGTGCGCCCAAAGAGGTCGGAAAGCAACCCTCCCAGGTAGCAGCCTACGCCGCCTGCCGCGATAACGAAAAAAGTCGCCACGCTGGCGTTGGCCGCCAAGTGGACTCCGCCCTGCCGCGCACGCAGGCTCTCGAACAGAAAAACGCCCATCCAGCTCCACATCGCGTAAAGTTCCCACTGATGCCCCAGGTAGCCCAGGCAGGCAAGCCGCGGACCTCGCTCGCGAAAAACCGCCAGCGCCATCCGGACGTCGAAGCGCGCCGGCGGAAAACGGTACGGCCCCTCGCCGACCAGCAAAAAGACGACCGCGCCGCCCATAAGCGTCAAGCCGGAACTCACCAGCAGCGTCTCCCGCCACGGCAGGCTGGTCAGACCACGGAGCAGGTACGGACTGGCCGAGCCGACGGTAAGAGCGCCGATAAGAATTCCCAGGGCCAAGCCGCGCCCCTGGCGAAACCAGGTCGCCACCGCTTTCATCGCCGGCGGATAGACCCCGGCCAAAAAGACGCCGGTGAGAACGCGCAGCACCAGCGCGCTTGCCGCCCCGGTTGCCCACGGCACCAGGGCCGCGTTGGCGGCCGCGGCCAGCGCAGCGCTCAGCGCCATGAGTACGCGCGGCGCTAAAAGATCGGCCAAGTTAAACGTCGCACTGAGCAGCGTCCCGGCAATAAAGCCGAGTTGGACGGCCGCCGTCATACCGGCCTGGGCGAAGTCGCCAAGATGCCACTCACGGGTAAGCGCCGCAAGCACCGCCGCCGCGCCAAACCAGGGCGAGAGCATGAAAAGTTCGGCCAGCGATAAAAATGCCAGCGCGCGCCAGCGCCCGTGCGCCGGCCCCGGCGCGGTTTCGTCTGCCAGCACCGGCTCGCGCCCAGGCAGGTCGCCCTCCCAAGCTGGCTCGGTGGCTTGTGTAAAGCGCCCACGACGGTCAGACGAAGGTTGCTTGCCGGCCATGAGCCATCATTCTTAACGAACCCGGCCGCCCGGAAACAGGGGGGGCCGAAGGCCGGCGCAACTCAAGGCATGGCGCCGTCGCGTGCCCGGCTCGAAAAGGCAACCGCCCCGGAGCAGAATAACAGCGTTGGCCTACGGGCTTTGGCAGCCGAGAAATGATTGCGCTACGGGCCGTCTGCGGCCGTCGCGGCGCTTGCATCGGGAGCAATCGTCGGGAGCGGCACCGGGCGCAATCGGCGGCGCGCCCCGCGCCTGGGCCGGCAAGCGAAAGAAGACGCCGGCAGACGCAAATCGGCAAGCCTCGCGTCGCTAAGGCGGTCGAATCGGCACCGGCGCTCGGGAATTACCCGGCAACCGGCCGTGGCCGGGAGGACTCTACGATGGGAAACGGAGCGTTACAAGCGCCGGCAGGCGAATTCAACTTTACCAGGCTCGAGCGGGTTATCTTCGGGCCCGGTACGGTGGCGTCGCTGGGCGCCGAGATGGAGCGGCGCGGCCTCCGCCGTGCGACGGTGGTAACCGGCAAGACGCTGGGGCGCTCGCCGCTACTTGAGCGCCTGCGCAAAGCGCTGGGCGAGCGCTGCGTGGCTGTTTTTACCGGCGCGGCACAGCATGTGCCGGCAGGCACCGTGCGCCAGCTTGTGGCAGAGCTTAGCAGCAAGAAGGCTGACACCGTAATAAGCTTTGGCGGCGGAAGCCCGATCGATACGGCCAAGGTCGCGCTTGCCTCGCTGCTGGGCGCAAGCCGCGATACGCTGCTAGCTCAGGGCGTCGGCGTCGCGGCAGCACAAGGCGCCGGTCAAGCGCTGACCCATATCGCCATACCGACCACGCTTTCGGCCGGCGAGTACACGCCGCTTGGCGGAGTTACCGAGGAGACGGCCCGGGTCAAGCACGGCGTGATGGACCCGCGGCTGCAGCCGCGCCTGGTCGTCAACGACCCCGAACTTACGTTGGAGACGCCCGACTGGCTCTGGGCGGCCACTGGGATGCGCGCGCTCGACCACGCGGTCGAGGCTGCTTATTCGCGCCGCCATCAGATGCTTACCGACACGCTGGCGGCCAAGGCAATTGCGCTGCTGCGCGACCACCTGCCGATCTCCCTGGAACGGCGCGGGGCGGAGTCGATCGCGCATCGCGGCCACTGCCAATTGGCCTCATGGTTTTCAATTTTCGGCGCCATGAATACGCGCTTTGGCATCTCGCACGCCCTGGGCCATCAGATCGGTCCTCGCTGGAACGTTCCACACGGCGTAACGTCGTGCATCACGCTGCCGCATGTGATGCGTTTCATGGCAGGAATTGCGCCCGAGCGCTTTGGACCGATTGCCGAGGGGCTGGGCGTCCGCTTCGACCTCGCCGCAGCGCGGAAAGCTGCCCTGGAATGCGCCGACCGGGTTGGCGACTTCATCGGGCATTTCGGCCTGCCGCATACGCTCAGCCAGGCAGGGGTAAAGCGCCAAGAGCTGCCGGAGATTGCCGATACCGTGCTGGCCGAGGTGGAACACTCCAAGGTAGTCGACCGCCCGGTAACCCGCAAAGAAATAATCGCGCTGCTTGAAGCCGCCTATTAGCCGCGCCCAGGGAGATGCCGCAAGGCGCGGCGGAGCGGGCTTTTGTCCCCGGCAATGCGCCGCAGTTGCGGCGAAATCCGCAGCGCGAGCGCAGCCTTGCGCCGTGCACCGCGAAGCTGTCGCTCGGTGAGGCCTATCGCCCTGCCAGACCGGACGGCCGGCTGCTCATGATAAGGCGTGGCGGTAAGGGTCTGTTGGAGGATGGCAGTGTCTCCTAGTCCGGGGTCAAGGATTGAAGGGCTTTGCGGATGGCCGTCAGCGCTTCGGCCGCCGAGCTTCGCACAACGGCCCAAGCCTCGGCGTAGTCCTGGACCGGATAGGAGATGCCAATCTGTGGAAGGACTTTGGGCAGCTCTGAGCCGGCAGAACTGTGCTGATAGGCAGCGCGAGCGCCGTTGATCGCCCGTAGGGTTCTGATTGCGGCCACCGCCTGCGCTTTCTCGCCTTCCTCAGCTAAGCGACTATCCAGGACTGCTTGGATTCGCTTGAGCGTCGCGGCTTTGCCGATCTCCTGCCGGTTCTGAGGAAGCAGGCTGTCAGCCACGTCAAAGAGCTTGAAAAGGTCGGCCAGGCCGGTCAAGCGAGCGGCAAATTCATCCCGGTCTCGGCAGGGTAGCAAAAGCCGAGCGGGCTCCTCGATGCTTCTAACACGGAGCAGGCGCACGCCAAAGGCAAGCCGTCAGACGGTATCTAGGAACTCAAGCGCGGCAAGTAGCTGCTCGGGCGAGTAGGCTGCAGTCGGTTTCCGAGGTTTGAGGTCGACCAATCGTTCCCAGCAATCGTTTCCTCCGGGGTGACACGATGACCCGACACCCACCTCCGAGCGACCAAGCTCGCAGGACGCTCCCACAAGCCGCCGAGCAAAGGCTCCCTCCGCACCTTGGTACGTCACGCGTGGGTGCCGAAGGTGCGAACAGACCTCGTCGGTGTCCGGCAGCCCACAACCTTGGCAGAGGTGCCGCGTAGTCGGGGCTAGCGCCTTCAGTCTCAGCGTACCCACGATCGTCTTGTCCACCCCGGCCCACGCGGCTGAGCAGAAAAGATCCTCGGCCTCGGAAACCTGGTAGGGGCAGCTCTTGTCTGCAGCGAGTGCTTCGAGCACTGGAACGTCGTGTTCGTTTATTTCGAAGACGACCTTGCGCTGGCCTGACTGCGCCCCCTCCTCGATGACCCGCTCCGTCGCCCGCAGCGCCCAGCGACGGAGCGCGCCGTCAACAGCGCCGTCGCCGTAGCGCTCCCGCAATGCCGCGAGCTGCGCGCCCGGGCCGATGACTTCCTTGTAGCTAACGGCTGTGTAGAGTAGCTGGCCGCCATCCGCCTGAAAGACCTCGAACCCGAATGGGAGGCTGACTCCAAAAAGACGCTTCGCGCCCAACTGCAGCCCGGGGGCGCATGGGCAAAACCTTACTCGGACAGGCTGTCGGATGGTTGCCATTTCCGTTCTCCCTGCATGCCAAATCATGACGAAACGAGCAGGCCCGGAAAAGAAAAACGGCGTCAGGAGGAGAAGCTGCCTTAAATACTGAGGCTCTTGGCGCCCCCTGCGGGATTTGAACCCACGACCCCAGGATTAGGAATCCTGTGCTCTATCCTGCTGAGCTAAGGGGGCGCGTGAAACCTTCCGGGCGCCGGAGCCCGGACCTTCTGCACCTCACGGACATGACGCTCGGCGCTCACCCAGGACTGTACGCGCAGGCGATGGCTCACCTCAAGCCGCAAGCCGCCAGGCCGAACATGGGCCGCGCTACGCTGCGGGCCTCCCAGGCGCGCCAATATCAGCCAGGCGCCTGCCCGCTTACACATACCAACTCATTGACCAGGCGCAACGGGCCGCAGCCGCCGGCGTAGCGCCGCGCAGCCTCGGTCATCGCCTCGACGACCGCCTCGCCGACCGCCGCCGGCTTTCGCGCAAGCAGCGTCCGCAGCGGCGCCGAGACTTCGCGCCGAAACGTAGTGAATACTTCGGGGGATTCGAACTCGAAAACGACCTCCCTCTTTTCCACCTGCAGATGCTGGAATCCCGCTCTCTCAAAGGCATCGACAAGAAGACGGCTGTCAGATAAGCGAAACGGGTCGAGCGCGTCGGCGCGGCGAGCCGGAATTCCGGCAATCCGCCTCACTTCATCGCCGCCCAGGCTTATCATCGGAACCCGCTCCGGAGCTCCCCACACGCAGGTGACGAAGACTCCCCCGGGCTTCAGCCGGCGCCGGACCGCGGCCAAGACCGCCTCAAGGTCGGGCATGAACATGAGCCCCCAGCGGCAGAGCGCCGCGTTGAAGCCATCTTCGCCGAGCTCGAGGTGCTCCGCGTCCGCAACCCGGAACTCGGCGTTCATTATTCCGAGTTCTTGAGCGCGCCGGCGCGCCGCGGCAATCATCCCGGCCGACTGGTCCACTGCGAGCACCCGGCCCGCCACACCGACCCGCCGCGCCGCGGTCAGGGCCGGCTCTCCCATCCCGGTTGCGATGTCCAGCACGCGCCATCCCGTGTCGAGGGCCGCCCGGTCGCACAGCCGCTCGCTTACCGTGCTGGCGCCGCGCTCGAAGACGTGCCACCACTTGGCCCAGCCGGAGGCGGCTGCGTCCCATTCCTCGCGTTGCTGGGCCTTAAGCTTGTCCGGGTCGCGCGCATCCGGCGACATTGGGGCCTCCTTGCCTCGTTGTTGTACGGCGCGCGGCCGTTGCCTGCGCCGGCGCACCGGCCTGCGCCCCCGGCTTCGGGTAGCCTTCGAGAAGGGCGGTTTGCTCGCGCTCCTAGCTGATCGCAAAGCCTCGCCGCTTGCGCGCGGCCAGACAGAAGACCTCGTTGACCAGCCGTAAGCGGCCGTCGCTTGCGGCCAGCGGCCGAGCCGCCTCGGCAAGCGCCTGCGCAAGATCTTCGCGGGCCTGCTCCGGCTGCGGCGCCAGGAACGCATGCAGGGACGGGGAAATGCCTATGCGGAAGTCGGCGAAGGTCCGCGGCGCGTCGAACTCGAAGGTGATCGCCATCGATTCAACGCTTTCCATCACGAAGCCGGCCCTTTCGAGCGCGTGCATCAGGGTCTCCATGTCGGAGAGCCTGAACGAATCGAGCCTGTACGGAGGGCGTGGGACGGCGCTCGTCAATCGCCGCACGGCCACGCTTGCCAGACTCATTAGCGGGACCTTGTGGGGCGCTCCCCACAGCGCGGCTGCAAACAGTCGGCCGGCCCCGAGCCGGCGATAAACGCTGGCCAGCAGCGCGTTCAGGTCGGACACGAAACCCAGCCCCCAACGACACAATGCGGCGTCAAACTCGCCCGGCCCGGCCGTGAAGCTTTCCGCCCGGGCGCATCGAAACTCAACGTTGAGGACACCTGCCTCGGCGGCGCGCATTCGCGCCTGCGCGATCATCCGGGGGGACCGATCGACGGCCAGCACCAGCCCGCCGGGCATCACCCGGCGCGCAGCCGTCAATGCCGGCTCGCCAATTCCCGTGGCGACATCGAGCACGCGCTGGCCGGGTCCAAGCCGGGCCAGATCGCACAGCCGGATGCTCACGGGATGCGCCGCGCGCTCGAAGGTCGGCCACCATTTTGCGTAGGCCTCCGCGGCGGCGTCCCAGGCTTGTTCTTGGCCGATTTCCATCGGGCCCTGAGACTGGCGCTGGGCCGACAGGAGTCGCGGCAGGCCCCGCCCGAGGCCCAGATTACCGACAAAAGCCAGCGTCGCAGACCATGCGCTGCGCCGGGGAGACCCGGCTGCCCCGAGGCGCCGCCCAAGCCCTGTCGAGAAAAGCCGGCCGCGCCCTACACCCTCGTGTGGCTGTTCCGTCGGTGCGGTGGGCCCTCGTTCACGTGCCAGCACCGGCCCCAAGAACTCCGCACGACATCCGATTGTGCCCAAGAGTCCGCCTTCTTGCGCCATCAATGCCCCCTTTTCCCCGGCTACAGGACCGACCCAACCCTACCTTGGTCGCTCCGGGCGAACTCGGCGTGGAAACCGCGTCCGCCAATCACCGGGCGCAGCGCAAAGCCAAGCCCCTGCACGCACTCGGGCGCGCTGCGTTCAAACAACTCCAATTGTCAAACTCACACATTTTTTTGTCTCAAGCAAGCAATCAAAAAACCTATAAATCCCTCTTCGAGCAAACGCTGTTTAGCCGGTCCGCAACGGCCGCATTCCTACCCTTTGGGCAGACCAAGCACTCGTTCGCCTATTATATTGCGTTGAATCTCGCTGGTGCCCCCCGCGATCGTAAGTCCGCGCGCCGCCAGCATCCGATAGCTCCAAACACCGCCCTCAACGGCGCAAGGCGCTCCGGAAACAAGCTGTCCGTAGGCCCCAAGCAGTTGGACTGCCAAGCGGTTGATTCGCAGGTTGAGCTCGCTTGCGGCAAGCTTCAGGAGCGAGCCCTCAGGCCCGGGCGCCAAGCCCTTCACCCGGCTTGTCAGTTGGCGAAACCCGGCAAGTTTGAGCGCCGTTGCCTCGGCATAAAGTCTTGTGACCTGCTGGCGCACGGCGCTGTCCTGCCAGGCGCCATGGCCGTTTCGCTGCGGCCGGCGCGCCAACTTCGCCAACTCGACCACGCGTTCGACCAGGTCGGCGCGCGTTCCGATTCCCGACCGCTCGAACATCAGGGTCGTTATCGCCACCTGCCAACCCTTGTTCTTCTCGCCGACGAGGTTGTCTTTGGGCACTCGCACATTGTCGAAGAAGACCTCGTTAAAGCCGGCATCGCCGGTCATCTGCACCAACGGGCGCACGGTGACTCCCGGGCTGCGCATGTCGACCAGCAGGTAGCTAAGCCCCTGATGGCGGGGCGCGGACGGGTCGGTGCGCACCAGGAGGATGCACATGTCGGCGTGGTGCGCGTCCGAGGTCCAGACCTTCTGTCCGTTGACCACGAAGAAGTCCCCGTCCTCGACCGCGCGGGTCGCAAGCGAGGCCACGTCCGAGCCGGCGTTGGGCTCAGAGTAGCCCTGACACCAGATTTCATCGGCGCTAAGAATCCGGGAAATGTGGCGCTGTTTCTGCGCCTCGGTGCCCCACTGCATCAGGGTCGGCCCGACCAGCAAGATGCCGATGCCGTTGACTAGCTGGGGAGCGCGGGCACGGGCCAGCTCCTCGCTGTAAATGTACTGCTGAGTGAGCGAAGCGGCGCGCCCGCCGTACTGGCGCGGCCATCCGATACCGGCCCAGCCAGCGGCGTGCATCTTGCGGTGCCAGTGCAGTCGCCGTTCCCAGCTTGCCCCCTCCTCGCCGAGCGGGTCGGGACTATGCGCAGCGCGCTCTTCGTCCCCCAGATTGTTTTCCAGCCAGCTTCGGAACTGCCGGCGAAACTCTTCGTCTTCAGGATCGAAGTTGAAATCCACGGCAAAACTCCGCGCGCAGCGCTTTCCTACGATTCTCTGCCCGAGTTTAGGCCGCCACGCCGGCGCTTTCCAGCGTCAGGCCCGACCCCCAAGGCATCACGGCAAAGCCTCCCGAAAGAGTCGAGCAACCGGGCGCCGGCCATGTTGGCGCCGCGCCCGCAGGCAATTCCGATCCTGGCCGCAAGCCTGATAGCATCGGATCGGGGCACGACAAGTCGCATAGCGCCTCCCGGCGCGCCTTTGACGGGCAGCGCCCGACCGGCCGGGGACGCGCCAACCAGGAGCAGATAAGCCGATGCGATTTCTCCACACAATGATACGGGTAAATAACCTTGAAGAGTCGCTCAAGTTCTACTGCGGTCCGCTCGCAATGAAGCTCCTTCGCCAGCGCGACTATCCGGACGGCAGGTTCACACTCGCCTTCGTCGGCTACGGCAGCGAGGACGAGAACACCGTGATCGAGCTGACCCACAACTGGGACACGAGAAGCTACGATCACGGCAACGCCTTCGGCCATCTCGCGCTCGGCGTCGAGGACGTCGTCCAGGCATGCGCCGAACTCAAGCGCCAGGGAGTTAAAGTGGTGCGAGAGCCCGGTCCGATGAAGTTCGGCGGCGCTAAGATCGCGTTTATCGAGGACCCCAACGGCTACAAAATCGAGCTGGTCGAACGCAAAAGCCGCCCCGCCACGGGCTGAAACCCGAGCGCGCGCGGCCACGCTTTCCAGGCAACGCTGGCAGGCTGCGGTGCCGCTAATAAGTCGCACACAAGGGCGGCCTTGTCCTTATCCTCGCCCGCATGCGGGAGCGGGGCGAGGTGAGGCTGCTTCTAGCACGAGCAGGCCTGCCCTGCGGTCAGCACCGCGCGGGAATGACAGCAGTGGGGCACGGACCCCCTTTTCCTGATTCCTCTCCCCCGCCGGGGGAGAGGATCAAGGAGAGGGGGGACGCACCGCGCAAGCGGAGTCGAAGGGAGAGGGGGGACGCACCCAGGGGCTCGAGGTGGCGCCAGCAGCCCCGCTCACCCTTCCCTCTCCCCCCAAGGGGAGAGGGAGACAAGAACGAGCACCGCGCGCGGGAATGACGGCAGTGGGGCGTCCGGCTCCTGCTTGCCACCCCCGCGCGTGGCCATTGCATGGCGGCAGGGACGCGCGTCGCGCATCCCCGCATTGCGCTCCCGCTGGTCGGGCAAGCTGCCGTGCGGTCAGTACCGCGCGCGGGGGTGACAGAAGCGAGGCGCGCGGGGGTGACAAAGACGGGGCGCCCTCTTTTCCTTTCCCTCTCCCCCGCCGGGGCAGCGGCGCACGCACCGCCTTTTCCTCATTCCTCTCCCCCGGTGGGGGAGAGGATCAAGGAGAGGGGGGACGGCGCCGCCCCGAGCGGAGCGCAAGCGGAGTCGAAGGGGTGAGAGTGCCGATGCGGTAGACCTGCACCCTCACCCGCGCAGCGACAGACGCTGCGCGGCCTCTCCCGCTTCGCGGGCGAGGCGAGGGAAGCGGAGCTGGCGCGCCTGCGGGACTCTGACGCGCGGGCGCCGCGCGCGACCCTTCATTCCCGCAGCCTCCGTTCAGGATGACGGATCATCGGCTCGCCTTGAGCATTTCGTAACTTATTTGGGGGAGATAACGCTGGTGCAAGGGCCGGACCCTCGCTTCCTCAGCGCTTGTCGCACCAGCCGAAGAGCTCGAGTGTGGTGGCACCGGCGGCCAGTTGCTTGCACACTTGCGCCTCGCGCTCGACCCGCTGACGCGCCGCCTCGAGCACGGAGGCCAGCGCCCGCTGCGGCACGACGACCACGCCGTCGGCGTCGCCGACGACCAGCTCGCCCGGAGCCACCCAGACGCCGCCGGCGACGATGGGCTGGTTGACGGTACCGCCGCCCTGCTTGGCGGTTCCACGGATCGAGACGCCGCGGGCGAAGACGGGAAAACCTGACGCCCTGATCTCGTCACTGTCCCGGACGCAGCCGTCGATCACCAGACCGCCCAAGCGCCGGGCCAGCGCCGCCTGAGTCATGAGCGAACCCCAGTAGCCCGCCTCGAAGTGGCCCGACACTTCAACCACCAGCACGGCCCCGGGCGAACAGGCGTAGATGGCTTGGTGCAGCGTCAGATTGTCGCCTGGCGGGCAATGCACGGTGGTTGCGAAGCCGCAAACTCGCATCGCGGGGGCCAGCGGCTTTATCGCCATCGCCATGGCGCCGGCGCCGCTGTTGGCCTCGATCAGGGTGGCCGCCGAAAAGGCGCGCGCCTTTTCGAGCTGTGCCTGGCAGGAGCCCTCGGTCACGGCCGACTCTCCTTGCGCGCTACCTGATTGCTGCGCCGGCGCGCATGCGCGCTATGTCGGCGTTCGTATAGCCGAGCTCTTCAAGGATCGCGTCGGTGTGTTCGCCCAAAGCGGGCGCCAGCCGCCGGATCGAGCCGGGCGTTTTGGACAGCTTGATCGACAGCCCCACCTGCTTGACGCGCTCGCCGGCGGGCGTCTCCAGCTCGACTATCATGTTGCGGGCAGCTATCTGCGGGTCCTGCTCGAGTTCGTCAAGCGTCAGCATCCGTCCCACGGCGACATCGCTTGCTCCGAAGAATTGAAACCATTCATCCCGCGTCCTGGTGCGAAAGATGGCCGCCAGCTCGGCCTGCATCGTCTCGTACTTGTCGCGGTTATACTGGTCGGCGACCAGGTCCTCGCGCCCCAGCGCCCGGCATAGATTGGCGTAAAACCAGGGTTCGATAGCGGCAATGGTCAGGTACTTCTCGTCCTTGGTCAGGTAGATGTTGTAGAAGGGCGAACCCCCGTCGAGCATCGTTTCGCCCCGACGCGGCGGGCGCCGGGTCGCAAAATAGGTGCAAAGCGCCTGCGCCATGACGAGCAGCGTGCCGTCAAGCATCGCGATGTCCACGTACTGGCCCGCGCCGGTTCGCTCGCGCGCCAGGAGCGCCGCCAGGACGCCGATCGCTGCGTGCATTCCGCCGCCGGCATAGTCGGCCAAAAGGTTGTGCGGTATGGTCGGCGGCTCGCCCCTGCGCCCTAGGATCGAGAGTGCGCCGGCGGTCCCGATGTAATTGAGGTCGTGCCCGACCAAATCGCGGTAGGGGCCGTTCTGGCCGTAGCCGGTGATTGAACAGTAAACCAGCCGGGGGTTGAGCCGGCTCAGCGTGTCGTAGTCGATTCCCAGGCGCCGAGCCACGCCTGGGCGGAACTCTTCCACTAGGACATCGCAGCGCGCTGCGAGCTTGAGCAGCACCTCGCGCCCCATCGGGTCTTTCAGGTTGAGCGCGATCGAGCGCTTGTTGCGGCCCAACGCGTTGTACGGCGAAGCGCCCACCCCGCTGGGCAGACGCAACTGGCTGCCGGCGCCGCCGGCCTGTTCGGCGCGCCTGCCCGTGGGCGGTCCCGGCTCCTCGATCTTGACGACCTCCGCCCCCAGGTCGCCGAGGATCATCGTACAGTGCGGCCCGGGCGCAAGCTTGGTCAGATCGACTACTCGAATGTTGTCCAAGGGCTGAATCACGGCGCTCCTCCTAGGCGGCCTGTCGTTTGCTTTAGGGCCGGGCTGGCCTCGCCGCGCAAGCCGGCGGCGCATCAAGCTTTTCCTGCCCGCGCCCGCCCGCGGCGCGCGCCCCGGCCCCAACCCGGCTTGGGCAAAGCCTCAAGCTCTGCGCAGAATCTTAACCTGCTCGGCAAGCCGGCCAAGACCGCCGAGAGTATGCCGGCCGTACCAGTGCAGATCGCGCCCGCTTATCAACCGAACCTCGCGTCGAGCTTTTCTCTTCATCAGGCCCCTGAGCTCCTCGGCGTCTGCCTGGTCGAAGCGGTAGGGCTCGTCGGGCAAAAGCACGGCGTCAAAGCCGAGGTCGAAAGCCTCTTCCAGGGTGGTGGCCGGATAACGCCGGGGAAAGTCGGCGTAGATGTTTTCAAACCCAAGCACGGCGAGAAGATCGTGGGCGTAGCTGTCCCGGTTGAAGCTCATCCAGGGGTTCTTCCAAATCGGAACAAACAGCCGCGGCCATGGGCGCGGCCGGGAAGCTGCCTGAGTCGCGCGCCGCGCGCGCTGCTCCAAGATTTGCTCGGCCAAACGGGAGGCCGCCTCGACACAACCAAGGATCCGGCCCAGGCCGGCAACCATCTCGGCTGCCCCCTGAATCGTGCGCGGATAGGTCACGAACACCGGCACTGCTCCCGCGCGCAGCGCCTGCACGTCCTGGGCGCGGTTTTCCTCGGCGTTGGCCAGCACCAGGTCCGGAGCAAGCCGCAGGATCGCAGCGATGTCCGGGTTCTTCGTGCCACCCACCTTTACCAATCCGGACACTCCCCGGCGCGGCACCACGCAGTAACGGGTCGCCGCGACCAGGCGCTCTCCGGCGCCCAGCGCAAAGACGGTTTCGGTGACGCTCGGAACCAGCGAAACAACCCGGCCGGGCGGCCGCTTGAGCCTAAGCGGCTCGCCCAAGTCGTCCGCCAACTCTAGCCATGCTGTCATCGGCGGCCGCCTCTTCGACTGTTCGCCACCAGGGCCGGCGCGCCCGCGGCTGCGGCCGGTGCGGCCGCGCCGGCTTTCGCCGGCCGCGAGCGGAGGCGGGGCCCGCTACCGAAGCGGCTCAACCCTCTGGCTTGATGATGACGTAGATCGTGTTCTTGCCTCGCTGCACCAGGAGCAAGGCGGGCTTTTTGCTCTTCTTGGCCTTGGCGGCCAGGCTCAGGAACTCGCTGACCGAATCGGTTTTCTGGTGGTTCACCTCGCGCACGATGTCGCCGCGCTGGATGCCGGCGTCGGCAGCCGGCGTATCGGGTTTGACGTTGCGGACGATCACCCCTTTTGCGGAGGAAAGATTGAGCCGGTTGGCGATCTCGGGCGTAATGTCCTGCACTTCCAAGCCCCAGTTGAAGCCGGGCTGTTCGCCGCGCGCCAGGGCCACCTGCTCCTCCTTGAGTTCGCCGATAGTCGCCTCGACGGTGAGATGCTTGCCGTTGCGCACGACCTCGACCGCGACTTTCTTGTGCACCGGGGTTTGGGCGACCAGCTCGGGGAGCTGATGCTCGCTCTGCACGGGGCGCCCGTCGAACTTAACGATCACGTCGCCCTGCTTGATCCCGGCTTTTTCCGCCGGACCTCCGCCCTCGACCCCGGCCACCAGCGCTCCCTCGGGCTTGGGCAGCCCGAAGGCATGGGCGAGATCGGGCGTTACCTCCTGAATTTCGACGCCGAGCCATCCGCGAATTACCCGGCCGTGTTCCTTGAGCTGCTCCATCACGTTCTTGGCCAGGTTCACCGGGATGGCAAACCCGATCCCGGCATTGCTGCCCGTGCTGCTGTAAATTGCGGTGTTGATTCCGACAACTTCGCCCCGGGTGTTGAAAAGAGGGCCGCCCGAGTTGCCGGGGTTTATCGACGCGTCGGTCTGGAGGAAATTGTCGTAGTTGCCGCCGAGAATCCTTCCCTTGGCGCTGATTATCCCGGCGGTGACCGTGAAATTGAAACCAAAGGGGTTGCCGATGGCCACCACCCAGTCGCCTACCTGCAGCCCGGCCGAATCGCCCAGAACGGCCGCCGGCAGCGGCCCCTCGGTCTTGATCTTAATAAGCGCAAGGTCGGTCTTGGCGTCCTTGCCCACCACCTTGGCGGTGAATTCCCGTTTGTCGGTCAACCGCACATGTATTTGATCGGCGTGGCCCACGACATGCTCGTTGGTCAGGATGTATCCGTCGGAAGAAACGATCACGCCTGATCCAAGTCCGTGCTGTTTGAACTCATGCGGCGTCGGGCCGAAAAACCGCCGGAACTGCTCGAAAGGATTCCCCTCCGGGCCAAACGGCAGTTCGGGCGATTCCTCGCCCGGGCCGAACATGCCAAAGCCCGAGGCCTTGACCCGCTGCACCACGCTCACATTGACCACCGTGGCCACGACCTGCTTCACCAACGGGGCGAAGGAAGCCACGGCTACGCCCGCCGGGGCCGGCTCGGGATGCGCACTCGCCGCAGGTTCGTTCGCCTTGGCCGCCAACTGCATCGGGGCCGACCCTTGCGGGCGCGCCTGGCCGCGATGCGACGATCCCCATAGCGGGAAAGCCCCGGCACGCACGAACGCGACGACCACCACCAGCGCCACGACCGCGGCTAGGGCACTCAACCTTCTGAGCATTACGACCTCCCTGGACCGAGCGGGATTGCTATTGTGGCTCGCACCGGGTCCGGGCTTCCCGTGGCTGCGGACGGCTTGCCCGCGCAATGGCGGCAGCCAACCGCTTGGCGGGACTCCGAGCCGCGCGCGCAAGCCGTCTCCATTACAGCTACAAGTAAATATACCCACAACCCCGCACCATCTGAATAGCGGCAGGTGCGCCCCGCGGGGCCAGCCAAGCCTGCCCGGCGGTCCGCGTACGCCCGGCAGAGCTGGCGCGCCGCTAGACGCTACGGAGCCGGGAAAGCCGCAGGCGCAACCGTGAATGCGCCGGGCGCCGGCAGGCCGCGAAACCGATCGCCGACGGACCCCCCGGAAGACGCGGCGGAAATCGATGCGCGCCCCGGCCGCGTAAGTGCGCCGCGTACGCGCAAGCCGTCGGCTCCGCCCATCAAACCAGGGACAATCCCCCAGACCGCATCCGTGACTCGACCGCGAGGCGGGGCCCCGGACGGCATCGAATTCGACGCCTGCGCCGGTACGCCCAATCCCCGCGAAGGCGGCTGGCCGGGCGTCCGGCCCGGCACTGACCGGCCTGCCACCGGCCCGCCGCGCGGCATCGGGACGCCGCGCGCCGATCCACCGTCCGGGGTTGGCGCGGGTGTTGGCGCCGGGGTTGACGCTGGCGTTGGCGCGGGCGTCGAGGTCGGCGCCGGCGCGGTGAGAGCGACGCGTCCCCACCAGGTGCCCCAGCTATTGCCGGCCGCGGCGTACTCCTGGAGCGTCCAGAAGTCGGCGTCGTTGGCCGGATCCACCACGACGCTGTTGTAGTCTCCCCACCGATTCTCACCCGTGCCAAAGGTCTTGTTGTAGGGCGCCTCGCCGGCCTTGAGAAGCTGTCCAGGCCGCGTCGTTCCCGGCGGATCGGACTGCAATCTCAGCGCGTAGGCGGCGCTCGCTTCGCTGCTTACCGAGAAGCGCGAAAAACCCAGCATCGCGTCGCCTTTGCGGTTGACGGCGAGGCTTGGATAGGCGAAAAAGACGCTCCCGGTCGGGTCGTCTATCCTTCCCGATTGCAGCACGGCTCCCAGGCTGGGCCCGACGCCTACCTGCCACCACTGCACGGCGCTGCGACTGGCGGCCGTCCCGAAGGGCAGGAAAATGGTGTGGCTCGTCCACAGGGCTCCGTTGCGGTAGACGCAGCTTAAAAGGCGGTCATCGTTGGTGTCGATGCCGTTGGGCGAGCCTGCTTGCGGCGCAAAATTCGTCTGCGGCGCCCGCGACTGCCACGGCGCGCTGCCTTGCACGTAGGCCGCGCCGCTTTGCAGCGACTCGGCGCCAACCGGGCCCTCAAGCACGCTTAGCCGAAGCGTCGCTGCCGCCGCCGACCAGGTCTCCAGCAGGTAAACCACCGCAACGTCGGGGTCGTACGTCGAGGCGGGAAACTGGGTAAAGCCCCCGCTGGCATCGTCGAGCCGGGTGAAAAGCCCCGTTGCGCCGGAATAAAGGTCCCTCTTATCGAAAGCGTAGATTGCCGAGTGGCTGAAAAAGCCGCTCCCCGTGGTGTAAAGATTTGCCTGCACCACAATCCAGTCGCGGCTGAAACCCACCGTCGGGAAATCCGCCCACAGGGCGCCCTTCGGGTCAATCGGGACCTTGTAGAGGTTCCACCCCGAAGTCGGATCAGCGGTTGCCGAAACAGCGATTAGGAGCGCCGAGGTCGGAGAATTCGGGTCCGCCGCCGAGACCACAAACCAACGCTCGGACAGGGCGTCGTAGCCAACCCGCGGATCGAACGCAAACCCGATCCCCAGGGAGCTCCAAAAATCGTCGAGCGAAACGCTCGTCAGCACGCTGCCCTGCCGGTCTTGGACCTGCACCTGGCTGTTGAGCACCGCCATCAGATGGTTCGGTCCCGCTGCGCCGTCGCTGTCAGGCGGTATGACGGTGCCGTTGTCGCCGACACCGGCAAAGCTTGCGCTAAGGGGCGGGCTCGCCGGCAAGGCAGCGGCCTCGGCCGTAAACGCCTGCTCCGTAGCCGGCGAAGGCGGCGCCTCAAGCGCCGCAGGCGGCGCGGCAAAGCCGAAGCTGCGAAACCCCGGACTGGGTGCGACCCATTTCGGGGCCTGGCGCGATCCCCCTCGGGCGCCAGCCGCAGCCAGAAAGCGCATATCGACGGCTGCCCTTAGATCGGCGCGCGCCCTGATGCCGAAAACCTGTGACGGGGCGACGTTGGGCGTGCCTCTTAGGGCAGACCCTGCAAGTTCGACCGGCACCGCTTGCCGGGGATAGCTCTGCGCGAATGACGGCTCAGCGCCCCCCGGCAGGCCATCAGCCGCCAACAGACCGGCCGCCATCGTGAGTGCCAGCAAGAGTGACCCGGCGCTGCCGGCGCGCCGCGGCCTTGGCCGCTCCCCCCGTACGCGTGCCAACCTACCCGCCCCCCTTGCTCCGGTGTCTGAGCAAGGGACGCGCCGTAGTAATCGCACATTTGCGAAGCCTCCAGGATGCGCCCGCACGCGGCCCGCTTCGACACGCGCAAACCAAGCTACGGTCTCGAAAGCGGAGCAGGCGGCTGTCCAAGCCAGCGTTGCAACCCCACACTGCCGGCGTTCTCGATGCGCCCGACTTTGCGACCGGGGCGTGCCTTCGTTGCGTTGTTATCGGACACCGGCGTTGTTATCGGACAGGCGGCCCGGCCGCCGAGGATGGCCTGCCATGGCTCGGTGAGGGACTTTCTCCCGGGCGTGCGTTTCTCGATAGGTCGCAACCGGCCCGCTTCGCAAGACGCACCCGGTCCGCCGCAGGCCGGGCGGATGGGTGTGCCGTGACCGTCCGTGGGGTGCGAAACGGAACTCCGGCCGGCTGGACCCCCGGGCCGGCCAATTGCGGCAAGGGGGCGTGCTAAGATGACGGCGGCGTCATGAGTCTTGCTCTGGACAACGTGGAAGTTCGCGCCGGCAGCTTCGCGCTCGGACCGCTTTCGCTGGCGGTGGAGCAGGGAGAGTACCTGACTGTCGTCGGGCCTACCGGGGCTGGCAAGACGCTGATGCTCGAAGCGATCGCCGGGCTGCGCGAGGTCGAGCGGGGGCGGGTACTGATGAACCAAACCGACGTGACCCGAAAAAGTCCTGAAGCGCGCAACGTCGGCTTCCTCTACCAGGACGGCCTTCTCTTCCCCCATCTGAACGTGCGCGAGAACCTGGGCTATGGCGCGCAGCGGCGCGGCGCGCGACAACCGGCGGTGGAACTGGCGCGGCTTGCCCGGATGCTGCAAGTCGAAGCCCTGATGGATCGGATGCCCGAGGGGCTAAGCGGCGGCGAGCGCCAGCGGGTTGCGCTGGGGCGCGCCTTGGCCGCCAGCCCGACGCTTTTGCTCTTAGACGAACCGATGGCTTCGCTGGACCCGCGCTCGCGCCACATGCTTGAGGGGACCCTGCGCGAGCTGCACCGCGAGCTTGGCACCACGACCCTGCACGTCACCCACAACTTCGGCGAAGCGCTTGGTCTCGGCGACCGCGTCGCAGTGCTGATCGGGGGCCGTCTCTTGCAGGTGGACACCCCGCGGCAGGTTTTTTCCCATCCGGTTTCCGAGACGGTCGGTCGCTTCGTCCGCTACGGCACCCCGCCCGACAGTCTGCGTGCCGGAGCTGCGGCCGAGCCTGCGCCGCGACGGATCGCGCTCGAGCTGCCGCGAAAGTCGCTCGAGGCCGGGCTCGCCGACCTAAGCGACGACGCCGTGCTCAGGGTCGAGGCCCGCCGGGTTCAAACGGCCGACACAGCCGAAACCGGCGGGCGCGCCGGCGCCCCGCGCTTAAGCGGCCGGCTGGTAGCCGTCGAGCGCGGCAACGAGTCGGTTGACCTGGCCGTCGCCCTGGTCCTGGAATTGCGGCTGGTTCTCGCGGGAACAGAGCCCGCAGCGCAGTCGCCGGCGCTCGGGACGGAGATCGAGTTGCGGCTCGTCGACGGCGAGGATCGCTGAAAGAATTGGCGGCCTGAGCTCCCGAGACAGAACCATGCCCCCAGTGGCCGAGGGCGATAACCGCAGGGCCAGTCCAACAACCCGTCGAGCCGGCGCGCGCCGGGCCGGGGCGGTCTACACTCCGCGGGTTGCCGTGGACGTTGTGCTGTTTGCCTTCCACGAAGCCACGCTCAAGGCTTTTCTGGTGGAACCGGCGGGAGGCCCCGGCGGCGGATGCTGGGCCTTTCCCGGCGGCCTGATGCGGGTGGGCGAGACCTTGGACCAGGCGGCGCGGCGGGAGCTTCGCGCTTCGACCGGTCTTCGCGACGCCTACCTCGAGCAGCTTTTCACTTTTGGCGACCCCACACGCGATCCGGCCGGCCATGTGGTGTCGGTGGTTTACCTGGCGCTGACTGCCGCGGCCGAGGTGGCCGGGGCTGCCTGCGCCAAGTACCGGCAAGGCAGGTGGTATGGTGTTTCGGAGCTGCCGCGGCTTGCGTATGATCATGAGCGCGTGGCCCAGGTCGCGTTGGAGCGGCTGCGAGGAAAGCTTGAGTATACCAACGTGGCCTGCAACCTTTTGCCGGACGGGTTTACGTTCGCAGAGTTGGAGCGGCTTTACGCAGCCGTCCTGGGCCGCAAGCTGGACCGGCGCAACTTTCGCCGCCGCCTGATGGCCTCGGGACTGCTGCGCAGGCTCCCCGCCACGCGGCGCGGACGCCACCGGCCGGCCGCGTTGTATGCCTTCAGCGAAAGAACTCCCAGGGTAATAGCGCTGCTGTAGCCGCCCCGTCACAAAGGAGCAAGCCGATGAACGACCCCTCTGCAAAGCGGCCAGCCCCGATGATCGCCGCCGCTGCCGCCGTCGTCGCGCTGGTCGTGGCCGCACTAATCGTCACCAAAGAGCGGGCCCGCAGCGGGGCTGAGAGCCGGCCGGGCGTGGCTGGCGCTGCCGGGGAGCCGCAAAAGACCCGGCTCACCCTGAATCCTTTGCTTTTCAAGGGCGAAGCGCGCCGCGCCTATGAAATTGCCGCGCGCGACCCGGCCCTCCTGGCCCAGCTTCATTGCTACTGCGGATGCGACCGGGAGTTGGGGCACAACAGCCTGCTCGACTGCTACCGTGACGACCATGGCGCGCACTGCCCGATCTGCCTGGCAGAGGTGCTTGCCGCCGACCGGCTGGCGCGCCAGGGGGTGCAAGTGGAACAGGTCCAATCGATCCTGCGCGCGCGCTTCGGGCGTTCCAGTTGAGCGCAACCGTCGCCGCGTATCTGACCCATCTGAGCTACGTGGGGCTGTTCGTGGTACTGGCGCTCTGCGGCCTGGGGCTGCCAATTCCGGAAGAGGTGGCGTTGCTGGCGGGGGGCTTTATGGTACACCGGGGAGTGATGCGATGGCCTCTGGCGCTGGCGGTTTCCCTGGCCGGCGTTCTGGCGGGGGATGGATCGCTGTTCTTGCTGGGACGGCGCTTCGGAACCGGGCTGGTAGACTACATCGGCGGCCGCGGCTCGCGACAGTACGTCGCGCGCATGAAGGATTTTATGGCGCGCCATGGCCATCTGGCGATCCTCTATGCCCGTTTTTTGGCCGGGGTGAGAGCGCTGGTTTCCCTTACGGCGGGTTCGCTGGGGGTCAGCCCGGGCAGGTTTTTTTGGTATGATTGTTTGGGCGCGATGGTCTCGGTGCCGGTCACCCTTGCGCTGGGCTATTTTCTCGGCGGCCAGTTGGACCGAGGGCTGCGCTATGTCGGCGGCTTCGAAAAATTGGCCTGGGCGCTGATCGCGCTGGCGTGCGCTGCCTGGGTTGCGCGGCTGGTCGTAGCGCGCAGAGCGCAGCAGAAAGCCGGCTGAAGGGTTACTGGGGCAGCCGGCAGACCGGGCGGATTGGGAGGCCAGGTTGACCCGGCTCCTGGCTACGGCTATGTCGGGCGCGGCTCAAGGCGCGGCAAGCGATGCTGGGCGAGGCAGGCTTCGCGCGCCCGGACCGGCCGGGCAAGCCCGCCGGCACCAGAGCGGTCGCGCCGGCAGGCGCCGCGACCGCCGGGTCGCCTCGTAGCATAGCAATGAAATTGCGAGTTCCCGCCCTCAATCTCAAGGCCAAGCTGATGGCCTTGATGACCATTATGCTGGCGCTCACGCTCGGCGCCCAGCTTATAGTTAGCCTGACCACCCAGGAGCAAGTGATCGAAACCACGCGCCAGAACGTCCGCGACCTCGCCAGCGCGATTCAGATAAGCGTCGAGTACCTTACCTCGGTCGGCAATCTTGATCGCAACCGCCTGCAAAGCTACGTGCAGAGCCTAAAGCGCAAGGGGCTGGAGGTGTCAATCGCCACCAGCAAGGCACTCATCATCAACAGCTCGAACCCGAGCCTTATCGGAGCGGCGCTCAATCCGGGTTCGCTCGGCTCGGTTACCGACGTGGAGTTGGGCGGGGGCAGGCCTTACCCGATACCGATACCGGGGCTGCGGCTGGACCCGCTGGATCAGGCGACGACGGTCTACGTCATCCCGGTGCAGGTCGAGGACCATCTGATGGGCTACGTGCAGGTGGTTGCGAACTTCAAGGACTTCGGGCGTCCGCTGCGCAAGTACCAGCTTTATCTCTTGAGCGTGGCCTTTGGAATTTTCGCCATCGGGCTGATTTTTTCCTTCATTCTGGCGCAGCGCTACGTGACGCCGCTGCATGCGGTGGCGGCGGCCGCGCAAGGGGTGGTGGAGCACGGTCTGGAGCCGGTGCCGGAGGCGCGCCGGCGCGACGAGATCGGCCTTTTGACCCGCAGCTTCAACGAGATGGTGCGCCAGTTGCGCCGGGCGCGCGAGCGCGAAGCGGAACTCAACCGGCTCGAGCGCTTCACCGCGCTCGGCCAACTTGCCGGGGCGCTCGCCCACGAGATCAAGAACCCGCTCAACTTTCTAAGCCTGGCGCTCGACCAGTTTCGCGCGCGCTATGCGCCAGTGCTGGCGGCAGGGAGCGACCAGGAGCACTTCCTGCGCCAGGTGGGCGTCATGAAGCAGGAGGTGCGCCGCCTCTCGGAACTGGTCGAAAGCTTCCTTCACTACGGGCGGCCGATCGAGATTCGGCCCGCCCCGACCGATCTCAGGGCGGTGGTCGAGGCGGTACTGGCGCTGTCGGACTCCAAGCTGAAAAGCCAGGGGATCGCGGTCCACCTGGAAGGATGGGAGCGCGCGGCGGTGCTGAGCGTGGATGCTGAAAAGCTGCACGCCTGTTTTCTAAACGTGATCGCCAACGCGATTGCCGCGATGCCCGAGGGCGGAGAGCTGCGGATCGCGCTCGCCGAAGAGGAGCGCGAGGCGCGCCTCAGCTTCAGCGACAGCGGCCAGGGAATCGACCCCGAGCTTGCGCCCCACATCTTCGAGCCGTTCTTCACCACCAAGCGCGAGGGTATCGGGCTCGGCCTGTTCGTCTCCAAGGCGATCGTCGAGAGTCACGGCGGCACAATCGCAATCGGGCCTACCCCGTCCGGACGGGGAACCACGGTGGTTTTCACCTTCCCGCTCAAGGCAGGAGCCGCAATCAGCGATGAGTCAAGCGTCGGTCCTGGTAGTCGAGGATAACGACCTCGAACGCCAGATAACGGTAGAAACCCTGCGCGAGGAAGGGTTCGCGGTGGAAGAAGCCGCCGGCGGGCGGCGCGCGCTTGAGCTTCTGGCGCTCTCCCAGTTCGACGTGGTGCTGACCGATCTCATCATGCCGGGCATGACCGGCGAGGAGTTGCTGGCCCGGGTGCGCGCCGACCATCCGGCCACCCAGGTCGTGGTGCTGACCGCGCACGGCACGATCGACAGCGCGGTGAAGGCGATGAAAAACGGCGCCTTCTACTACCTTGCCAAGCCGACCGACCGGGAGTCGCTGGTGCTCAGCATGCGCCGGGCGGCCGAGCTGGCCAGCCTGCATCAGGAAAACCTGCTGCTTCGCACCCGCCTTGAGGGCAAGCTCGAGATCGAAGGCATCATCGGGCAGCACCCTTCCTTTCAGGAGGTGGTGCGCATCGTGCGCAAGGTGGCGCCCTCGAGTTCCACAGTGCTCGTCCAGGGCGAGAGCGGCACGGGAAAGGAGCTGATCGCCCGCGCCATCCATCGGCTTTCGCCTCGGGCGGCGCGCCCGTTCGTGGCGATCAACTGCTCGGCGATCCCTGACAATCTCATCGAAAACGAACTGTTCGGCCACGAGCGCGGCGCCTTCACCGGGGCCACCGAGCGCAAGATGGGGCTGATCGAGAGCGCCGACAAATCGACGCTTTTCCTCGACGAGATCGCCGACCTCGGGGCCGGCCTGCAGGGAAAAATACTGCGCGTGCTCCAGGAAAAAGAGCTCAGGCGCGTGGGCGGCAACGAGGCGTTTCGGGTGGACGTGCGCTGGGTGGCGGCCACCAACCGCAACCTGGCCGAAGAGGTGGCCGAAGGACGCTTTCGCGACGACCTCTACTACCGGGTCAACGTGGTGACGATCACGCTGCCGCCGCTGCGCGAGCGGCGCTCCGACATACCGCTGCTGGCCGAGCATGCGCTCAACCACCGCTTCCGTCACCTGCACGGCGGCCGCATCCGCGAGATAAGCCGCGAGGTGATGGCCCTGCTGCTCGACTATCCCTGGCCCGGCAACGTACGGCAGCTCGAGTCGGCCATCGAGCGCGCCATCCTGCTCTGCGAAGGCGAGGCGATCCAGCCGGCCGATCTGCCCTCCGAGGTCCTTTCCCGGCGGCCGCCCGGCCGCGGCGCCGAGCGCTTGCGGCCCGAGCGCTTCGAAATCCCCAGCGAGGGCCTCAACTTCGAGAACCTCGAACGCGATCTGCTGCTCCAGGCAATGGAAAAAAGCGACTGGGTGGTGGCCAAGGCCGCAAGACTGCTCGGGATGACCTACAAGACGCTCCAGTATCGCCTGGAAAAGTTCGGGCTCAAGCGGCCTGACGCCAAAACCGTCTCCGGTGGGCTCAAGGCCTGACCCTCACGTGTCCTGCCCCAAACCGTGCACGCGGCTCAGCCCGGCCGCCGGTCTCCCCGGGCGACCGCGACGCGTCGGGCGCCGGCTTTCCCGCGAGGCCCGACGAAACTTGCCGCCTGCCAAGCGGCGGCCCGGCCGGGGCCTTGGTCGGCCGCGGCCCGCGCTTTCGGGCCAGGGCGGCGAGCAGCGCCGGCGCGGCCAGGTAGACCCAGCAGGGAATTGCCCGGCGCGCGCCCGGCGCAACGACTTTGCAGCGCCGGCGCCGGTACAGGCGCGGCACTTCCTCGTAGGCGTCCAGCCGCTCAAGCTCGCACCCGTCAAGGTTGGCCAGCACCAGGCCCTCGACGGCGCCGCCGCGCCGCTTGACCAGGTAGCAGTGGCGAGCGCGGCGGCGCTCGAAGCCGCTGAGACGGGCGGGCAGAGTCGTGACGGTTCGGCCGAGCAGCCGGCGGCGCAGCGCCGGGTCGAGCAGCGAGCCATATGCGAAAAGCTTTTCTGTTGGTCCAACTGCGGTCATGTCGGTTCACTCGACGGGGCGCGGTTGCGCGGCTGACGGGTGGCATGAGGGGTTGAGATGCAAGGCTGGTCGGGGCGCTTTTTCGCCCAGGTGGGCGAGGTGACATTGCTTAGCCGGGAGTTTTTCCGCTACCTGTTTCGCCGCCCCTTTGAGCTTAGGCCGCTGCTTGAGCAACTCGATAACGTCGGGGTGCGTTCGCTCAGCGTTGTCAATCTTACCGCGATTTTCAGCGGGATGGTGCTGGCGCTCCAGATGGGCCGTTTTCTCGAGCGCTTTGGGGCCAAGATTTACATCAGTCGGATCATGGGGCTTTCGCTTCTGCGCGAGATGGGTCCGGTGCTGACCGCGCTCATGATCGGCGCGCGGGTGGGCGCGGGAATAACCGCCGAGCTGGGCAGCATGAAGGTTACCGAGCAGATCGAGGCGATGCGCGCGCTGGCGACCAGTCCGGTCAAGAAGCTGGTCGTGCCGCGGGTGCTGGCGACGGTGCTGATGCTGCCGGTGCTGACAATTCTGGCCGACACGGTGGGAATCGCGGGCGGTCTGGTGGTGGCGATTAGCGAGCTGGGGATTAGCGGCGGCTTTTTCTATCGCTCGCTGCTGCAGAACATGACGCTGGGCGATTTGTTGAGCGGCCTTGGGAAAGCGGCGTTTTTCGGCTATATCATCTCGATAGTGGCCTGTGCCAAGGGGCTCAACGCCACGGGCGGCGCCGACGGCGTGGGGCGAGCCACGACCTCGGCGGTTGTCGCCTCGGCGGTAAGCGTGCTGGTCTTGGACTTTTTCCTCACCAAGCTTTTCCTTTTCTTGTGATGGCACCGCAGGCGTTCATCAGGGTGCGCGGGCTGGAAAAGCAGTTCGACGGCAAACCCGTGCTGCGGGGCGTCGATCTCGACGTGGCCGAGGGCGAGACCGTGGTCGTCCTGGGAGTAAGCGGGCAAGGCAAGAGCGTGCTGCTGCGCCACTTAAACGGCCTGCTCAAGCCGGACCGGGGAGAGGTCTGGGTCGGCGCGCGGCTGCTCAACCGCCTTAACGAGGACCAGCTTTTCGAGGTGCGCAAACAGGTCGGGATGGTCTTTCAACTGGGCGGGCTGTTCGACTCGCTCACCGTCTTCGAGAACGTCGGCTACATGCTGCGCGAGCATGCCCGGCTTGACGAGGATGAGCTTGGCCGGCGGGTGGCACGACTGCTTGCCCTGGTCGAATTGGAGGGCAGCGAGGCGCTTTATCCCTCCCAGCTCTCAGGCGGCATGCAAAAGCGGGTGGCATTGGCGCGCGCGCTGGCCTTCGAGCCGCGGGCCGTGCTTTACGACGAACCGACCACCGGGCTGGACCCGCTGGTCGCCGAAAAGATAAACCAGCTCATCCGCAACCTGCAAAAACAGCTCGGCTTTACCTCGGTCGTGGTAACGCACGATCTGCGCAGCGCCTTCGCCATCGGCGACCGGTTTGCCCTGCTTGACGCCGGCCGCATCCGGTTTGCCGGCACCGCCGAGCAGGCACGCGCCAGCCGGGACCAACTGATGTGCGAGTTCCTCCATGCGGCGCTTTAGACGGCCCAAAGGACTTGCCCATGGCTGATACGCGCAAGGCAACGGTACGAGTCGGCATCGTTACCGCGGCCGCGCTGCTGGTTGCCGCCGTTGCCATCGAGTCGCTCGGTCTCGGGCCCGGTCCGCTCACTTCCACCGAGCGGCTGGAGACGCACTTCGATCGGGTCAACGGGCTGTTGCCGGGAGCGCCGGTGATGCTCTCGGGCGTCACCATTGGATCGGTGACGTCGACCCGTTTTCCGGCCGACCCGGCCGCTCCCTACGTGGTGGTCAAGCTGCGGGTGAAGCGAGCGGCGCTGGCGCGTTTGCACGCCGATGCGCAGGCGCGCATCGAGTCGATGGGTCTTCTGGGCGACAAGTACGTCGAACTTACCGCCGGCGCGTTGACGGCGCCGCCGCTGGCCCCCGGCGCGGTCTTGAGAAGCGACAACCCAATCGATTACGAGGCGCTGCTCCAGAAGCCGGGAGCCTACGACATGGTGGCCAACATCCTGGCGATTTCCAACTCGCTGCGCGCGCTGCTCGACGCCGTCAACCGGGGCAACGGCATCATCAGCGAGCTTATCCGCGGCAGCCCCAGCGGCGCCGGCCGCAAGACCCTTACGCTTGAACAGGTGAGCCTCACGCTGGTCAACCTCGACCAGGTCGCGCGCCATCTCGACGCCCTGCTGGCGCGCATCGAAGGCGGCCAGGGACTGCTGGGCGCGGCGGTCGCCGACACCTCCAAACAAAGACGCCTGCTGGACAACCTCTCCGCTTCCGTGGCGGACGCGCGGGCGAGCACGCGGCGGCTCAACCGGCTGCTGGAACGGGCCGAACAGGCGCAGGGCCTCTTGCCCCGGCTGGTTGAGAACCGCGCTTACGCCGCCCGGGTCATGGACAACCTCGACCGCTCCTCCGAGCAACTGGCGCGCTCGAGCAAGGACCTGGCGGAGGTGATGCGTAAAATCAACGACGGACAGGGGACGCTCGGACTGCTGGTGAACGATCCCTCGCTTTACCGGCAGACCCAATCACTGCTGGGCGGCGATTCAAGCGGTTGGGGACTGTCGCTCCTGCGCGGCCTTTACGGAATCACCCATCCGTTCAGACAAGGCCAGCAGACGCCGCCAGCCGGTGCAGGCGCTGTCCCGGCAAGCGCCCCGCCGGCCAGTGCGCTCCCGGCTCCGCCGGGCAACCACTCGCCGTAGCCCGCGCAGCAAGGCGGCAACCGTCGGAGTCATCGCCTCGCCTGGGCAACTGGAGCCGGGAATTCAGGCCGCCAGGAAATATGTTTAGCATTTGATCGATGCTTAACGCCGTCCCGGGGACGGATTTGCTTGGTTCGTGGGGAACTGAGCAGGCGCCGCCGCTAAAGAGATCTGTGATACGCCGCACTAGCTAAGGCGCAAGCGTCGACCTCGCCTGGAACGAAATCAACTCTAACCCCGGATTTCCGTTTTCCGAGCGGACTACCAATGTAATAAACTACTTAAAAGGCCCTGATGGATGCGGGTTTGGATGCGATTGGGGTGGTTTGAAGGAGGGTGGGCGGTGGGTGAGACGCAAAACGGTCCCTTTCAACTGTCGTTCAACAGTTCCCAGCGGGTCGCGTTCCAGGGTTCGCGGGTGACTCCCGACGGCGGTTTGCTTGTGGTGCGCGAGCTGGATCAACGTCTGAGCTTGAGCGGACTCATGCAACGGCACTTGAGTGATTCGCGGCAGGGCAAGAACATCGAGTTCCCCTGCTCGGTCTGGTGCGGCAGCCGGTATACAGCCGACTGGCGGGCTGGGAGGATGTCAACGACGCCGAGCGGCTTTCCCAGGATTCGGCCTTCCGGCTCATCGGGTCGAGCAGGATTTGGGAGCGCGGCGCGGCCCTTCGAGAGGCCCT
>JAJYRQ010000016.1 GCA_021794015.1 Deltaproteobacteria bacterium | reverse complement strand
ACCCCGCCTTGCCGTCTGATTCGAGCTCGCGACCCCGCGGCTCCCTCGACCGTCCGGGTTTTGCTCCGGCTCGTGGGGCGCGGCGCACCCTGCTTCACTTCGGCCTCTACTGGCCCTGGATCTCCCGCTCTGCCGCGCCCTTGTTCAATCCCATCTTCATCCCCGATTTTAGATATACAAGGGTCTCGCGCGACCCGCCGCGCGTCAGAGCCCCGCGCCCAGCCAGTTCGCCCGGAAGACCGGACGAGATCCTTCGCTGGCGCTCAGGACGACGGCTGGACTTCTCAAAGTTATTTGCGGGACGGCACACTAGCGTTGGTAGGGTGAATTTTCGGGGTAAATGCCCAGCGTCTTAGGCGAAACACGACAGCAAGATTGACCAGGCGAATTCAGCAGCTTGAGCGGCAGATCGACCCGAACCGGACGAGCAGCGGGTTGACGCCACGCGGGCAGACGCCGCCGGAGGTTAGCTAATGGACGCTCTAGCAGTGGTTCGGCTGTTCCGGCTTTCCTTAGGTTTGATTGCCCTCTGGGCCCTGTTCTACCTAGCGCTTCGGGCGTATTGGCTCGATCATCTGCGGCAGAAGCTCTTCGCGATAAGGGACGATCTGTTCGACTTCGCCGCGGACGGCGGCATCGATTTCGCGGAGCCCGCATACCGACAGTTGCGCGACGACTTGAACAGCCTCATACGGTTTGCCGACAAGGTGTCTTTTCTGCGCCTGTTGCTTGCGCATTTTGTGAAACTGCCCGATAGGGTCACGCAAGAGATGGCGGACTGGGCGCAGCGGGTGCAGCAGCTCCCGCCGCTGGCCAGGCGCAAGCTGCTTGGGGTGCGCCAAAAAGCGCTCGCCGAAACGATGCGTTACGTTATCCGCAGGTCTCTTGTCCTTCTGATCCTCTCCTGGATGCTCGCGGCGGCGGCGTTACTTCTGGAAGCTGCCGACCGAGTCTCACAGCGGTTGCCCGAGTTCGCCGAGGCTCTGGAAGCGCGGGCGCGGGCGGAACAACTGCTTACGGCTTAGCGCCGGCGACATCGCTGCCCGACAGCGGGGGTCAGAAGAGGTAGCGGCGAATGTTGACGCTGATGATCAGTCCCACCCCAAACATCATCGCGACCAGCGAAGTGCCGCCGTAGCTGACAAAGGGCAGAGGAATGCCGACCACCGGCAACAGTCCGCTCGCCATCCCGACGTTGATCACCACCTGCCAAAGGATGATCGAGGTAAAGCCTAGCGCCAAAAGCGCGCCAAAACGCTCCCGCGCCCGCCGCGCAACGGCCAGCCCCCGCCATACCATCGCGGCGTAGACCGCCAGCAAAAGAGTCGCGCCGAAAAACCCAAACTCCTCGGCAAAGACCGAAAAGATGAAATCGGTGCGCCGCTCAGGCAGAAAATTGAGCCGCGCCTGCGTGCCCTTGAGAAACCCCTTGCCCAAAGCGCCGCCGGCCCCGATCGCGATTTCCGACTGGATCAGGTGATAACCCGAACGCAGCGGGTCGGCCTGCGGATTGACGAAACTCTCCAGCCGCGCGCGCTGGTAGGGCTTAAGCTCGTGCCACGCAAGCGGCATCGAAAGCGCCACGCTCAACACGATGCCGAGACCCGTGCGCAGACGCAGGCCGCCGCCGAAAATCACCGTCGCACCCGCCATCAAGAGCACCAGCGCGGTACCCAAATCGGGCTGCTTCATCACCAGCGCCGCCGCCGGCGCGATGAGCAAGGCCGGCACCAGCAGGTGGCGCCCCCGCCAGCCGCCGGCCGGAGGCTCCCGGCTGAAGTACCGGGCCAGCACCACCACCAGCGCCAGCTTCATCAGCTCCGACGGCTCCAGCCGAAAAACGCCCAGGCTTAGCCAACGGCGCGAGCCGCCCATCTCGCGTCCGCCCACCGCAACCGCCGCCAGCAGCGCAAGCGCCAAGCCGTAGAACGGATAGGCGGCCGCGGCAAGCTTGCGATAATCGCTCAACGCCGCCCCCAGCAGCAAGACCGTGCCGAGCGCGGCCCACAACAACTGCCGCACCACCACCGGTTCCACCCAGCCCTGGCGCCCGGCATAGGCGGCGCTCAAAAGCGTCATGATTCCCAGCGCGGTCAGCGCCAGCACGCCGGCCAGCAACGGCCAGTCAAAGTGGTAGAGGGTCCGTTTGTCAAACCAGGCGGCCACCGATCAGTTGTCTTGCGCGGGCGCGGCCGATTGCGCCGTACGTACCGGCGCCGGCTTGCCCGGCGGCGGATAGAGCGCGAAAAATTTCTCCAGGAACGCCTTGACCACGGGCCCCGCAGCGCTGCCGCCGTGGCCGCCGTGTTCCACGACGACGGCCACCGCGACCGTCGGATGCTCGCGCGGCGCAAAAGCGACGAACCAGGCGTGGTCGCGGTGCTTAAGCGGCTGGGCGTTTTCCGCCACGCGCTCGCCCTGCTTTTCCTTGACGACCTGCGCGGTGCCGGTTTTACCGCAGACGGTCACGCCGCTTATTTGGGCGCTGTGGCCGGTGCCTCCCGGGCCGTTGACCACGTCGCACATCGCGGCGCGCAGTTCCTCGAGCGTGGCAGCCGAAGCGCCGACTTGCGCCTCGACCACCGGCTCGAAGCGGCGCACCGGCTGGCCGCCAACCTGCTCGACCGCCTTGACGAAGCGCGGCCGATAACGCACGCCGCCGTTGGCGATCTCGGCGGCCAACTCGGCCATCTGCAGCGGAGTGACCGAAACGTAGCCCTGGCCGATTGCGACCGACAGGGTCTCGGCCGGGTACCAGCGCTCGTTAAAGCGCCTCATTTTCCAGCGCCGCGAAGGAATGATGCCGGACGACTCGGGCGCCAGCGCGATCCCGCTCTTGCGCCCCAGACCCAGGGCGTGCGCCCAATGGGCGATCCGGTCGATGCCCAGGCGCTGCCCCACCTCGTAAAAAAAGACGTCGCAGGATTCGACCAGCGCCCGATGCAGCGTGATCCTGCCGTGCCCCTGCTTGCGCCAGCAGCGGTACTCCCGGTTGCCGTACCAAAGACCGCCGGTGCATACAAAAGGCGTATGTGGCGTGATGGCATGCTCTTCGAGCCCGGCGATCGCCATCACCAGCTTGAAGGTCGAGCCGGGCGGGTAAGTTCCCTGGATCGCCCGGTCCTCGAGCGGGTGGCCGGGGTCGGCGCTCAACTGGCGCCACGTAGCGGCGCTCACCCCGGCGCGGAAGACATTGGGGTCGAAGCTGGGGTGGCTGACAAAAGCAAGCAAATCGCCGTTGTTCGGATCGATTGCCACCAGCGCCCCGGCCCGCTCGCCCAGCGCGCCGTCCGCGACCTGCTCCAGGTCGAGGTCAATCGTCAGTACCAGACTCAGGCCCGGCTGCGAGGGGACTTCCCTTAAAAGCCGCAGCCGGCGCCCCACCGCGTCGACCTCGATTTCGCGCCCGCCGGCGCGGCCGCGAAGCTGCGACTCGAACGATTGCTCCAGTCCGAACCGGCCGATCTGGTCGCCGCTCCTGTACCTTGCCAGTTGGGCCAGCTCGCCGCGCGTCACCTGGCCGACGTAGCCCAGCAGATGCGCTCCCAGGGGGCCATAGAGGTAATGCCGGCCCGGCGCGACCGAAAGACTCACCCCGGGCAGGTCAAGCTGATGGGTTTCCAGCGCCACCACCTGCTTCCAGCTTAGCTGGCGCGCCACCACCACCGGGTTGAACGGCGCGCGACCCTGTTTTTGCGCCTCGGCGATCTTCTGCAGCACCGTGTCGGTCCCCAAAAGCTTCTCCAGGCGCCCGGCGGTTGCCTTGAGGTCGGAGGCGTCTTCGGGCACCACGACCGCCTCAAAGGAAGGTACGGTTTCGACCAGCGGACGGCCCCGGCGGTCCAGGATAAGACCGCGTGCGGCCGGCGTGCGGACTATCCGGATGCGGTTGCGCTCGGCCAGCAGGGAAAATTCCCGGTGGCGCACGAGTTGAAGATCGTAAAGACGGACAAAGAGCGCGGCGAACAACGCCCCGGCCACCACTCCCAACACCAACAGCCGCCGGTCGAGCGAGGGACCCGTCTGGGCGGAAGCGGTTCTTGCTCCTGCAGCCACGCTAACCGAATCGCGCCCGCAGCGGGCGCGCCCTTCTCGGCTCCAGGCCGAGCGGTCCTTTAAGCCGCGCTATTAGCGCAAACACCACCGGGGCCAGCAGCGCCGTCTCTGCCGCGCGAACGACAATTCGCGCCGGCATAGCCCCCGTTACCCACAGCGCCCGAGCCTCACCCGCCAGAACCAGCGCTCCGGCGTCCCTGGCCACCACCCCCAAGAATACCATCAGCAGGCGCACCAACGGCGTACTCGGTCCTTGCCACCATGCCGCCATGAAAATCAAGGTGAACAGAAGCGCGTTGGAACCCGGCGCAACCCCCGAAAAGGCGTCTACGCAGCAACCCATCGCAAAGGCCACAAGCGGAGCCGCCCAGCGGTTGTAGCCAAGACCCAGGTCCACCACCAGCACGACCGCCAAGTCGGGCAGCAAGAGCCCGCCCCACCACCGGGCCAGAACCGTCTCGACGAGCAGCGCAAGCAGCGTCAGAAGCAAAAAGAAGAGCGCCAGGCGCACGGGCAGGTCAACGTCCCGGGGCCGGCGCCTGACCCGAATCGGGCCGACGGATCACCAGAACTTCTTCCAGCCGGACAAAATCAACCGCCGGCGCAATCCGCACCCGCAAAAACAGGCCCAGCGGCTCACTCTGCACCGCCGCCACGCGGCCGACCAGCAGTCCCCGAGGAAAGACGCCGTCCTTGCCCGAGGTAACCACCGGGTCGCCAACCTTGACGGCCGAGGCCACGCCCACGTACTTCATCTGCAAGCCGCCTTGGAGGTCGCCCGCCACGATGCCGCGCACGCGGCTTACCTGGTCGACGGCGTCCAGCGCCGCGTTGTGGTCGTTTATCAGGAGCATCCGCGAGGAATGGCGGCCGACCGCGATTAGCTTGCCCACCACCCCTTCGCGGGTAATCACCGGCATCCCGACCGCCATCGCGTCCTGCGCGCCCTGACTCAGGACGAGCGTACGCGCCAGGCCGGTGGCATCCCCGCCGATCACCCGCGCGACGGCAGCGTCGTAGCCGAGCGACTGTTTAAGGCCGAGCAAGCGGCGCAGGCGGCGGTTTTCCGCTTCCAACTCGGCTGCCCTGACCTGTTCGCTCTCCAGCACGGCCAGCCTTTGCCGCAACGCCCGGTTTTCCCGCGCCACGCCCACCAAATCCAGGTAGCGGCTAATCAAGCCGTGCCAGGCGCCGGCGGCCCGCACCAGAACAAGCTGCGCCGGACGCAGTATGTCCAGCAGCGCGGTCTCGGCTGCGAATCCGGCCCGCGGGACACCGGCCCAGATGAGGTGCGCCGAAAAGACCAGCAGCGCTCCGGCCGTCAGCGCGACGCGATGGCGCCACAGGAAGTTGCCTCTCACGCTCTTTTACCCGGCCGCGCCCCGGCGCGACGCGGCGGCGCCAGCCTGCTTGCTCAGTCCACCGTCACGTCCCAAAGCAGCGACTCTTCGTCGAGCACCTTGCCCGCACCCATGACCACGGCCGTCAACGGATCGTCGGCCAGCGTCACGGGAAGCCCGGTCTCCTCGCGCAAGAGCACGTCGAGGTTGCGCAGCAGAGAACCGCCGCCGGCCAACACGATGCCTTTGTCGACGATATCGGCGGCCAGTTCCGGCGGCGTGCGCTCAAGCGCAATTCGCACCGACTCGACCACCTGATGGACCGGCTCCATCAGCGCCTCGCGAATTTCCTCGTCGGTTATCTCGATAATCTTGGGCACGCCAGCCACCAGGTCGCGCCCTTTTATCTCCATCGTCTGGATTTCGTTGCCCGGGTAGGCGGAACCGACGGTGATTTTTATCAGTTCGGCGGTCCGTTCGCCGATCAGCAGGTTGTACTTGCGCTTGATGTGCTGGATTATCGCCTCGTCCATCTTGTCGCCGGCCACCCGCACCGAGCGCGAAAAAACCACGCCCGCCAGCGAGATAACCGCGACCTCGGTGGTGCCGCCGCCGATGTCAACGATCATGTTCCCGGTCGGTTCGGTAATCGGCAGGCCCGCGCCGATCGCGGCCGCCATCGGCTCCTCGATCAGGTAAACTTCGTGAGCGCCGGCCGACTCGGCCGACTCGCGCACCGCCCGCTTTTCGACCGCGGTGATGCCGAAGGGAACGCAAATGACGATGCGCGGGCGGACCAGAAAGCGCCGATTGTGGGTCTTCTGGATGAAGTAGCGCAGCATGCTCTCGGTGACCTCAAAGTCGGCGATCACGCCGTCTTTGAGCGGACGAATAGCCACGATCGACCCCGGCGTGCGACCCAGCATTTTCTTGGCCTCGGCGCCGATCGCCAGCACCCGCCGCGCCCCGCGCGAGTCCTTCTGAACTGCAACCACCGAGGGCTCGTTGCAGACAATCCCCTCGCCCTTGACGTAGATAAGCGTGTTCGCGGTTCCCAGGTCGATCGCCAGATCGTTGGAGAACCACCCAAGAAGTGATTTCAGCACTGCAAAATTGCCGTTTTCCAGCCTCCCTGCGCCGCCGCCTTCAGCGCGCCACCCTGTCCGCTTAAGACCCCAGCCCGCCAGCGATGCCGACAGGCACACGCCCGCGGCCTGGACTGGAACCCTGTTTTGCGACCTAGCTGGAGCCCGGCGTTTGACCGCCCGTTGTTCAGGCTAACAAAGAGTTCTCATGCCGAGCAAGGAGTCCGGTGCATTGTCGGCGCAAAAACCTCTGTTATCATTTGTTAACGATGCTAAGCCTGATGCGCAAACACGCTTATTCCTGGACCGTCAGAGTTGTCCTATTCCTGCTGGTGGTGGTTTTTGTTTTCTGGGGTATCGGCTCCGGGCTGTTCTCTCGGATTCGCCCGCTGGCAATCGTCAACGGCCACAAAATCCTGGCGCTGGAACTCAACCAGGAGGTGGACCAAATCCGCCGGGCCGCCCAGGAAAAATACGGGGCAAACGCCGCGGCGATGCTTAAAGGGATCGACCTGCGGCAGTACGCGCTTTCCCAGATTATCGATCGCACCCTGGTCGAGGACGAAGCGCGCCGGCTTGGCCTGCGGGTAAGCGACGCCCGACTGCGCCGCGCAATTGCGCAGGCGCCGGCCTTCCAGGTCAACGGCAGTTTCGATTTCGCCGCCTACCAGAGAGTGCTGCGCGCCAGCGGCCTTTTGCCGGCCGAGTTCGAGGCCTCGACCCGCAGCTCGCTTCTGGCCGACATGGCGCGCCAGGTAATCGAACAGGCGGTGGTGATAAGCGACGCCGAGGCGCGCCATGAGTTTCGGCTGCGCAATGAGCGTCTCGAGTTGTCCTATATCGAGGTGCCCTACGCCCGTTTTCTGGGCGAGATTCACCCTAGCGCCGCCGAGATTGCGGATTTTTACGGCAAGAACCAAGAACGTTTTCGGCTGCCCGAACGGACCAGCATCAAGTATATCCGCTACGACCCCGAGACTTTGGCTTCCGGTTTTACCCCGACCGACCGGCAGGTCCAGACCTATTACGCCGACAAGCGGGAGACGCTCTTTCGCCATCCGGAGCAGGTCCGCGCCCGCCACATCCTGATTCGGCTGGAGGCAAGCGCCACCACGGCGCAAAAGGAGGCGGCCAAGGCACAAGCTCGGGAGATTCTCGCGCGCGCCGAGAGGGGCGAGGACTTCGCCGCCCTGGCCCGCCGCTACTCGCAGGACGAAGCAACCCGCCAACAGGGAGGCGACCTCGGCTGGTTCTCCCGCGGGCAGCTCGTCAAACCCTTCGAAGAGGCCGCCTTCAAGCTTAACCCAGGCGGGATGACGGTCGCCCTTTCGCCGTTCGGCTACCATGTGATCCGCGTCGACGAGGTCCGCCCCGCAGCTACCGAAACCATCGACCAGGCTCGCCCGGCCATCGTGGCGGCGCTCAGAGGGCAGGAGGGGAGACGTCTTGCCCGTCAGGCGGCTGACAGCGACCTGAGCGCGGCGCTATCCGGCATCCGGCTGGCCGCCTTGGCGCAAAAACACGCCCTTAGCGTTGAAAGCACCGGTCCCTTTCCTCAGGACGCGCCGCCCAAGGAGCTCGCCCGCCGACCCGAAGTGGTCAGCACCGCGTTTGCCCTTAGTCCGGGCCAAACCCGCGTCGTCGAGGAAGCTGGGTCGTACTACCTTGTCCGCGTGGTCACGCGGGCGCCTTCGACCATTCCACCCCTGGCCCAGGTTGAAGACGCGGTGCGGGACGAACTAAGCCGCACGCTGGCGGCCTCGAAGGCGCAAAACCTTGCCGCACGGATGCTAAAAGAGATGCACTCGCCGGCCGACTTCGAGCCGGTCGCCGCGGCCAACAACCTGCCGCTGGGTAAAAGCACCGAGTTGTCGCGCGCCTCCGATCTCGTCCCGGGTATCGGCAAATTTCCCGAGGCCATCGAGGCGGCTGCTGCCCTGACCACCGTGCCCGGCATCGTCAACCGCGCGCTTGGGAACGGAAGCGATTGGTACCTTATCAAGCTGCTCTCCCGGCGCCCGCCCAGCGAGCAAGCTTGGCTGGCGGCCAGGAGCGATTTTGAGGATCAACTGCTCGAGGAGCGGCGCCAGCGCACCTGGACCCGGTTTGTCGAGGAGCTTAAGCGGCGCGCCCAGATCGAAATTGACACTAATCAGCTTGGCTAAACCGCGGCTGCCGGCGCACCAGCCGGCTTTGCCCGCCCCGGCCATGCGCGGCGCGACCCCGAGGCGCGCCGCTCTGCCTGCTCGACAGCGAGGACAGGGCAACGGCCTGGTCTTCGGCCAAGCATGGGCCTGCGGCTCCCGGCTCGGCTATAATTAAGGCGCATCAAATGGGAACTCCGATACAACGACCAACCGGCGGCAGGGCCGCGCCCGCCTGACCCCGCAGTTGGAAGACGTGTTCACCGGGATTGTCGAAGACATCGGCACCGTGCTCGCCCTTGAACGCCGGCCGCAAGCGTTGCGGCTGCGGCTCGCTAGCCGGCTGCCGCTAACCAGTCTTTGCCAGGGAGCCTCTGTGGCGGTTAACGGCGCCTGCCTCACGGTCATTGCTCGGGGTCGGGGGTGGTTCGCGGCCGAGTTGAGCCGCGAGACCGTTGAGCGGACCAACCTGGGGCAGCTTAAGGCGGGCGGCAAGGTCAACCTGGAACGAAGCCTTACCCCGAGCAAGGCGCTTGGCGGCCATATTGTGCTCGGTCACATCGACGGACCGGGCACGCTCAGCGCCGTGCGCAAAGACGGAGATTGTCGGCTCTACACGTTCGAAGCGGGTCCGGACCAGAGGCGTTACCTTGTCGAAAAAGGCTCGGTTGCCGTAGACGGGGTAAGTCTCACCGTTTTTAACCTCGAGGCAAACCGTTTTACCTGCGCGCTCATACCGCATACGCTTAAGCACACCACCCTAGGGCTGAAGAAGCCCGGCGACAGGGTGAATATCGAGGCCGACATCGTGGCCAAGTATGTGGAACGGCTCCTTCAGCATGGCGGCGAGGTATCCGGCGGCGCCGAAGCAAACGGCCGCCGCCCCGGCCGCCAGCGCGAGGCCGGCTAAAAGTACCGGCGCAGAGGCGATATGGGCCTGATGCAGATACCGCGCCGGGTCGAGTATGCGCTGCGCGCCATGATCGACCTGGCAGACCGGCCGGACAAGATTGCCCGGGCCAGCGAAATCGCCCGCCGCCAACGCATCCCCAAGTACTTTCTCGACAAGGTGGTGCGCGACCTGATGAGCAGCGGCTTGGTGCGAGCCCGGCGCGGTCCGGGCGGCGGCTACCAGTTGGCCCGGCCGCCGCGGCAAGTCACCTTTCGCGATATCATAGAAGCGGTCGAGGGCCCGGTCAGGCTGAACCTTTGCGTCGAAGGGGCGGCCGGCTGTTCGCTGCAGCCAACCTGCCGCATGTTCAAGGTGTGGGCGGAGGGCCAGCGCTTGCTGCTCAGCGTCTTTTCGCGTGCAACGCTCGGCGATATTGTCGGCTCCGCAATGGACCCGGCTGCCGTTTCCGCGCCGTCCGATCTCTCGCTCCCGGCGCTCTCGGCGATCTTTTCACCCGGAAGCAGCTCGCCGGGATCGCCCGGATAAGCGGCCGGCCAACGGCGTTCGCCAAGCCGCTTAAGCGGCTTGGACCAGGTTGCAGCGCAGGACCCATCCTCCGGGAGAAGAAGACGCAAGGCCGGGATAGCCTGGCCAAGACGCAAGCCGCGTTCTCACGGCTGCCCACGCGCGTGGACGCTCACTCAACCGTCGATTCCGTGCCGCTTAAGCTGGGTAGCTCGGCAAAGCCCGGACTGCCCAGCGAGAAGACCTTTTACCTGGAAGAGTTCCACGGCAAGAGCCTGCTTTTCCTCCTGGTGCCGCCCAGCGGCAGGAGTCTGGGCGAGCGCGCAGCGCTGCGCCGCACGCTGCGCGAGCTGGCGCGCAACCAGACCCGCTGCGTGGTCCTGGCCCCGCTGGCGCTATTTCCCCGGCTAACCGAGCAACTGGGCCGTTTGTTGCCCAGGCGACCGGCACCAACGTTCAATCCCTCCGAGGGCCTGCGCTCCTACCCCTATCCGCCGGACGAGACCGTGGCGGAAATCTGGCGCGGGCTGCGCGAGGGCAACGTTCTGGCGGCGGCGGCCGCCACCGGCGACTTGCCGGTGCTCGGCAACTTTGCCCTGCGGCTGGCCGCGCGGCTCGGCATCTTCAAGCTGGTGATCCTCGATCGGGCGGGCGGGCTCGTCGACACCGCCGGCCGGCGCCTGCCGTTCGTCCAATCGCGGCGCCTGCCAAGCGCGCTGGGCCGCCAAGGGGCTGCCGCCTCGCGCCGGCTGCTTATGCGTCTGGCGACGCGGGCGCTCGAGCACGGCGTGGCCTCGGTCAACCTGGCCTCGGCACGCGGGCTCTACCAGGAGCTTTTCAGCTTCACCGGCAGCGGGACGCTGTTCACCCGCCAGAGCTACGGCCAGGTCGAGCCGATCTCGATGGACGATTTCGCCGAGGTTGAGGCGCTCATCTTGCGGGGCCAAAACGAGGGTTTTCTCCTGCCCCGATCCGCCGACGAGATCGCCCGGCTTTTGCCGTCCTGCTTTGTCTATCGAGTGGGCAGCGAGCGTCTGGCCGGCGTCTGCTGCCTGTTCGCCGCCCCCTACCGCAGGGAACGGGCCGGAGAGATAACCGCCCTGTACACGCTCACCCGCTTCAAGGGCGAGGGCGTAGCCGCCGAGCTCCTGCACAAGGTGGTGGGCGAAGCCAGGGCGCGGCGCTTGCGCTACGTCTTTGCCTGCACCGTCGAGGACAACGCCGCTCGCTTCTTCAGCCGGCTGGAGTTCCGCCGCGCCGCTCCCGCCGAGGTGCCGGCCGCCAAGTGGCGCCGCTACGACCCGGAGCGGCTTAGGCGGCTAAGCGTTTTCCGTCTCGACCTGGCGCGCCCGACCTAAGCGCGCAGCACCAACGGCGCGCCGCGCGCGACCCAGCCGCCTCAGTAGTTCCCGAGCGCGCGGCCGGTGGCCCAATCGGTCTCGGCCTTGGCCACCGAGTAGCCGTAAAGCGCATTGTAGTAGGCCGCGTCGTCGGCCACGTAGCGGCGCTGGGCATCGTCCAGCTCGACCACGTTGGAGAGTCCGGCCACGTAGCGCTTGGAGGCAAGCTCGAGCTCGATGCGCGAGGCGTCCCGCGTCTGGATGGCCCGCCGGATGACGTCCACCGAGGCCTGCCAGTTGAGCAGCGCCGTCTGCACTTGCAGGATGACCCGCTGTTCGAGGTCCTGGATGGCGTGCTCGACGGTTTGCTCCTGAGCCTTGGCTTCTTCGATGTGGCTGACCGTGCGAAAGCCGTTGAAGATCGGCCAACTCATCTGCAAGCCGACATAGCCGTTGCTGACCACCGGCAGCCCAACCCCCATGCCCACGTAACCGGCCATGCTTTCGACCGTAGGGTAGAAGTCGCTGCGGTACTGGGTTATCACCGCCCCGGCTGCGCGCGCCTCGTCTTCCAGCGCCAAAAGGTCGGGTCGCAACCCGAAAGCCAGCTTGACCAAGTCGGGCAGCGACTCCTTAACCGGCCCCCAGGAAAGAGGCGTGCTCAGGTAATACTGCGGAGCCCGCCCGCTGAGCCCCATCGCGTTGTCCAGGCCCACCTTGGCGTCCGCCTCCGCGTTTTCCGACTGCACCAGATGCATCTGGGCGCGCGCCAGGTCGGCCTTGGTAATGTAAACGTCCACCTCGGGCTTGAGGTCCGCCTTGGCCATGACCTCGGCCTGATGGAGATGCTCGCGCCGCTGCACGATCGCCTGGCGGTAGACGCGGACGATCTGGTGCGCATCCAGCAGCGCGTAGTAGCGCTTGTTCACCTCGAATATGAGATTCAAGTTGGTCAGCTTGAGCCGCGCCTTGGCTTCGTCCAGTTGCGCCTTGCGCTGGTCGATCATTCCCTTGACCCGGCCGAAGTCGTACAGGAACTGGGAGACCGTGAGCCCTTCCATGTAGTTGTTTTCCGTGGCGGAGCTCTGAGAAAAGTTGCCGACGCCGAGGTTATGGTTACGGCCGGTCCAGCGCGGAAAGCCGAACATGCCCCAGTCCGCAAAGTAGGCGGTGTTGCTGATGCCGTTTTCAGTTGAGCGCAGGTAGTCGGTGGCGCTGTAGGCCTGAGGCAGCAGCACGGATTTCGCCGCCCCCAAGGCGCCGGCCGCCACTCCGACCCGCGACTGGGACTCAAGCTCGCGCGGATGGATGGCCAGGGCGATGCGTACCGCCTGGTCGAGACCAAGCTGGCTGCCGGGCTTGATCGGGACTTCCGCCGCGCTCGCAGGCGCTAGGGAAGCGGCAATCGGCAGGCAAATCAGAACGAACGCGGCGGCACAGAGTTTTTTTTTTGCAGAGTCGCCATGAGACGCATCCTCGTCATTCGTCGGCGTCTGACTGAAGGCTTTTCAGCTCGCCTTCCCAGACCACCTGCTTGATATCCATCAGAACCGGAGTTACCTCTTCGCCCTTGTCCGCCAGCGCATTGCTGTAGTTGCTGGCAACCAGCTCCTCGGCACCCAAACCTTTGACGATCTCGGTGAACCTGCCGTCGGTGATTCCCGCGGTGACCGGAAGCTCGATTACCTTGCCTTGGCGGACGACGAGCACCGAGGCCTTGCCGCCCACCCCGCGCACCGCCGCCGCCGGCAACTCAATCGCGTTGGGATGGCGCTCCAACTCCAGCGTCACCTTGGCGTACATGCGCGGGTAGAGCCGGTGGCGCGGATTGTCCAGGTCCAGTTCGACCAGCATCGTGCGGGTCGAAAGGTCAAGCGAGCTGGCAAAGCGCGCCACCTGGGCCTTGAAACCGCGCTCCGGCAGGGCGCGCACCCGGATGAGCGCCGGCATGCCCTTGTAGATCGCCGGGGCCACGTTCTCCGGAACGTAGACGTAGCAGCGCAGCCGGTCGATGCGCGCGATGCTCAAAACCGGGCCGCCGCCGTAAAGATGGCCGCCCGATCCCTCGGTCACCGACGGCGTGACAAAGGCTCCAGTGCCTGAGATGCCGTAGTGGCCGCCGCCGGCGCGGATGAGCGCGCCCGGGTCGGCGAAGCGCCCGGTAATCACCCCGTCGTACGGCGCGACGATCTTGGTGTAGCCCTCAAGCGTGGTGAGAATGCCCAGCTCTCCCTTCGCTTCGGCATACTTGGCATAGGCGATATCGACCGCCTCCCGCGCCACCAGCCGGTGGTCGCTGCGCCAGACCCGGCGCAGGCGCTGGTAGGTAAGTCGGGTGATCGCGACCCGCGCCCGTTGCCGCTCGATGTTTGCCGCAAGCTCCGGCACCTCGATCTCGGCCATCGGCTGACCTTTTGTCACCAGGTCGCCCTTGTCCACGTAAACCTGTTTGACGTAGCCGGTCACCTTGGCGTGGAGCGCGCTCTCGTAGTAGCCGATGAGGTCTCCGGGCAGGGTGATCGTGTAAACCGCGGTGCGCCTAAGCGGTTTAAGCACGGCTACGAGCGGGAGCTTTTGTCGCACCGCAGCCAGCGCCTGGCCCTGGGCAGCCCCGCAGGGCGACACCGAGACCACCGTCAACACCGCGCTGAACGCCGCCAGCGTGGCCATCCGAGCACTCAAGGCGACTGAGCGGTTCAACTGCCTATCGTCCTCCTACGGCAATGCAACTCGCATCCCGTCGGCTGCTGGCCCAAACTCGCGCTCGCCGAGCGCGGCGCGCCGCGCTCAACGGCCGCCCTGCCGACCTGGCTTCGCGCCAGACAACACCCGGCCCGGCAGCGCCGGCCGGCGCTGCCGGTAATTGGACGGATGAGGCGAAGCGCCCATTCAATTGCGGAGCGAAAAACTCCCGCCCGGCGACCGGGATGGGAACGGCGCAAGCAGCCCGGACGCGTTGCGGCCCGACTCGACCCCGCTGATGGTAGCATAGTCGGAGCGCTCCCGTCCGCAAACCATGGGGGCACGCGTCCTTTGAGCCATCCGTGCCGGCCCGGCGCCTTGGCTTGGCCGCGCCGGCAGGGCGGATACGCCGCGCTGCCCCGATTGCGTTGGAGGCTTGCCCAACCTAGCTTGAGAGTTGGAGAAGTCGTTTCTCGGCCTCGCCCGGCGTCGACGACGATATGACGCAAAGCAGCAAAGGGTCTTGGCGCCGTTCCTGGTGGCCGCTGGCGGCGGTTGTCGTGCTCGGGATTGCCGCATTCGGCGCGCGCGCGCAGGCCGCCGGCACCCAGGTCGAACGCAACGCCAGCCGCGAGCTAAGCCAGTTTCTTCGCCAGCACGCTCTGCCGCTGGTCGGCGCGCAGGTCCTGCTTGCCTCCGACGGCACCCATCAGGTGCTGCTCTACGGCTTCGTCGCCAGTGACGACGAACGCAAGAAAGCCGAACACGAGGTGCAATCCTTCCTCGGACAGTCCAACGTCACCATCACCGACCGCATTGCGGTCCGCCCGGAACTGAAAGAGCTCGGCCACAACGCCGGCGCCCAAGGCGCGGCGCCGGCGCAGGCTGCGGCAGAGCCGGTCACGCTCGACCGGGTGCTCGACCAAATCCAGCGCTACGGCATCCGGCCGGCGCCCGACCTGGATAACGTTCCACCGCCGTAGGCGGGCGGCACGCTGCGGGCAGCGTGGCTGCTTTGCCGCGCCAGCCGCCCATGCTAGAACTGCGCTTGCTGTGGACGAGCGTACGATCGTGGTGCGTCCGGCGCCCCCGGGCGAACGCCGGGCGACCGGCACGCGCCTGGACTACGCCGCTGCGCTCAATCCTGCCCAGCTTGCGGCCGTAACCCATCGGCAGGGACCGGCTCTGGTGGTTGCCGGGGCCGGCTCGGGCAAGACGCGCACGCTTATCTACCGGGTCGCCTGGCTTATCGAGAACGGCGTTGCTCCGGCGTCGATCCTGCTTCTGACCTTCACCCGGCGGGCGGCCGAGGAGATGCTCGGCAGGGTCGAGCGGCTGCTGGGCTCGGCGGCGGCCCGGGCGGTAGCCGGGGGAACCTTCCATTCGTTCGCCAACCTGGTGCTGCGCCGTAACGGCTCGGTGCTTGAGCTTAGGCCGAACTTCACGATTCTCGACAGCGCGGACGCCGCCGACGCGCTCAATCTCTTGCGCGCCCGCATGGGACTCGGCTCCAAGGACCGCCGCTTTCCCAAAAAGGGCACGCTCGCCGAAGTGATCAGCATGGCGCGCAACAAGTGCCGCACGCTGGAGGAGGAGCTGCAAGCCGACTTCCCGCACCTGATCGAACATGGTGCGGCGATCGCGGCGCTGGCCGAAGCCTACCAGGGCTACAAGGCCGAGCGCGGGCTTCTGGACTACGACGATCTCTTGTGGCGGCTGGTCGAACTCCTGGAAAAGCATCAACCCACCCGAGAGCGCCTCTCCGAGCGATGGCGCCAGATAATGGTCGACGAGTTCCAGGACACCAACCTGGTCCAGGCCCGCGTCGTGCGGCTGCTGGCCGCCGCGCACGACAATGTCATGGTGGTGGGCGACGACGCCCAGTCGATCTATGCCTTTCGCGGCGCCAATTACCGCAATATTCTCGACTTCCCGGCCGTTTTCCCCGGCACCCGGGTCATCAAGCTCGAGCAAAACTACCGCTCCTACCAGAGTATTCTCGACCTGGCCAACGCGATCATCGCGCGCGCCCCGGAGAAGTACGCCAAGACGCTCTTCACCACCCGCAGCGGCCCGTCCCGTCCCTTGCTGGTGCGGGCCGAGGACGAGCGGATGCAGTCCCGGTTCGTCGCCCAGCGGGTGCTCGAGCTGCGCGAGGCGGGCGTTGCGCTGGAAGAGATGGCGGTGCTGTTCCGCTCCGGCTTTCACTCCTTCGATCTCGAGCTGGAGCTGCAGCGCCGCGATATCCCGTTCGTCAAGCGGGGCGGGCTAAAGTTCGTCGAGGCGGCCCATATCAAGGACGTGCTGGCCCATCTGCGCGTGCTGGTCAACCCGGCCGACGCGGTTTCCTGGCTGCGCGCGCTGACGCTGCTGCCCGGAGTCGGCTCGCGCCTGGGCGCGGCGCTGGTCGACCGGATGGTCGCCCAGCGTGCCGCACCGGGCGCCATCGCCGAGCAGGCGGCGCTGGCCGGGGTGAAGGCCGGTCCGTCGCGTGACGGGCTTCGGCGCCTCGGCGAGCTTTTAGCGGGGCTGGCGCAGAGCCGCGGCCGGCCGGCCGAAAAGCTGGCCCAGGTGCTCGAGTATTACCGGCCGCTTTTGCGCGACGCCTACCCGGACGACTTCCCTAGGCGCGAGCGCGACCTCGAGCATCTGCACAATCTCGCCGAGCGCTACCGCAGCCTGGAGGCGATGGTCGCCGAGATGGTACTCGAGCCGACGGCCGACGCGGTGGCCGGCGTGGCGGGCGCCGACCGCGACCGCGAGGGGATACTCACGCTTAGCACGATTCACTCGGCCAAGGGGCTGGAGTGGCGGGTGGTCTTCGTCATCTGGCTTTGCGAGGGGCGCTTCCCCGCCGCGCAAGTGGTCGACGAGCAGGCGCTCGAGGAGGAGCGCCGCCTGCTTTACGTCGCCGTAACGCGCGCCCGCGACGAGCTTTACCTGAGCTACCCGGTCTACATGTTCCAGCGCGCGCAAGGCTACACGATGAGCGCGGTCTCCCGCTTCGTCGCCGAACTCGATCCCGAGGTGCTGCCGGCCGCCATGCTCGAGGAGTCCGAAGACGAGGCCGCAAGCTGAGGCCATTTAGCGCGCCGGCGCACGTTGCCCAAGCCGGCACGCAAGCGTTAACATGGCTGCCAATCCCGGCGGGACAACTCCGCATAGCGAACAAAGCCCGTGGGCTTAGTGGAAGTTACGGTTTTGGGCGCCGGCGACGCCTTCGGCAGCCGGGGCCAACTACAGTCGGGCTATTACCTCAAAGCCGGCGGCTTCAAACTGCTGATGGAAGCCGGCCCGTCGGTGCTCGCCGCAATGAAGCGCGAAGGGCTGCAGCCCAACGATATCGATCTCGTCCTGATAAGCCATCTGCACGGGGATCACTTCGCCGGACTACCGTTTCTTATCCTGGACTACCTGTGGGAGAAGCCGCGCCGGCGAAAGCTGATGGTTGCCGGCCCGCGCCATCTCGAGTCCCGCACCTGGCGGCTGTTCAAGGCGATGTACCCGCGCAGCGACGCAAGCGCGGTCAGGCGCCGGCTTCAGTTCGTCGTGCTTAATCCCGAGACCAGCGTGCGCCTGGGGCCGGTCGAGGTAGCCGCGATGCGCACGCCGCACACCAACCCGGACGTGTCGCTGGCTTTTCGGCTGTCCGCCGGCGGCAAGACGATCGCCTATTCGGGCGACACCGGATGGACCGAACGGCTGCTCACGCTGGCCAAAAAAACCGACCTGTTCTTGTGCGAATGCACCTACTTCCAGACGCGCCACCGTGACTTCCACCTCGACTACCCGCTTATCGAGGCGAATCGGTCGAAGTTCGACGCCGGCCGCATGGTGCTGACCCACGCCGGCGGCGAAGTGCTCGACCGCCGCCGGGAACTGGCCTTGGAAATCGCCCACGACGGGATGAAGATTACGGCTTGAGGCGCCGGCCTGCCCGGATCGCACGGGCCGCACCCGCGCCGCGGGAGGTTTGGCTCTTATGGGAATTGTCGACAATAGCCGGGCACTGGTTATCGGCGTGGCCAACGAACGCAGCCTTGCCTGGGCGATTGCCCGCGAGCTCAAGGGGCAAGGCGCCGAGGTCGGGATGACCTACCAGGGCGAAACCCTGGAAAAGCGGGTGCGCCCCCTGGCGGCCTCGATCGACGCACACATTTTCGGCTCCCTCGACGTCAGCTCGGAGGCGCAGATCGAGGCAGTCTTCGCCGCGCTAAGGGAGCGCTGGGGCGGGCTTGACATGCTGGTCCACGCCGTGGCCTACGCCGAGCGCGAAGACCTGCGCGACCGGTTTATCAGCGTAAGCCGCGCCGGTTTTGCCAAGGCGCTGGAGATAAGCGCTTACTCGCTGGTGGCGCTTGCGCGGGCGGCCGAGCCGCTGATGGAGGCGCGCGGCGGCGGCTCCATCCTGACGCTTACCTACCTGGGCGCGGTGCGCGCCGTGCCCAATTACAACGTCATGGGAGTGGCCAAGGCGGCGCTCGAGGCCTGCGTGCGCTACCTGGCGCTGGACCTGGGGCCGAAGAATATCCGCGTCAACGCGCTCAGCGCGGGCCCCGCACGCACGCTCTCCTCCTCGGCGATCCGCGACTACTACACCATGGCCCACGAAACCGAAGGGCGCGCGCCGCTTAGCCGCGCCATGAAGCCCGAAGAAGTCGGCACCATGGCGGTCGCGCTATTGAGCTGCCTGGCCGGCGGGGTCACCGGTCAGACCGTCTACGTCGACCTCGGCTACAGCATAACCGGCCTGTAGGCGCGGCCCCTTCAGCAGCCGGCCGCGCCGGCGATCGCGTCGGCGCTGACCAGTGCCAGGGCCACCGCGGTAAGCGTCGGATTAACCGCGATGGCAACCGGCACGATGCCCACTCCGGCCACGAACAGGTTGTCAAAGCCGTGGACCCTGCCGGTCGGATCAACCACGCTGTTCTCCGGACTGCGGCCCATCCGGGTGGTGCCCATCAGATGTGAAAAGCCCGGCGGATTTTCTTGCGGCTCGCATCCGCGCCGCCATCTGCCGAGCAACTGCGCGCACTCGTCCATGTCGGAGCGCATCGCCGCAACGCACGCCCGGTCTTCCTCGCTGAGCGTCACCTCGAAGCGGAGGCCGGCGGCGGCCTCGAAATCGATCCGATGCTCGGCGCGGGGCACAACCGGCGCGAGAAACTGGAAGTCAAGCGTGCGCCGGGACGGCGCCGGTTCGGCATCCGGGAGCCGGGGAAAAATGTCCCGCAGGAACATCGAATGCCACGGCGCCTGCGCTGTCGGCGCAACAAACAGGCGCGGCCCCGGCGCCGCACTATCCGCGTCCGCGCCGGCGCACAACGCCGGGTCGAGCATCACCTGGGCGAAGAGCAGCGGATGGTAGTGCAGCCAGCGGCCGAGCGCGTAGGGGCGAATACCCGAGGCGTGAAGCAGCATCGCGTTACCCACCGCGCCGCAGGCGATAACCACCGCGCCGAAGTCTTCGAGGCGGCCGCTTCCAAGCACGAGTGCAGCTACCGTCCGGCCGCGTCTTTCCAGCCGTCGCACCTCCAAGCCGGTCCTTATTTCGATCCGCGAGCGCACCTCGGGCGGCAGATCATCGAGAATATCGGCCGGCGCGGTCCAATGGACGCGCCCGTCGGGAAGTCGGCGCGCCGCCGTGGGCAGCGCAGCCGCTCGCCGTGTCGAGCCCGCGGCGGCGAAGTGAGCGCTCAGCCGCTCTGCCACAGAGCGGCCGAGAACGCCGCCGGCGTCCAGGTCGGTCCTTACCCCCAAGACGGCGCGGGCCTCGGCGTAACGCTCCTCCCAGCCCCGATCGTCAAGGGCGTCCCAACGGTCCAGCCTCGCCTGCAACTCGGGGCAGTTGTTGGTCCACAAGATTCCCTGGCCGCCGAAATTGCGGCTCTCGGCGGCCCCGGGCAGCCCCTCAGCCGACGCTTTGGGATTAAAGAAACGACAGCGCTCAAGCAGCGCCTCGAAAAACGCCGTCGGATCGTCCGCCAGGCCCGGCTCGTTGCGCAGATGCGAGCCCGGCGGAGAAGCGCTGCCCCGAGCCTGCCGAGGGGTCGTCGGCGCGCCGGCCTCGATCAGCAAGACCGACATTCCGCGCTCGGCCAGCCGGCGGGCGACCGAGGCGCCGACCGGGCCCGAGCCGACAACGACCGCTTTTCGCGCCACGCTTCGGGCCGCACCCTTACTTCATCGGCGAGAAGTCGGCCGGGCTGAGGATTTTGTTGCTCTGCGCAACGATAAGCTGGCGCAGCTTGGGCACCAGCTCGGAGCGGCGCGGGTCGCGCCCCCAGGCGCGCCACTTGGTCTGCCGTTCGTTCAAGTCCTCGTACGCCCACAGATGCAGCACCTCGTTTAGCGGGCCGATCTCCGTGGACCAAAATGCCAGCGGCTTAAGTCCGTGCTCCGCCAAAACCGGGAGTAATTTGGTCTTGGCCACTTCCAGGTACTCGGGCACCGCGCCCATTACGAGGCTGTAGGTACGAAGCTCGTAAATCATCGACGCCTCCTAAGCGTGTGTTCGGGCGGCCAAGGCGCTTTGCCTTCGGCCGTTACCGTTGGCAACGCCATAGTAGCAGAAGCCGCCGCCGGCCTCGCAGCGCCTCGACCGCCCGCTGCCATGCAATGGTCGCACCCCGTTTTCTGTCATCCTGAACGAAGCGCGACCTCGCGCGGTCCTGCGCACCCCGCCGACCAATACGCGCGCAACGCCGAGACCCACGACGCGCAACGGCCTGCCGCGCGCGCCGGACACGCGCTTTCCTGCCCCTCTCCCGCTTCGCGGGCGGGGCGAGGGGAGCGGAGCTGGCGCGCCCATTGCTCAAATCCCTTGGCGAACTCTCCGGCAACATAACAAGGGGAGCAAGGCCAGGCCCGCGCACGCGCCTCGCTCACAATGACAGAAGAGGGCTGCTCGCTACGCTTCCCCCCTGCCGCCACGCGGTGGCCGGCTTTGCCGCGGCTGCGGCTCGGGCGTACTATAAATGGACGATTTTGGGGCTGCGTTTGTGGCCGCCCGGAAACGGCCGGTACCGGCGCCGGCGCACCGGTCAAGGAGTTGCATCCGATGGCTGTAGCGTACATTCCGAGAACGCGCGAGCTTTACAAGGCCTTCGCGCCCTACCGCTGGGTGGTCAACCACGACGTTCCCTGGACGCCGCTTAAGAAGCCGCTTTCCGAGTCCAGGCTTGCGCTCGCATGCTCGGGCGGAATTCTCTACCGCGACCAGCCGCGGTTTCATCGCGAGGATACCTCCTACCGGCGCGTGCCCAAAGACGCCAGCCGCGCCGAGCTGACCGTCTGGCATTTCGGCTACCGCACCGAGGACGTCCGGCGCGACCCCAACTGCGTCTTTCCGCTGGAGCGGATGCGCGAGCTGGAGGCCGAGGGGCTTATCGGCGAGCTGATGGACCCTGCCTTAAGCTTCATGGGCGGCGTCTACTCGGCACGGCGGGTGCGCACCGAGCTTGGCCCGGCGCTTATCGAGGAAGTCCGCGCCGGCGGCGCCGACGCGCTGTTGCTGGTGCCCGCCTGACCCGTATGCCATCAGTCCGTCGGACTGATCGCCAGGGCAGCGGAGGAGGCCGGAATTCCATCGCTTTGCATGACCTCGGCGCTGGACATCACGCAGGCGGTAAAGCCGCCGCGGGCCGTCTTCCTCGACTTTCCGCTGGGTCACGAGAGCGGCAGGCCGGACGAGCCCGAGCTGCAGCGCCGGATTCTGCGCGACGCGCTCTGGGCCTTCGAAAGAATAGGACGCCCGGGCGAGATTTTCCGGCTGCCTTACGTCTGGGACCCGGAAGATCGCTCCTGGGAGGAAACCGACTACACCGCCGGCTACATGCCGGCGATTCCCTCGAAGGAGAAAGCCGACACGATGGACCGGGCGCGCGGCAGAGCCGCCTCGCGCTGACGGTCTGGTTGCTTTAACTGCCGGGCAGCCCTCCCGGCCTCGGCCGAAGGGCGGCGCGCGGCCCAAGCTAAGCTGCCGGCGCGCTCGCCTGCGCGCCGGCAATTTTCACAGAGGAGAATCGGCCATGGCCGAAGAACGCAAGAATGCCGCCACGCTTCGTGGCACCCCGCTCACCCTGGTCGGACCGGAACTCAAACCAGGGCAAAAAGCACCGCCGTTTACCTTGGTCGGCAAGGACATTACCAAGCCGGTCACGCTCGACAACTTCAAAGGCAAGGTCAAGATAATCGCCAGCGTGCCTTCGCTCGATACCCCGGTGTGCGACGCCGAGACCCGGCGCTTCAACCAGGAGGCAGCCGGACTTTCCGGCGACGTCGTAATTCTGACCGTCTCGATGGACCTGCCCTTTGCGCAGGCGCGATGGTGCGGCGCGGCCGGCGTCGACAAGGTCGTGACGCTTAGCGACCATCGCGACGGCACCTTCGGCGAAAGCTACGGCACGCTGGTAAAAGGGCTCCGGCTGCTCTCCCGCGCGGTCTTCGTGGCCGACCGGGACGACCGGCTGCGCCACGTCGAGTACGTGCCCGAGGTCGGCAACCAACCCAATTTCGACGCGGTGCTAACGGCTGCGCGCCAAGCGCTGGCCTAAAGAGCGGCAAACCCCCGCCTTGAGCACGCAGACCAGCAAGCGTCGCCTCAAGCCGTCGGCGGGACAAGCCAGGCTCGCCCGACGCGAGCGCAAAGCCGGCCGTGCGGCGGCTGCAGGGCGTCACCGCCGTCGCGCGAAGCGCCTTGTATCCGGCGCCCGCCGGTATGCCGTCCCATCAATAAGCGGCACCCAAGGAGTTGTCATCCTGCGCGAAGCGAGTTGGGCGCTGCGCCCATCCCGAGCCGAAGGCGAGGGACCCTCTGGGCGAGCGAAATCGAAGGAGCTCGCGCGGCCTTCCGTGGCCGCGCGAGCTGCCGCGACCTGGCGAAAAGCACCCGTCGCGGCCGCCAAAATGGCGGCTGCGAGATTCTTCGCCGGCGTTCAGCATGGCCAACCAGCGCTCGCCGCATCTATTTGCGGGACGCGACGCTAGCGGCCCGACCCCCGACGCAAGGCGGTGAGTTTCGCCTGGTACCTGCCCGCATGGCTTATCCTGGCCGCGCTCCTGCTCGACCTTGCGCTGGGCGACCCGGATTGGGCGGGCCATCCGGTCAGGCTTATCGGCGCGCTGGCCGCGTGGGGCGAGGGCACGCTCTGGCGCGGCAGCCCGCGCGCGGACCTTGCGCGCGGCGCCCTGCTGGTTGGACTGGTCGGCGGTGCAAGCGCGCTGGCCGCGCTTGGCCTGCTGCGCCTGGCGGCAGCTTTGGGGCCTTGGTGGGCCGGCGCGACGGCAGTGGTGCTGGCTTGGACCACGGTGGCGGCAAGAGAGCTCGACCGCGCCGCCCAAAGAATCGAGGCCGTGCTCGAGGCCGGCAGACTTGAAGAGGCACGCCGGCTCTTGCCGGCGCTGGTCGGACGCGATACGCAGGAGCTTGATTTGCCAGCGATGGTCCGGGCCACCATCGAGTCGCTTGCCGAGAGCACTTGCGACGGCGTTGTGGCGCCGCTTTTCTGGTTGTTCGTGGGAGGACCTCTGGCGGCAATGGTCTACCGGGCGGTCAACACGCTGGACTCGATGGTGGGCCATCGCGACGAGCACTACCTTTACTTTGGCCGGGCCGCAGCGCGCCTCGACGATCTGCTGAACTTTGTTCCGGCCAGGCTGACCGCCGGTGCGCTGGTCGGGGTTGCTGGCCTGCTGCTGGGCAGAGCACAGCCGGCCTGGCAAACGATGCGGCGCGACGCCGCGAGCCATCCGAGCCCCAATGCCGGCTATCCCGAAGCCGCGATGGCGGGGGCGCTCGGCCTTGAGCTCGGCGGCAGCGTCGCTTACGAGGGCTCGGTTGAAGCGCGGCCGCGGCTCGGCCGGCCCGAGCGGGTGGCGGCGCCGGTTGAGATTCGCGCGGCCAGGTTCCTGGTTTGGTACACGATAGCCCTGGCAACGCTCTTTCTGGCGGCGGCCCGCGCGCTGGTCTTCCATTGAGCGATAGGTCGGAAAGACTCGATCGCACGCACGGCGGCGAGGCGGGCGCCGGCGTGCTTGACTTCAGCGTGAGTATCAACCCGCTCGGCGCCCCGGCGCAAGCGCTGCAAGCCTACCGGTCGGCCTGGAAGGAGGCCGCCCGCTACCCTTCGCCGTACAGCGCCAATCTCGTCCGGCGAATTGCCGCCTGGCACGGGGTCAGCGCCGACAGCGTGATCGTCGGCAACGGCTCGACGCAGCTTATCTACCTGCTGGCGCGCGTGCTCAGGCCAAGCCGGCCTGCCGTGGTGGTACCGACCTTCAGCGAGGTCTCCAATGCGCTGGTTTTAGCCGGCTCGGCACCGAGCATGCTGGCAATGCCGCCCGAGCGCGGCTTCTGCCTTTCGGCGGATGAGATTGCCACAGGGCTGCCCACCGGCGCCGACGCGCTCTTTGTTGGGCGTCCGAACAGCCCAACCAGTACGCTGCTTGCCTTCGACGATCTGCAGGCGCTCGCCAAGCACTGTGAGCGCATTGGATGCCGCCTGGTGATCGACGAAGCGTTTATCGAGTTTGCCGACGATGCCCGCTCGGCAGCGGCGCTGCTTGGCCCGCATAGCGGACTTGTGGTGCTGCGCTCGCTCACCAAGATTTTTGCGCTGCCGGGACTGCGAATTGGCTATCTGCTGGCTGCGCCCGCCCTGATAAGCCGGCTTGGGCAGGGGCTGGAGCCCTGGTCGGTCAACGCCGTAGCCGAAAAGGTGGCGCTCGCCTGTATCGAGGCCGCCGCGCCGTTTATCGAGCGGACGCGCCGCACCGTGCAACGCGAGCGGCAGTGGCTGCAAGACCAACTCTCACGCCTTGAAGGGATGCGGGTTATCCCGCCGGCGGCGAACTTCCTGATGTTCAGGCTTGCGCGCGAGCGCGAACTTGGCGACCTCGGGCGTTTCCTTTTGCGCCGCGCTATCGCGCTACGCGACTTAAACGGCCTTGCCGGATGTCCCGCCGGCTTTTACCGTGTCGGCGTCCGCTTGCGGCCCGACAACGAGCGGCTGCTCGCGGCGCTGGCCGCTTACGTCTTCAAAACCGATCCGATCCGCTCCTCGCGCCCTTGGTGAATCAGATGCTCCCAGTCCGTCCCCGGTTGTGCCGCGCCACGGTGGACCCACAAGCCCTCGACCCTCGCCATCGCCGGAGCTTCCTCTACCGGCCGCAGCAAGAGGCCGCCCAACTGCTCCAGCGCCTCCAGTTCAGCCGCGGCCGTTAGTCCAAGGCGCTGCCGCAAAGGTTTCGGGACGACGATCCGCCCGAACTTATCAATCTTCACTTTCGCGCCATCAAATCGTGCCATATGCCACATTCAACGGCACCAGAGGTTCGGGTACAACCGGCCCCACGGGCCAGACCTGCCGACTATAGCCCGCGCCAAGCCTTGCCGCTCCCTGCCGGCGCCCGCGGCCACGCTTCGCGGTGCTCTCTTAGAATCGGCGCCGGGTGTTGTTGCATCAGAGCCAACGTGGCGTGATAATCGGCGCGCCAAAGCCACAACCTCCGGCGCCCACCTCAACCGCCCGGAGGCCCGGCAAGAAACGGCCTGCGCCAACCATAACCCGGAGGCACCAATGGACAGCCTTAGTTACCAGCCCGAAGGTGAAATCGCGGTGGTCACCATCAACCGCCCCGAGGTAAGAAACGCGCTCGACCGCGCCACCGCCAAAGCGCTCGCCGACGCCTTCCGGCGCTTCGACGATGATCCCGCTCTTAGCGCTGCCGTGCTGACGGGCGCCGGCGGGACTTTCTGCGCCGGCTTCGACCTCAAGAGCTACGCTCGCCAGCAGGGCAATATCGTGCTGCCCGAGGGCGACGGACCACTCGGCTGCACGCGAATGCTCCTTAAGAAGCCGGTTATCGCCGCGGTCGAAGGCTATGCCGTGGCCGGCGGCTTCGAGCTGGCCCTCTGGTGCGACCTGCGGGTGGCCGCGCGCAACGCTGTCTTCGGCGTCTTTAACCGCCGTTTCGGCGTGCCGCTGGTCGATGGCGGAACGATACGGCTGCCAAGGCTCATCGGCATGGGCCACGCCCTCGACTTGATACTGACCGGCAGAGCCGTCGGCGCCGAGGAGGCGCTTCAGATGGGACTCGCCAACCGGCTGGCCGAACCGGGCAGAGCCCTTGGCGCAGCAAAGGAACTGGCCGCCGGGCTGGCGGCCTTTCCCCAGCGATGCCTACGCTCGGACAGAATGTCCGCTTACGAGCAGTGGGGAATGGGACTTAGCCAGGCGCTGGCCAACGAATACCGCCACGGGATCGCGACCATCGAATCGGGGGAGTCTCTGGCGGGAGCGAAGCGTTTTGCCGAGGGCGCCGGCCGCCACGGCACATTCTGATCCCTTACGCCGGCAAACCCTCTGCGATACCACTTGACGCGGTCGTCGCATATCGGTGTCCCGTCGCGCGAAAAAGATGCTCCGGGCAAAGGTTGTCATTACTGAGCGCGCGCCGCGAATCCCGCATTCCGCCGGCGCAGAGTGGGCACAGGCCAAGATTCTCCGCGCCGCCACCGCGAGGGCAACACCGTGACGCGCCTCTACTTCGTGCGTTTGCGGCGTTTGACGCGAGAGGCTTTGCGCATCGGCGCATTTACCGCCGAGTTGGAGAAAGCGCGCGCTGCTGCGGTACCGACGTTTACTCATTTTCTTGATTTGCCAATACTGTTCTTAATCGTCACCTTGGGCGTATTGAGGCCCCACGCGTGGAATCTGTTTGCCGCCGGCTCATTGATTGCTATAGCCGTCGCCGGCGCACTTACGATATTCATTCCCGGGCTTTATCCGTGGGGGTCGAACTAAGCCGGGATTGCGGTCCTTTCGGCAAGCCGGGATGAAAGGCAGAGGAACCCAAATGGATTACAAGTCGATCAGCTACGAGGTCGATGGCCGAGTCGCAACCATCACGCTCAATCGCCCCGAGCGTATGAACGCGATCGACGGCCGGATGCCGAGTGAACTGGCGGACGCGGTCGCCCGTGCCAACGCCGACAACGGCGTCCACGTGATCGTGGTGACGGGCGCGGGGGCGGGCTTCTGCGCCGGCTACGATCTCGTCGAATACGCGGAGAGGCCGGGGGTGAGGCCCGGCTCACAACTCGGGTCGGGGACCCAACCCCCGGGCGAGACGGAGCCGGTGCCGCCATGGGACTCGATGGCCGATTTCTACGGCATGTACCGCAACACTCAGGACTTCATGAGCCTGTGGCGTTCCTACAAACCGACCGTCGCAAAGGTAAACGGCCCGGCAGTCGCCGGCGGCAGCGACATTGCGCTCTGCTGCGACATCATCATCATGGCCGACGAGGCGCGGATTGGCTATCCGCCCGCCCGCGTCTGGGGGTGCCCGACGACCGCGATGTGGCTCTACCGGCTCGGCGCGGAGCGGGCCAAACGGATGCTGCTGACGGGCGATCTTATCTACGGGCCCGAGGCGGCAAGGCTTGGCCTGTGCCTGGAATCGGTGCCGCGCGCGCAGCTCGACCGGCGGGTGCGTGAGATCGCCTTGCGGATGGCGGCGGTGCCGCGCAATCAGCTCATGATGCAGAAGCTGATGATCAACCAGGCCTTCGAGAATATGGGGCTTGCCACCACGCAGATGATCGCCACCCTCTTCGACGGCATCGCGCGCCATACACCCGAGGGCGCATGGTTTAAGCGCCGCGCCGAGCAGGCCGGCTTCAAGCAGGCGGTCAAGGAACGCGACAGCGGCGCGCCGATCGCTCCGGGATGCAGCCGCCCGTTCGGCAAGCTCTAAGCGACTTGCAATCGAAGAGGCGACTGTCGCCTAAGCGCGCGCCCGGCTCGCAGAGCCGGCCAACCGTTAAGCCGTCGCCCGCAGACGCAGCCGAGCGCTGCCAGCCAGGCTGCCTCGAAGCAGAGCCGACGGCTCTGCAGTAGCCCGCTCAAGCCCGGATTTTCGGTTTCCAAAGGTGCGCTATCCCAAGGGATATTTGCAGGAGGCGGGCCGAAGAAACCTCCTGGGCCTGCGCTTCCCCAAACTGTGGGGTAGCCGGGACCTGCCCTGGACCGGCTAGGCGGTTGCGCTGGAAGAGACTGGCACGCTCGGCACTTCACTCGCCTGCCTCTATACGTTGGTCAGCATCGTCGGCGAGCCAATCAGTATTTTCGGCACCCCGACACAAAAGACGCAATGTTTGGCGCCGATGTTGCAGGGTCGGCTGGCACCAGCCGAGGCACTGACCGGGCTCAGGGGCGGCTCGGACTTCTTCGGCACAACCACGCGGGCCGAACGTCGTGGAGATTACTTTGTTCTGAACGGCCAGAAGCGTTTCGCCGTGGGATCGGAGGGAGCGGACTTGTTCTTTGTCTATGCCCGCACTGACCCGCATGCGCCGCCGCGAAACTCCATTTCAGCCTTCTTGATCGAAAGAGCCGAGGGTGTGAGCGTCGAGCATGTCTACGGTTTGCTGGACACCCGCGGAGGAGGCACCGGCCGTCTTCGCTTTCGCGACGTTCGGGTGCCGGTCGGTAACGTCTTGGGCGGACAAGCGGGCATTGGTCGCGGGGGCGACGTGTTTGACCAGATGATGATCGCCGAGCGTCTGGCCTCGGCGTGCGCAGCCGTCGGGTTGGGGCGCGCCGCCCTGGAGGTGGCGGCCCGCTATGCTGCGCGGCGAAAGGCCTGCGGCCAGGAGATACGAAGATTCGAGGCCGTCAGCCTCATGATCGCCGACGGGCTCACTCAGGTCGACGCGGCGCGCGCGCTCAACCGGGAAGCTTGCCGGGCAACGGCTGCAAATGTGTCTCCCGGACGGGTCCGCGGGATGGCCTCGGAAGCAAAGAAGTTCGCGAGCGACGCCGCCTGGGAGGTGGTCGACCTCGCGATGCAGGTCCTCGGAGGTATCGGCTACACCAATGTATTCCCGGTCGAGCGCTTGCTTAGGGACGTCCGGCTAATCCGCATCGCAAACGGCGCCAACGAGATCATGAACCTTTTCATACAGCACGAGTTCTACAAGGAGTTTCTCGCCGCTGCCCAGCCTGTAGGGCGGGACGCGGAGGCCGACGCTATCAACGCATTCCAGCCCGAAGAGAAGGTGTTCGAGTAAGCCACTTGCGATACCCGCTGTCGCGCCCCAAGCCCGAAGGCTGTGGCTCAGCCGGGCCCAGACCCGTTGGCGCGTCGCTTGCCGCCGAATCGCACCGGCTTGCTGCTGGTGCGGGAACCTGGACGAACGGTTGGGCTTCGGAGAACGCATCGAGCAGCACCTCTGCGACGCGCGCGCGAAGAATACGCGGTTGCTGCCTGATCTGCTGCGGCAGTCAATCTACAGCCGCTTGGCGGGCTACGAGGGCGTTAACGACGCCCAGCGGCTCTCCCCCAGGACCCGGCCTTCCGGCTGATCGGCTCCAGCAGGACTTGGGAGCGCGCAGCGGCGTTGACCTCGCGCGTGCAGTCGTTCGAGACGGAACTGCTCACGCGACCTGAGAACCTCGCCGGTCTGGGGCGGATAAACCGCGAGCTGGTTGTCAAGGGGGAAGCCATCGCTCCGCGCCGGCGGGTAGTGCTCGACATGGACAGCCCTGTCCTGAGCGAAGCCGAAGGAACCGAGATCGTGGTCTACGGCCGGCAGGAAGGCCGCGCCTATAACGGGCATTTCCAGTCCGCCCTTCGGCTCCGCTCAGGGCGCGGCCTGTTGCCATCCGCTGCTGCTGTTCACTAGCGAGGGCGATTGTCTTGGGGTGAAGTTGCGCCCCGGCAACGTGGCCAGCGCGGACGGCTGGGCGGACCTCCTGCTGCTTGAGATGGAAATGCCGGTCGAGAGGCGTTGCCCAGCCGAGCCCACCAGGCAAAGGGTCCGGCCGTGTTTCCTTGCGCTGCAGCACCGGTTTCCTCTATGAATATGCCGGGGCAACACCTAGGAACAGAAAACGCAGCGTAACTGCCGATGGGAGCGTAAAACTATGACCAAAGCGGAATTCTATCGCAACGCGCGGACCGACCTTCCCGGCCCGCTGGCCGGGGTGAAAGTAGTCGAGGTAGCCACCACTTGGGCTGGGCCGATTTGCTGCGCGGTGCTTGCCGATCTCGGGGCGGATGTAATCAAGCTGGAAACCCCAACTGGAGAAGTGGGGCGGCGCCTGCCGCCCTTTCTGCCCGGCACCAAGGTGTCGTTCATGCACGCAACGGCCAATCGCAACAAGCGTTCGCTGAGCCTCGATCTTCGCCAACCCGAAGCGCGTGACATTTTCCTTAAGCTTATCGCTCGCTCGGACCTGATCGTTGAAAACCTTACGCCCGGCATGATGGACGGCTATGGCGCGGGTTACGAAGCCGCGCGTGCCGTCAAGCCGGACATCATTTACGTTTCGATCAGCGGTTGGGGACAGTTCGGACCCTACCGGGAGCGTGTGGCCTACGACCCCTTGGCGCAGGCCGCCTCCGGCTTTATGTCGCTCAACGGCGATCCCGGCGGCATCCCGACCAAAGCCCCCACCTACCTGGCCGACGACCTGGGCGGCATGCACGGCGCTATCGGCGCGCTGGCGGCCCTGCGCCATCGGGACCGCACCGGAGAAGGCCAGCACGTCGACGTTGCGATGCTGGACAGCATCCTCTTCCAGTCCAACGGGCTTTTGACGCTGGCTGCAATGGGCGTCGAGCCGACCCGGATGGGCAACCAGTTCGGACTTGCGGTTCCGGCCAATGTCTATTCCTGCCGCGACGGGCGGGTTTACGCCGGCGTCCTGCTTGACTCTCAATGGAAAGCCGTAGCGGGAATTATCGGTCACCCCGAGCTGGCCGAGGACCCGCAATTTGCCACACTCATGGGGCGCGCCGCCCATCGGGAGGCCTGCGATGCGCTGCTGGCGAGTTGGCTGGCCGAGCACTCGCAGGAGGAGGCGATTGCCGCACTGAGCAGCCACGGCGTCCCGATCGCGCCGGTGAGCAGCTACACGCAGGTGGCGCACGACCCGCACGTCGCGGAGCGCGACATGCTCAAGCCAACGCGCCTTGAGGACGCCAGCGAGGCTCCGATCACCGGCCCAGCGGCTAAGTTCTCGCGCACGCCGACCACCGTCCGCGCCGGCGCGCCTGCCCTTGGACAGCACAGCGAGGAAATCCTGGCTGAGCTTGGCCTGGACGCCGGCGCCCGCGCAAAACTTAAAGCCGCAGGCATAATCTAGCCGCGTACCGCAGCGGCCTGGCCCCGCTGCCGGCGCGCGGCAACGCCACGCACGCTGCCTGGCGCCGGGCCGAGACCTTCCAGCGCCGACCGCTCAAGCAGGCGGCTCGAAGCTGCAGACGACGAAGTCGTGGTCCGAGATGCGGCGGCTGCCCCAGCGGCCTCGCGCCGGCACCGCGGCGGCTGAGCCGGGAAGCGGTCTAAGACCTCGCGCCGCAAGCCAGTCAAGCTTGGGCCGCAAAAAGGACGGTACCAGAGCGCTCGGCGTAAAAGTCGGCTTGAGCCGCGCGTTGGCCCCGCGCATGTGAAAGCCGCGCTCGCCGAGCCGCCGGAAAAGCGGCTCATAGCGCTCCGGACGGCGCAGGCGGCGCGGGTCCAGCAAAAGGTGCGCAGCCAGCCTCGGCAGCCAGTCGGGCCGCTCAAAATTGGCCGTGGTGGTGTTCCAGTCGCCTCCGATAATCGCCGGCCCGCCCCCGGCAAAGCTCTCCAGGAACACCCGCATCTGAAGCTCCCTGCCCGTCGGACTCCAGCGACTGTCCAGATGCGCCACGCCGAGGCGGACCGCCAAGCCCTCGACAACGACCTTGGCTATCAGACCCTTGGGCGTGCCGACCATCCCGAAACTCCGCATCATGGCGTCGCGGCCGGGCAACGCCAGCAACTCCACCCCGGTCAGCGGCGCGCGCGAAAGCAGGGCGTTGCCCACGCAGGGCGCGGCTGTCTCGGCCGTTTCGGGGCGCAGGCTGAACTCGGGACCGTATGCGTAGCTCATCTCCAGCGCGCCGGCGATCTCGGCCGCCACGTGGCGCCGATTCGAACGGGCGAGCCCCCGGTCTGCCTCGCACAGCATCAGAACCGCGGCCTGCCGCAGTACGGGATGGTCTCTCAGCAGGGCAACGATCGTCTCCAAGCGGCGCCCTCCGTGCGCGTTGAAAACGACCACCTTAAGCGGCCAGCGCACGACGCCGCCGGCTTGAGTGCGGACCTCGAGGTCCGTTGGCGTCTGGCCCGCCGCTTGGGCCAAGGCGGGCGCTCCTTCGGCAACTTGGGCGGCTTTCACTGCGTTCGCAGCAGGCCGGCCAGCTCTTCTGAGGACCGGATCGGCGCCGAGCAGGTCCGCGCCCTGCATACGAAGCCGGTGACCCCCTCGGCCCGGACAGGTATCTGGCCGGCAAGCGCCTCGGGCAGATGCGCGGGTACCGGCCGGCTAGGGCCGACCACAAAGAGCGCCCGGTTAGGCAGGTAAGCGCCTCGTATCGCGTTGAGCCAGGCTCCCGTCTCGGCCGTTTCGGAGCCGGCGGCGATAACTATCTCGACCGGCCCGCGCTGATAAAAGTCGAGCGCCTCGAACATGTGGGCAAAACCGAACGGCTGCTCGGCCATCGCCCCGATGAACAGCTTGAGCGTACCCTCGGCCGCCTCGAGGTAAGCTCTTTCGCCGGTGTAAGCGTGAAGCCGCAGCATGGCCATGACTGCGGCGCTGTTGCCCGAGGGCGTCGACCCGTCAAAGAGCGGTTTGGGCCGCGCGATCAGCCGCTCGTGCTGCTCGGAGGTGAAAAAAAAGCCGCCCTGTTCGGCATCAAAAAACCGCTCCAGCAGCGCCCTCCCCAACACCTCGGCCAGTTCAAGGTAGCGCCGGGACAATGAAGCCTCGTAGACGTCGAGCATCGCCGAGGCCATCAGGGCGTAGTCCTCCAGAAAGCCGGCTGGCGAAGCCGCGCCGCCCTTGAAGCAGCGGGCGAGCCTGTTGCCGTCCCACAGTTTCGCCGCCGCGAAATCGGCCGCTCGGCAAGCCGCTTCCAGGTAGTCGGCCGCGCCCAGCGCGCAATAACCCTGGGCGAAGGCGCTAATCATAAGGCCGTTCCACGCCGCCAGCACCTTGTCGTCGCGCTCGGGCTTGACCCGGCGCTGGCGTGCCTCGAAGAGCCGGCGACGCGCCTCGTCCAGCGCCTGCACGCAGTCTTCCTCGCGTATGCCCAGGAGCGCTGCCGCCTCCCTGGAAGTAAGTGTGCGATGCAGGACGTTGGCGCCTTCGAAATTGCCCTCCTCGGTGATGTCGTAGTAGCGCGCCGCCAGGGGGAAAAGCTCCTCGCCAAGGACCTGCCGCGCCTCGGCCGCACGCCAGACGTAGAACGTTCCCTCGCCGCCCGCGCTGTCGGCGTCCTGGCTGGAATAAAAGGCACCCTCAGGCGAAGTCATCTCGCGCCGCACGTAATCCAGGGTCGAGCGCGCGGTCTCGAGGAAGGCGGTCTTCTCCAGCGCCCGGCCGGCGTCAAGGTAAAGCTGTGCCAGCAGGGCGTTGTCATAGATCATCTTCTCGAAGTGAGGCACCAGCCATTGTTCGTCGACGCTATAGCGATGAAAGCCGCCGCCGAGCTGATCCGCGATGCCGCCCTCGGCCATCCGGCGCAGCGTCAGGGCGACCGGCGCCTTAAGCGCCTCGTCGCCGGTTGCCATCCCGGCGCGCAGCATCAGCGAGAAGACAAAGGGCTGGGGGAACTTCGGAGCGCCTTTAAGGCCGCCGTAGGCGCGGTCGCACTGGGCCGCGAGAGCCCGCGCCGCCTGCCAGGCCAGTTCCGGGGCCGGCTCGCCGGGCCGAAACGGGGGCGCCACAACCCGCTCAAGCGCGGCGCCAAGCTTCTCGACGTTGCTTCGCACCTCCTCCGACTGCTCCCGGTAAAACCGCGCAACCCCGGTCAGCACCTCGTCGAAGCCGGGCATCCCGTAGCGCGCATGGCGAGGAAAGTAGGTACCACCGAAAAACGGAGCGCCTTCGGGCGTCAGAAAAACCGTCAGCGGCCAGCCTCCACGCCCGGTCATCAGCTGCACCGCCTCGAGATAGACATGGTCGAGGTCGGGCCGCTCCTCGCGATCGACCTTGATGGCCACGAAGTTGTCGTTGATGAGCCGAGCGAGCGTTTCATCCTCGAACGACTCCCGCTCCATCACGTGGCACCAATGGCAAGCCGAATAGCCGATCGAAAGCAAAATCGGCCGCTTTTCGGCGCGGGCGTGCGCCAGCGCCTCCTCGCACCACGGGTACCAGTCTACCGGGTTATAGGCGTGCTGGAGCAGGTAGGGACTGCGCTCGCCAACGAGCCGGTTGGGCCGGCGCGCGGCGTCCGTCTTAGGCTCTTCGCTCAACGTGCAACTCCTGCCGGGCCCGCCTAAAAAGACCGCCCCCGGGGCCGCTGGCTGGTCAACGACCGGGACCCCTCACCTGCGCGACAGAACGGGCCCCGGGCGCTAAGAGAAAAGGCAACCGTCCAGGAGCCTAAGCTACCATAACGAGGCTCCGGCAGCCATCGCGACGGGCCTCCTATCCCGGGGTAACCGTCCGGCGTTCTGCCGCATCTTTGACTGAGTGGCCCGCGCCGTTGCCCAGGCGGCCGATTTCATGACGGGCGCGGCCCACCCGACGTATGGCGCGGCTGGTCGCCCCGCCGTTAGAATTGCCCGCGTGGAACAAAGCCAGCCATCGCAGGCTCGCCCCGAAGCGCCGCTGGCGGGTGCGCGGCGCTCCAAAGCAGGATTCAAGGTCGCAGCGCCGCTGCTTCTGGTATTGGCCGGCCTGCTTTTTTTCACCCGCCTGGGCAGTCGCGCGCTTTGGGCGTCCGAGTACCGCTGGGCCGAGATCGCGCGCGAGATGAACGTCAGCAGCGAGCGTTTCTGGCCGACCATGAACGGCAAGGTTTACTATGACAAGCCGCTCGGTTCGTACTGGCTCGTGCTGGGTGCTGCCGGGCTGACCGGCGCGCTGGACGAAACCTCGGTCCGGCTGCCGTCGGCCTGCGCGGCGCTTTTGGCGCTGGCCGTGCTGCTCTCGCTCGGCAGAAAGCTTTACGGCGAGCAAACGGCGCTGTGGGCCGCAGCGATCCTGGCGAGTAGTCTCAGCTTTGTCTTTTTCGCGCGCCACGCTTCGGCAGACATGGAGACCGTTGCGGGCGAGTTGGTTGTCCTTTGGTTGTTCGTGCGGCTGAGGGAACGCATCTCGGCTCCGGGGGTCATTCTGCTTTGGCAGGCGATGGCGTTGACCTCGCTGACCAAGGGTCTACTTGGTTTTGCTCTGCCGGTCTTTACGATGGTGGTCTACTCATGCCTAGCCGACGGCTGGGTAGAGCTTCGCCGCGGGCTTTGCCAGGGCAATCTAGGCCGGCGTTGGTTCTGGCTTCGAGGGCGCAACCGCTGGTTTTTCAACCGTTACTCGCTGGCTGCGCTGCCGTTGTCGGCAGGCGTTTATCTGTTGCCGTTTGTGGTGTCGCAGCTACGGACCGGCTCCGACGCTGGTCTCTACATGGTTTACCGGGAGAACATCCTGCGGTTTTTTCGGCCGTTCGACCATCGCGGCCCGGTCTACCTCTACTTTTACGTCGTTTTTACGCTGATGGCGCCCTGGTCGGCCTTTGTGCCGGCTGCCTTGGCGCGGGCGCACCGCGTGGACGGTCCGGCCGGCGCAGGTCGGAGCGGGGAGGATCCGCTGGCGCTGGTTTACTTCTGGACGACGTTTATTTTTTTCACGCTTTCCGGCTCGCGCCGCAGCTACTATCTGCTGCCGATCCTGCCTGCGGGAGCCCTGCTCGTGGCGCGCCTTTTGACCGCCGGCGAGGAAACGCTCACGTTGCTGGAAAAGCGGCTTTGCCGGCTGGGTTATCTTTGCCTGGCGGCGCTGACGCTCTCGGCGATCGTCGCTGTCCTGCCGCCGGACTGGCGCCCTTACCGGCCGCTCAAACTGCTGCCGCCGCTACCGGCGCGGGGCCTGTTCGCGGTCTTGTGGGCGGCGGCCGGCGTCAGCGTTCTGCTCGCATTGCGGCGCTTTGAGTTCGCCATGATACGCTGGTCCAGCGCGTTCATCGCCTGGGTCATCATGGCCTACGTCTTCGTTTTCGCGATGCCTGCGGGCGACGCCTATCGAGGGGAAAAGCCGTTTGCGCTGGAGACCCGCCGGCTCATCGGAAGCGACGTTTCGAGCCTTGCCTTGTACCGAGCTCTCGGGCCACTCTTCTACCTGGCTATGCGCAGGCCGATTCCGTACTACGACGACCCGAGGGTGCTGGACCGGGCGATCCTGTCCGGCCGCGTCCGCTGGGTGATGACACGGCAAGGCGAGGCGGCGCATCTCGGCGTGCCGGCCAGAGCGGTTGCTTGGGAAGCGTCCTTCCCTTTCGAAGACGCCGGCCAGCGACGCAACAAGCTTGTGCTTCTGGCCGTGGGCAGACCGAGCTTGCCGCCGCCACGCCCCGCCGCACCGGATAACCCCAAGCGCCGCTAGTTAGATCGCCAGCGCCGACCAGAGCCCGGCCTCAGCCAGACCGGCTTACAGCCGCATCGGCATGACCGCGCACATGTACTGCGTGTCGCCCCGCGTCATCAGCACGGCCGGGCTGGCGTCGTCCGTAAGTCCGATCACGGCAGGCTCCCCGGCGGGCATCGTTGAAATCGCCTGGACCAGGTAGTTGGCGTTAAACCCGGCCACCAGTTCCTCGCCTTGAAACTCGACCTCGAGACTTTCCTCGGCTTCGCCGAGCTCGGGACTTACCGACGAGAGCAGTAGCTTTCCCGGCGACAGTGCCAGCTTGATCCCGCGGTAGCGCTCGTTGGAAAAAATCGCCACCCGCTTAAGCGCCGACAGGATTACGTCCCGATCGAGCGCGATTTCGTGCTGCCAACTCTTCGGGAGAACAGCTCGATAGTCGGGAAATTCGCCCTGCACCAGCCGCATCGAGAGCTCCGTGACCCCGCGCTTGAGCCATCCGACCGATCCTTCAAGCACCAGCCTAACCAAAGACTCGCCCGGCTGCTCCAGCAATTTTTTAAGTTCGTTCAGCCCTTTGCGCGGCAAAATCGCCCCGCCTTCCATCGTGAACCCTTCAACCGCCCGGTCGACCATCGAGAGCCGATGGCCGTCGGTCGCAACCATCCGCACAACACCGGGCTCGGAAGCCTCGACGAACACGCCGCTTAAGTTATACCTGGCCTCATCGGGGCTGCTCGCAAAAAGCGTTTTATCGATTAGCGCGCCGAGAACGCCGGCGTCGATGCTCAGTTCACCCTTGACCGGCCGACTCTCTGCAGGCGCCGATCCTGTGCTCTGGCCGAGTTGCGGCTGGGCAGCCATCCCCTCGACAAAGCTCGGGGCAGGCTTGTCGTCCTGGCTCGGCATCGCCGGAAAACTACGCGGGTCGAGCCCAAGCATTTTGAACTTGGCACGACCGCAACCGACCTCAATCCAGTCGTTGTCGAGCGAGTGCAGACTAACCTCGTCGGCCTGCGCTTCGCGCACGACCTCGAAGAATTTGCGTGCCTGGACAGTGAGAGCGCCCTTTTTCTTGACGCGGCACTTTAGTTCCGTCTTGATTCCCACCTCGAGGTCAGTAGCCGCAAACTTCACGCTCTCACCCGCGGCCTCGACCAAAATGTGGGCCAATATAGGAACCGTATTTCTTCGCTCGGTTACCCCTTGAAGCAGGGCAAGACTGGCATACAAGGGTGCCCGTTCAATGACACACTCCATAACTGGCTTGCCTCGACTACTCTTACCTTTATATATGTAAGTCCATCTAGAAAGAATAACAGGTGTTGTGGATATGTGGATTTGATCCCTAAAGGGCTTTCAAAGGCCAAGAGTCGGCCAGTCCGAGCTTATTGAGAGGCGGTGCGCTGGAACCGAGGCCGGGCTGTCGGAGCAGTGGCGCAGTGGAAAGTGTTGACAAAAATGCTGGCTGGTCCACAGGCCTACCTCTTCTCTGCCGGTTACGGATTAGCCTGGCTTGCCGACGTAAGGCGACGTTCGATCTTGTCGATCGACTGCCGGAAAGCAGGATCGTTGGCCGCCCGGCGCTCGATTAGGTTGCAGGCATGGATCACGGTCGAGTGATCGCGGGCAAAGTGGGCCCCGATCAGTGGAAACGAACTCTCGGTAAGCTTGCGACAGAGGTACATGGCAACTTGCCGGCAAAAAGCAATGTGCTGGGTGCGGCGCTTCGATTTCAGGTCGGACAGGCGGATGTGAAAAAACTCGGCCACTGCGCGCTGCACCTGCTCGACGTCGGGCTTGGTGTGCTGCCGGCGCACCAGATCGTGCAGCGCTTGGCGGGCAAAAGCAAGGGTGATCGGCGCGTGATTTACCGAGGCGAAAGCGGCAAGGCGGGTAAGGCATCCTTCCAGTTCGCGTACGTTGGAGGAGACGTTCTGCGCGATGTAGAGGATGGCGTCGTCGGGAATTTCCAAGCCTTCGGCCAGCGCCTTTTTCTGCACGATAGCGACCCGGGTTTCGAGGTCCGGTGCTCCGACATCCGCAATGAGGCCTGATTCGAAGCGGTTGCGCAGCCGCTCCTCCAGGTCGGGGATGTCGCGCGGCACCTTGTCCGAGGTGAGCACAATCTGGTGGCGGTCGGCGTGGAGCGAGTTGAAGGTGTGGAAGAATTCCTCCTGGGTCCGCTCGCGGCCGGCTAGAAACTGAACGTCGTCCAGGATAAGCGCGTCGGCGCGGCGGAATTTCTCCTTGAATTCGGTCATTCGGTCCCGCCGAAGCGAGCTTATCAGCTCGTTCATGAAAAACTCGGCCGGCATGAAAAGAACCTTGCGCGGCCGCCCGGCGTCGGCCAGAAGCTGATGGCCCAGGGCCGTCACCAAGTGGGTCTTGCCCAGCCCGACCCCCCCGTAAATGAACAGCGGGTTGTACTTCTCCCCCGGCTGGTTGGCGACGGCGAGCGCAGCCGCGTGGGCGAACTGGTTGGAAGAGCCCACGACGAACTCGGCAAAGGTGTAGCGCGGGTTGAGTCTGGGCTGCCAGTGCTGCACAGAGGGTGCGGGATTGGCTGAAGGCTGCGGGCCATGCTCCGTTTGTGCGTTGGCGGAAGTGTTTGCCTTGCTCAAGGTGAGCTTCACTGCGGTCGCTTGGCCCAACTCGGTCGAAAACGCCTCTTGCAGCCGCTTGAGGTAGCGCTCGCTCACCCAGTCGCGGAAAAAACGGTTGGGTGCCGCCACGCTCGCGGTTCCTTGCTCGACGCCGACCAGGGTCAGCGGCTCGATCCAGGTCGCGTGTTCAACCGGCCCGAGCGTGGCACGCAGCCGCGTGGTGACCGTTTGCCACAATGAATCGGCTTGTCGTTGTGCGGAAGTCTGCGCCATTGTTCGATGCACCTATTGGAACCTGGGTTTATCGCGGGTGAGTTACGCACAGCTTTTTCCACAGTTGTGGATAACTCGCGATTCCCTTCCTCTGCCCGTAAGCTTGTGGGCAGTGTAAGCCAGTCTATGAACCCTGAACTCTCTACCGGAGGCAACCGCGTTGGGAAAATCGTCTCTGCCCGCGGACCGTACGAAGTCTTCCCCAGCAGTCATGGCAACGGCCGCCGCTTGCCCCCTGAAGCGACAGATGGTCCTCCGTCCAGTGAAAACTACGCGGATAACAGAGGCAACCAGATAGTCGGTCGCAAGCATTCTGACAAGAGGGCTGCGGCTTTTTTTTTGTGCCGCGGCGCGGTGAGCCGCAAAAACAGGGGGGAAAAATTCGGTCGCCGTTTTTGTCGCGTTACGGTAAGCTCGAAATGCAGGCCTTGCGCGCGCGCGGCCTTGTTTGCAAGGGGCAGAGCGCAGCCGCTCCTGGCCGCAGCCAGGGCGAAACGGCATCGGGTATTGCGGTGAGCGCCAACCAGCAGAAGCTCGAGGAGTTGAGAAGGCGCGCCGCCGCGCGCCTTGCCGGCGGCGTCAATTCACCCGTGCGCGCCTGGAAAGCCGTGGGCGGCCAGCCGCTGTTCATGGCCGAGGGCGCGGGCGCAACACTGGTCGACTGCGCCGGCGTCCGCTATATCGACTACGTCGGCGGCTTCGGGCCGGCCATCGTCGGCCACGCCCACCGGCAAGTGGTCGAGGCGGTCGCCGAGCAGGTGCGCCGCGGCTTTGCATTCGGCGCCTCGACCGAGTTGGAAGTCGAGCTGGCGGAAGTGATCTGCCGCGCTGTTGCCGGCGCCGAGAAGGTTCGCCTGGTAAGTTCAGGTACCGAGGCCGCGATGACCGCCCTGCGGATCGCGCGCGCCGCCACCGGCCGTCCAGCCATCGTCAAGTTTGACGGCTGTTACCACGGGCACAGCGACGCGCTCTTGGTCCGGGCCGGTTCCGGCGCGATGACCTTCGCGATGCCCGACAGCGCCGGCGTTCCCCAAGCGCTGGCCGGGCTGACCCGGGTTGCCGCGTTCAACTCGCTGGCGGACGTCGAGCGCTGCTTTGCGGCCGATCCGGAGGGGATCGCCGCGGTGATCGTCGAGACGGTGCCCGCCAACATGGGGGTCGTCGCCCCGGCGCGCGGTTTTTTGGCTGAAGTTGGCCGGCTGGCGCGGCGCCATGGCGCCCTGCTCATCTGCGACGAGGTGATCACCGGATTTCGGCTGCGGTTTGGCGCTGCCTGCGAGCTTTATGAGGCCAAGCCTGATCTGATATTGCTGGGCAAGATCATCGGAGGAGGGATGCCCGTGGGCGCGGTGGCAGGGCCGGCGGCGCTGCTCGAACGGCTGGCGCCGGCCGGCGACGTCTACCAGGCGGGTACGCTTTCCGGCAATCCGGTTGCGATGCGCGCGGGATTGGAGACGCTTCGCCTGCTCGCCCGCCCGGGAGTCTACGAGCACCTCGAGCGGATGTCGGCGCGGCTGGCCGAGGGGCTCGCCGGCGCACTCGCTGGAGCCGGCGTACCGGGCTGCGTCAATCGGGTGGGCTCGATGCTGACGCTGTTTCACGGGGTCGGGGAGGTGCGCAATGCGGAGGAGGCCCGAGCCGCGGACCTTGCGCGGTTTAATCGGTTCTTCCACGGGATGCTTAGGCGCGGGATTTACCTGGCGCCGTCGCAATTCGAGGCGATGTTCGTTTCGCTCGCCCACGGTCCCGAGGAGATCGAGCGCACGGTGGCCGCGGCCGAGGAGGTTTTGGCGGAAGCCCGCGTCGGGCTGAAGCCGTGAGGCGCAAGGAACCGGCTTCGATGGAACGCAAGCTTTCCATGGCGGCTCGCTACGGGTCGCTGGGCGTCGAGTTGGTGTCGCCTCCGGTTGCAGGCGCGCTCTTGGGACACTACCTTGACCTTTACTTCGGCACCGAACCGTGGCTTACGCTGGTTATGCTGGTGACCGGGGTGATCGCCGCGATTTACCGGATGGTGCAGGTCTTGAACGCGATGAGCAGGGAGCGTTGAAAGCCGAATGGCAGCGCGGACCATTCCAACGGTTGCCGGCCTCCAGAGTTCGACCGCCATCGTCCTGGTGGCGGTGAGCGGCTTGCTTTTTTGGCTGTGGTCGGGGCCGGCGGCTGTTGCCTGTCTTGTCGGCGGCCTGCTGGTCATGGTTAATCTTTACCTGCTGAGTGTTTTGGGCAGGATGGTTCTGGGAGCCGCAGCCGGAGGGCGAGGGAAGTTCGCGCTGGCAGTGATTCCGCTGCAAATGGTGGTGCTGCTGGGGTTGGTCTATATTCTACTGGGGCGCGCGCGGCTGAACGCGCTTGGCTTTGCCTTGGGCGTATCCACCCAGGTTGCCGGTATCTGTCTCGAGGTGGGGCGCCGGCTGGTGGTCTGCCGAATCGGTCAGGAAGCGAACGTTTCGCAGGAAAAGGGTCTTAAGTCGTGAATTTTCTGGCGTTGTTAAGCGGCAACCGGCTGCCCGAGGTGCTGGTCGGCGCCTGGCTGGTGATGGGCCTGCTGCTGCTCTTTGGGCTGGCGGCAGGACGGGCGCTGGCGCGGGCCGAGGCGCCGCAGCTTCCCGATACAGGGATAACCGTGCGCTCAGTAAGCGAGATAATCGTCAGCGGCCTGGACACTTTCACCGCAAGCCTGCTTGGCGCCCATGGGGCGCGGGCGCTGGTGCCTTTCTTTGGCAGCCTTTTTCTGTTTATCTTGATAGCCAACCTGTTGGGGCTGGTGCCGGGTTTTGAGCCTCCGACGAGCGATTCAGACCTGACTTTCGCCCTGGCGGTCATCAGCTTTGTTTTTTACATTTACCAGGGGTTCAAACGCCGCGGAGTTGCCTACCTGAGGACTTTCCTGGGGCCGTTGCTGGTGCTGGCGCCGCTGATGCTTCCGCTGGAGATTGCAGACAACCTGTTTCGGCCCTTTTCGCTCGGGGTTCGTCTTGCGGCAAACATGACGGCCGATCATAAACTGCTTGGCGTCTTCACGGAGATGACCAAGCTGGTAGTGCCGCTTGCGTTTTACGTTCTCGGGGCAATCGTCTGCGTGGTGCAGGCGCTCGTTTTCGTCACCCTGTCGATCAGTTACGTCAAGATGGCGGCACAGGAACACTAAGGCCCGCCGCCTCGGCGAACGGCTGCAGGCGGTATTGCGGCCTGCTCGCAGTTTGCGGCTCGGCCCCGGGCGGCGGCCCGCGGCGCAACGCTCGTGCCGAACGCAGGGCCGTTATCGGGCGTGGCAGCGGGCGGCCCCAAGGATTCCGCCAAGCCGCTTGGTTGAGAGGCCGATACGGCCTCGGGAGGAGCAAGAATAATGATTCGACGCATCTGGCAGGTCCTGGAGATGGCGATCGTGCTTGTGCTGGCCTCGCCGCTGGTCGCGATGGCACAGCAAGCGGCCGCGCCCGCAGCCAAGGGCGTGAGCGCCGGACTCGGTCTGATTGGCCTTGGCGCGGGCTTGGCAGTCGCCGTGCCGGCCATGGGATGCGGAATCGGCCAGGGCCGGCTGGTGGCCTCCGCCATGGAATCGATCGGCCGCAACCCGAACAGCACCGGCCAGCTTTTTGTGCCGATGATTATCGGACTTGCTTTCGTCGAGTCACTGACCTTGTATGGCCTGGTGGTCGCCTTTTTCCTGCTCGCTAAAATTTAGCCGACCGGCTAGCTCCAGCCTTTGGTGCCCTGGAAGAGATCGAAGGGGGCACGGCGCGGCTTTATCTTGAGCAGCACGTAACTGGCGCCGGTGCCTCCGTCGCACGGGCGCGCGCTGGTAAAAGCCAGCACCCAACGCGCCAGCCTGCCGCGGGAAAGCCATTGGGCGCTGGCCTGCTTGAGCACCGCACGCCCCGCGCTTGACCCGCGGCCGCGCCCGTGAATCACCAGCACGCAGCGCCGCCCCTGCTGCGCGGCGCCGACGACAAACTCGCTGAGCGCGGCAAAGGCCTGCTCCCGGGTCATGCGATGCAGATCGAGATGGCCCTGGAGGGCGAACTCGCCGCGCCTAAGCCGCGCTACCAGCCGGCGGTCAAGGCCGATCCGGGCCCCTTCGACGTATTCTTCCGTTTCGGTAAGTTCGAACGGCGTTCGTCCCGCGACCAGGTCGCTCAGTTCCGCCAGCGCCTCGGCCTCTTCCCCGAGCGTGCGGCGGGCGGCTAAACGAGCAGGAGCAGGCGGCTGGCGTCTTGTTTGGCCGCCAAGCCTTTTTACTCCTGCCATGGCGGAGCGGAAGATCGCCTCGTCCTCTACGGGCCAGGCGTTTTCGGCTTCAGCCGGGGCGGTCTCGGTTGGGGTCGGCTGCTCGGCTCTCTGGACGGGCGCCATGGCCTGCGCCTGACCAACTCCTTGGGGCCCGGGGACGTCTCTGAGCAGGCGGTGCAAACCGACAAAAGGGGAGTCAAAAATCTTGTCCGCCGCCGCCGGCGCGCGCCGGCGGGGCTTGCAGGCTATCGTCTTTGGGCGCTTTTTGCCCACCGAATTGCGGCTCAAGGGGCGCTTCTGGATGCGGCCCCGATGGCATAGGATTATCGGCGCCTTGCCGGGCGATTTTCAATGTCGAGGGACTATCCGCCGGCGCGGTGGGCCGCCTGGCGGCGGCAGCCGCAAAGCAATTGCTCCGGCCGGGTTTGCAAGGCGCGTCGTGGAGGCCGACGAGGCCGCCTCGCCGGCTCTTTTGCTGTGCGGAGTCGCCCCGGCATGGCCGGCTGTGTAAGACTCGACGTAGGTTTGCGGCCGCGCCAAAGGTGGGATAGAGAAGATTTCCGCGCTGCAAAGGCGGCGGCTCTCTTATGCGAAGACCGTGGAGGAGGGTTCTCGCGCCGGCGGGCATTATCGTTGGCCTGCTCGCGGCTGCACTCGGCGTTGCGCTTTTCAACCTGAACGCCATCATCCGCGCCAACCGCGCCGACCTGGTTGCGATGGCTAGCCGCTACCTGGGGCGGCCGGTAAGCGTGGGAGCGGTGCGCGTGCGACTGGGGATGACGCTGCGGGTAGTTGTCGAGGACGTTGCCATAGCTGACGACGCTCGCTTTTCCACCGGACCGTTTGTCGCCGTGCCGGCGGCTTACGTGGGAGTTGACTTTCTGCCGCTGCTTATCGGCCGGTTGCGGCTGACGCGGGTGAGCCTGGTGCGTCCTCGGCTCCTGCTGGTGCGCGGCGTTAGCGGCGAGCTGAACGTGGAATCTCTCGGCCGCCAAGCCGGTTCGTCAGATGCGGCCGGGCCATACTTTACCCCGGGGCTGAGAGCGGCAGCTTTCGTCGAAACGGTCGCGCAGCCGAGCCAACCGCCGAATCTTGCAGAGACCGGCGGCACGGGCGGCGCTGTGGAACTTGCATTGGCCCGGCTCGACCTGGAAGACGGTACCGTTGTTTACACGGACCGGCGGGCGAAAAGCCCGCCGCTTAGCGCCGAAAGGATAGCGCTGCGCGCCTGGAACATCGCCCCTGACAGGCCGTTTTCTCTCGAACTTGGCGCCGCTCTTTCGGAGCGCAACGGCCTGATGACCGCAACGGGAACCGCCGGTCCGCTCTTCGACCGAAACGGCAAGCCGTCCTTGGCCAAGCTGCCGCTCAAGCTCAAGCTGACCATCGATTCGCTCGACCTTGCCAAGGCGGCAGCCGCCAGCCGCGCGCTTGGACGGGAGCTGCCCTCCGGATGGTCAGCCTCGGGGTTCGCCGGGCTTAATGCGGAACTTAGCGGAACCCCGGCCAAGCTGCTCATCGGTGCCACCCTGGACCTTACGAAGAGTTTTCTGGCTTACGCGAGCGTCTTTCAGAAAAAGGCGGGCCTGCCCTTAAACGCGGAACTTGGCGGGGCGGTCCTCCAAAACGCAACGCTTAAAGCCGACCGGCTGCGGCTCGTTCTTGGCGGCCAGGGCCTCGCGCTCACCGACTTGAGCTTTTCACGGGCGGGTCTTGCGGCCCGGTTGAGGCCGCAGACGATCGCGCTTTCACCGCTTGAGACGTTTTTCCCCTCGACGCGCGCTCACGCGATTTCCGGCAGCGTAACGGCCTCGGGGTCGTTCGACTCGACCGGCCCTGCGGACCTATCGACCCAGGCCAGGATAAGGCTTAACGACGTGCGAGCAAACCTTCCCGCATTCGGCGGCGAGGGAATCAGCCATCTCAACGGCGCCATCCTGCTTTTTGGAGGCCAGGCCGCAACCGACGGACCGATAACGTTTGCTCTTGGCCGTGAGCCGGCTGAATTCAAGGCGCGTGCGACCTCGTTTGAGCCGCTGAGCGCCCGCTGGGAGCTGTCGGCAAATCGGCTTAAGCCTTCTCAAGCAGGTCTGGCCGGCTGGCCGGCCGAGGACGAATTAAGCCTGCTCTGGGCAGGCGGCGCGCTGCGTAGCGTCGCTTCCGGTCCGGCGCTGGAGTGGAACGCCACATCGGTGCGGGGCGTGCTGGCAAAGCTGCCCTACCAGGACTTGCGGCTGGCGGGAAGGATGGAGTCGGGAGTGCTGACGATCAGCTCGATGTCGGCGCGGCTGCTGTCTGGCAGGTTGCAAGGACGCGGCGCAGCGGTTCTGGACCCGGTCCGGCGGTTCGAATTGGCGCTGCAGTGCCGGGATATCGCGCTGGGTTCGCTGGTCGCCGCGCTAAAGCCGTCGGATGCCGGCAGAGTTGGAGGCATCCTCGCGGCCCGGCTCGATTTGCGGGCTTCCGGGCGCACGCCGGCTCAAATCGAAGAGAGTCTGGCGGGGGGCGGCCGTGCGGTTGTGAAGGGAGCCCGCCTGGCGGGAACCAATGTGGTTGCGGCGGCGCTGCGCAGGGTTCGTGATTTGCCCGCGCTGGACGCCCTCATCCCGGCTTCCATTGTGAGGCGCCATCCGGAGCTTTTCGAGGCTGCCGACACTGACCTCGGCTCGGTCAGCGCCGATTTCAGCGTGGCGCACCGCGTGATCGACGCAAACAACGTGCAGGTCAAGTCCAAGGAATATTCCGTGGCTGCCGGCGTGCGGATCGGTTTCGACCAGCGCCTTTCCGGTGCGGGTCGGGTTTTTCTTTCGCCCGGGTTGAGCAGGGAGATTGCGTCGGCAAGGCCGGCTGCGTCGCTCCTGGTCGACTCTCGCGGCAGCCTGGAGGTTCCGCTGAAGGTGCGCGGCACGCTCTCCAAGGTTTCGGTTGAACCCGACCTGGGTGTTGTCGCCAACGAAGTTGGCAATCGCGCGGGCCGCCAGATGCTTCGCCAGATTGCGCCGGATTTTTTGCGCCGTCGCCTCGAAAACCTGTTCTAGAGCTGCCTGCCGCAGACGCGGCGGCCGGGCTAGCTGCCGTCGCAGTGTGCCTGTGGCGCAGCGCCGAGGCGTTAGCGAAACCGGGCGGCACCGTCCGCCGCTCGGACCGAGTCGCAATGCCCAAGCTTGCCGAGTAAGCCTCGATCTTACGAGCTGCGCGATCCGGATCCGCATGCTCGGCGCTGTGGCAGAGGAGCCGCGGTGCACCCTATACCGATCCCGGATTGCCGGGCTCGGCTCCGCCGCTTGAAGCGTCGACCTGATTGGGACGAACGTGCCGCAATTTGTCCGGATTTATCACCAAGTAGATGCTGGCGATGAGATCGTCGCCAAAGTTCATCGCCACGGTCGCAATCGCGCCGGTTTGGAGCTCGACCATGAAGCCGGGCAGTCCGTTGATCCGCGAGGGACGCAATCCCCGGTCGGAAACCGGCGTCTTTCGCGAGAGGCTCGCCAGCAGACGCGCGATCCGGTTGCGGCCTCTTATCGGCCTTAGCGCGGCGACGACCTTGCCGCCCCCGTCGGAATAGAAGACGGCGTCGCGCGCCAACAGGGCGGCGATCGCGTGCGCGTCACCGTTTTGCACGGCCGCGCCGAAGGCCGCGGCAAGACGCTCGCATTGCTGCGGCGAGACCCGAAACCGCGGTCGCGAGGCGCGTACCCGTGCCCGCGCCCGAGCGGCAAGCTGGCGGCACGAAGCGGCCTTGCGGTCCAGGATGCCGGCCACTTCGTCGAAGCCCACGTCGAACACGTCATGGAGAAGAAACGCCGCGCGTTCCAAAGGCGACAGCCGCTCCAGCGTGAGCATCAGCGCAACCGACACGTCCAAGGCATATTCGCTCGGGGCTTTTGCCGCGAGCGCTTCGTGGTCGAAGACGGGTTCCGGCAACCACGGCCCGAGGTAAAGCTCGCGCCGCGCGCGAGCGGATTTCAGATGGTCGAGGCAGAGGCGTGTCACGGTTTTCGACAGGAAGGCGCGCAGGTCTTCAACCTGCTCGCGCGCTCTGGCCTGATGCCATCGAAGATAGCTATCTTGCACCACGTCCTGCGCTTCGGCGAGCGAGCCAAGCATCCGATACGCGAGCCCGGTCAGATGCGCGCGATGCGCTTCGAAGCTGGTCTCCGCATCTTTTGCTTTGGCGCCCATCAGGATGCCCGGCCTGAAATCGCCCCGCGCGCATGGTGGGGCGATACCGGCGCCAATGCGCCGCCCACGCTGACCCGCGCGCAGGAGCGGCCGTGGCCGAGGGCGTACTTTATCGTTGGGAAAATTCGTCCCGCCGTCACGGCGAAGGCGAGCGAAACCAGCGCCCGCCGGCCCCACCGCGAGAGGATCTCTTCGCGTAGGCCGTCGGCCGCCGGGTCGTGCCGCTGCACGGCCTCGCTAAAGCGGAATCCGAGCGCCGCGTCGCACGAAATCGCACGCTCGTCGCGGGCGACGATTGCCTTAAGAACCTCCGGCGACACGCCGTGACGCTCCGCCATCGTGACATTCAGTTGCGTGCAGGGTCCGCAGTCTTCGGCCATGGTCGCCGCGAGCTTGGCGGCGTACCACGCCTCCAGCGGCACGTCCTTATGGTATCGGCTTACGCCCATCAAGCGTGCGAACCTGAGGAACGCGAACGTATCGGCCGCCAAGATGTCGCCGGCGTAGCTCGAGTCGTAATCATAAGTCCGGTCGAATGTGGCGAGCCGGCTGCGCATCAGCCATTTGAACATTGGCGTCCTCCGTTTGAAATGGGGATTGCGGCCACGCGATCCAAAGCGCGAGCAGAGCGGGCATGTAAATGTCCGGTAAGTCGAGCTTCATGGTTGCCAGACTTTCGCGTCCGGCTGACACGTCCCATAGGTGCACCAGGGCGTGAAGCGCGAGGAACGCCGCGCCGGCCAGCGCCCCGCCGCGAGCGCGCGCGTCATAGAGAAACCACGCCAGCGCGCCGCCCGAGGCCAGATAGGCGCATCCGATATCGCGGACGAAATGCGGGTTGAACGGCCCGCTCGCGCTAGCGCCGGGGACCATCTGGTACCAGGTTTGCGCAAAGAAAAGCATCAGCAGTCCGTTAACTGCCAGCGAGAATCCGAGAATCCCGGCGAGCTTCCTGCGCATCGCGGCCGTTCCCTCCGTCCTGTAAGACGACCGAGCGGGCTTGCGCGTGACAACGGACTTGCGCGCGGGAATTGGCCCGGTGGAGCGCGTCCTGCTTTCTCGGGCGGAGAGTGGCGCGGGTGCCCGGCTGCCGGCCCAAGAGCAGGCCCAAGACGGCCCTGCAGAAAGACGATGTCGCCGGAAAACTCGGCCCGTCGAGCCGGAGGTAAGTCTCGCCTCTGGGTAGCTTGATTTTTGCCACGCTGGCGCATATGTTTCCCTTGGAGGCGCGAAGGTGAGCCCGGATCTGACCAAGCTGGTTGAAGCCCTTAACAAGGCTGCGCTCGCTGACGACGCGCCCGCTGACGACGCGCTCGCCAAGAGCCTCGCTGAGCGCATCGTCACATTCGCCGAATCGAACCAGAAGTCGATTAGGGAAGGGATTAACAAGGACGGCTATTATGACCTTGCCCTCGACGGCCACACCTTTCGGTTCAAGTTGGCCGATGGAGGGAAGGCCTCCGACACCGCCAGCGGGTAGACGAGGCTTGGGCGCGTGATCGCCCTGCTCGCCTCGTATTTCGTTGTAGCTTACCTCCTCGTTCCGCGCGCTATTTTTCGGCTTTCCTCGGTTTTCATCCCGCTTAAGCGTTTTCAGCGCACCAGGACCGAAGAGATTACGTTCGCGGTCTTGGTCGCGTTACTGCCGTTCGTCTTGGCGTCGGCGTTGCCTTTGGGCGGGCTCGCCGCATGGGTCCTTTCCTGGGTGTGCTAGTCTCCGACTCGCGGCACGTGGGCAGATTACAAAGCGGTATTTACAGCCTCCTACTCGGTTGAGGCGTTCACGAACGATCAAAACCAATTCTGGAGTTCGGCTAGCCAGGCAGCTTGTGGGCAGCTGAACTTTTTGCTCCGGTACTACATCTTTTGCCTGGTCCAGGCGGCCGGCTTCATTCTTGTCGTTCGGCAATACGCGCGTTGGCGAAAGTGCCCGCCCTTCAGGTGGTTCGCCGAACATATACTGCTGCGCAGCGTTTCGGAATGGCACATCTAGTTGACCCCGTTTAGTTTCGCAGACGGAGGTGATCGACAGGTGGCGGTCGACGTACTCACGGTCGAGGATCACCTATATCAGGGATTTGTGGACGAGGGCGGCGGGTATTTTGTCGACGTCAACGGGGAGTTGTCGGGTCTGCTGCTGACCAAGGCCAGACGGTTCGACCGCCCCGGCTATCTCGCCGCAAAATGCGCGAACGCATCGACGATGCCCGATGCTTTCTGGAGGCAAATCCCGGGCAGTGACCTGTACATCCCGAGTGGCAAGATAGTGAGCATGAATCTCCGATACCCGCCCACAGGCACAGCCCAGGTAGCCGCTAGGGGGGCGCAGGTAGCCGCTGCGCAGGCGGCTGCGCGCTTGCCAGCGGGGCTCCGCGTGGAGGTGGCGTAGCCGAGCGGAAGAACGCTTCGCCGGCTATCCGCGCCGGCCATTGGCCGCGGCGTCCGTTGGCGTGGTGGCCGCCGGCTGAGCCGGAGTCTGGCGCAATGGTCGGCCGAACGACCAGCCGCGCGGGCCGGCAGATGCCGCACCGGGCCGGCGAGGGGTTATGCTCTGCGGGCTCAAAAAGTTGGTTTGGCCACCGGCGCTCCTGCAGAAATACGCCAAGGTCTACGCGGCGGCCGGCCGCGCTCAGTCGGCCACCCAGTAAAGATCGAGGCAGGTGTGAGTGGCGGCGGCGCCGGTCCTGAAGCGCGCCTTCACTTTGTCGCCGATTTTCACCGGGCCCGGTCCCTGCAGATAGCTCTTGACGATGGTGCCCACGCCTTCGATCTTCACGTCGATCTGATAGTACGGGCAGGGAATCTCCAGACCGGCCCCGCCGCGTTCGACGTAAGTGTAAGTGTAGACGTAGCCGCGCGGGTCTTTGATCTCGCTCCACGTCATCGGCTGGTGACAATCCGGGCAGTCGGCCCGCGGCGGCAGCCACAGTTCGCCGTGACCCCGGCTGATAGGGCATCCCGGATTGACGCACCGGGTGGCAAGCAACTGCCCTTGGGTCAGTCCCTTGAAGTAGGGAGTGAGCAGACCATAGGTATGGTGATGGGTGCCCTCCTCGCCGAACCGAGGAACGCGCAGGACCCAGGCGCCGCCTTCTATGTCGATGGTTGACGCCGCAATCTTGGCAACTTCGCTCTTGCTCATCGCGCGCCTCCTACCAGGCTTTTTCGAGCACGGCGCAGGTTACGTGGCTGCCGACCCCGGCGTGCGAGATCGCCAGGCCTCGGCGAGGGTTCTTGACTTGCAGGCTTTTCCAGTCGGCCGGCCGCTGCTTGCCGTAGCGCTTCCATAGCTCTGGCGCGCCATGGTGCTGGTCATACTTGTTCTGGAGCTGCCAGAAGACCTCGCCGCATTGAAAGATCCCCGTGGCGCCCACGGCATGCATCGTGCCGAGCAGCCCGCCGGACAGGTTGGCCGGACATTTGCCCTGCCGGCCGGTATGGGGGTTTTCCAGGTAGCACTCGCCCGAGGTGATGTATTCCTGCTCGCGTCCGTAGAGCGTCAGGCCGACGTCGCCGTAGGTCTGCAGATCGGAAATGGTGAAGGCGTCGTGGGTCTCCACCAAGTCGAGGTCTTCGATCGGCGTCTTGATGCCGGCCATGCGGTAGGCCATGTAGGCGGCAAAGCGGGTGGCGCCGAAGCTCTCGAAGCCGGGCCAGCGCCCGTCGTGCTTCGCCATCTCGTCGTAGAGCCACTGGTAGCCTTCCTCGGTTTCATGGGGAAGCAGCGGAATCCGCATCGGGCGCCGATCGCCCGTGCGCAGGGTATGGGAACCGCCGGCGATGTAGAGCCGCACCGGTTTGTCGGTGAGCTGATAGGCCAGCTCCTCCGAACAGAGCAGCGCCGCCGCCGATCCGACGCTCATCGCGCAGCATTCCAGAAAGCGCAGCGGGTCGGACACGATCTCGCCCTTGAGCACCTCCTCGACGGTGTGATGGCCGGGTTGCTGCGCGAAGGGCGAAGAGCAGGCGTAGCCCCGGTTTTTGACGGCGATCGCGGCCCGCACCCGCTCGTCCACCTGGTACATCTCCTGGAAGCGCCGGGCCATCGGCGCGTAATAGCTGGCGTAATTGCGGGCCAGCCGGGTCTCGAAGTCCTTGCACGCGGCGGTGGCGATGTAATAGTTGCCGGTCCAGGTCTTGACTTCGTCCATGCGCTCCCAGCCCAGCACCAGCGTGCAGTCGCTCATTCCGCTGGCAATCGTCGTGGCCCCCATGAGCATCGCCGAGCCGCCGGTTGCGCCGCCGGTCTTGATGCCCACGTTGGGCAAAAGGTCCAGACCCAGGTAGTCATGGACCTTCGCCTCGCACAAGAGTTGGTCCTGGAAGTGGTCGGCGAACTCGCCGTAACAGGCGAAGTTGATGAGCCCCTTGACCGCGAGCGGCTCTTTCTTGAGGTCGTTTTCCTCGAGCAGCATCCGGAAGGCCATCATGCACAACTCCTCGAGCTTTTTCTCCGGATAGCGCTTGCGGTAGTCCGTGGTGCCTGCCGCCACGACGTACACCGGGCGGCTCCATTTCGGAACGCGCAAGTTACCGGGGGCGAATTCGATCATGTTCCGTGCTCCTTGAACGCTGGGCCGTTAACCGGGATTCGCTTTTCTCTCGCGGCTACTTGATCCCTTTAGGCCAGGCGGCCTCGCTTTGCAACCTGCCGGCTGGCAGAGCGAATCCCGGCCGCGTCGCCCGGACATCGCGCGGCTTCAAACGTCGAGGTCGGCCACGGTGGCACCCGGACCGCCCTGATGCGGGTCGGCGTTACGAAAGCCGACGCAGTAGGGCGACTTCCCGAGGTAGTCATGTACCGCCTTGGCAAGCGCGCCGGTGCCGACTCCGTGCACGATACGGACCTGGGCAGAACCTGCCAGGTAGGCGCGGTCGAGAAACTGTCCGAGCTTATGCAGGGCCTCGTCGGTTCTAAGCCCGATAAGGCTTATCTCCTCGAGGTCCGAGCCTTGGGTGTCGGCGAGCACGCGGACCGAAGGGGTGGTCTTGGAGGCGCGCGGTGGTTCAGCCCTTTCGAGGCGGTCGGCGGCGACCTCGATGCGCATCGCGCCGCGCGCGAGCGTCGCGTAGGGACCGCGCACGGCCAGCAGCCGGCCGGTAAGCCCGCCGACTCTGACGTAGTCTCCCACGCTGAAAGGAGGCTGCTGCGGCGCGGCCGGCGCCTCTGGCGGCAGCGCGGCTTCGACCCGGTCTTGCGCCTTGCGCAGGAAGGCGCGGGCGTCCGCCTCGGGCTTGCGGCCGGCTCGGATCGCCTCGGACAGGCGGGCGCTTTCGCCGCGCAACTCATCGAGTAGTGCGCTGGCTTCGGCGCGCAGCCGGGCGCGTTCGGTCCGTCCCTTGGCCTTGAGCTCTTCTTCGCGCCGGGCCAACGCCTGAAGCTGCGCCGTGACGGCCTGGTTGGCCGCTTCGAGCTCGCTTAGCTTTTGCTCTAATTCGCGCCGACGCTGGTCGAGCAGCGCGCTTGCCTGCTCGAACTCAAGCTTGGCCGCCGGCAGCCAACGGCGGGCGGCATCGATGACCGAGGCCGGCAAGCCGAGCCGTTCGGCGATGGCCAGGCCGTAGCTCTCACCGATTGAGTCGGCTTTGAGGCGGTAGAGCGGGAGCAGCCGGTCGGCGTCGAATTCGACCGCCGCGGCCTGGTATCCGCCCTCGCCGTAGGCGTAGAGCTTCACCTCGGTTGAATGCGTGGCGACCGCCACCGTGCAGCGCCGCCTGCTTAGCTCCTGCAGCAGGGCGATCGCCAGCGCGGCGCCCTCGACCGGGTCGGTCATGCCGCCGGGCTCGTCCAGCAAAAGCAGCGCCGGCTCGGTGAGCGAGGCGAGCATTTCGCCGATGTTGCGGATATGGGCGGCGAAGCTGGAAAGCCCCGTTTGCAGCGACTGCTGGTCGCCGATGTCGGCCATGATCGAGTTGAACAAGGGGAGCCGGCTGCCCGGGCGGGCCGGAATCAGAAAACCCGCCTGCGCCATCAGGCAGAGCAGTCCGAGTGTTTTCAGGGCCACGGTTTTGCCGCCGGTGTTGGGCCCGGAAATAACGATTCCCGCCCGCCCACGGCCGATGCGTATATCGACCGGGATCACCGGCGACCGACCGGAGGCAAGAAGCAGGGGATGGCGTGCCTGGATAAGCTCAACCACGTCAGCCCCAAGCTCCGGTTCACTGCAGTCGAGCCGCTCGGCGAACTGCGCCAGCGCGTTGAGTGCGTCCAGCGCCGCCAGGGCGTCAAAGGTCCGGCGCAAATCGGCCAGATGCTCGCCGGCCATGGCGGTGAGTTCGGCGCGGATCCGGTACTCCTCGGCTTCCACCTCCAGCGCAAGAAGCATCAGGCGGTTGTTGAGCGCAACCGCCCAGAGCGGCTCGACGAAAAACGTTTCGCCCGAGGCTGAACGATCCTGGACGATACCCTCGACCCGCTCCGCGTAGTTGGGCTTAAGCGGCGCGACGAAGCGGCCGTTGCGTAGCGTGACCAGCCGGTCCATCACCAGCGGTTCGACCGCAAGCTCGTCCAGCCAGCGCAGCAGCCGCGCTTCCAGGCCGACACGCTGGCGGCGAAGCCGGCCGCGCAGTCGGCCAAGCTGCACACTGGCTTCGTCGAGAAACGTTGCGTCGTCGGCCAGCGCACGCCCAAGATGCTCGGCCAATTCGACCGGGACCGCCAACTGCGCGACCAGCGCGTCGAGGTTCGGCAGCCGCTCGCTTCGCGCCCGAAGGAAGGCCTTTACCTCGGTCGCACAGCGCAGAAAGTTGCGCAGCGCGAGCAGTGCTTGGCCGTCAAGCACCACGTCACGTACGGCCAGGGCGGCAAAAATGGCGCGCTGGTCGGCAAACGGTGCAAGCGGCGGCGCGCCTGAGCGCCGGCAGAGCTCGACCAGCTCGGCCAAGAGACGCAGCCGCCGGCGCGCGGCATCCAGGTCGGTCAGAGGTCTTAGCGCCAGCAATTGGCGGCGGCCGGGCTCCGAGACGGCAGCTTCGGCCGCTAGCTCGGCGATCTGACCGAACTCGAGGATGTTTAGGTCGCGCTCGCGCATCGGGGATTTTTCCGGTCTTTTCGCCGCAAGGGCCCTTTCCCCGCTTGTTCCTCCAACTAGAATCTAGCCCCGAGGCCGGGTCTCTTCAGCCCCGGCCCGGCAAACCTTCCCGAGTTCCAGCGCAACCGGGAAGCGATGGCGGCAACCGTGGCCAAGCTTCGTTCCCGGATCGAGGAGGTGCGCAAGGGCGGCCCGGAATTCGCCCGCATAAGGTATCAGGAACGTGGCAAGCTCCTGCCGCGCCAGCGCATTCGAGCGCTGCTTGACCCTGAAAGCCCCTTCCTCGAGCTTTCGCCCCTGGCGGCCTGGGATCTGTACGGCAACGAGGCGCCCGCCGCCGGAATCATAACCGGGATCGGGATGATTCGCGGCCGCCACGCGGTGATTGTGGCCAACGGCGCAACCGTCAAGGGCGGCACCTACTACCCGATGACGGTCAAGAAGCACCTGCGCGCCCAGGAGATCGCGCTGGAGAACCGCCTCCCGTGCGTCTACTTGGTTGACTCGGGCGGCGCCTTTCTGCCGTTGCAGGCCGCCGGCCGCGCCGGCTCAGACGACCACCTGGTCCTGGCGAAGCTGGGCAATCCGGTCCGGTCCGTAGCCGAGAAACTTCTCAAGGATTTGAGGCCCGTGCTCGCCCAGGGCCGGCGCGGGGCGCTGGATGCTTCCCGGTGTTGCCGAAAATTGGGTCAGGACACCGGTCTGGCCGAACTTGCCCGACTCCCGATGTTCCAGCTCGACCAGCAGCTCGCAGGCAGCAAGCTGTGGATCAAGGAAAAGATCGGCAATCCGGTTGACCGGCGCAACCGGCACGCCGGCGGCGAGCAGTTCCTGCATAAGCGGATCGCGCTGCCGGGGCGAGAAGGCTCGCTCAAGCCTCTGGGCCAGAGCGCCTTGGGCTTGCTCACCTGCCGCGCCTTCGTAGGGCAGCCCTCCTTCGAGGCCGAGAGCCGCGCTCAGCCGCTCCCAATGCTTCGGCTCGGCGATGTCCAGGAAGAGCCACTGGTCAGCCGCGCATCGGTAAGCCCGGCTAAGCGCCGAGCGGCCGCGCGCCTCGGGATGGCCGTCTTCCATCTCCGGCCGGCCCCGATAGAAAATGAATTCTCCGGTCTGCATTGCCATCGCCGACTGCAGCAGCGAGGTCGAGCAAAGCTGCCCGCGTCCGGTGCGGCGCCGCGCCCACAGCGCCAGCGTGCAGCCCAACGCCGAGAGCATCGCCGCGCCGTAGTCGCAGACCGCGCAGGTCAGGTACATCGGGGCGTTGTCGTGGCCGCCGGCGGCTGCCATCAAGCCTGAGCTGGCCTGCAGAAGCGGGTCGAATCCCGGCTGGTCGTGCTTCGGCCCGTCGCTGCCAAAGCCGTTGATCGTCATGTAAACCAGCCCGGGGTTTAACCGCGCCAGGGTTTCGTAGTCGAGACCGAAACGGCGCATTCGCCCCGGCCGCAAGTTCTCCACCATGACGTCGGCGCGCCGCGCCAGCCCCTGGATTATCTCTCGTCCCTCGGGCCGGCTCGGGTCGATCGCAAGACTCTGCTTGCCCTGGTTCCAGCCGAAGAAGCCGAAGCCGAAGGCGCGGAAGGAGTCGCCTTGCCGACTCTCGATTTTTATCACCTGCGCGCCCAGTTGAGCCAGGATCATCGGTCCGTAGGAGCCGGCAATGTAGCTTGCGAAATCGAGCACCACGATACCGCTTAGAGGGCCGCCGTTGCCGGCGCCCAACGCGGGCTCGCCCGGCTTGCGCCGGCCCATGGCTGCGGCCCGCGCGCGCGACGGCCGCGCGAGCAGCGCCTCGACTTCCGCGGCGAAGGCGGAGCCGGGAACCGCGCAAGCAGGACCGGTTATCTCTGCCGGGGTGGCGGAAAGTCTCAGCGGAATGCCGCTCTGTACCGTTGGCCCAAGCGTCGGGTCGCTCAGCTCGCGCCGCATCCCGAGGTGGCGCACCTGCGGGTGGTCGATAAATTCATGGCGCGTTCCGACCGCGGCGCACGGGACGTCATGGGCGCGCAGGATGCTCAGCCAGTCGTCCCGGTCCTTGCCGTCGAATCGTTCCTGGAGCAGGTCCTTGAGCGTCTGTCGATGCTCGGCGGCAATACCCCAGGGCGCTCCTTCGAAACGCGGGTCGGAAACCAGCTCGGGCCGCTCCACGGCCAGCGCCAGCTTGTTCCAAAAGGTCGCGTTGCCGCAGGCAACGAAGAGATACCCGCCGTCGCGCGCGCGGAAGAGCCGATAGCACGGGATCGGCCCCAGCGGATCGTTCGCCGAACCCTGGTAGACGCTGGACATTGCAGGATGGCGGATGACGCTGCCGGTTTGCAACGAAAGCGCGCCGGCCAGCAGCGATACCTCGACCCGCTGGCCGCCGCCGTGGTCCTCGCGCGCGAGCAAAGCCGCCACCGACGACAACGCCGCCAGCAGCCCTGCCGAATAGCTCGCCATCGGAAGCTTGATCGCCACCGGGTCGCCGCTTACCGACCACTGGCTTCCGTAAATTCCGCCGAGCGCGCAGACCAGCGCGTCGCCGGCGGCCAGGTCAGCCCACGGCCCCCGGCTTCCGAGTGGAGGCATCTCGACCGAGATCGCCTGAGGATTGAGCCAGTGGATCGTTTCGTAGTCGAGGCTGAACTTCCGGAGTTGGCCCGGCGTAAAGCCGCTGATTACGAGGTCGGCCCATCCGAGCAGCCGCCCAAGCGCGCCTTGGTCGGCGCCCGTTCCCAGCTTCAGTGCAACCGCGCGCTTGCTGCGGTTAAGTGCGTGGAAATGCGGCGCTCCGCGCAGGCGCGACCCTCCCGGCGGTTCGACCTTGATGACTCGGGCACCGTGCTCCGCCAGCAGCATCGCGGCATAGGCCGCGCCGTGATGCGAGTCAAACTCGACAACGTTTACCCCGTCCAGGGCGTGCTCCATGGCAAACCAACTCCGTGCGGCTTCGATGTTGCGCGGCCAGCGCCCACAACCTGCAGCACGCCGCGATGCCGGCAGCGCCAGCGGCAGGCGCGGGCGCCCGGGCTCGCCGGCATCCCGGCGGCGTTACCCGATCTTAATTCTGTTCGGCAAGCCTGGGCTGCGCAATCAGCCGCTGCTCTGACTCGCATGCGGCGGCTTGCGCGGATGGCGGTCGTTCTGGCCTAATTGTATTTAGGCCCCACGGTCTTTGGACGTTGCTTCGCCGGATCGATCTTCCGCTTCGACCAAAGCCGGGCCGCTGCGACCAACGCTCGCTTAAGCCAGACCGCCCGACAAGCGAGCGACCACAAGCGTGGATTCCTTACGGCTGCCGCTGCGTCTCGTGCCGGAGTCCCGTCAAGCCCGAAGATAGGCGATCAGAGTGCAATGAGAAAACCAGACAATCTGCAAGAAACCCACCCAAGCCCGTTCTCGGATGATAACGCTCCAGAAGCGACGTGCAGCCGACGCCTGTCCGGCAAAACCGCATGGGTCATCGCCTGCCTGACCTTGGCCGGCGCTGTAGGCGCCTGCACGGCACTGGGGCTTGGCCAGCCAACTCCGTTGCAACGCGCCCAGTACCTGGACCCGCTCCTCAGTGCGGCTGGATTCAAAATGGTGGTGGCTGACACGCCCGCCAAAGAGCAGAAGCTCAAGTCGCTCCCGCCTCTCAAGGTGGACTACTACCCGGGCAAGAACGGGGTGCTCCAGTATTGGCTTGCCGATCCTTACGCCTGCCATTGCCTCTACCTCGGCGACCAAGAAGCGTACGACAAGTATGAGCAGCTTCGCGTCCAGGCTCGCGTCGCCAAGGAACAGCAGGAGACCGCCCAGGAGAACTACGAGGCCAGCCAGGAAATGCAGATGGGCATGATGAGCCCCTTCGGCTTTGGCAGCCCCTTCGGCTTTGGCCCCGGCATGGGCTTCGGCTTTTAACTCCAAGCCGCCGTACGCCGGAGTGTCGCCAAAACGCGGGATGACCGCGGGGCAGTCCCGGCAGCAAGACCGTTGCCGCGTTGCGCGCGGCTGCACGGTCAGGCAAAAGGCTGCCTTGCAAGCAGCCGGACATCAGGCCACGCGCCCAGCGGCAAGTAAGGAGGAGGCCAAGGCATTCAGATCATGGTCGTCGTAGAACTCGATCTCGACGCGCCCCGAGCCTTTGCGCCGCAAGCGGACGATCCTGACTTTACGCCGAAGCCCCCGCTGCAACTCCTCGCCAAGCGCGGCGAGCTCGGCGTCGTTCACGGCGCGGCGGCCGCGGGAAGCCGCGGCTCCCGGTGCGGAACCGACCATCCGTTCGACTTGCCGGACCGAGGCCCCCAAGCGCACCGTCCGTCGGGCTGCCGCCAGGCGGGCCTGCGGGGTTGGCAGCGCCAGCAGCGCGCGGGCGTGCCCGGCGCTAAGCTCGCCGCGGTTAAGCATCTCGAGCACCTCGTCCGGCAGCTCCAAAAGCCGGATCGCGTTGGTGACGTACGGGCGGCTCTTGCCGATTCGGGAGGCCAACTCTTCGTGGCTGTAGCCGAATTCGCGCTGTAGCCTGGCAAGCGCCTGCGCCTCTTCGACCGGGTTCAGGTCCTCTCGGTTTGCGTTCTCAACCAGCGAAATTTCCAGCGCCGCGCGATCGTCGGCCTCGCGCACGATCACCGGGACCACGCCCAGTCCCGCCAAACGCGCCGCCTTAAGCCGCCGTTCGCCGGCGATAAGCTCCAACCTCCCTGGAGCGGTCGGTGAGCGCCGAGCGATCAGCGGTTCGATTACGCCCTGCGCCACCAGCGAGCGGGCCAACTCGTCAAGTTTGCCCGCGTCGAAGGCATGGCGCGGCTGAAACGGGCCCGGATCGATAAGATCGACCGGGACGCTGGCTGACCCCTCAACCTTGGAAGCCTCGGCGGGCGGCGCCGGGTTGACCCCATCCCCCGAATCCTCGAAAAGAGCGTCCAATCCTCTTCCCAAACCACGGCGTACCATCGTCAGCCCTCGCTGGAAGGACTCTGCTCAGCCCCTCTCTGACCGCCTGCCGGCGGTCGTTGTTCAATTCGCCGGTCGGTCGTAATTCTTCCTGCCAATCCTGGGCATGCCTGCCTGCTTACGGTACAATCGCACTTGGCCATGCAACTTTGCCCGAAGCCGTCGGGTCTTCAGCACAGCCCGCTATTTGGTCCGTTCCCGTTGCGGCCGGCCAACTCCAAGGCGAACTGCCGATAAGCCTCCGCACCGCTTGAGCGAGGGTCGTATTCGACCACCGCCATGGCGTGGCTCGGGCTCTCGGAGACCCTGACGTTGCGCGGAATCACAGTTTCGAAAACCTTGTGGCCGAACCGGCTGCGAACCTCGCCAACAACGTCCTGACTTAGCCGGTTGCGCCCGTCGAACATCGTCAGCAAAATGCCTTCAATCTGGAGCGCCGGATTGAAACGCTCTCGCACCCGCGCAACCGTCGAAACCAGCGACCGGAGCCCCTCCATGGCGTAATATTCGCACTGCACCGGTATCACCACAGAGTCCGCCGCAACCAAGCCGTTTAGGGTTAGCAGGCCGAGCGACGGAGGTGTGTCAAGTAGGACAAAGTCAAACTTTTCGCAGAAAAGTGAGCTTCGCAAGGCGATTCTAAGCCGCGATTCGCGCTGCAAAGCGCTTGCAAGCTCAAGCTCGGCGCCAACCAAATCCTGATCCGCCGGAAGTACCGCGAGCCCGGAGCGCGTCTCGATCACTGCCTCGTTTAAGTTATCTGGATCGCATAAAACATCATATATCGTCTTATTGCTGGTTCTGGGAACGTTCCAGCCGAGCAGACCCGAAGTTGCGTTGGCTTGGGGATCGAGATCGACCAGTAGCACGCGGAGGCCTGATTGGCTTAACGCGATCGCGCAATTAACCGCGGTCGTGGTTTTGGCCACGCCGCCCTTCTGATTGGCGATAACGATTACCCGCCCCGCCAAGGCCACCAGCCCACCCCAATCCAAATCTCTAGGATTCGGCGAATGCGTCTCCCAGTCGCCAGCTCTGTTACTCCAGCGCCTGGTTGGGCCGCACGAGCGCGCTCTACGTTGTCTCTTATACCGGGATTGTTTGCGCAACGCAAAGGCATGGCGAAGAAAGTGTTTGCTGCAGTGAACGGGTGGCAAGCCAGTTGCTTGTGGTTGCGTTCGCCACGACTCGAGCGCCAGGGGTGTCCGGGCCAGCGGCTAATTTTCGCTGGTGGCCGATAGTTTGCGCCAGAGCACCGCGGTTCGCTCGACGCGTTCGGCTTTTCTTCCGAGCGTGTATCTGAGTTCGAGTGCGACTGTCAGCCCGCGGGAGGCGGCTTTGTCTTTTTTGAGAGACTGATTTGGGCCAGCGTAGAAGAGCGCCAGGCCGCCGACTTTTAGGCCTGCGGCAGCGAAGGTGTAGAGCGTTTCAGGATCGCCGAACGCCTTGGCGGTGACCAGGTCGAATTTGGGCGTAAGGCTGGTTTTGGCAACATTTGTCTGCCAGACCTCGACGTTTTTCAATTTCATTTCGGCGGCCGCAACCGTAAGGAAGCTTGCGCGTTTGCGGCGGGCTTCAGCAAGGACGAAATAGGCTGGGTAGGCGGCAGCAAGCACGAGCCCGGGAAATCCCGCGCCGCTGCCGAGGTCAAGTACCAGACTTTTGCTGCTCAGCTTGGACTCGAGTTGTCGAAACCTACGGGCGCGGCATTCCGCGACGGGCGTCAGGCAGTCGAGGATATGGAACGCGATCTCTGCGGGGTCGCTCGGTCGGGCGGTGAGATTTGTCTTACTTCCCCACGCGGCGAGGAGACTGGCGAAGATTTCGATTCGCTCGAGGAAAGCTGTCGCCAGTATTTCTCTAAGGGCTGGCGACGCCGTCGTGCTGAGGTGGGATCGGACGCCGGCAGCCACCGCTTGAGGAGAAGGCCGGGAATTCACGTCCGTTGCCGCCAAAGTCACGGTGTACGACAGTAAGTTGGTCGGGCTAAGGTTTGAGCTGTTTCACGTGAAACGATCGTCCACCTGCGACATCGAACCTGACAAGGTCCGCGGCTGCGGTTTCACGTGAAACGGCCCGCCAGCCTTCAACGTGCCGGCTGACTACACTTGCGGCAACCCGCCGGGGCTGCCCGCTGAGCCGGCCGCAGCCCTCGGTCGGGAAGCCAGCGATACTGCCAGCAGTGAAATTGCGGCTGGCGTCACCCCGGGGATGCGCGCAGCCTGGCCGAGCGATATCGGCCTCACGGCAGCGAGCCGCTCTCTCGCCTCGGTGGAAAGCCCTTCGACATTGCGGTAGTCGATTTCTTTGGGAATTGGGGTCGCTTCCAGCCGTGCCAACCTTGTGACCTCTTCTTGCTGTCGCTTTATATACCCGTCGTACTTTACCTGTAGTTCCAGTTCTGCCGCTTCGTCGAAGCCAAGCCGGCTGCTCTCTCCGATCAGGGTGCAAACCAGCGCGTACGAGACCTCCGGACGTTTCAGAAGTTCAAGTGCTGAGACCGGCTGCTTTAGCGCGACGGAGCCGCAGCCGCTGAGAAGACGTTCGGCCTCCAACGACGGCTTAACCTGCTTGGTCCGCAAATGTTCGAGCTCTCGCTCGACACGCTCGCCCTTGTCTTTCGTTTTCGCAGATATCTCCACGCCCAACAGACCAAGACGCTCGCCGATCGGCGCCAACCGCCGGTCGGCGTTGTCCTCCCTCAAGAGAAGCCGGTACTCAGCCCGCGAGGTAAACATCCGGTAGGGTTCGCCGCCGATTCCCTTGGTGACCAGGTCGTCCACCAGAACCCCGATGTACGCCTGGTCGCGGCGAAGTATCAGCGGCTCTCTGCCCTCTAGCTTCAGCACCGCGTTGGTCCCGGCGATCAGGCCCTGGGCCGCAGCTTCCTCGTAGCCAGTCGTGCCGTTGATTTGCCCGGCAAAGTAGAGCCCTTTTACCAGCTTGGTCTCAAGCGTCGGCCAAAGCTGCCTCGGATCGGAAAAGTCGTACTCGATGGCGTAGCCTGGACGCATAATTTCGGAGCACTCAAGGCCCTTGATCGATCTCACCATCGCCAGTTGAACGTCCAGCGGCAGACTCGTCGAAAGGCCGTTTGGATAGACCTCGACCGTCTCTCGCCCCTCTGGTTCGAGGAACACCTGATGCCGTTCGCGCTCCGCAAACCTTACAACCTTGTCCTCGATCGAAGGACAGTAGCGAGGGCCTTTACTCTGAATGACCCCGCTGTACAGCGGGGAGCGGTGAAGCGCACCGCGAATTATCGTGTGCGTCTTCTCGTTCGTCCAGGTCAAATAGCACGGGAGTTGAGGCTGCAATATCCGCTCGGTTCGAAATGAAAACGCCGGCGGCGGATCGTCTCCGAATTGAACCTCAAGCCCCGAATAGTCAACTGTTCGTCCGTCCAGCCTGGGGCAGGTCCCCGTTTTCAGCCGGCCGACGTTAAACCCGAAACTTGCTAGCTGGTCGCTTAACCCCATCGACGCAAAGTCGCCGGCCCGACCCGCCCGATAGTTCTTGAGACCGACATGGACCAACCCCTTGAGAAAAGTGCCGGTGGTGAGAATCACGGCCCTGCCCTCGAAAACTTCGCCAATTTCCGACTCCACGCCAGAGACTTGCCCCCCCTCGACAATGAGCCGCTCCGCCCCGGCTTGGCGAAGAGTCAGGCCCTCGGTCTGCTCCAGGACGCGCTTCATTCGCGCCCGGTATATAGCCTTGTCCGCCTGCGCCCTGCGCGCCCTCACTGCCGGCCCCTTGCGCGTGTTGAGCAATCGGAACTGGACCCCGGTCTGGTCGGTCGCCAGACCCATCTCGCCGCCCAGCGCGTCAATTTCACGCACAAGATGGCCCTTACCCACGCCTCCTATCGCCGGGTTACACGACATCAGGCCGATATGGTCGAGATTGAGCGTTAGCGCCAACGTTTTTGCGCCCATCCTGGCTGCGGCCAGCGAAGCTTCGATTCCGGCATGGCCAGTGCCAACTACAATTACGTCAAACATCATAAAAATTCACGCTATTTCATCTTATAGTAAAATATAAGATGAAAATACAACTCATGCGAATTACAAAGTGTTTATAGAGTGGGTAGCTATCAACGAGTTCCATCCTATTTGCCGACACAAAATTCGCTAAAAATTCGGTCGAGAACGTCTTCGTTGGTGATCTCTCCCGTGATCGAGGCCAGGGCATTGCTGGCGGCGTTGAGATCGACCGTAACCACTTCCGGCGGCATCGAGGATTTCACAGCCTTGCAAGCGCGTTCAAGGCTTTGCTCTGCCTGTTCCAGAGCCAGCCGATGGCGCTCGCGGGATATGCTGAGCGAGTCGCTCGGGGTGTCGCCGTCCAGGGATTGAAAGCTTGTCGAGAGGCCATCGCGAAGGACGGGTGCGCTTTCGGCCCTAAGCGCCGACAGGCGCAGCGTTGGCATTTGCAGGCCGGCCGCGCGAAGTTGTTCGCGGGAGGTTTTCGCCGGCAGGTCGGACTTGTTCAGAATGCCCAGGCCGGCGCGTCCGTGGGTAAGCTGGATCACGTGCCGATCGTCGGGCTCCAACGAGGTCGATGAATCGAAAACGGCGAGCAGCAGGTCCGCCTCTGCGGCGGCCTTAAGCGCGCGTTGGATGCCTATTTCCTCGACCTCGTTGGCAGCGTCGCGGATGCCCGCGGTGTCGATGAGAGTTGCCCAGTCGCCGCCAAGGCTTATCGATGCCTCGATTAGATCGCGGGTGGTCCCCGGGACCGCGGTGACGATCGCTCGTTCGCTTCCCAGGAGCAGGTTCAGGATACTGGATTTGCCGGCGTTTGGTTTGCCGACAATTGCGACTCGAGCGCCGTCCCGGATGCGTTGGCCGCGGCGAAAGCTGTCGAGCAGAAGACCCACGTCGGCGCGAAGTTCCGCCAAGCTTGCCAACAGCTCGTCCTGGCACGGCGCCGGCAGGTCTTCGTCGGGGAAATCGATTTGCGCCTCGAGACGGGCGCGTACAGCGATAGACCGAGCGCGTAGCCGCGAAACCCGGGCGGCCAGAACGCCTGCAAGGCCGTCGAGCGCGAGCTTGAGCGCTCGGTCACTGCGCGCCGCGACAAGATCGGCGATCGCCTCGGCTTGGCTTAGGTCAAGCCGTCCGTTGAGAAAGGCGCGGCGGGTGAATTCGCCCCGCTCGGCGAAGCGCGCTCCCTGTCCGACGACGAGCCCGGTCACCCGGCGAACGACGTAATCGCCGCCATGGCAATGAAGCTCGACCACATCCTCGCCGGTAAAGCTTCTGGGCGCGGGCATGTAGACGGCTAGCGCCTGGTCGAGCGCGGCTTCGGTGCCCGGGTCGTAAATTCGGCCCAGTACGAGCTTGCGAGGCGCCAACTCGGCGCCTGACGAGCCGCGCCATACGCGGTGCAACAGCTCGAGTGCTCGCGGTCCGGAGATTCGCACGATTGCGAGCGCGGCGGGTCCGGAGGCGGTGGCAGGCGCAACGATTGTGTCGTGCAGATACATCGAAAGAGCCGCCCGCTTCAGGGTTGCCCTCGCGGGAGCAGAGCTCGGCCGTCGGCTGTGAGCTCGTTTGCGGCCTTCAGGCGCTTGCCGTGGCGTGTCAGCCCGGTCGCCGCGCAGTTGTCCGCCCTGCGGGGTGGCCCGGCAGCCGCCAACCGGCCTTGCGCGCCGCAACGCCCACAGCCTACCATCTCGCGGTTTGCAGGCGAACCATCGAGGCCGCAGGCCGACCGGTGTCAGAGCCGAAAGTGCTCAATCTGCGGAAAAACAAGAGTGCCGGGTCCAAGGCTCTTGCGCCGCCGTCCTGCCTGTGGTTCGATTTCATTACGGTTGCTCGGGGTCTTAGGCGGGGTGAGAGCGCCCGCGCGAGTGCCGGATTGAAAGCCGGGTCTGTTTGGAGCCCGGAGGCGCGGGTAGGCGTGCCCAAAGACGATGAAAAGGACGTATCAGCCGCACAACCGAAGGCGCAAGCGGACTCACGGCTTTCTTGCGCGGATGGCCACGCCCGGAGGACGCAACGTACTAAGACGGAGGCGGGCCAAGGGTCGCTGGCGGCTCACGGTAAGCGTTCCGGCAAAACAGCCCGGCTAGGCACGGTCGCGGCGTCCCTAAGGCTCACCCAGGCAGACCGGCTCCGTAAACGTTCTGATTTTGTTCGGGTCGAGCGGCTGGGTCTTCGGGTCGGGGCCGTGCATTTTGTTCTTTATGGGCTTACGCGGCGGGAGTTGCCCTCCCGTTTGGGTGTGACGGTGTCGCGTCGGGTGGGGGGAGCAGTGACGCGCAACCGGGTCAAGCGCTTGATCCGGGAATCGTTCCGCTTGCACCTTCGAGGGCTCCTTCAGGGCCAAGCGGGCACCGATCTCGTGGTGGTGGCCCGGCCGGGTGCCGGGGCGCTCGGCTTTGGCGTAGTCGATGAGGAGTTACGCGCCGCTACGCTCAAGCTGGCAGCAATGGGAGAGGCGGGCGGGAGTCCGTCTTGAGTCTGATAGTTGACTAACCGGTTGACCGCGGGACTGCGCGGGGCTGCCACTTGGGCGGCTCTTTTGCTACTGGACGTTTATCGGCTGGTCGTGTCGCCGCTTTTGCTGGCGTTGGCCGGTTCGCGATGCCGCTTTGAGCCGAGTTGCTCCGAGTACGCGCGCCAGGCGCTGCTGGCGCACGGGCCTCTCAATGGAGCCTTGCTCGCGCTGCGGCGGCTGGCCCGATGCCGTCCGCTGGGCGGATTCGGGTATGACCCGGTTGTGCCGCGCCCACCGGAGCCCGGTTGGGGCAAGTAAAAGTGCAAAAGGTTACGGCTTGGACAACACCCGGTATCTGATAGCGTTTCTCTTCGCGACGGTGGTGGTTCTTCTATACCCCGTCTTTGTGAACTGGCTCTATCCGCCGGCGGCGCAGCCGAAACCCGGAGCGCGGCAATCCTCTGGCGCGCCTGCGGCCGTCTCCGCGCCGACCGCGGCGACGCCGAGGCCCAAGCCCGGGTTGCGGGGCGGACCCTGGGCAACGCTTGCGCCCGCGGGTGCAGCGTCTGCCGGCGAGGGCCTTTCTCTGCAAACGATCACGGTGAGCACGAGCCTTTACCGGGCGGTCCTTAGGCTGCGCGGCGGGCGGCTCTCAAGCTTTGTGCTAAGGCGCCTGCGTCAGACGGCGTCGCCCGATAGTCCCGGTTACGAGATGGTGGCGGCGACCGCCGAGCCGGCCGGCGGTCTGGTGGTGCAGGAGGGAGGAAAGCTGCTGAGCGACCGCGAGATAGTTTACCGTTCGCAAAGCCCCGGCACGGTGGAACTCGCGGCGGGCGCTCAGGCGGATGTCGTGCTGGTTGGGGCAGCCGGCGGCGGTCTTAGACTCAGTAAGAGCTTCTCGTTCCGGGACGGAAGCTACGTTGTGGGTCTGAGCGCCGGCGTCGAGGGCGGATCGCAGGAGCCAGCGGCAGTTGGCTTTTCCCTGGGCGAGTCTTTGCTAAGCGACGCCGGCTCGGGCGAGGCGCCGGAGCTGGCCGCCGAGGTCAACAGCAAGGTTTTGGCGCAGGCCATAAAGGGCCTTAAAGCGGACGCGCTGCCCCAGCACGGGACGGTGGCGTACGCCGGCTTCGGCGACCGCTACTTTCTGGAGGCATTTGTGGTTGACCCGCCCCGCGCGCTCGCGCTGGCTCTGTCGAGCGAGGACGCCGAGGCAAGCGCGCTTTCGTTGCTTGATCCCGGGGCTTCCCGGCTGTCGCTCCGGCTGTTCATGGGCCCCAAGGAGCTTCACCTTCTCGAGCAGGCAAGTCCGGAGCTGCGCCACGCGATAAACTTTGGCTGGGCATGGCTGCTGGCGCTGGTCTTCGTCAAGGCGCTGGTTTTCTTTCACGGTCTGGCCCCGAACTACGGGGTGGATATCCTGCTTCTTACGGTTGTGCTGCGGCTGGTTTCCTTTCCGCTTTCGATTCGGGCGCAGCGTTCGATGACGCGGCTTCAGCGCCTGCAACCGCAGATGCAGCGGCTCAGGGAGAAGTTCAAGGACGATGCGCAGCGGCTCAACCGGGAAATGATGGACCTCTACAAGCGCAACCACGTCAACCCGGTGGGCGGCTGTCTGCCGACGCTCCTGCAGCTTCCGATCTTTGTCGGGCTGTACGAGGCGCTGGCCAGCGCGGTAGAGTTGCGTCATGCGCCCTTTGTCGGGTGGATCAACGATCTGTCGGCGCCCGAGTGTCTGCCGCTGCCGTTCATCCCGCCGATTCCGCTGCTGCATTGTCAAGGCCTCCCGGTGCTGGTGCTCTTGATGGGGGCGAGCACGTTTTTGCAGCAGTGGATGATGCCGGCGTCGCCGGACCCGAATCAACAGCGGATGATGATGCTTACGCCGATCATTTTCACCTTCATGTTCATCAACCTGCCGGCCGGCCTTTCGCTCTATTATTTTGCCTCCAACGTGCTCGGCATCGTCCAGCAGTTTTTTCTGAACCGCGAAATCAAGCGGTTCACCCCGGCAACCGCATGAATTCCAGCGATTCAATCGAGGTAAGCGCCCCGACGGTTGACCAGGCGATAAGCCAGGCCCTCCAGCAACTTGGCGCGCTGGAGGACGACGTCGCGATCGAAGTGCTGAGCACGCCGCGCGCGGGGGTGTTTGGCTTGGGCGCTCGCCAAGCCCGGGTGCGCGTCACTCGCCAGTCGCCGCCGGGAGCCTCGAGCACGGTCCAGTCGCCGCCGCCCGCGCCACCCCAGAGTGCCGCTCTAGCAGGTGCCCCGCCGAAGCGGCCGGCAGTGGCCGAGCAGCCGCAAAGCGCGTCTTCGCCGGCCAGCTTCGCCCCGGCCGGCGGCGCGCCGCGGCCGGAAGCTGCGCGCCAAGAAGGCGAAGCCGCCGCACCGCGTGAAGATTCCGGCGCGGCTGAGCAGGGGCGTACCGCGGTCGATCTCCTGCGGCAAATTCTCAAGCTTATGGGCGCCCAGGCCGAGGTCAGGATTGCCGAGCAGCACGACGAAGAGGTCGAACTCGAGCTCAAGGGCGACGGCTCGGGCCTGCTCATCGGCAAACAGGGACAAACCCTGGATGCGCTTGAGTACCTGCTTAACCGTTTCCTGGCCCGCCGCGCCAGCGAGCCGCTGCGCGTACGGCTCGACACCGAGGCCTACCGCGAGCGCCGTCGCAGCCAGATCGAACGGCTGGCGCTGGCCAAAGGCGAGCAGGCCAAGCGCGAGCATACCACCGTGCGGCTCGATCCGATGTCACCGCGCGACCGCCGGATCGTCCACTTGGCGCTTCAGGACGACCCGTTGATCACGACCCGCTCTACGGGCGAAGGCTTTCTGAAGACGGTCGAGATTGTCTGGGTCGAGAACCCGCAACAGGCACCGAGCCCGCGCCGCGCCGGCCAGCCGGCAGACCGTCGCGCACCAAATCCGCGCGGCGGTCCCGCCCCGCACGGCTAAGCCGGCGCAAGCCCGCCGCGTCGGCCCGCTTTAGGGGCGCGCTCGAACAGGGCCGCGTGCCGCTCCCTACGCGTCGGGGTCGAGACCCCACTTGAGCTTGTTGGCGCGCACCTGTTCCGGGGTGGGATGCTCCGTTTGCTGGTAGGTCTTTACCTTGAACTGGTCCGCCAGCTCGACGGTCTTGTGGTTGAGCGCGACATCGTCCTTGAAGAGCTGGGGCACCGCAGGTTCCTCGAAGATGGCCTGCCAGGGGCATTCCGGCTCGCACGCGCCGCAGTCGATACACTCGTCGGGGTTGATGTAGAGCTGGTTGGGAAAGCTCGCTCGGTCGCTGCCGGCGTACTCGTAGATACAGTCCACCGGGCAGACGCTGACACATCCGGTGTCCAGGCAATCAATGCACAGGCGGGTAATCGTCCACGGCATGGCGTACTCCAAGCTTCTGCAAGGGCTGATGTTCCAGCCTACTATATAAGGTCGGCCGAGGCAGGGGAAGTCTTGAAGACACTTCGGACCTTAACGGGAAAGACCACCGGCGCTATTTTAAGGATGGCAGGCGCAGTGATGGCGCGCGCCGGTCCCGCCAGCGGCGCGGGGCTCGGCGCGGCGGCGCAACGCCCAAACAGCGCGCCCAACACGCGCGGGAGCGTCCCGGAAATGGACAGCACTACAGCAGATAAAACGGCCACACGAATCGAAACCGATACCATGGGCGCCGTCGAGGTGCCCAGCGCGCATTACTGGGGTGCGCAGACCCAGCGCTCGCTCAAACATTTCGCCATCGGCGAGGACCGGATGCCGCGGGCAATGATCCGCGCGCTTGGCATCCTCAAAAAAGCCGCGGCCCGCGCCAACCGCGAGCTGGGAAAACTTGCTGCGGACCACGCCCGGCTCATCGAAGCCGCGGCCGACGAAGTTATCGCCGGCAAGCTCGACGCCGAGTTTCCCCTGCGCATCTGGCAGACCGGAAGCGGCACCCAGACCAACATGAACGCCAATGAGGTGATTGCCAACCGGGCAATCGAGCTGGCCGGCGGTGTTCTGGGGAGCAAGAAGCCAATCCACCCCAACGACCACGTGAACATGTCCCAGTCCTCCAACGACACCTTTCCGACCGCGATGCACATCGCGGTGGCCGAGGAGTTGACCCAGCGGCTCTTCCCGGCGATCAGGCGCCTTAGCGCGGCGTTAGCGGCCAAGGCCGGCCAATTCGGCCCCATCGTGAAGATCGGAAGAACCCACCTGATGGACGCCGTGCCGCTGACCCTGGGCCAGGAGTTCTCCGGCTACGTTGCCCAAATCGAGCTCGGGATGCGCGCTAGCGAAGCGGCCTTGCCCGGCGTGCTGGAGCTGGCGATCGGCGGCACCGCGGTCGGAACCGGTCTCAACACCCATCCTAAGTTCGCCGAGCGTGCCGCGGCGGCGATCGCCGAGCTCACCGGGCTGGCTTTTCGGCCAGCCGACAACTTCTTTGCCGCGCTGGCAGGCCACGAGGCTCTGGTCAGCGTCAGCGCCGGCCTGCGGACGGTGGCCTGTGCGCTGATGAAGATTGCCAACGACATCCGCTGGATGGGCTCGGGGCCGCGCGCGGGCCTGGCTGAGTTGATTCTGCCGGAAAACGAACCCGGCTCCTCGATAATGCCCGGCAAGGTCAACCCCACCCAGTGCGAGGCGATGACGATGGTCTGCGTTCAGGTGATGGGCAACGACGCGGCGCTGGCGTTCGGCTGCTCGCAGGGCAATTTCGAATTAAACGTCTTCAAGCCGCTTATCATCCATAACCTGCTTCACTCGATACGGCTTCTTTCCGACGCCTGCCGTTCGTTCACCGACTACTGCGTAAGCGGGCTTGAGGCCAACCGGGAGCAGATCGGCCGCTACGTGGCGCGCTCCTTGATGCTGGTGACGGCGCTCAGTCCGCGCCTGGGCTACGACAATGCCGCCAAGATTGCCAAGAAGGCGCACGCCGAAGGGACGACCCTTAAGGAGGCCTGCCTGGCGCTTGGCCTGTTGAGCGCCGAGGAGTTCGACCGCATCGTCCGACCCGAGAAGATGCTCGGCCCCGACGCTTGAGCCCGCGCTGTCCCCGCCGGCCTGCGTCGCGGTATTGCGCTTCCGTCGGCCGGGTAGGTGGCTGTGCGGCGACCGTCTGCCGTGCCTGCGCTGCGCCCGGCGCGGCGCAGGCGGGCGGCGAGCACCGCGCGCGGGAACAACAGAAGCGGGGCGCGCGCCGGGCCATTGCATGGCCGGACAGATGGAAGGCCGCGCATCTTGGCGTCGCCTGCCCGCGCGTTGCATGCAGACAGGCGCCCTGGCTGCACGCGGCGCGTAACGGCAAGCGGCTTTCGGCCCCATTACAGACGCTGCCAGTAGCCTGCGAAGACGTAAACGGAAAGCAGAAAACCCAGGCATACGTTGGCGACAACTCCGATGGTAAACGCCCAGAAAGCCCTCCACCCGACCGGCTGCAAATCCCGGAACCGGGTCGTCAGGCCGATGCTCAAGAAGCAGAAGATAAAGGCCCAGGTGCGCAGCGAGGCCAGCGGAACGATGAGTTGCGGCTTGACTACGTGGTTGAGATCACCCCGGGAGTATTCGCTGGTGACCAGGGTCATCAATAAGGAGGCGGCGAAGAAACCGATGACGAATTTGGGAAAACGCCACCAGATTTCCGTCGCGCTTGGCTTGACTCCCGTCTCCTCTTTCTCCCAGCGCAGTGTGGCGATCAAGGCCCAGACAAAGGACCAGATGCCGATCCACAGGTCGCGCCCGATCACCTTCATCAGAGTGAAGCCCCTTATCGCCGCATCCTCGTTGCCCGCCATCTTTCCGTAGGTGCTGGCCGCGGCAAAGCCGGCGGCGTCGGCGAACTCCGACGTGCCGATCCAGGCCCCCGCCACTCCGGCCGCAAGGTGCAAGGCCTCCGAGATGAACGGCAGGACCAAAATCATGACCAGGGCCCACACCACGACCAGGGTGACCGAGGTATAAAGGTCCTCTTTCTTGGCTCTCACGGAGGCAGCGATTGCCATGGAAGCAGAAACACCGCACACGGCGCCGCCCACCCCCAGCACGGCGCATTGCCGCCTGCTGAGATTAAACAGCCTGGTTCCCGCAAAGTAGATAATCAGACAGGTGGTGAGCGAAATAACAGTCGCCTGGGCGATAGCCACTAGCCCCGCGCTGACAACCAGTGTGATGGGGAAAGTCACCCCCAGAAGTACGATGCCGACCTTGATGTAGTACTCCACGCGGAAGCCGGCATCCATCCACTTGGGCAGCCGGCCCACATTGGCGAGGATCAGTCCAATGATGAGAGCCACCAGCGGCGGCTCAAGATTGAACTTTGCCGCGTTCACCCATCCCGCAATCGCGAACATGAACACTGAAAGGACGTAGAGGAACAAGAACGAAACGATGAACTCGGAAAGCTTGAGGCCCATGATGCGGCCCGAAACGCCGAACACAAACAGCCAAAGGATGAACTGAAGAAGGTAAGAACCCCCGTTCTGTTCAAAATGGGCCGCCAAGCCGCTCAAGGACGACCATCTCAGCCCTCCCGGATTGATGGCGAGCACCTTGAGCAGAGGGCTTGCGCCGCCGAGGAACAAGAGGATGGCGGCTGCCATGAGGCCGATACCCAGCCAGACCGCCCACCAATCCTCCTTCAAGTAGAGTTCTTTCCATCCCATCGAAACCGCTTGCGCCTGTTCCCGGGTTGGCTGAGTCATTTGCTGCTCTCCTTGACCGGAACTCGGTTTTGCCGGTGCGGGCGTAGCAACCCTATCACAAGTCCGCTCCGAGCTTTAAGGCTAGGCAGTCGTTAATGGCGAGCCCGAGGGAGGGTGTCTCCCGGCTCTTGACAGCGCAAAAAGGCATCCCCTAGCGTAGTTTTTGATGCTCGCCTGATCGAGGGTTGCATCCGGCAGCAGACCGGGAGTCGCCCCGCGATGGAACAGCGCATCAGCTATTGCTCGCTGCCGACCGGCGAGCGCATCGCCTACTCGCTGGTTGGCAGCGGTCCGGTCATTGTGGCGCCGCCGCCGGCGTTTGGCCACTTGGAGCTGGAGTGGGAGAACGAACGGGTTCGCCGCTTCTGGTCCGAGCTGGCCGGCAAGGGCTTCACGGTAGTTCGCTACGACGGTCTGGGCGTGGGTCTTTCGGGTCGAGAGCGCAGGGACTTTTCGTTTGCGGGCGAGCTGTCCGTTCTCGAAGGGTTAATCAACCATCTTGGGGCTGAGCAAGTGGCCTTGTTTGCCGATTCGAGAGCGGGGCCGCTTGCCCTAACTTATGCTGCGCGCCAACCTCGCAGGATTTCGCACTTGGTGCTGTACGGCACCGGAGCAAGACCCGCCGAGTCCGGCAGGGATTCGGACGTCGCGCGGCTTCGAAAGGCGTTTAGCGAGCTGGTCTATTCGACTTGGGGCGGGTTCGGCTCCCGGGTTTTTGCCCAGATGCTTTTGGGCGAAGCGGCCGACGAACAGACCGTACGCTGGCTGCACAGGGTCGAACGCGCCTCGGCAACGCCTGAGGCCGTGGTGCGATTGCTCGACGAGACGTGGTGGAATGCCGACGTCCGGCCGCTGCTTGCCAAGCTTGAGGTGCCGGCCCTCGTGATGCATCGGCGGGGCGACCTTTGCGTGTCTTTCGCGCTCGGACGTGAACTCGGGAGCCTGATTCCGGGCGCCCGTTTCGTAGCCTTGGACGGAAACTGCCACTTGCCCTGGTTTGGGGACTCGGACCCGGTAATTCGCCACACCTTGGAATTCCTCAGAGAAGAAGGCTTGCCGACCACCCAAGCGCAGCCCGTTACGATGCGGCGCCAGGCCGAGACGGTGTCCTTTTTCCCGACGCCGGTGTTCGAAAAGGCCGGAGAGTGCTGGACGATAGGCTTTCTCGGCCGCACGATCCATCTGCGGGATTCCAAGGGCCTGCGCTACCTGGCTCGCCTGCTGGCGGACCCCGGACGCGAGGTTCACTGCCTTGAACTCGCCAGCGAAGGAGCGGCTACGGCGGCGCCCGCCGATTATCCCAACGGCGGCGGCGAGTCCCGCATTGGGATTGCTGGTCACGGGCACGAAAACCCTGAAGCTCTGAGCCTCGCCGACGACGCCGGCGAGTTGCTGGACGCTCGCGCCCGACTTTCCTACCGGCGCCGGATCGACGAGCTCGAGCGGTTGACAGCCCGGGCGCAAGCCGATGGCGACGGCCAGGCGCTGGTTGAGGCGGTCGAGGAGATCGATTTTCTGCGGCGCGAGCTGGCGCGCGCCCAGGGCCTGGGCAGCCGCGTCCGCAAAGCCTGCTCGCGCGCCGAGCGGGCCCGGCTTAACGTGACTCGCGCCATCCACTGCGCGCTTGCCCGGATTGACGACCAGGACCCTGAGTTGGGAGCCCTGCTCAGCCGCACCGTCAAGACCGGGGTCTTTTGCTGCTTCCGCCCCCGGCCATCCGCTGCTCCTTAGCCAGTAGCGCGCTCTCCAGCCAACGTCGGTCCGCGGCCCCAAGCGCCGTTCGCCCGGGCTGAACCGCGGCGTTCACCGCTTCTGAACGCCTACTTTGCGAAGACGCCCTGCGTAAGCCGCCGCTGCCGGAGCCTTGAAGCGACGTCCGCCTAAGAGCGCGGCGGCTTATGTAGCAGGCGGGAAAATCCGGAAAAGGAGGAGCAAGCCGATGGCACTCTACGTCGGTTTTTACTGGGTCACTGACGATTTCAACCGCGAGGTCTGGCAGAAGCTGCGCTCCGGAGCGATGAAACTCGGTCCGGGCGAGATTCCCGAGCCGCTGGCCGCCAAGGTGCGCGAGTCGGTGCAGAAAAAGCCGGCGGGACTCGAATTCGTCGGTTCGTGGTTTCCGCTCCACGGCCCGGCGATGCGCGACGAGCCCGGTGTGGCGATCGTCGAAACCAACGACGTTAATCACCTGGCCTGGCTTGCCTCTTACTACGGCGGTTTCCTGGAATTCCGCTTCCGTCCCTACCTGGGCGTACGCCGCGGGTAATTGACGAGACCGATTGCCCTTGCCGAGCAGGGGCATAGGACCCAAGTTGCGGCGGGCGCGCTCGCTACGCCGGCGTGCCCGCCGAGAGGATGGAACCATGCAACTTGATACGAAGAAGCTCGAGGCATTGCTAGGAAGGGTTGCCGGCGAACTGGCAGCCGCGATGGGTACGCCGCTGGTCGTGCTAGGCGATGAGCTGGGACTTTTCAAAGCGCTGGCGCAGGCTGGGCCGAGCAGTCCGGCCGAGCTGGCCGGGCGCACCGGGTGTGCCGAGCGCTACGTGCGCGAATGGCTATGCGCGCAAGCGGCCGCCGGGTACGTCGAATACGACGCCGGCACGGAGCGCTTTTCGATGTCGCCGGAGCAGGCCGCGGTCTTCGCCAACGAAAACGGCCCGGCCTTTTTTCCCGCGGCCTTCGAGATGGTGGCCGCCAACGTGCGCGATGCGGCCAAGGTCAGGGCCGCGTTCAAAACCGGCCAGGGCATCGGCTGGCACGAGCACGACCCCGGGCTGTTCCGGGGCTTCGAGCGCTTCTTTCGCACCGTTTATGGGAGCCATCTGCTCGGCGAATGGATTCCGGCGCTGGAGGGAGTAAAAGCGCGGCTGGAGGAGGGCGCCAAGGTTGCCGACGTCGGCTGCGGGCACGGCGTGACAACCGTCATGATGGCGCGTGCTTTTCCCCGCTCGGCCTTTATCGGTTTTGACTACCATCCCGAGTCGGTTGAGCGAGCGCGCCAGGCCGCGCGTGAAGCGAAGGTTTCCAACGCGGCTTTCGAGGTTGCGACGGCCAAGTCTTTTTCCGGAAGCGGCTACGACCTGGTTGCGTTCTTCGACTGCTTGCACGACATGGGAGACCCGGTGGGGGCTGCGCGCTACGCGTGTCGCGCGCTAAGGTCCGACGGCACCCTCTTGCTGGTCGAGCCCAACGCGGGCGACCGCCTGGAAGATAACCTGAATCCGATTGGGCGGCTCTTCTATGCCGCCTCGACGCTGGTCTGCACGCCCTGCTCGCTGGCGCAGGAGGTTGGGCTTGCGCTTGGCACGCAGGCCGGCGAAAAACGGCTGCGCGAGGTGATCACCGAAGCCGGGTTCCGACAGTTTCGCCGCGCTGCGGCAACGCCGTTCAATTTGGTTTTCGAGGCACGCCCCTAGCCCGGCGCCGGATGGCGGCTGGCGAGCGCTTGCTTGCGCGCTGATCGAAGATGCCCAGCCAGCCGTAGCAGGTGCCGGTCTTCAGGCCGCGCAGCGTAGAATTCCGACCTCGGCGTGGCGCTTGCGGCTTCTTCAGCCTTCGCCGAGAAGCAGTCGCATAAGCGCTGCGGCTACCTCCGCCACGCTGCTCTGCGCGGTCAAGCTGACCCTGAGCCCTGCGAAGGGGAAGCATCAACGCGAAGCGATTTGCCTGCCAGCAGCGCGGCCGGCTCGGGCGACATCGTGGTAAGCGGCAGGCGCAGATTGGGCGAGCATTTGCCCACGAAGGCGGCCCCGCTCAGAAGTTTTTTGGAGTTCCCGGACCGTGCGGTGAACACACGACGAAACTGGGCCTTCTCTGGGGAACGGAGTTGACCTTTGCGCGCCGTTCTTGCGCCCAAGGTAGCACCGTGCTACCTTGCCCTGTGCCCCCTTATGGGGGCGGGAGGTAGAAGAAAATGTCTTCCGATGAGACCGCGGGGCATGTTTGCCCTTAGGGCGTTGGCCCATGAGCGCAACATACGTCCTCACCCTTATTAAATCGCTGATGAGTCAAGACCGGTACTTTATCACGAGGACTGCGCTGCAGACCGCGCTACTAATGGACTTTGATGAAGCCGACATGGTCTAATGCATCACTGAACAATTGGGGGAAAGTCATTTTTACAAGACCGCGCTGGCGACGGAGACAAAAGCTTCAGGTCTGTGGCAGGATGTATATCGGATTAATTTCGGGGGTCGACACGTATACCTGAAGCTCCAAATCAAGGGGCAACGGGCTGTCGTTATCTCGTTCAAGGAGGATACCAGCCTTCAGTGAGATTTCAGAGCTTAAGAGGCCTTTGACGAAAGGGCCGCTCGGGGGAGCGGAGCAGTTATTACAATGCACAGCGATATTCAATGCGCCATTTGTTCATCCAACAATGTAAAGAAGATTAGGGACCGGTTCGCGGCGAAATACGTAAACGCCCCGATCGTACTTGATTCGGTGGAGATGTATCGTTGCGAGGACTGTGGTGAGGCCTTTCTGTCTCCTGAACAGGCCAAAGATGTATCGAAAGCGGTCAAAGCTGCCGCGCGCACGCGGCTTGGACTATTGTCCCCGGCGCGTATTCTCGAAATTCGTCGGAAGCTGGATTTATCTCAAGAGGAATTGGAGTCCCTTTTGGGACTGGGGCCAAAGGTGGTTACGCGCTGGGAGAATGGCCGGGTGCTCCAGTCTAAAGCAGCGGACGATGTCCTTCGCGTTATGGAAAGACTACCTGAGGCAGTGTCTGTGCTGAAAGGTATACGAGAGTCCCGGCGCGCGCCCGGATAGCGTCAGCCTTTCAGTTTACAGGTCTGCAAGCCGGGGTAGAGAGATATGTTGAGGGCGATTAACCCGGATTCACGTTTTCCGAGTGGACTACCAATGTGATAGACTACTTGAAAGGCCCTGATGGATGCGGGTTTGGATGCGATTGGGGTGGTTTGAAGGAGGGTGGGCGGTGGGTGAGACGCAAAACGGTTCTTTTGAGCTCTCGTTCAACAGTTCCCTGCGGGTCGCGTTCCAGGGTTCGCGCGTGACTTCCGAGGGTGGTTTGCTTGTGGTGCGCGAGCTGGATGAACGTCTGGGCTTGAGCGGACTCATGCAACGGCACCTGAGTGATTCGCGGCAGGGCAAGAACATCCAGTTGCCCCTGCTCGGTCTGGTGCGGCAGGCGGTATACAGCCGACTGGCGGGCTGGGAGGATGTCAACGACGCCGAGCGGCTTTCCCAGGATTCGGCCTTCCGGCTCATCGGGTCGAGCAGGATTTGGGAGCGCGGCGCGGCCCTTCGAGAGGCCCT
>JAJYRQ010000015.1 GCA_021794015.1 Deltaproteobacteria bacterium | reverse complement strand
GGGGTCTACGAGTCGGTAGAAGCGCGGGGGGCGAGGTACGTCATCCGCCTTCCCGCCAATGGCAACCTGGAGCGCAAGATTGCGGAGTTGCCCAAGCGGCCGGCAGGAAGGTCCAGCCACAAGCCGGTGGTCCGGTCCAAGCGCTTCTTCTACCAAGCGGCCAGTTGGACCAAGCCGCGGCGGGTGGTGGCGAAGAGCCTGCCCTGAGCGAAGTCGAAGGGTCGAGTTCCACTTTGGCGAGCTCTTTTCGCGGGTCGGCTTCATCGTGACCAATCTGGTCGCAGGAGGCCGCGCGGTGGTCCGGCTCTAGAACAAGCGCGGGACCGCAGAGCAGCGGATCAAGGAAGGCAAGCAGGCGGCCGCGCTGACGCGGCTTAGCTGCCACCGCTTCCGGGCCAACGAGGTGCGGCTGTGGCTTAGCGTGATCGCTTATAACCTCGGCAACCCTTCGACTGCGCTCAGGGCGGGCTCTGTGGCGGCGGTTGGCGCTGCCCAAGGCTATCGGCAACTGGTCGCTGACCAGCCTGCAACAACGGTTGGTGAAGACCGGGGGCCGTCTCGTCCAGCATGGCCGGTACTGCTGGCTGCTGCTGGCTGAAAGCCATCTGACGCGGCGACTGTTTGCCGGCATGCTAAGAAGGATCGCGGCGCTACCGGCGCCGGCCGGATAGAGTTGTTGGCGCCGCTTAAAATCAGCGAGCAATACCGGGGAGGTGGGCAAGTATGCGCGAAAATAGGCCCGCCATGCGCCGGGGCGCGCTGTCGGCGCCATGAAGACGGCCGCTTGGTCCGCTTTCAGGCCCCAGCACGCTTCGACGTCCCACAGGCCTCCTGGCCTTGACTTATCTGGAGCGCAATTGGCAAAATCCAGCGTCCGTTAATGGGTCATAATGGAAATTCCGGTTGAACTCCTTAAAGAACATAGCGCACCTGCGAGTAGCCGTTCACGGCCAGGCTGCGGAGTTTCTGGCTAGAACTTGGGAAGTGATACGTTAAGCTCGTGCCGGGCATATGGCATCCCAGTGCCTCTGTGCGCGGAGCGAGGTTGCTTATGGCTGACCCAATTTCCATCACAATCGCTGGACTGGCGTTGGGCGTCTCGGGCCTCAACGCTTGGTGGACGCTTTGGCACCGCGGCAGGGTCAAGATGACCCAACCGACCATAATCTTCTTTGGTCCGGACTCTCCGCGTAGTCGTGACGATGAGCCTATGCCGAAGGTGTTTCTTCGTACTCTCTTGTTCGCCACCTCGAAGCGGGGCCGAGTCATTGAAAGCATGCATGTCGCGCTTTCTCGAAATGAGACACACCAAAACTTCAACATTTGGGTGTACGGAGAGGAAAAGCTTGTGCGCGGAAGTGGACTGTTTGTGGGTGAAACAGGGGTTGCGGCAAATCATCATTTCCTTGCCCCGAGAGATGGCAACGCGTTTCGCTTTAGTGAGGGGCAATATCGCGTGGATGTGTTCGCTCACTTGCTCGGCGACCGGAAGCGAACATTGCTTTTCTCGCAGCTGCTTGAGATCTCGCGAGAAATTGCAGCCCAACTTGCGGAGACGAGGAACGGATTGTATTTCGACTGGGGCCCGGACGCGTCGCGATACATGCCACATGTAGAGAAGCGCCCACCATCGCCGGACCCGATGGAGGTTCTTGAACTTCTGGGCATTCCACATAATTTGGGAAGACCGCACGTGAAAGAATCCTCCGGTGGTCGGGCTAGTAGTTAACATGTTGACGGCCGGTGCCACTTGGTTAAGCCCGCATCTCCTTGGGTGTCGGCACCGAAGGGCGGATGTGCGCCGCGGGCGCCCAGACTGAGGCGCGCGCCGGGTAGTGATCCTGGTAGCGGATGTGGCGCACGTAAACCTGGCTGAGCTGCGGGTCGAACTTCGCCGCCTGGACCAGCGCCCAATGGCCTACCGTTACGAGCAGGACGCCCATCGCGGCGGTGTACCCTTAATGGTGCTGGCGGCTTACGGAGGCAGAATCCGTGGCAAAACTATGCTTCAGAAGGTCTGCTATTTCGCCGACGTAGTGGCAAACTGCTTTTGACAATCCGGCATGGCCCACTTTGATGTTTAGATTTAAAGGCCATAAGCAAAGCCTTGGTTCTGGAACCCGCGCCCGGGGTCCGCCGTGCGCCTGCGGCGCTAGAGCAGGCTAAGCTCTTTCATGACGGCGCGAAGCCGCTCGGCCGGCCCGGGCGACATCGTGGTAAGCGGCAGGCGCAGATTGGGCGAGCACTTGCCCATGAAGGCGGCCGCCTGCTTGACCGGTATGGGATTGGTCTCCAGGAAGAGCGCCCGCACCAGCGGCAGTATCCGGTAGTGCAGATCGCGCGCCCGGGCGAAGTCGCCTGCCAGGGCCGCGGCCACCAGCTCGTGGGTCTGGCGCGGCATCACGTTGGCCACCACCGCGATCACCCCGCGCGCGCCCAGCGCCATCAGCGGCAGCGTAAGCGCGTCGTCGCCGGAAAGAATAACCAGCCGGTCGCCGCAGAGCCGGCGGATGTCCGAGGCCTGGTCCATCGAGCCCGAGGCCTCCTTGACGCCGGCGATGTTCTTGATTTCGGCCAGGCGGGCGAAGGTCTCGGGAGCGACATTCGAGCCGGTGCGGCCCGGTATGTTATAAATGATAAGCGGCAGGTCGACGCTCTGGGCGATCGCGTTGTAGTGCCGGTAGATTCCTTCCTGGGTGGGCTTGTTGTAGTAGGGCGAAATCAAGAGCGCGCCGTCGGCGCCGGCGGTGCGAGCCGCGGCGGTCAGCCGAATCGCCTCGGCGGTTGAGTTCGAGCCGGTGCCGGCGATTACCGGGACGCGCCGGCGCGCTTGCTCGACGACGATGCCGATCACCTGCTCGTGCTCGCTGTGGGAGAGAGTTGCCGATTCGCCGGTCGAGCCGCAGGGAACCAGGCCGTCGATACCCGACTGGATTTGCCACTCGACCAGCTCGCGCAGCGCCTTTTGGTCCACCTCGCCGTCGCGAAACGGAGTAATGAGCGCCGTGAACGCACCCTGGAACATCGCCTTGCCCTCCGCGCCGCGCTAAGCGGCGTCGTTTACCGGCTCAAGGCCGTCCACTTCGACCTCGCCGTTGAAAACTTCGACCGCATCGCCGGTCAGAAAGACGTGTCCTTTGCCGAGGCTGTTGGCCGGCCATTCGATTTCGACCTGTCCGCCGCGCAGTTCGACTTTGGCCCGGCGCTCGGCGCGCTCGGTCAGGACGGCCGCTACCAGGGTCGCGCACGCTCCGCTGCCGCACGCCATCGTCTCTCCCGAGCCGCGCTCCCATACCCGCACCTTGAGCCGGTCTGGAGCGGCGACCCGGACGAACTCCGCGTTGACCCGGCGGGGAAAGAAAGGGTGATGCTCGATTTGCTGTCCCAACTCGGCGAAGGCGCTGTCGCTCAGCGTGAATACGGAGTCGTCGTCAACGAAGGTGACGCAGTGCGGATTGCCCATCGAGACGGCCGTTATCGATACCGTGCGGCCTTCCAGCTTAAGCGGGTAATCAATAATCGGTCCGTCGGCGCCGGCCGGAATGCGCCGGCCTTCGAGGATTGGCTCTCCCATGTCCACCGTGGCCAGGCTGGGCACTCCCCCGGTTAGGTGCAGGGTGACGGCCCTGATTCCGGCGTCGGTCTCGACGGCGAGCGGATTTTTCCTGGCCAGCCCGCGCTCGTGGGCCAGCCGCGCAAGGCATCGGATGCCGTTGCCGCACATCTCGCCACGGCTTCCGTCGGCGTTGTACATTTCCATGCCGATGTCGGCGACCGCCGAGGGCGTGAGCAGGATGAGCCCGTCGGCACCCACCCCGAAATGGCGGTCCGAGAGGCAGCGCGCCAGGCCGGCGGGGTCGACCGGCCGCATCCGGTCGGCCACCACGAAGATGTAGTCGTTGCCGCAGCCCTGCATCTTGGTGAAAGCAAGCTTGGACATGCTACGCCGGTTGCGTCGGCAGCTCGACGATCGTTTCGCTGCGTATTAGGTCGGCGAACGTTTCGCGCGCGCGCACCAGATGGGCCTGCGCGCCATCGACCAGGACCTCGGCGGCGCGCGGCCGGGTGTTATAGTTGGAGGCCATCACGAAGCCGTAGGCCCCGGCGCCCATCACCGCCAGCAGATCGCCCGGCTGGGGCAGCACCATTTCGCGCCCGCGGGCGAGAAAGTCGCCGCTTTCGCAGACCGGGCCCACGACGTCAACCTCGGCGCTGGGGCCCTGTCGGCGGCTGACCGGCTGGATTTCATGGTAGGCTTCGTAGAGCGCCGGGCGCACCAAGTCGTTCATCGCGGCGTCCACCACGACAAAGCGCTTGACGTCGGTCTCCTTGAGGTAGATAACCGTGGTTACCAGCACGCCTGCGTTGCCCACCAGCATCCGCCCGGGCTCGAAGATAAGCGTAAGCCCTAGCCTGCCCAGTTCGGCCAGGACCGTGCGAGCGTAGTGGACGGGATCGAGCGCCTCGCCCCGGTACGGAATCCCGATCCCTCCGCCGAGGTCTAGGTACTGCAGGTCGGAAAAACCCCGGTCACCCAGCCGCAGCGCCAGCTCCTTCAGCCTGGCTGCCGCTTCGGCAAAGGGGCCAAGCTCGGTTATCTGGGACCCGATGTGGATGCTAAGCCCTTTGACCACCAGGTTGTCGAGCCGGCGAGCCAACTCGCAGCACTCCTCCACCTGTGCCAGAGGAACGCCGAACTTGCTGTCACGCTGGCCGGTTGAGATGTGCGGATGGGTGCCTGGGTCAAGAGCGGGATTGACCCTGATGCTCACCGGCGCGCGCCGGCCGGTCTGCCGCGCCACGGCGGCAATCAGTTCGAGTTCGGGACGCGACTCGACGTTGAACATCAGGATGCCGGCCTTTAGCGCCGCGGCAATTTCCTCGGTCGTCTTGCCAACGCCCGAAAAGACGATCTTTTCCGCCACCGCGCCGGCGCGCAGGCAGCGCTGCAACTCTCCGCCGGAGACGATATCGAAGCCTGCGCCCAGCGAGGCGAAAAGCCTAAGCACGCTAAGGTTGGATAGCGCCTTGACGGCGTAGCAGACCAGATGGTCGGCTCCCTCGAAGGCCTGCGTCATCACCCGGAAATGGCGGCGCAGCGTCCGGGCGCTGTAGACGTAGAGCGGCGTGCCGAAGCGACGCGCCAGCTCCCCAAGCGCGACCTCCTCGGCGAATAGCTCTCCGTCGCGGTAGCTGAAGTAGTGCATCCCGGAGGCGTGCCGCGGGCTTACGCCGGCAGCATACAGCTTCTTTTAGCACAGTCCGCCTCGGTTTATAAACGGCTTAGCCCGGGGCCCGGCCTGCAAAGCGCCCCCCGGCTGCACCCTCCCTACGGCAACGGGCGCGGCGTAGGCAGGACGAAAGTCTCGGGACGCGGAGGCTTGGCACGTCTCACCGCCGCCTCGTTGGAGAGCACGCCGCGATAGCCGTCGGCGGTCTCGGCAGCCACCGCGTAGCGGTAACGCCTGCCATAAACCGTATGGCGGTCGAGGTAGGTGAAGGCGCGGGCCTGCCGGAAGCGCGCCTGGTCGGTGACGGAAAGCACCTCGTATGGCTCAAGCGGGCCCTGCCCCTGCTCGGAACGAAAAATGACAAAACGGCTCAAGTCGGTTAGCCGATGGTTGCCGGTAGTGCGTCGCGGCCGGCTCCAGCTAAGCCGAATGCCGTTGGCGCGCGACTCGGCCCGGAGGCTCGTGATCCGCTCCGGCAGGGCCCAGACCGGCGGGATGGGCGCGCTCTTGACGCCGCATCCCGGAGCGGATGCCGAGGCGAACGCCACTGCCAGTAGGACCGCCGCGCTGCACAGCCGGCCAAAGCCGGCCGCAGCCGGCAGGGGACGCCTAAGAGGTGTCACTGCCGGCGCAACAGCTCGCCAATGCGCCGGCGCACCAACGCAGGCGCGGGGCCGCCTAGCACCTTGCGCGCCCTGAGCGAGCGGGCAGGCGACAAAAGCCGTCGCGCGTCGATGCCGAGCGCCTGCGACCAGCGGCGCAACTGCTCCGGCATAGGCGCTTCGGGCGCCTTTGCACCGCTGGCCGCCTCGCGCACCATCCGGGCGACGATCTCATGGGCCCGGCGAAGCGGCGTGCCGCGCCGCACCAGGTGCTCGGCAAGATCGGTGGCCACGGTCCAGCCGCCGGCCGCGCTTGCCAGCGCCCGGCGGTCGAAAGCAAGCCGCGGCCAAAGCCGGGCCGCCAGGCGCAGCATCGGTTTTAACGTGTCGACCGCGTCGAAGACCCGTTCCTTGTCCTCCTGCAGGTCGGAGTTGTAGGCGAGCGGCAACCCCTTGAGCACGGTAAGCAGAGCCACCAGGTTGCCCGCCAGGCGCCCGCTCTTGGCGCGGAAAAGCTCGAGCAGGTCGGGGTTCTTCTTCTGCGGCATCATCGAGCTGCCGGTCGAAAATTCGTCGGGCAGCGCGACGAAGCCAAACTCGGAGCTGGACCACAGGATGAGTTCCTCGGCCATGCGCGAAAGATGGACGCCGGTAAGCGCCGCGGCATAGAGAAAGTCGAGCGCGAAATCGCGGTCGGAAACGGCGTCGAGGCTGTTTTGGCAAAGCGCCCTAAAGCCCAGCTCGCGCGCCACCATGCGCCGGTTAATCGGCAGCGTGGTCGCCGCCAGAGCGCCCGCGCCAAGCGGCATCACGTCGGTCCGTTCGAGCGCCTGGGCAAAGCGCTGGCGGTCGCGGTCGAACATCTCGACGTAGGCAAGCAGGTGATGCGCCAGCGAGACCGGCTGCGCCCGCTGCAGGTGCGTGTAGCCGGGCATCACCGTCTCGACGTGCTGCTGGGCAAGGCGCAGCAGGCAAAGCCTGAGCGCGCGCAAGAGCTCGATGATCTCGCCCAGCTCCTCGCGCAGGTAAAGCCGCAGGTCGAGCGCCACCTGGTCGTTGCGCGAACGGCCGGTATGAAGCTTTTGTCCGGCCGCGCCGGTCTTCTCGATGAGTCGCCGCTCGATTGCCATATGGATGTCTTCGTCGGCGAGCCGAAAGACGAAGCGCCCTTTGGCGATCTCGTCCTCGATGGCGCAGAGCGCGGCCGCCATCGCCCGCTGCTCGGCGCCGCTTATCAGCCCCACGCGCGCCAGCATCCGGGCGTGCGCGATCGACCCGCGCACATCCTGGCGGTAAAGCCGGCGGTCGAAGGGCAGCGAGGCGGTGAAAGCCTCGACCTCGGGCAGGCGCGCGCGCGCGAAGCGACCCCGAATAAGGCCCCCCGACAAAGAAGCCGGCGCGCGCTTCCCCTTCGGACCACCCCGCCTGACTCCGGTCCCGCTCATCGGGCAAGCTCGCGCCAGCCGCAGGCAGGCGCCTGGTGCCGCGCAAGGCAGGCATCTGGCGACCTCCGGTGTTGCGGACCGATCGCGCGGCAGCGCCGCGGCAAGAGTTCCTGATGCGGCATGCTCGCCTGCGGCCGCGTCGTCAACCGCGCGCCGGGGTTTGACACGGGCAGCCGCGCGCGGCGCAGCTCACGGCGCCGTTGGGGTGTGTTATGTGAACGTCGAGCTTGTGATGGCATATGGGACAGCGTTCAGCATCGCTCTCGGCCGGGGCGGTGCCGCTTGCCGCCGCGGCATTGGGCCGCTTGGGCCGCCGCAACTCGATGACCTTGCCCAAGCCGGTGTCCCCCGTTTAGGCCGGGTCGTCCTTGCCGGTGCGCTCCAAGGCTGCCAGCGCGCGCAGTCTAAGCGCGTTAAGCCGGATGAAGCCGTCCGCGTCCGAGGGCTGGTAGCCGCCCGCTTCCTCGAAACTGGCCAGGCGCCGGTCGTAGAGTGAACGGGACGACTTGCGCCCTACGATCCAAAGGCCGCCTTTAAAAAGCTTGAGCCGCGCCACGCCCTCGACGTTGGCCTGGGCCTGGTCGATGAGCGCCTGGAGCGCCTCCCGCTCGGGGGAGAACCACTGGCCATTGTAAACCATTTCGGCGTAGCGCGACGTCAGCATATCGCGCAGATGGGCCAGCTCGCGGTCGAGCGTGAGTTGCTCGACGGCGCGATGGGCGTGCCACAAGAGCGTCACTCCCGGGCTTTCGTAGACGCCGCGCGACTTGATGCCGACGAAGCGGTTCTCGACCAGGTCGACCCGTCCGACGCCGTGGCGGCCGGCGATGCGGTTGGCTTCCTCGACGAGTGCGGCCGGCGAGCGGGCGGCGCCGTTGATGCTTACCGGGTTGCCGCGTTCATATGCGACCTCGACGATTTCGGGCTCGTCAGGCGCCTTTTCGGGCGCCGTGGTGAGCCGGAACATGTTGTCATCCGGGGGCTGCCAGGGGTCCTCGAGGGTGCCGCCTTCGTAGCTGATATGGACCAGGTTGCGGTCGGTCGAGTAAGGCGGGGCGTCGGGGCCGGCGCAAACCGGGATGCCCTTGGCGCGCGCGTAGGCCAGCATCTCGGCTCGCCCCTTAAACGGCCAGTCGGGATGGCGCCACGGCGCGATAACGGCCAACTCCGGCGCCAAGCGGGCAAAGGCCAGCTCGAAGCGCACTTGGTCGTTGCCCTTGCCGGTGGCGCCATGGGCCAGCGCGTCGGCGCCCACGGCGCGGGCGATCTCGACCTGCTTCCTGGCGATGGCGGGGCGGGCGATCGAGGTGCCCAGCAGGTAATAGCCTTCGTAAACGGCGTTGGCGCGCAGCATCGGAAAGACAAACTCGCGGGCAAACTCCTCGCGCAGGTCAACCAGATACAGCCGGCTGGCGCCGGTGCTCAGCGCCTTGGCCTCAAGGCCTGCCGTCTCTTCGCCCTGGCCGACGTCGGCGCAGAAAGCCACCACCTCGCAGCCGTAACGGTCGCGCACCCAGCGCAGGATGACCGAGGTGTCCAGCCCGCCGGAGTAAGCGAGCACGACCTTTTTTACCGGTTGAGAAGCCATCAGCGCGCCTTGTCGGAGGTCCCCTCGGCCGCAAGATTAAGTAGTTCGGGCTTCAAAAGCCAGAGCATCGCCGCCTTCTGCGCATGCAGCCGGTTTTCGGCCTGTTCGAGCACCGCCGAGCGCGCCCCGTCCAGCACCTCGTCGGTAATCTCCTCGCCCCGGTGGGCGGGCAGGCAGTGCATAACGATCGCCCGGCTGCCGGCGCGGCTTAAAAGCTTGCGGTTGACCTGGAAGCCGGCGAAGACGCGCCGGCGCTGCTCGGCTTCTTTCTCCTGTCCCATCGAGGTCCAGGCGTCGGTGTAAAGCACGTCGGCGCCGCTTACGGCGCGTGCCGGGTCGTTGGTGACAAACCCCCGGCCGGCGCGCTCGAGCTTTTGCGCGAAGCGGCGCTTGGGTTCGTAGCCCTGCGGGCAGGCGAGGCGAAGCTCGAAGCCCAAGAGCGCCGCGGCTTCCATCCAGCTCTGTGCCACGTTGAAGCCGTCGCCGACAAAGGCAACCCGCAACCGCTCAAGCGCCCCGAAGCGCTCGCGCAGGGTAAGCAGGTCGGCCAACAGTTGGCAGGGGTGGAGAAGGTCGGTAAGGCCGTTGATGACCGGCACGCTGGCCTCCCGCGCCAGTTCCACGCAAGTGGCGTGGGCGAAGGTGCGAACCATGATCAGGTCCACCCAGCGCGAGAGATTGCGGGCCACGTCCTTGACCGCCTCGCGGGTGCCCAGTCCAACTTCCTGGGGGCCGAGGTAAATGGCGTGGCCGCCGAGCTGGGCCATCCCGGTCTCGAACGTAAGGCGCGTGCGCAGCGAAGGTTTTTCGAAAATCATCGCCAGCGTCCGCCCCCGCAGGTAGCGATGCTCGACCCCCGCGCGCAACTCAGCCTTGAGCCGTTCGGCCAGCCGCAAGAGGCCGTGGAGTTCCTCCCGGGAGAGACTCGAAAGCTCGATCAGGTCGCGTTTCGCCGCACCCGGCCGGCCGCCACGAGTTACGCTCGCCGGTCTTCGCCTGGCTGCCGCGCGGGCCTGTTGACTGAACGGTTCCACCGCCCGATTCAGTTGAGGCCGCGCAGCGCGCGCTCGATAATGTTGAGCGCGAGGTCGGCCTCCTCGCGCTCCACGATAAGCGGCGGCAGCAGCCTTAGGACCGTCTCGGCCGTGGCGTTGGTTACCAGCCGCTCCTTAAGGCAGTGCTCGACCACCGGCCGCGCCGGGCGGTCGAGCGCAATCCCGATGAGCAGCCCCTTGCCGCGCACCTCGACCACCGCCGGGCATTGGCGGGCGATCTGCCGTAGCCGTTCGAGCATGTACTCCCCCAAGCGCGCGGCGTTGTCGACCAGGCCCTCTTCGTTCAGCACGTCAAGCACGGCAAGCGCTGCCGCGCAGGCGACCGGGTTGCCGCCGAAGGTCGAGCCGTGGCTGCCCGGCTCGAAGACCGCGGCGATCCGGCTGTGCGCGATGGTGGCGCCGATCGGCAGGCCGCCGGCCAGCGACTTGGCCAGGGTGACGATGTCCGGGTTGATGGCGCTGTGCTGGTAGGCGAACATTTTGCCGGTGCGTCCCATCCCGGTTTGTATCTCGTCGAGGATGAGCAGCAAAGCCTGCCGGTCGCACAGTACGCGCACCTCCTGCAGGTAGTCGGGGTGCGGAGCGACGACCCCGCCTTCGCCCTGGATCGGCTCGAGCATTACGGCGACCGTCTGTGGGCCGACGGCTGCGGCCAGCGCCGGCAGGTCGTTGAACGGGACGACGCGAAAGCCGGGCATCGCCGGCTCGAAACCCCGGCGGTACTGCTCTTGTCCGGTGGCGGCGAGGGTAGCCAGCGTGCGTCCGTGGAAGGAGTTGGCCGCGGTCACGATTTCAAAGCGGCCGCCGCCCGCGCGATGCCCCCAAAGCCGGGCAAGCTTGATTGCGGCTTCGTTGGCTTCCGCTCCCGAATTGGACAGGAAAACCTTGCCGTCGCCGAAAAGAACGCTCAGCCGCTCGGCCAGACGCGCCGCCGGCTCGGTATGGAACACGTTGGAAACGTGAAGCAGCCGCTTGGCCTGCTCGCAAATCGCTTCCACCAGGCGCGGATGGCCCTGGCCCAGGCCGGTAACCGCCAGCCCGCTGAAAAAGTCGAGGTAGCGGTTGCCGTCGGCGTCATAAAGATACGGCCCCTGCCCGCGAACAAAAGCGACCGGCAGGCATCGGTAAACGTTTACCTGGCTGCGATGCGCAAGCTCGATAACCTGTGCGTTACCCATCGGCGTCTCCTCTGCCTTTGCCGACCGCCAAGGCCCGCCCCGTCGCGGGTTCCCGCGCGCCGGCGCCCCGGCCGGCGGCGGCCCGGCCCATCGTTCTCAATCCCTGCCGGCCGAAGCGGCGCCGGCCCGGACGACCTCGGTGCCGACCCCTAGGCGGGTGAAAATCTCGAGCAACACCGCATGGGCCAGCCTGCCGTCCAGGATGTGCGCCTTGCCGACGCCGGCGCGCAGTGCTGCCAGGCAGCATTCGACCTTGGGAATCATTCCCTGGTTTACCAGGCCGCCGGCGATAAGCCGTTCGGCCTCGGCGGCTTCGAGCGTGGGAATGCGCCGGCTGCCGGCGTCCAGCACGCCTTCGACGTCGGTAAGCAGCACCAGCTTCTCGGCGCCCAAAGCGGCGGCCACGGCGCCGGCGGCGGGATCGGCGTTGATGTTATAGGTCTGGCCGTCGCGCCCGGCGGCCAGCGGGGCGATCACCGGGATAAAGGCGGCCTTTTCCAGGCAATGCAGCAGCTCGGGGTTGACCCGCTCGATCTCGCCCACCAGGCCAAGGTCCACCTCGGTGTTGGCGCCGCCCTCGTCGGCCGCAAGCAGCGGCATTTTGCGCGCCGTGAGCAGGCTGCCGTCCTTGCCGGAGAGGCCGACGGCGCGCCCGCCCTGGCGGGCGATGTCACTCACCAGGTCCTTGTTTATCTTCTGCAGGACCATTTCGACGACTTCGATGCTTTCGCGGTCGGTGACCCTAAGCCCGCGCACGAAGCGGGAGGGCAGGCCCAGGCGGGTGATGAATTCGGTTATCTGGGGACCGCCTCCGTGGACGATGACCGGGTTTATCCCGACCGCCTTGAGGAGGACGACGTCGCGGGCAAAGCTTTCCCTGAGCTCGGGGGTCTGCATCGCGCGTCCGCCGAACTTGATGACAAAGGTCGTGCCGCTGAAGCGCTGGATGTAAGGCAGCGCTTCGACGAGAATCCTGGCCCTTGCTACGGAATCCTCCACCATGCCGCTTGGATCGCTGTCCCTCGCCGCAAGCCCTCCGCGCCGGCGCGGGGCACCGTCTGCCGCGCCGTTGCCGCCCCGCGCTTACAGGATGTAGCGCGACAAGTCCTCGTCCTTGAGAATCGGGTCGAGCCGCTTGTGGACGAAAGCGCTGTCGATGGCAATTTCCTGGGCGGAAAGCTCGGGCGCGTTGAACGAAACATCCTCCAGCAGCCGCTCCATCACGGTGTGCAGCCGGCGGGCCCCAATGTTTTCGGAACGGGCGTTGAGCAGCGCGGCAATCTCGGCCAGCGCCGCCACGGCGTCATCGGCAAAGCGCAGATGGAGCGACTCGGTCGCCAACAGCGCCGTGTACTGCTTGGTGAGCGCGTTCTCCGGCTGGGTCAGGATGCGCACGAAGTCGTCCTGGGTGAGCGCCTGCAACTCGACCCGAATCGGAAACCGGCCCTGAAACTCCGGAATCAGGTCCGACGGCTTGGCGGTGTGGAAGGCGCCCGAGGCGACGAACAGGATGTGGTCGGTGCGCACCGCGCCGTACTTGGTGTTGACGGTCGAGCCTTCGACGATCGGCAGCAGGTCGCGCTGCACGCCCTGGCGCGAGACGTCGGGTCCGTGCGCGGCGTCGCGCCCGGCGATTTTGTCGATCTCGTCGATGAAGACGATTCCCGACTGCTCGGTGCGCTGGACCGCCTCACGGGCCACGTTTTCCATGTCGACCAGCCGGGCGGCCTCTTCCTGGGTGAGCAGTTCGAGCGCTTCGGGCACCTTGACCGAGCGGTGCTTGGTCCGTTTGGGCATGAGCTGGCCGAACAGCTCGCGCATGTTGACGCCCATCTCCTCCATCCCCTGGGGGGTGAGCACTTCGAGCATCGGCATGGCCTGGGCGGTGATCTCGATTTCGACTTCGCGGGCGTCGAGCTGTCCGGCGCGCAGCAGGCGGCGCAGCTTTTCGCGCGTTTCGCCGTAACTGGTGTTGGTGTCGGCGGCCTCGGCAGGCCGTTCGGGGGCGACGCTGACCCGGCGCGTGGTCCGCACGGGCGGCGGGAACAGAATGTCGAGCAGCCGCTCTTCAGCCGCCTGCCGGGCCTTCACCGCGACCCGTTCGCGTTCCTCGTCGCGGACCATTTTTACGGCAATCTCGGTAAGGTCGCGAATGATCGATTCGACGTCGCGTCCCACGTAGCCGACCTCGGTGTAGCGCGAAGCCTCGACCTTGACAAACGGCGCCTGGGCAAGCCGGGCCAGGCGGCGGGCGATCTCGGTCTTGCCCACGCCGGTGGGCCCGATCATGAGGATGTTCTTCGGGACAATTTCGTCGCGCAGCTCGGCGGCGACCTGCTGGCGGCGCCAGCGGTTGCGCAGCGCAATTGCCACGGCGCGCTTGGCATCGTGCTGGCCGACGATATAGCGGTCGAGTTCCGAGACGATCTCGCGCGGCGTCATCACCTGGCGTACGGTCATCAGCCCCCGGCCTCCGGGCCGCTAAACGGCGGCACGCTAAAGCTCCTCGATAACCAAGCGGTCATTGGTATAAACGCAGATTTCGGCGGCAATTTGCATGGCCGCCTCGGCAATCTGGCGCGCGCTCAGGGCCGGGCCGTACCGTACCAGCGCCCGCGCCGCGGCCAGGGCGAAGTTGGCGCCGCTGCCGACCGCAAGCAGGCCGTCGTCCGGCTCGATCACGTCGCCGTTGCCGGAAAGCAGCAGCGAGGCCTCGCGGTCGGCCACCACCAGCATCGCCTCGAGCCGGCGCAGCACCCGGTCGGTGCGCCAGTCCTTGGCCATCTCGACCGCCGCCCGGCGCAGATTGCCGCCGAATTCCTGCAGCTTGCCCTCGAACCGCTCGAACAGCGTGAAGGCGTCGGCGGTGGCTCCGGCAAATCCCGCCAGCACCGCGTCGTCGTGCAGCCGGCGCACCTTGCGCGCCCCGTGCTTGAGCACGGTCTGACCGATGCTTACCTGGCCGTCACCCGCCATGACGACGCCTCCCTGGTGGCGGACCGTCAGGACGGTGGTGGCGTGAATTGCCGAGTCGGCCTCAGGCTCGCGGATGCGCGCGCGCATAGGCCTCCCTTAGATGCTTCACCGTGACATGAGTATAGCGCTGAGTGCTGCTCAAGCTGGCATGGCCCAGCATCTGCTGGATCGAGCGCAGATCGGCGCCCCGCTCAAGCAGATGGGTGGCAAAGCTGTGGCGCAGCGCGTGCGGATTGACCGAGGCCTCCAAGCCGGCGCGCACAGCCCGGCGCTCAAACAGTTTCTCGACGCTGCGCGCCGTCAGCCGGCGTCCCCGCCGGCTGACAAACACCGGGCCGTCGGGCGCAACGGGAGCCGGCGCCGCGGCCCGCCAGTTGCGCAACGCGGCCAGGGCGGGCTCTCCCACCGGCACCACACGGTCCTTGTTTCCCTTGGCCGACCGCACCATTACAACGCCCACCCGCGCGTCGATCTCCTGCCAGTTGAGCGCGGCCAACTCGCTGACCCGCAATCCCGAGGAGTAGAGCAGTTCGACGATGGCGCGGTCGCGCAAGGCAAGCGGCGCCTGCTTTTCCGCGTCTGCCTCGATGAGTGTCAGGACCTCGCGCTCAGCCGGCACGCGCGGCAGCCGGCGTTCGGCCTTGGGCGTTTTGAGCGCGACTGCCGGGTTGGGCAGACCCTCGACCGCCTCCAAGTGCCGGAAGAAGGCCTTGATCGCCGCCAGGCGCCGCTGCGCCGTGGCGCGGCTGGCGCGGCGCAAAAGGTCGGCTAGGTAGGCCCTGGCGTGGCCCGGCTCGATTCGCGCCAAGTCAACCTCACCGCCCTCCGTGCTAAGCGCGGGAAAACGGCGCAGCAAAAAGGCGCGAAAGTCGCAAAGGTCGCGCCGGTAGGCAGCAGCAGTGTTGGCCGCCCCGCCCAGGGCGGTGAGCAAAGCTGTGGCGAAAGATTCGATTGCCTGGCGCATCGACTCGGCTTCCCGCAAAGCGCTATGCTATCAGCCAGCGCCCGGCGGCAAAAGGCGCCGGATCGCAGGCCGGGCCGCCCGCCACGCCGAAGCGGGGCCAATGCCATGCGCCAGATGAGCTGCTGGAGATGCGGCCATGCGGTCGAGCTTGCCGACGCGCTCGGGATTCGCGACCGATGCCCCGGCTGCGATAGCCCGCTCCATGCCTGTCGCAACTGCGAATTTTATGATCCGGCTTTCAACAACGCCTGCCGCGAGACGGCAGCCGATCGCGTCGTGGAGAAAGAAGAACAAAACTTCTGCGACTACTTTCGGCCGTCCGCGAAGCCTCTCGGTCCGGCTCGGTCGGGTGCATCCGATCTCCGCGCAGCCCTGGAGGGGCTTTTCAAGAAGCCGGGATAGCTACCGCGGTTGCCCGGCCGGCCCCGGGGCCGACCCTGCGGCCTTCTGTGAGGCAGGCCGCTCGCACGCTGCTGTTCCATGCCTATGACGGCTGATTCGGGGAAACTTGCAGCGATCGTCCTGGCGGCGGGCGAGAGCAGGCGGATGCGCTCGGCGCGGGCCAAGGTGCTTCATGAGGTGGCCGGCGTTACGGTCATTGGCCGGGTGCTGCGGGCCGTTGCGGCGCTCGGCGTCGAGCCGCTGGTGGTGGTGGTAGGGCGGCAAGCGCCGCGGGTTGAAGCGGCGGTGCGTACGGCGCTGGCGGGGGTCTGCCGCCCGGTCTTTGCGCTGCAAGAAGAGGCGCGGGGCACGGGCGACGCAGCGCGCTGCGGACTTGAGCAGCTCGGCGCCGGTTTTTGCGGCGATGTGCTGTTGGTTTACGGCGACATGGCGCGGCTTTCGGCCGCCACGCTGCGGGCCTTTGTTGCGCGCCATCAAGTTGCGCAGGCCGGCCTTTCGTTTGCCAGCGTCGTGGTCGAAGCTGCGGGCGCCTACGGCAGGGTGCTGCGCGGAGCCGAGGGGCGGGTGCGGGCGATCGTAGAGGCGCGGGACGCCAGCGCGGCCGAGCTTGCGGTGCGCGAGGTCAACGCCGGCCTCTACCTGGGGCGCGTCGAGGTGCTGGCGCCGGCGCTGGCCGGGCTGCAGTGCCACAACGCGCAGGGCGAGTACTACCTGACCGACGTTGTGGCCAGCGCGCTGGCAGCCGGCTTCACGGTTGAGGCGATGCGCTTCGATGACGCCGCGCTGTTTGCCGGCGTCAACTCGCGGGAGGAACTGACGGAGATGGAGGCTCAAATTCGCCGGGAGATTAACCGCAGACTCATGGCTGCAGGCGTCACGCTGCATGACCCTGCCACGACCTATATCGACGAAACGGTCGAGATCGGCCCGGACGTCGAGATCGGGCCCAACGTTCAACTCTTGGGACGCACCCGGATCGGCGCTGAGACCAGGATCGAGGGGACCGCTTTTTTGCGCGACGTCGAGGTCGGCCCGCGCTGCCATCTGAAGTTCGGCCTTAGGGCCGAGCAGTGCAACGTGGGCGAAGGCTGCGAGATCGGCCCGTTCGCGCATCTGCGCCCCGGCACGGTGCTCGAGGGTCGCAACCGGGTCGGCAATTTCGTCGAGACCAAGATGGCCCGGTTGGGGCGCAACACCAAGGCGAGCCACTTGAGCTACCTGGGCGACGTCGTGGTGGGTCCCGACACCAACATCGGTTGCGGCGTTATCACGGTCAATTTCGACGGCTTTGCCAAGCACCCCACCCGGATCGGCGCGCGCTGCATGGTGGGCTGCGACAGCCAGTTGGTGGCGCCGGTGACGGTTGGCGACGACGTTTACGTCGCTTCCGGCACCACGGTGCTGCGCGACGTTGGCGCCGGCTCGCTGGTCATGTCGGAGCACGCGCAGCGCGAGCGGCCCGGTTGGACGGCGAAGTGGCGCCGCCGCCACGGCGCGCCAGCACCGGCCGGCTCCGGCCGCGCCGACGCGCCGCAGGAGTGAGTCTGATGTGTGGGATCATCGGCTACGTCGGCCCACGCGAGGCGCTTCCAATCCTGCTCGAAGGGCTGGGACGGCTTGAATACCGCGGCTACGACTCGGCCGGCGTTGCCACGGTCACCCCGCAGGGGCACCTGGAGGTGCGCCGCGCCGTCGGCAAGCTGTCCGCGCTGGCTCGGGCCCTTGAGGCGGCGCCGCTTGCCGGCCGGATCGGTATCGGCCACACCCGCTGGGCGACCCACGGCCGCCCCTCCGAGGAAAACGCGCACCCGCACCGGGCCGGCCCCGTTGCGGTAATCCATAACGGGATCATCGAGAACTACGTCGAGTTGCGCGATCAGCTCCGCGCGCGCCGCCACCGGCTGCGTTCCGAAACTGACAGCGAACTCATCTCGCACTTGGTCGAAGAAGGCGTGAAGTCGGGGCTTGGGCTGGCCGAGGCGGTTCGCCGCGCGGTCGCCGAGCTCAGGGGTTCGTTCTCGGTGGTCGTGCTGTCGCAGAGCGAACCCGACCGGCTGGTTGCGGCCAAGAGCGCGACGCCGCTCATCGTCGGGCTCGGCGAGGGCGAAAGCTTCGTGGCCTCGGATATCCCCGCGCTGCTGGGTCATACCCGCCGAGTGGTGGTGCTCGAGGACGGCGAAATCGTTGAGCTAACCAGCCAGGGCGCGCGCTTTATGTCCTTTGACGGCCGGCCGCTCGAGCGCGCGGCCAGGGTCGTCGAGTGGGACCCGGTCTCCGCCAGCAAAGGCGGTTTCAAGCACTACCTGCGCAAGGAAATCGCCGAGCAGCCGCAAGCCTGGATCGATACGCTGGGCGGCCGAATTGCCCCCGGTTCGGGCGCAGTGCGCTTTGAAACCGAGCTTTGGCCGCAGGCCGCAGCGGCCGCGCTTGAACGGATTGTCATCGTGGGTGCCGGGGCCTCGTGGATCGCCTCGCTCATCGGCAAGTTCATCATCGAGGAGCTTTGCCAGGTGCCGGTGGAGGTGGACTACGCGGCGGAGTTTCGCTACCGGCGCGCGCCGCTAAACGGGCGCACGCTGATGGTCGGAGTGTCCCAGTCGGGCGAGACGGCCGACACGCTGGCGGCGATGGAAGAGGGCCGCGCGCGCGGCTGCCATCTCATCGCGCTCACCAACACGGTGGACTCCTCGCTGGCGCGCCGGGCGGACGCCCAGCTTTACACCCGGTGCGGGCCCGAGATAAGCGTCACCACCACCAAGTGCTTCCTCACCCAGATCGAGGCCTTCTACCTTTTTGCGCTCCACTTCGCGGCCGCGCTTGGCCGGCTCAGCGAGTCCGAAGCTGCGGCGCTGGTCGAACCGCTTAGGGCGATACCGCAGCAGATCGAGGCGGTCATCGGGCGCGAGCGCGAGATCGTAAAGATCGCGCGCAAGTACGGCAAGGCCCGGGATTTTCTTTACCTGGGCCGCGGCATCAGCTACCCGGTCGCGCTCGAGGGCGCGCTCAAGCTCAAGGAAATCTCCTACATCCATGCCGAAGGCTACTCGGCGGGCGAGATGAAACACGGGCCGATTGCGCTCATCGACCAGGAGATGCCGGTGGTCGTGATAATTCCCAACGACCACCTTTTCGACAAGACGGTGTCGAATCTCAAGGAGGTCGAGTCGCGCGAAGGACGCGTCATCGCGGTGACCGACCATCCAACCGAGGAACTTCGCCAGGTGGCTTACGAGGTGATCGAAGTACCCTCCACCCATCGTTTGCTAAGCCCGGTACTGACCACCGTGCCGCTTCAGCTTCTGGCCTACCATATCGCGGTTTACCGCGGCACCGACGTCGATCAGCCGCGCAACCTTGCCAAGTCGGTGACCGTGGAATGAAGTCTCCGAGCCGGCAGCGGGCGCGCTTTTGCCTGGGCGCTCTCAGGCCGGCGCGCCAAGCGCTGCCGTGAGCCCCGCTTCGTTGCGGCAAGCGCCGGCGGGCGCTCGGCAGCGGCGTGCCGGGGGCGGGCGCAGTCCGCTGGCCGGCGTGCGGGTTATTGATCTAACCCGCTACGTGGCCGGGCCTTTTTGCACGCAGCTTCTTGGCGACTACGGCGCCGAAGTCATCAAGGTCGAGCCGCTTGTCGGGGCGCGCCAGGACCCCGGCAGCGCGCCCGGCCGGGACGGCTATTTCTTTTTCAGCGTAAATCGCTCGAAGAAGAGTCTGCAGCTCGATTACCGGCAGCCGGCCGGCCGCGCGGCGCTGCTTAAGCTTGTTCGGGGCGCCGACGTGGTGATCGACAATTTTCGTCCGCGCGTGATGGAGCGGTTGGGCTTGGGGTACAGAGTCTTGTCGAGGCTCAACCCGCGGATCATCACCTGCAACGTCAGCGGCTTTGGCGCAAGCGGCCCGCTGCGAGACGCGCCCGGCTTCGACCAGGTCGTGCAGGGATTCTCCGGCCTGATGAGCGTTACCGGCACGCCGCAGAGCGGGCCGATGCGGATGGGCGTGGCGATCTGCGACCTTTTGGCCGGGATGTTTGCCGCTTACGGCATCGTGATGGCGCTCCTGGCGCGCCGGCACACGGGGCGCGGCCAGCGCGTGGAAACCTCGCTGCTCGAGGCCGCAGTCGGGATTCTCAGTTGGTCAGCGGGCAGCTTTTTCGAGACCGGCAAAAGCCCCAAGCCGCAGGGCAATCATCACCCGCTCGTCTCACCCTACGGCCTTTTCATGGCGGCCGATCGCCCGCTCAACATCGCGGTCGGCAGCGAGCGGATGTGGCAGAGCTTCGTGCGGGCCATCGGGCGCCCCGAACTGGCCGCCGATCCCCGTTTCGAGAGCGAGCGGCTGCGCGTTGAGAACCGCGCTGCCTTGACCGCCGAGATCGAACGGGCGCTGGCCGGGCGCCGCGCGGTGCAGTGGGTGCGGCTGTTCGCCAAGCATGGCATCCCGGCCGGGCCCGTGCTTAACCTGAAGGAGCTGTTCGTCCATCCGCAGGTAGCGGCGCGCCGGATGCTGCTCAAACTTACGCATCCGCAGCGCGGCGAGGTTTTCGCCACCGGCTTGCCGGTAAAGTTGAGCGCAAGCCGCGGGCGACCCCGGCGTCCGCCGCTTCTTGGCGAGCACACCGGCGCGGTGCTCGAAGCGGCCGGCTTTAGCCGGGCCGAGCTAGCCCGGCTGCGCTCCCAGGGCGTCATCCCCTGATTTGGTTGGCGCAGCAAAGGCTCCGGACTGGAGGCTCTGGTCCCCGCGATACCTGGCGCCATCGCCTTTGTTTTGGGCCCGCAAGCCACGTTTGGCCAGGCCGTCACGGCGGGCGTTGCAAAGCACGCTTGCTCCCTGTCGGCCGCTTCCGGATATGCATGAGCGCTTAAGCAAGGAGCCGGAGGTGGAATTGCGGACCGTTCTCCAGCGCCTCGTTCGTTCGCCGAACCGCGAAAAGAATCCAGCGGCGGTTGCACCAGGGCGCCTTGGCGGGCAGCGAAGCGGCAGGGCTCCCCTCGACAAAGCTCGGGGCAGGCGGGGCAGGCCTCGCGCGCCAGCCGCCGTCCTCGGCGGCCCTCAGAGCCTTGTATTACGCCTCCGAATTGAGCTATGAACGCAAGAAGCGAGAAGCCAAAACGCAAATTCCGGGTGATAACCTCCCTTTTTCGCATCCGATCTCGCATTACTGCCCTGTAGCCGTGTTTCCCAACTCCGTCAGGAACGCATTCAACTCGACGATCCTGAAGTCCTTGATCGGAATAGCCGAAAGGCCCCTATAAAGGCGCGAATCGTTTGTAACGAAAATCTCGGCTACGGACGCCGCGACGGCGTGTCGCAGATCGGCAGCGTCACTTTGCCTGATCTTCGGAATTTGCCGACCGTCGTTGTAGAAGCGGGGGTACATGTGTGCGATAGTCGCGAGAACATACAGGTTCACGCACCTGACGGCGAGCAATCCGTCGATGCTCCGCTCGCCACGGCGCTGCCGAAGACTCGGCTCCTGCAACTCTTCGCTGACGCTCTCCACGAGGGTCTGAGCCACCCTGTACTTGTGCTCGTTCCAGAACTCATCGAAGGCCGGGATTCGGGCGCCCGGCGCGAAACCGTCACGTGGACCGAGCTCCTGAAGCAAAGTCGTGAAGCTGTCTTGGGAGATTTGTCGCTCGCGTTGCGCGTCGGAAGCAATTTCTTGCCAAAATGCTTTCCGCGGCGAGCGAACCGGGTCCCAGTTTGCCAGTTCCCTTCCAACCTGCTCGTTTAGTTTCTCTCTATCGAGAAACGCTTCTACCCGAGGCTGCAGCCCCGAGTACCAACGCACCGATTGGACCAGCAGCAATTGCGGTGGTGTCACGATTCTGCGGTGATCGCACCATTCCAACATCCGTTCGAGTTGGCGCGCAGCCCTCCTTGGCGTCGCGTCATCCGCAGGCCCTTGGAACGCGAGCAGCGGCTCCAAAAAGCAATCAAGGTCGAACACCAGGTGGAAGCGCTGGGAGTGGAGAACGTTGAGAATAAGAGGCTCCTTCGCTTCAGGCACACCATCCCTTGGATCGAATACGTTTGTGTCGAAGTAAAGAAGCGCGCCAGTAGAGTTACGGTTCACGCGAAGCCTCGTTAATGCCTCTTTAGCAGGTTGCGGAAAAAGGCTTTTTGACCGCCTTGAGGCTTAGGCCATCGTGGCCCACGCTATCTTACGATGTGTTACGACAACTGAGCAATGAGGGCTGAAAGTAGTTTTTCAGCATCCTGTTAGAGGTCCGCCAGATCGACAAAGCCCCCTTTTTTGCCGCGTTCGATCGCCTCGTCGATGAGTTTCCAGAAGCGCTTGTTCTGGGACAACGCCAAAGCTTCGAGGTCGGTGTCCTCGGTGACCGGTATCAGGGCGGCGCACGGCCGGCCGTTCTTAGTGATCACGACTGAACCGCTGCGAGGAAGTTCCCTAACGTGGCGGCTCGAGCGGGTTTTGACCTCGCGGATATTCTCGATTTTCATAGAGTCAAGCTCCTGCCGCCGATAAAAAGCCGGCTGCCGCGTTTGCGGCCGATGGCGTCAACCAACGCTTGGTCGTCCTGGACGCGATAGAAGACGCGCAGATCGCCGTCGCGGAACTCGAACTCGAACTGCCCCGCCGGCCGACGTGCGGGTGCTGGAGTGGTTGGCCATGGCGGCGGCCTTCTCGAGCGTGCCGCCGTTCTTGAGATAGGCGGCGATGCCGGTGGCGCGGAAGCGGTCGTCGTCGCCCGCATTATCAAAACATGTAGGGCCGGCGGGGGTTGGCTGGCGCCAACGAAAGCCCGGCGTTGCTCCTGGTACCAGGGAGGCGTCCGCGCGCCGAACCGAAACGGCCAGGCCGCAGGGCGTCCGGCGGGCGCCGCACCCGGCGGGTGCGACCGGCTAATTGTGGCTGACGAAGCCTTCCAGGTTGCGGGCGCGGGTGGTCTGCCTAAGCTTGCGCAGCGCCTTGGCCTCGATCTGCCGGATACGCTCGCGGGTGACGGCGAATTGCTTGCCGACTTCCTCGAGGGTGAAGTCGCTTTTCTGGCCGATGCCGAAGCGCATCCTGAGGATTTGCTCCTCGCGCGGGGTGAGCGTGGCGAGCACCTTGCGCGTCTGCTCGCCGAGGTTGCCCTGGATGGCCGCCTCGAGCGGCGAGGGTGCGAGTTCGTCCTCGACGAAGTCGCCCAGCGAGCTTTCCTCCTCGTCGCCGATCGGGGTTTCGAGCGAGATGGGCTCCTTGACGATCTTGAGCACCTTCTGGACCTTGTCGAGCGGCATCTCCATCTGCTCGGCGATCTCTTCGGGGCTCGGCTCGTGCCCCAGGCGCTGGACCAGCAGCCGGGTTACCCGCAAGAGCTTGTTGATCGTCTCGACCATGTGCACCGGGATGCGGATGGTGCGTCCCTGGTCGGCGATGGCGCGCGACATCGACTGGCGAATCCACCAGGTGGCGTAGGTCGAGAATTTGTAGCCGCGCTGGTACTCGAACTTGTCGACCGCGCGCATCAGCCCGATGTTGCCTTCCTGGATGAGGTCGAGAAAGCCCAGGCCGCGGTTGGTGTAGCGCTTGGCCAGGCTCACCACCAGGCGCAAATTGGCCTCGGTCAGCTCCTTCTTGGCCCGGCGGCTTTTTCCCAGGCCGGCGCCGATGACCGCCAGGGAGTTGGCCAGTTGTTCGCCGTCGGCCATCGCCTTGCGCTCGACCGAGCGCATGGTGCGCTGCGCTTCGCGGATGCGGGCGGCGATATCGAGGAGGTTTTCCCGCGTGCCGTTGACCTTGAGGATGTGGCGGCGGTCTTCGGCTCCGGCCGCCTCGCGCAAAAGCTGGGTGCGCGAACGCGCGGTAGCGGTTTCGTAGCGGTGGATTAGCGCCTGCGCGGCGCGGTGCTCGTTGAGCAGGTGGCGCAGCTCGGTGATTACCGCCTCGTAGACGCGGCGCGAGAGCTGCAGGGCCGCAAGGAGCGACTTGGCCTGTCCCCGAAGCCGAGCCAGTTGGGTCTGGAGTGCGGTTTTGCGCCGGGGCGCGGGCCGGGCCCGCAGCCGCTCTTCGCCGGCGTTGATCCTGTGACGCAGGTCGGCGAGCTTTTGGGCGGCGCTCAGCAGCCGCTTGCGCTGCTTTTCGTCGGCCTCGCTGCCTCGTTCCTCGTCCGGCTCGCCCTCCTCGCTTTCCTCGAAGACCTCGCGCAGGCTGGCTTCGCCGGCCTCGACCCGCGCGCAAAGCGCGATGACGTGGTCGAGCATAACCGGAGAACGCAAAACCTCGGCCTCGACTTCTTTTTCCCCTTCTTCGATACGCTTGGCGATCTCGACCTCCTGCTCGCGGGAGAGGAGCTGGAAGTTGCCCATCTCTTTCAGGTAAAGACGGACCGGGTCGGAGGAGTCGGCGGTGTCGGTGTAGGTCTTTTCCGCCGCCTCTTCGGCTTCCTCCTTGAGTTCCGGCTCAAGCTCGGACTCGCTGGTTTCGGCGGGGGTTTCCTCGAGCACCTTGATGTCCAGGTCCTGGAAGCTGTCGAGAGCCGCCCGCAGGTCGGTGGGCGAGGTAAGGTCCTGCGGCAAAAGCTCGTTTACCTGATCGAACGTGAGATAGCCTTGTTCACGGCCGAGATCGACCAGACTCTGAAGCTCCTTGCTGGTTTGCTTGCGCTTCATGCCTTCCTGCTGGGGCGTCGCCGCTTGCTGCCGGCGGTTAAACCGAAGGTGCTAAGCCATTTGCGGCCCCGTGGGCGCGGGGCAGCAAGATTGGCAAAACCAGGGAAAAGGGTCAAGGTAGACGGGGACAGCTCATCCTACTTGCTCAGGGCTAATTTAACCATACCCGCCAGCCAAGTCAAAGCGCTGCACCCCGTTTCTCGGTCTATTTCTTTTTCGGGACATCCGCTTCCCGGGCTATAATTCGCAAGCAAGCGGCGGGCCGGACCAAAGGTGCGGTAGTTAGGTGCTTGTCTCCCTTTGGCGCTGGGGCGTACAACGGCGAGGCCCGGCAAAAGGCCAATGGCCCTGCCCGCTTTACTGGCCGGGGACAGAGGGAAGCCGGGTTTGTTGCAGCATTTGCTTTTGTTGCTGGTTTGCACCGTTGCGATGCTGGTAAGCTCTGAGCTTTTCACCAACGCGGCGGAATGGACCGGCGAGCGCTTCGGACTGGCCGAGGCAGCCGTAGGCAGTTTGCTTGCCGGCGTAGGCGCGGCCTTGCCCGAGACCCTAATTTCAGCCTTTGGGATGATAGGCGGGTATCGCGGCCCGGCGCTCTACCGCGAGGTTGGAATCGGGGCGATCGTGGGGGCACCGCTTTTGCTTTCAACGCTCTCGCTGTTCATCGTGGGACTGGCCGCGCTGGCTCGCCGGTCGCGGGGGAGCGAGGCGGCGCTTAGGGTCGCGCGTGGCGGCTTGCGCTGGGACCTGGGCTTGTTTCTGGCGCTCTTTGGTGTGGTGCTGGGTCTGGGTTTGAGCAGCGCGGGGCGGCTGGTACGCGCGGGCGCGGCCGTTGGCCTGCTGCTTGCTTACGCCGCGTACGCCCGAGGCATGCTGCAGATGGCACGCGATCCGCAGGCGGGCGTTGCGCAAGGCTTGCGCCTGGGCCGCCTTTTGGGTCATCGCGAGGCAAGGCCCAAGACCCACCTCACGCTGGTCCAGTTGGTATTTAGTTTGGGGCTGATGCTGCTGGCGGCGCGCCAGTTTGTCGCGGTGCTCGCCCGACTGGCGGCGGCCTCTTCCTTGCGGGCGGATGTGCTGTCGCTCATCTTAAGCCCGTTTGCGGCGGAGTTGCCGGAGAATTTCAACGCCATAATCTGGGTGCGCCGGCGCAGGGATTACTTGGCGATCTCCAATCTCACCGGAGGCATGGTCTTCCAGACCTGTGTGCCTGCGGCGCTGGGACTGATCTGGAGTCCGTGGCGCCTTGGCGCGCCGGAGCTCTGGGCGGGCGCAGTGATTGTGGCCTCGGCGGCTTGGCTATGGTGGCGCTTGGGTGACGACCGGCTCGGCCTTCTGGAGTTGCTGTTCGGCGGCGGCGCCTACGTTGTCTTCCTGCTGGGCCTGCGGATGGTGGTGTAGGGACGGTGCAGCCGTGAAGGCTCAACCAATAAGGCTCATCGGCCGCCCGTGGCGCGGGCGCCGCCCGGCGGTTCCAAGGCGATGAGCGACTATCAAGCTATCCTGCAGAGGCTCTATGCCAGCCGCTTGCTGTTCGGCGACCCCGAGCAGAGGGGCATTGTCGGCGCCGAGCTTGCGACCGACGCTGAGATCGAGCTTTTCAGGCGCCTAAACGGTGCACTGGTCAGAGAGCGGCTGCCGCTTAGGCTGTTCGTGCTGGTCGAGACCCCGCAGCTATTAAAAGGGCTGCGCGCACCCCACGAACTGAAGCCGCTTGGCGGCGGCCTTGCGCTGCGCTACCTGGCCGAGTTCAGGAGCCTGCGTGCGCTGGAGGCGGCCCGCCGCCATCTGCGCCAAGTAACCGGCCATCCGTCCGGAGCGGTCGAGGCTCCCTACCTGGCGCTTAGCGACCCGGTGGAGCAGCACCTGATCCTTGGCGGCGCGACCTTCTTTACCGGCCTTGAATTCGACGATCTGAGGCGGATGCAGATCGACATCGAGACCTGCATCACACCCGGCTTCGAGTTTCCCAGCGCCGCGCGCGAGGGCGACCGCGTGGCGGCCATTGCGCTGGCCGACAACGCCGGCTTCGAGCGGGTGCTCTCCGGCCGCCAGATGGACGAGCGGGCGATGCTCGAGGAGCTGGCGCGAGTGGTGGCCGAGCGCGACCCGGACGTTATCGAGGGACACAATCTTTTCCGCTTCGACCTGGAGTACCTGGAGGCGCGGGCGCGCCGACACCGCGTGCGGCTTGCCCTGGGGCGCGACGGCAGCGAGCTGCGCTCGCACGCCTCGCGCCTGCAGGTCGCGGAGCGGACCCTGGCCTACCGCCGCTACGACATCTACGGCCGCAGCATAATCGACACCTGGATACTGGCGCAGCACTACGACGTTGCCAGCCGGGAGCTTGAGAGTTTCGGGCTCAAGCAGCTCGCCGCCCATTTCGGCCTGTCAGACCCCAACCGCGTCAGGATAGACCCCTCCCAGGTGAACCGCTACTTCGAGCATGAGCCCGACAAGCTGCTTGGCTACGCCCTTGGCGATGTGCGCGAGACCGGAGCGCTGGCTGCCCTGTTGGCGCCAACTTACTTCGTCCAAGCGCAGATTTTCCCTTACTCCTACCAAAACGTCGTGCTGCGCGGGAACGCCACCAAGATCGACGGCCTGATGCTGCGCGGCTACCTGGCGCAGGACCATTCGGTGCCGCTGCCCAATGCCGGCCGTGAGGTCGGCGGCGGGCTGACCGAACTGCGTCTGGCCGGGGTGGCTCGGGGCGTGCTGCACTGCGACGTCACCTCGCTTTACCCTTCCTTGATGCTGGCCTGCGGTTATCGGCCGGCCAACGATGCGCTGGGGATTTTCCTCCGGCTGCTTAAGGACCTGACGCGCTTTAGGGTGGAAGCCAAAGGGGCGGCGCGCCGGCTTGCGGGCCGCCAGCGCCGCCATATGGAAGCACTGCAGCAAGCCTTCAAGGTGCTCATCAATTCGTTTTACGGCTACCTCGGCTTTGCGCTCGGCCATTTCAACGATTTCGAGGCGGCCAACGCCGTCACCGCCCGCGGCCGGGAGCTTATCCGGCAGGTGGTGGACGAGCTCGAGCGGGCCGGCGCGCGGGTGATCGAGGTCGACACCGACGGCATCTACTTCGTCCCGCCGTTTGCCTGGACCGACAACGAGGCGGTGCAGCGGCTGCTCGAGAGGGTGTCGGCGCCGATGCCGGCGGGAGTGAAACTCGAGGTCGACGGCCGCTATCCGGCGATGCTGAGCTATAAGATGAAGAACTACGTTCTTCTCGAGGAGTCGGGCGAGCTTGTCGTTAGGGGCTCGGGGCTGCGCTCGCGGGGGCTGGAACGCTACCTGCGCAATTTTTTGACCGCGTTCTTTCGGCTTTTGCTGGAGGGCAACGCCGACCGAGCCGCGCCGTTTTACGCCGAGTACCGAGACCGACTTCGCGCCCACGGCTTCTCGATCGCCGAGCTGGCGAAAACCGAAACGCTGCAGGACTCTCCGGCCGTCTACCGCGACAAGGTGGCCGGGCGGCGGCGCAACGTTGCGGCCGCCTACGAGATCGCCTTGGCAAGCGGACGCCCGTACCAAAGCGGCGACCAGATTTCCTACTACGTGACCGGCCGCGGCGCCAAGCTCAAAGTGAGCGCTTTCGCCAAGCCGGCAAGCAAATACGACCCCTCGCAACCGGACGAAAACCTCGACTACTACGAGGCCAAGCTCGCCGAGCTTTACGCCAAATTCCGGCCCTACGCCGAACACCCCGACCTTGCTCCTGCCGAGACGTTCGAGGCGGTGCCCGAAAAAGGCGTCTCGCTCAGCCTCGATTTCGACCACGGGTAGGTTTCAGGCGCAGAGCCCTGGGAAGTCTGGCGCCCAGCCTGCAGAACGAAGCTCAAGCCCGAACGTTGCTCGCCGGACGGCGGTTTTGACCCCCGCGCTTGCGCCGCCGTCCATCCGGCCGGCTGTAGCAATTGGAGGCAGAGCGAGCCTCGCTGTATCGTCTGGAGACAGGGACGGCCTCGCCTCCTCGGGGGGTGTTTGCAATCGGCCTGGTTGTCGGCTATATAAGGGGCACTTCAGCCGCTTATAATCTGACGGCCGCGGAGGGGATTATGGAGCTCTCAAGAAGGCAGTTTTTCAAACTGGGCGCGGCAGGCTTGGGCGGATCCAGTTTGGCGATGCTCGGTTTTGCGCCCGAGCCGGCACTGGCCGAGGTGAGGGAATTCAAGCTGGAAAAGATGACCCAGACGCGCAACACCTGCCCCTACTGCGCGGTTGGCTGCGGGATCATCATGTACGGCCTGGGCGACGGGGCGAAAAATGCGCGCCGGTCCATCATGCATATCGAGGGCGACCCGGACCATCCGGTAAGCCGCGGCAGTCTTTGCCCCAAGGGTGCCGGGCTGCTTGATTTCGTCCATAGCAAGAGCCGTCTCACCTATCCCGAGTATCGCGGGCCGGGCGAGACCTCGTGGCGGCGCGTCTCCTGGGACTGGGCGCTTGACCGGATCGCGACGCTGGTCAAGCAGGACCGGGACAAGAACTTCATCGCCAAGGACGAGCAGGGCCGCACGGTCAACCGGCTGCTGACCCAGGGTTTTCTGGCGGCTTCGGCCTCGACCAACGAGACCGGCTGGCTGACCTGGAAAGTGGTGCGCAGCCTGGGGATGGTGAGTTTCGACAATCAGGCGCGCCTCTGACACGGCCCCACGGTGGCAAGTCTTGCCCCGACATTCGGCCGTGGCGCGATGACCAACAACTGGGTCGACATCAAAAATGCCAATGTGATCGTCGTGATGGGCGGCAACGCCGCCGAGGCCCATCCGGTCGGCTTCAAATGGGTGGTTGAAGCCAAGGCGCGCAACAAGGCGACGCTTATCGTGGTGGATCCGCGCTTCAACCGGACTGCGGCGGTGGCCGACCACTACCTGCCGATTCGCGCCGGCAGCGACATCGCGTTTTTGGGCGGCGTCATCAATTACCTGCTGGCGCACGACAAGATTCAGCACCAGTACGTCGTCAACTACACCAACGCGCCCTATATCGTAAAGCAAGGTTTCGACTTCTCGGACGGGCTTTTCACCGGCTACAGTTCCGAGACCCGCGCTTACGATACCAGCAGCTGGGACTACGAGCTGGGTTCGGACGGCTATGTGATGGTTGACTCCACCCTGCGTGATCCGCGCTGCGTCTTCCAGCTCATGAAGAAGCACTACGCGCGTTACACGCCGGAGGTGGTCGCCAGCCTTACCGGCATCCCTCAGGATAAGTTCCTGAAGGTGTGCGAAATCATCGCCTCGACGGCGCCGGCCGACCGGACCATGACCTCGATGTACGCGCTGGGCTGGACCCACCACAGCGTCGGCACGCAGAACATCAGGACCATGGCGATGATCCAGCTCCTGCTGGGCAACATCGGCTTGTCGGGCGGAGGGATGAACGCGCTGCGCGGCCATTCGAACATCCAGGGGCTAACCGACCTGGGGCTGATGAGCAACCTAATGCCGGGCTACCTGACGCTGCCTCACAAGGAGGAGCAGGACGCGGCAACCTACCTGGCGCATCGCACGCCCAAGCCGCTTCGGCCGGGCCAGTTCAACTACTGGTCGAACTACTCGAAGTTCTACGCCAGCCTGATGAAGGCGGTATACGGCGGCGCGGCCACCGCAGCCAACGGCTACTGCTACGACTGGCTGCCCAAGGTGAATGTCGAATACGACATGCTGCGGACCTTCGACCTGATGGCCGAGGGCAAGATGAACGGCTATTTCTGCCAGGGCTTCAATCCGCTGCAGGCCTTCCCGTACAAGAGCAAGCTCATCAGGGCGCTCAGCAACCTCAAGTTCCTGGTGGTGATGGACCCGCTGGCGACCGAGACCTCGGAGTTTTGGCAGAACCACGGCAAGTACAACGACGTCGATCCTCGCCATATCAATACCGAGGTCTTCCGGCTGCCGACCACCTGTTTTGCCGAAGAGGACGGCTCGCTCATCAACAGCTCGCGCTGGCTGCAGTGGCATTACAAGGGCGCCGACGGGCCGGGCGAGTCGCGCACCGACATCGTTATCATGGCCGATCTGTTCATTCGGATTCGCGACAAGTACCGCAAGGAGGGCGGCGCTTTCCCCGACCCGATCCTCAACCTCGACTGGGCCTATGTGATTCCGCACTCGCCGCATCCCTCCGAGTTGGCCACGGAACTCAACGGCCGCGCGCTCGAGGACATAGTTGATCCCAAGACCAAGCAGACGCTGCTGCACAAAGGGCAGCAGGTCGACGGCTTCTTCCAACTGCGCGACGACGGGAAGACGGCCTGCGGCTGCTGGCTGTTTGCCGGCTCCTGGACCAGCAAGGGCAACCAGATGGCGCGGCGTGACACCAGCGATCCTAGCGGACGCGGGCTCTATTCCTCCTGGGCGTGGTCCTGGCCGGCCAACCGCCGCATCATGTACAACCGCGCTTCCTGCGACCCGGCGGGCAAGCCGTGGGACTTCAACCGCCGGCTCATCTGGTGGAACGGCAGCAAATGGGTGGGGTTCGACGTCCCCGACTACAAACCGGACGCGGCCCCCAGCCAGGACATGGGACCGTTCATCATGAACGCCGAAGGAGTCGGTCGCCTGTTCGGCCGCCAGCTCCTGAAGGATGGCCCTTTCCCCGAGCACTACGAGCCCTTCGAAACGCCGCTTGGGACCAACCCGCTCCATCCCAAGGTGATAAGCAACCCGGTGGCCAAACTCTACTCCGCGAGCATGGAGCTGTTTGGCAAGACCTCCGACTTCCCTTACGTCGGCACCACCTACCGGCTGACCGAGTTGTTCCATTACTGGGGCAAGCACTGCCGCATCAACGCGGTGCTGCAGCCGCAGCAGTTCGTCGAGATTTCGGAAGAACTGGCGCGCGAAAAGGGAATCGGCAACGGCGACCCGGTGGTGGTCTGGAACCGGCGCGGGCAGATCGAAGCGGTGGCGCTGGTGACCAAGCGGCTTAAACCCCTGAAGGTCAACGGCAGGACCGTCTACCACGTCGGCATCCCGATTCACTGGGGGTTCACCGGAGTAGCCAAGAAGGGCTACCCGGCCAACGCGCTCACGCCGTTTGTCGGCGACGCCGACGCCGGAACTCCCGAATTCAAGGCGTTCCTGGTCAATCTGAGGAAGGCATAGGGGAGGATTGGCTATGGCCCTTCAGTCGCTCGACATCAAGCGGCGCTCGGCGACCACGATGCCTCCGCCTTCCATCCGGAAGACGGCCGATGTCGCCAAGCTGATCGACATTTCCAAGTGCATCGGATGCAAGGCGTGCCAGGCCGCCTGTCTGGAGTGGAACGACCTGCACGAGGCGGTCGGGATAAACGTCGGCAGCTACCAGAATCCGCCCGATTTGACGCCCGAGTCCTGGACCCTGATGCGCTTTAGCGAGGTCGAGGTTCCCAGGGACGGTACCGGGGAGCCGGAGCTGGCTTGGCTCATCCGCAAGGACGGCTGCATGCACTGCGCGGAACCGGGATGCCTGGAGGCCTGTCCCGCGCCGGGTGCGATCGTGCAGTACTCCAACGGGATCGTCGATTTTCAGGAAGAGAACTGCATCGGCTGCGGCTATTGCATTACCGGCTGTCCGTTCAACATTCCACGCATCTCCAAGCGCGACCGCAAGGCTTACAAGTGCACCCTTTGTTCGGACCGCGTGGCGGTCGGTCTCGAACCGGCCTGTATCAAGGCCTGTCCGACGCAGGCGCTGGTTTTCGGGACCAAGGACGACATGAAGCGCCACGCCGAGGACCGCGTGGCCGAACTGAAGGAACGGGGCTTTGCCACGGCTGCGGTCTACGATCCCTCAGGGGTCGGCGGGACGCACGTCATGTACGTCCTGCAGTACGGGGACGCGGAACTCTACCAAGGCCTGCCGCGCAATCCTAGGGTGAGCCCCATGGTCAAGCTCTGGAAGGGAATCTTCAAGCCGGTCAGCGTGGCCCTGATGGGCCTGGCGGTGGTCGTCGGCTTTCTGCACTACGTGACCGTCGGCCCCAACGAAGTCAAGGAAGAGAAGGCGGGCCAGCCGGGCGCGCCTCGTAACTAAAGGAAAATTTGCCATGGAACGGCAGAACAACCTGATCGTACGTTACCGGCCCGGCGATCGGTTCATCCACTGGGTGGTGGCCGTCTCTTTCATTCTGGCGGGGCTCGGCGGCCTTGCGATGTACCATCCGATGTTCGTGCCGCTGTCGGCGCTGTTTGGCGGCGGACCGTGGACGCGGGCTTCGCATCCCTGGATCGGGCTCGTGGTATTTGTGTTTTTTGCGGCGCTGGCGATCCGCTTTTGCCGGGACAACAAGCTTACCGCCGGCGATCGCAAGTGGCTCTCCCAGATCGGCGACGTGGTTGCCAACCACGAGGAGCGATTGCCCGAGGTCGGCCGCTACAACGCGGGGCAGAAAGTGCTCTTCTGGGTGATGCTGATAACGCTGGTGCTGCTGCTGCTGAGCGGATTGGTGATGTGGTACGGTTACTTCGCCCTGGATTTCTCGCTCGGGATGCGCCGGCTGGCCGCTGACGTGCATGCCATTTCCGCCTTCGTGCTGATCATCGGGATCATCGTGCACATCTACGCCTCGTTCTGGGTCAAAGGCTCGGTGCGTTCGATGACGCGCGGCACGGTTACGCCCGCCTGGGCGAAGCAACACCACGCGGCCTGGTACCGCGAAATCTCCAAGGGCGGCGCGGCCTAGCCTCGCCGGGGGCTTGGTATGGCTGAGTCGGCTCAAGCTGCGGCGCTCGATGCGGCAGCGGCGCCGCCGCGCGCCAAAGCCTCGCTTTACCCTGAGCCGATTGCGGCGCGCGTGAAAGGGCGGGAAAAGCGGCCGCTGGGAGACCTGTTTGGCCTTAAAAACTTTGGCGTGAACCTGACCCGGCTTGCACCCGGCGCCATTTCCGCCCTGCACCATCGCCACACCAGGCAGGATGAGTTCATTTACGTCCTCGAGGGCGAACCGACGCTGGTGACCGGCCACGGGCGGGAAACGCCGCTTCGGCCGGGGATGTGCGCCGGTTTCCCCGCCGCAGGCGAAGCCCACCATCTGGTCAACCGCAGCGACCGACACATCCTCTACCTGGAGGTCGGCGACAGGAGCCCTGAGGACGAAGTCTTCTACCCCGATGACGACCTTCAGGTCGCAGTTAGCCGCGACGGGAAACGCCTTTTCACCCACAAGGACGGCCGGCCCTACTGATAGGAGGCGGCTTTGGCGATCGACAAGATCAACCGCCATGGCTCAAGCGGCGGGCGGGTTAGCCTGCCTTCGCCGGTTGGCCCGCCGTAGCGCGGAGAGCGGGCGGCGTTGCCCTGAGGCCCGCAATGGCTGAACTGATGCAAGGAAACGGCCAGAAGACCACCACCGGCGAGTTTCTGCTGGAACGCCAGGAAGTGGCCTCCCCCGACGACGCGCCGCGGGTTATCCTGGCCCCGAGGCGCGGCCTTTTCGGGCGCCGGGCAGAGCGTCTCGGAGCAATCTCTGAAGGACATTCGCTCGGTCCGTTCCTGCGCTTCGCGGCGGCCTTGTGCCGAGCGCAGGAAGACGCGATCGGCGCGCTTGGCGAACGTACGCTGCCCGGCATTGCGTCGGCCGTCACCGGCGACGAAGCGCCCAGCGCCCCGTTGGGGCCGCAGGCGCTTGCGCTCAACCCCGACTGGGGCGACACCTTGGGTGCAGTTGCCGCTTGGATCGAGGGAATCGAGATGCCCGAGGCGGCGCGCCGGGCGCTTAAGCGGCTGCGGACGATCGACCGGCGCGTGCTGAACGCCTGGGCTGCGGCGCTGCTCGGCGAAGTCAGCGATCCCGTGGACCCGGTGCTGGCGCCGTTCGTCAAGGCGGCGCTCGAGGTGCACTGGGTTGCGATGGCCAGTAAGTTGGAGGCCGCCAGGCTCGCGCCCGCACGAGAACGAGGCGCGTGTCCGAGCTGCGGTCATGCGCCGGCGGTCGCTGTGATGCACGCCGAACCGCGCTACAACCGCGCGCGCTACCTCTTCTGCGGCCTTTGCGCCACCGAATGGTACATGGCGCGGATCAAGTGCAGCAACTGCCTGGACACTGGAGGGATTACTTACTACGGACTTCAAGGGCAGGCGGGAGGCATAAGAGCCGAAACCTGCGGCAACTGCCGCACCTACCTAAAAGTGCTCGACCTGGAAAAAGAGCCGCAACTGGACCTGGTGGCCGACGATCTCGCCACGATTGCGCTTGACCTTAAGCTTGCCGAGCAAGGGATGCAGCGCGCCACGCCGCTGCCCTTCGTCTTTGCCGCCCCGGCGTAGGCGAGGTTCACCGCCCAGAGCATGGCCGATGCAGTCCTGACCGCGGCACGCGCCAGCGCCGGGTAAAGCGGCTGCGCGCCGCGTCAGCGTGAGCGCGCGATAGCTTCCAGCAGGACCGGCCAGTAACGCCGGCCGTTGCCTTGCGCGATGGTTTCCCGAAGCATCTGGCCGGCCAGCTCTGCGCCCCTTAGCTGGGTTCCGACTTCGCCCGCCATCTCCAGTGCATAGCTTAGGTCCTTGAGCGCGTACTCCGCCGAGAAGGCCGGTTCAGGGAAGACCCCGGGCAGCATCGCCTTCATGCCGTGGTTGCGCAGAGCAAAGCTGTCAGCCGAGCCCTTGGCCAGCGTTTGAAACAGCAGCGCTCCGTCCACCCCGCTCTTGCGGGCAAGCGTCAGCGCTTCGGCCAGAGCGACCCCGGTTTGAAAGAGCACCATGTTGTTGATGATTTTCACGACTTGGCCGGCGCCGACCTCGCCACACCGGGTAATTTCCGCCGCAAAGCAGCGCAGCAGCGGCTCGATGCGGCGAAAGACAGGTTCGCTGGCGCCAACCATCACGCTTAACGTTCCCTGCTGGGCGGCCTCTCGCGTGCGCGCAACCGGCGCGTCGGCAAAGTCGGCGCCCTTGGCGCCAAGGCGCTTGGCCAGCTCGCGCGCCAGACTCACCGGCGAGGTGCCGAGGTCAACGATCGTCTGACCGCTGCGCGCCAGCGCGACTAATCCCCGAGCTCCGCCGCAAAGCTGGCGCACCTCCTTGCCGCCGGGCAGCGACAGGAAGACGATATCTGCTTCGGCGGCCAGCTCGGGGACCGACGCCATGCGACGAACCCCGTCGTCGCGCAATCTCTCGAGCGGCTCGGGACGTAGGTCGTACGCTATGACCGGAAGGCCCGATTTGCGCCCCAGGTGACGGCACATCGGCTCTCCCATCACGCCCAGGCCGATGAATCCCAGCTTGCTTGGTTCGCTCATTGGCTTAGCCTCGCCGAGGATCGGGCTCTTTTCAGGTTGAGCGTCGGGCCGGCGGCTTACGGCGGGTGGAGCGCGGGGCGGCGCTAAGCATCCACCTGCCAGTAGAGGCTTTTGGCTAACTGGTAGGCGCGCATTCCGCCGACTCCCTTTTCGCGTCCGAGGCCGCTTTCCTTAAAGCCGCCGAACGGAGTCGAGATGCTCAGTTGCTTGTAGGTGTTAATCCAGATCGTGCCGGCTTCGATTGCCCGGGCAACGCGCCAGGCTTTGCGGTAGTCTGCGGTCCAGATGCCGCAGGCCAAGCCGTAGACGGTGTCGTTGGCCTGGGCAACAAGCTCGTCCTCGTCCTTGAACGGCAGCACGCAGAGTACCGGGCCGAAAATTTCCTCCTGGCAGACCCTGGCCCGATTGCTAAGTCCGACGATGACCGTTGGCAGGTAAAACGCCCCCTTCTTGAGCTCCTGACTGTCCGGACGGCGCCCTCCGACAAGAACCTCGCCACGCTCCTTACGCGCCGCCTCGATGTACGACTCAACGCGGTCGCGATGGGCAAACGAGGCCAGAGGACCGACCTGTGAGCCCTCGGCGTCGGGCAGGCCAACCTTAAGCTTGCGCGTGCCTTCAACCAGCCGCTCAAGAAAGCGGTCGTAAAGCGAGGCCTCGACGAAAAGCCGCGAGCCGGCAACACATGACTGCCCGGTCGAGCTGAAGATGCCGTCGATTACCCCGGCTACGGCCTTGTCCAGGTCAGCGTCGGCAAAAACGATCTGCGGCGACTTGCCGCCCAACTCGAGAAGCGTGGGCACCAGCCGCTCGGCTGCAACGCGTGCCACTACTCGCCCAGTGGCGGTCCCGCCGGTAAAGGCGAACATCCGGACTTGCGGATGCCATAAGAGGGCCAGCCCGGTCGGCTGACCCCGACCCGCCACAACGTTGACGATTCCCGGCGGCACGCCTGCCTCAAGGCAAAGGCGACCGAGCTCGAGCCCCAGGGTAGGCGTCACCTCGGACGGCTTGAGCACCACGGCATTGCCCGCCGCCAGCGCCGGGGCGACCTTTTGCGCCTCCATGGTAAGCGGCGAATTCCATGGCGTGAGCGCCGCCGCCACCCCGACCGGTTCATAGACGGTCATGCTGTAGTAGGAGCCGCGCGGCGCAGTCAGTTCGGATGAAGCGCTCTCGCAAACCGCGGCGTAATAGCGAAACGTGGCGGCAGCGCTGGCCGCCTGGCCGCGGCATTCGGCGCGCAGTTTGCCGTTCTCGCGCATCTGCCGGCCGGCCAGTTCTTCGGCGCGGGCGGCGATGAGCTCGGCCACCCGATAGAGCAGACGCGCTCGTTCGTGCGGCTTCATGCGCCGCCAGCAGGGATTGGCCTGGGCCTTGACCGCGGCACGAACCGCGGCGTCAACTTGACTGGCGTCGGCTGTGCTGACCTCGTAGTTGAGCGTTGCGTCGGCGGGATTGACCGACCTGATTGGCTCACCCGAACCGACTACCCAGGAATCCCCGACTAGAAATGGAAGCGCGCTCATCACCCACCCGCAAGTGTCAGCGAGCCGCCGTGGGCCGGCTCACAGGCAACAAGGCGTACCGGTGCCGGCGACAGGTGCGCGGCTCGGCTGACAATTGCTCTTGAGGTAAGTCTGATCCCCGCGCCGGACAAGCGCAACCGTTTCAACGGCGGGAGGCTGCCGGTTTTTCGCTAGCGGATTCCGAGGTAAGCCTCGGCAACAAAGGGACTTTGCAGGAGCTCCGAGCCGGAGCCGGACAGGACGATCCTCCCCTGTTCCATCACGTAGGCGCGCCGGCAAAGGCGCAGCGCCAGGCGCGCATTCTGCTCGACCAGGACAATCGTGACCTGCAACTCGCGGCTGATTTCGCGGATCAGCCGGGCCACCTCGCGCACCATCTGGGGCGCCAGCCCAAGCGAGGGCTCGTCGAGCAGCAACACTCGCGGCTGAGCCATGAGCGCGCGGCCGATGGCGACCATCTGCTGCTCGCCGCCGGAAAGCGACCCGGCCGGCTGAGCCAGCCGTGTTTTGAGTTGCGCGAAGCGGGCCATCACCCAGTCGAAGGTCCGCCTGGCCGCGGCTCGATCCCGGACCGCATGCGCGCCGACGAGTAGGTTTCGCGCACCGTCATCGCGGCGAACAGCCGTCGCCCTTCGGGTGAGAGTGCAATCCCGCGCCGCGCCAGCTCGGCTGTCTCCAGGCCGTCGATTCGTTCCCCGTCCAACCAAATCGCACCGCCGCAAAGCCTGGCCAATCCGACGACGGCTCTCAGCGAGGTGGTCTTTCCGGCGCCGTTGGAACCAATCAGGGCTGACACCGAGCCCTGCTCGACGCTCAATGAGACGCCGCGAACAACCTCGATGGGGCCGTAGGCAACTCGCAGCTCGCTCAGCTCAAGCAAAGTCGTCATCTTCGCTTCCCAGGTATGCCTCGACCACGGCCGGGTTGCTGACCAGCTCGGCGGGCGGCGCGTCGGCGATTTTGCGTCCGTGGTCGAGCGCCACCACCCGCTGGCAAAGACCGGTGACAAACTGGATATGGTGTTCGACCAGCAGGAGCGAGAGGGAGCGGTTTTGCTGCAGGCGTTTGAGCAGCGTGGCGAACTCGGTGCACTCCTGGGGATTGAGGCCTGCCACCGGCTCATCGAGCAGCAAAAGCTGCGGTTCGGTGGCCAGCGCCAGCGCGACTCCCAGGCGTTTTTGATGGCCGTAGGAGAGGCTGCCTGCCGGTCGCGAAAGCCAGCACGAAAGAGCGAACTCTTCTGCCAGGGCCTCAACTTTGGCTCTGACTGTCTTCTCCACAGCGCGGCTGGCGTGGCTGCCGACGAGCTGGCCGAACAAGGGATAGGAGGCGCGCACCAGGGCGGCTCGCGCCAAGTTATCGAAGACGGTCGCCCCGGCAAAGACGGTGGTCGCCTGAAAGGTGCGCGCCACGCCCAGACGCGTTATTTGCCAGGCAGGCAGGCCCGCGATTTCCCTGTCACAGTAGCGCACGCTTCCGGCCGAAGGGCGCAGAAAGCCGCTGATGATGCTAAGCGCGGTGGTCTTGCCCGCCCCATTGGGCCCGATAAGCCCGACGACTTCGCCCTCGCCAACGCTCAGCGATACCTCGGCCAGCGCGGCCAGCCCGCCGAAAAAGCGGCTCACCCGCCTGACTTCGAGCAACGTTCCCATCGACCTCTTGCTCCCGCTTACTCGATTGCCGGCGAGCGCTTTGCCGGTGGAGCGAGGGCAGTTTTTTCAACGCCGCGGCACGCGGAGCAGGCGTCTTGCTGAGCTGTCGGCTTTTTTTCAGCCGGGCCGCCGGCAAGGGCTTTGTTCGCGATCGCCGCTGCCGCGCCGACCGCTCCTGCCAGGCCTTGGGGCAACAGGCGCGGAATCAGAATGAGAATCAAGCCATGAAGGATATGCTGCAATTCCTCGGTGCGGCGCAACAGCTCAGGCAAAGGGGTCAAAAAGAGCGCACCCAAAAGCGGGCCCGCCCAGCTCGTCCGCCCACCCAGCACAACCATCGTTATCAGCGTTACTGAGAGCGGGAAGCCAAACGCCTCGGGCGAAATATAACCCAGATAGTGAGCCAGCAGCACACCCCCCGCACCGGCGCTGGCGCTGCCCAGGACAAAGGCCAGCATCCGCACCCGCCTCGCGCTGATACCCACGCCCTCGGCCAGCGCGGCGTTCTCCGCCACGGCGCCAAAGGCGCGCCCTACCGGCGAACGCAGCAGCGTGCGAAGCAACAGTACAATCCCCGCGGCGCCGAGCAAAGCCACCAGGTAAAAGGAAAAGCGGCTGGCGAAAACGAATCCTCCCAGTCGCACCGGACCGATCCCGGCAAGCCCGTTCGCTCCGCCCGAAAACCACGACCAGTCGAGCAACAACAGGCGCACCGCCTCGCCAAAGGCGAAAGTGACTAGCGTGAAATAGACCCCGCGCAATCCCAGAATCGCCCGGCCGAGCAAGGCCGCCAGCGCCGCGCATAAAAGCGTGGCCGCTGCTACCTCGAACCAAAACGGCGCTGCCAGCTTAAGTCCCAGCACTGCGCCCGCATAGGCGCCCACGCCGACAAACGCGCCATGGCACAGCGAAAGTTGGCCCGCCCGCGCGATTAACCCAAGCCCGCAGGCAAAAATCGTGTTGAGACAGATAAGAATCGCCAAGTGAAGGTAAAACGAGTTGCTCGAAAGCCCAGGCAGCGCGGCCAGGACCACCAGTGCCACGACTCCCAGAACCCGCCCCACCTGGCGCGCCCGACCTGGCGCAGGCCGGCTCCCAACCCCGTTCGACACTAAATGTCGCTCCCGCCCAAAAGGCCGGTGGGACGAAAAATCAGCACCAGGATCACCATTACGAACTGCAGAATGTCGGCTACGCTGGCGCTCAGGTAGATGCCTGCAACGCTGTCGGTGACGCCCAAGATAAGACTACCCAACACCGCCCCCGGCAGGCTGCCGAACCCGCCTAGGATCACCACGATGAAGGCCTTGAGCAGCGGGGTGTCTCCCACAAAGGGCGAGACCGAAAACAGCGGCGCCATCAGCGCGCCCGCGATGGCGGCCAGCCCGGTGCCGAGTCCGAAACCCCAGGGGTAGGCCAGACCCGCCCGGATACCTTGGAGCCGCGCAATCTCCTCGTCTTCAACCACCGCCCGAAGCGCGCGTCCCGCGGCGCTGTAGCGTAGAAAGCAGAAAAAACCCGCCAGCACGACGAGCGAAAAGGCCGCCGCGTAAAGCCGCGACGCCGCAACCACCAGCGGACCGAGCCGCCATGCGCCGGAGACAACCGAGGGCAGCGAAAGCGGGTTGGGGCCGAAAATCCAGAGCGCGCCGTTCTGCAGCACCAGCGCCAGACCGATCGTCACAACCATCCCGTTGAGCGGATCGCCGCGAAACGGCCGCAGCACCGCATGCTCGAGCGCAGCGCCCACCACCACCGCCGCGCCAAACACCAGCGCCACCGAAACTGCAAACGGAAGCTCCAACCACGCAAAGCAAAGGTAAAGGCCAAAGCCGCCCAGCATGTAGAACTCGCCGTGGGCGAAGTTGACCACCTTCATGACGCCGAAGACCAGCGAAAAACCCAGCGCCATCAGCAGATAAAGCATGCCCACCAGCAGGCCGCTGACAAGCGACTGCGCTGCCAGGCTTCCCGCCACCGGCAGGCCCGCCTAGCGGCAGCCGCCGCTTACGGTGCATCGCGCCACGATTCGTTCGGTCCCCTGGTGGACCTGCGCGATGTAAAACGGCGCGTCGATCTGATGGGCGATGCCGTAGCGGCGCTTGCCGATCCAGCTCAGCGTGCCCAGCACGCCGTGGTAATCGTGAATCGACTGGAGCGCGTCTTTCACCTTGACGGTGTCGGTTACGCTTCCCGCCCGCTGCATCGCCGCAAACAGCATGTGGGTGCCGTCGTAGAAAAACGGGCTAAACCCGTTCATCGGCTCCTTGAACGTTTTCTCGTAGCGCACCTGGTAGGCCTTGAGACTGGCCAGCCCGGGATCGATAGTCGTATGGACCAGCAGCCCCTGGGCCGCCTGCCGGCCGGCAACGTTGACTATTTCCTGGGTGGCGGGACCGCCGGTGCGAACGATAAGGCCGCTAAAACCCACCTCGCGTGCCTGCTTGACGATAAGGCCGGCGGTGGTCGGGGAGTTGCCGTCCAGCTCCAGAGCATCGACGCCCGAGGCTGCTATGCGCGTGAGCAGGGGTGTGAAGTCAACCCGCTCGCGCTCGAAAAACTCCCGCGCCGAAAGTTGCGCGCCTGCCTTGGCATAAGCGGCGGCAACGTCCTTGGCGATCTGCTGCCCGGTCTCGTCATTGGGGAAAAGTCCGCCGACCTTCTTGACCCTCTTGTGCCGAACCAGCCAGTTAATCTGAGGCTGCGCCATTTCGCCGGTGGTGATCGCCGGCCGGAAGGTGAACGGCTTGTCCGGGCCAAGGGCCTTGGCGGTAAAAGCCAGGGTGAGCAGGATGACCCGCTGCTTTTCGGTGAGCGGTTGAATGGCCAGAATAGGCGCTGACCCGACCGGACCGACGACGTAGCCCACGTGGTCCTCGAAGACCAAGCGATGGGCGGCCGTGATCGCTTCGTCGGCGCGGTAGCGGTCGTCATAGGAAATAATCTTTACCCGGTAGCGTTCGGCGCCGACCTGGAGGCCGCCCTGGCGATTTTCGTCCTCTGCGGCCAACTCTGCCGCGTGCAGCATCCCCTGGCCCCAGGCCGCTCCGGGACCCGACAGCGTCAAAAGCGCGCCCAGGTTGAGCGTTTGCTCGGCCGCTCCCGGCCGCACGCTGAGCGCAATCAAAGTCAACGTCAAAAACAGGACACGGGCACCCTTGTTCATCTTCCTTTTCCTTGCCTGCGCCGGCGGTCTGTCCCGCCGGCTGCCCCTGTGCGTCGGTTGCGGCCAAGCCCCCGTATTTCTTCCAGCACCGGCAACAAGTAGCGCCTGAACTGCGCCGGATTCTCGCTCATTGGGAAATGGCCGAGTTGTTTCATGATCGTGACGCGGGCGCCGGCAATCCTGCTCGCCGTGCGCCGGGTGTCGGCCGGCGTGCAGGAGAAGTCGTACTCCCCGGTGAGCAGGAAAAGCGGGCAGCGGCGCGTGTCGATGCGTCCGATGCGGGGGCGAAGGTCGGCCTCCACCCGGTAAAAGTAGAGATCGCCTTTGAAGACGGCGCCGCCGCTTTGGCGGTACATCCAAAGCGTTTCGTGGCGGCTCTCGGCCGGACTCTGCGGCGCGATAAGTCCCGACACCAGGGCTGCCGACACCCGCCCTCCGTCCACGCCGGCGCGGTCCAACCACTGCGTGTCATACCATGGGTCCTGGAAATCGGCGGCCTCAAGTCCGATTAGCGCGCGAAAGCGCCCGGCATGTTCGATCGCCAGGTGTAGTATCATCCGGCCGCCAATCGAGCAGCCAAGCGCCACCGGCCGCGCCAGCTCGAGCGCCTGGCAGAACTTCAGGATGAGTTGCGTGTAAGCCGCGGTAGTGAGTCGATAGTCAGTGCGCTGCCAGCCGGCGGGCGGCAAAGATTTGCCGTGCCAGGGCATGTCGAAGGCCAGCACGCGGAAATGCCCGGTAATCTCCGGGTCATTCATCAAATGACGAAACTGCCGGCCGTCGGCGCCTGCAGTGTGTAGACAGAGCAGCGGAATTCCCGTTCCTGCTTCCTCGAAATAGAGCCGATGCGGCCTGCCCTGGAGCTCAAGGCGCAGATAGCGCCCGGTGATCGGTTCCAACTCAGCGGCCATCGGCTAGGTGCTCTTAACCAGGCGGCGCGGCAGCGCCAGCAGGTCCTTTACGTACTGAAGATTGGCCATTAGCGGTGTAAGCTCGCCCTCGACCGAGGCCGCGCCGCGCTTGGTGAGCGCGAACAGATCGTGCCAGCCGGGCGCAGGCACCGGCTGCCAGAAGCGGCTCCACGCCTGCGCGCTGGCGCGTATCGCGAAGCACCACGAACGCATCAGCAGCGGTCCGCGCTCGAATCCGGTTACTCGTCCCTCGCGCACGCTCAGCAGGCGCTGGAGGCCATCGATGCCGAGCAGCAGGTCGGCGCTGAAGAAGCGGCCCTCCCAGACCAGCCTCCGGTCGCCGTTGGCCAGCTCCGGCAGCCGTTCGAGCAGCGCGGCCAGGCGCGCGGCTTGGCGCGTGACCTGCCTGGGCCTCCCTGCCCGGGGATGCTTGTCTGATGCGGTTGAGCGCCTTGGTGCAGCCATCGGCGACCCTCCCGGGAGATTGCCTCTTAGCGCTGCGGTTCGCCCTCGGGGCGCCAGCGCAGTATCGGATGGCGCGCCGCCTCGACCTCGTCGATCCGGCTAAAGGGCAGCGTATGCGGCGCTTCTTTCAAGAGTTCGGGCGTGGTCAGCGCTTCGGCATGAATCCGCCGCATCGCATCGACAAAAGCGTCCAGCGTTTCCTTGCTCTCGGTTTCGGTCGGCTCGACCATCAGGGCGCCGTGAACGATCAGCGGGAAATAGATCGTCGGCGGATGAAAGCCAAAGTCGAGCAGCCGCTTGGCAACCTCGAAGGTGCTTACGCCGGCCCGCTTTTCGAGATCATGGGTAAGCACGCATTCGTGCATCGAGGGCTCGGCCGTGGCGCTGGGGTATAGGTCTTCGAGCCGCTTGCGCAAGTAGTTGGCATTCAAGATTGCCAGGCGGCTGGCCAGGGCAAGGCCGTCCGTCCCGAGCGCGCGGATGTAGCAGTACCCCCTGACCAGCATCGCGAAGTTGCCGTAAAAAGACCTCAACCGCCCGATCGAGTCGGGGCGCTTGGAATCGAGCATCCAGCCGGCTTCGGTCCGTTTCAGGCGCGGCACGGGCAGAAATGGATCGAGGGGCGCCTTTACGGCGATTGGACCGGCGCCCGGTCCTCCGCCTCCGTGCGGGGTGGAAAACGTCTTGTGCAGGTTGAGCTGCACGATGTCGGCGCCGAGGTCGCCCGGCTTGGCCACGCCCAAGAGCGCGTTCATGTTGGCGCCGTCGAGGTAGAGCAGGGCGCCGCGTTCGTGCAGCAGCGCGGCGATCTCGACAATCTCGGGTTCGAAAACGCCGAGCGTGTTGGGGTTGGTGACCATCAGAGCGGCCACGTCGTCGTCAAGCAGGCGGGCGATTTCCCTGGCCTCGAGAAAGCCGCGCCGGTTGGATTTGGCCACCGTCATGCTGAAGCCGGCCAGCGAACAACTGGCCGGGTTGGTGCCGTGGGCGCTGTCGGGGACGATTACCTTGCTGCGCATCCGGCCCTGCTTGCGATGGTAGGCGCGCGCCACCAAAAGCCCGGTCAGCTCTCCCTGCGCTCCGGCGGCGGGATGCAGTGAAACCGCGTCCATTCCGGTGATCTCCGCCAGCGCGCCTTCCAGGCGCGCCATCAGCTCGAGCGCTCCCTGCGCCAGGTGGGCGGGAGTCAGCGGATGCAGCGCGGCAAAGCCGGGCAGCGCCGCCATCTGATCGTTCACCACCGGGTTGTACTTCATCGTGCAGGAACCCAGCGGGTAGAACTGGAGCGCCTGGGCGAAATTGAGTTGCGAAAGCCGCAAGAAGTGGCGCAGCACCTGCGGCTCGCTGAGCTCCGGGAAGCCGGCGATTTCCTCGCGGCACAACTCCTCTCCGACCAGTGCCGCGGCGCGCGGCTGCGGCGCGCCGCACGCGCGCAGATCGGCGCCTCGGCGCCCGGCTACCGACTCGACGAAAAGCAAAGGCACCGCGCCGGGCAGTGCCGGCATGGCCGGCCAACCGGCGGCCGGGCCTTGCGTCGGTGCGGCGCCTGGGCCGGTGGTTTTGGCTTGGGAACTGCCGCCCGCCTGCAAGCCGCTTCTGATGTCGCTCACGGCGCCTCTCTGGTTGCGAGCGCGGCGCACAGGCGCTCGATCTGCTGCGAATCGTTGGTTTCGGTCACGCTTATCAGTGCGCTTTGCGCAAGCTCGGGGTAGCTTTCGCCAAGGGCCGGACCGAATAGCAAGCCGGCGCGCTCGGCAATGGTCTGCCGGCCGGCCGGGTCGTCAAGGGCGAGCGCGAATTCGTTGAAGAACGGCCCGCTAAAACGCCGGCGCACTCCGCGCTGTTCAAGCCGAGTGGCCGCCTGGTGGGCGAGCTGAACGTTGCGCTCGGCAAGCTCTCTTAGCCCGTGCTTGCCGAGCAGCGAGAGGTAGACGGTCGCCGCCAGCGCGCACAGGGAATGATTCGTGCAGATGTTCGACGTCGCGCGTTCGCGCCGGATATGCTGCTCGCGCGCGGCCAGAGTCAGGCAGAAGGCTTGCCGTCCCTGCCGGTCGCGGGTTTGACCGACCAGGCGTCCGGGCATTTGCCGGACATGTTCGCTGCGGCAGGCCATGAAGCCGAGCCCGGGCCCGCCGAAATTCAGCCCAAGCCCGAAGCTTTGTCCCTCGCCCACGGCGATATCGGCGCCCAGTTCGCCGGGCGGCTTAAGCAGCGCGAGCGCGAGCGCCTCGGCGGTTGCGCTGACGAGCAGCGCATCGTGCCGGTGGACGATCTCGGCGATCTTGCCGAGGGGCTCGATCGTGCCGAAGCCGTTTGGATAACCGGCCACCGCGCACAGAAGCTCCTTGCCTGGGAGGCTTTCGAGGCGGTCCAGGCGGAGCAGGCCGGTTGTGTCGTCGTAGGGGATTTCCACCGTTTCCAAGTCGCCAAAGGCGCTCAGGTAGGTCTGTACGGTTTCGCGGTAGTCGGGCCAGAGCGAGCGGGCCAGCGCCACCAGCCGCCTCTTGCCGGTCACCCGGCGCGCCATCAGTACGGCCTCGGCCACGGCCGAGGCGCCGTCGTACATGCTTGCGTTGGCAAGGTCCAGTCCGGTGAGCAGCGCTATCAGGGTTTGAAACTCGAAGATGGCCTGGGTGGTTCCCTGGCTTGCTTCGGGCTGGTACGGCGTATATGCGGTGGCAAACTCGGCGCGGCTTAGGACCGCGCTCACCGCCGCCGGAACGTAGTGGCGGTAAAAGCCGCCGCCGAGAAAACTGGCAAAGCCGCGCGCGCCGCGGTTGAGCTCGGCAAGCGCTGAAGCTTCGGCCGCAACCTCGGCTTCGCTGCGCCCGGCCTCAAGCCTGAGTTGGGCGCGCGCCCGGAGCTCAGCCGGCACCGAGGCGACGAGGTCGTCGAGTTGCGCGACCCCGATCGCATCGAGCATCGCGCCCACCTGGGCTGCAGTATGAGGAAAAAATCGCATCGCGACTAAACTCACCCGGACCGGGTGGTTGGCGGCTTTCCCGGCTGAATGCGGGCGCTTTGTCCCTCAGGGCGCGCAAGCTTAAGCATCGGCGGCCTCCGCTTGTTTCTTAGCCGGCCGGCGGTAGAACGGCAAGCAAGCAAGTCGGGACGCGACAAGACGCCCCCGCACTTCAACCGTTACCGGGGCAGAGGCGGCAATATCGTTGCCGGCCAGGAAGGCCGTTTCCACGTAGGCCATCGCCACCGGCCGCCTGAGCGCCGGCGCGTAGCTGCCGCTGGTTACAGCCCCGACCCGGCGCCCGTCGCTCATCACGGGATAGCCCTGGCGCGCGGGCGTGCGAGCGTCGTCGGTCAAAAGACCGACCAGGCGGCGGGCCGTGCCCTGCTGGGCTTGCCGCCTAAGCGCCGATGCGCCGACAAAATCGCGCTCAAGTTTTACGAAGGCGCCGAGCCCAGCCTCCAGCGGCGAAATCGCGCGGTCAAGCTCGTGGCCGTAGAGCGGCAGCCCCGCCTCCAGCCGAAGCGTGTCGCGGGCGCCCAGGCCGCAGGGCTTAAGCCCAAAGCGCGCGCCGCGCTCGAGCAAGGCCTCGAAAAGCGACGCCGCCTGCTCGGCGGGAACGAAGATTTCAAAACCGTCCTCGCCGGTGTAGCCGGTACGCGCAATTACGCAGCTCAAGCCAGCCAGCTCGGCTTCTGCCACGGCGAACCGTGCCAGGCGACAAACCTCCGGCGGCGCCAGCTCGGCCAGGATGCGCTCGGCTGCGGGACCCTGAAGCGCCAGCAGGCCGGTCTCCGCGCTTCGGTCGCTAAGGCCCACGCGATCCCCGCCCAAGCTCAGGAACTCCTCCCGGTCGGCTTTGATATTGGCCGCGTTGACGCACACCAGGTAGCGCTCAAGGTCGAGCCGATAGACGATAAGGTCGTCGATGGTGCCGCCGTCCTCGGCGCACATCAGGGTGTACTGTGCGCGCCCGGGCGCGAGATGCGCGGCGGAATTGCTGAGCGCGCGTTCCAGAAGCGCCAGGCCCGGCGGCCCCGAAAGCTCGAATTCCCCCATGTGGCTTAAGTCGAACAGCCCTGCCGCGCGGCGCACCGCCAGATGCTCCTCGACGATGCCGCCATAGCTCACCGGCATCTCGAAGCCGGCAAATGCGGTGAAGCGCGCGCCCAAACGCCGGTGGGTATCGTAAAGCGATGTGCGTTTGAGCGGCTCCATGGTGCGTTAAGATTTTAGCAGCCGCCGCTTGCGCCGGCCATCGGCGGAGCCTGCCCAGCGGTGCGGCTTAGGCGGCACATTCGCCCTCCTTGGTTTCACCGGTAAAGACACGATCGTCGCCGAGGTCGACGTAGTCCTGGGGTTTGGCGTCGGCGGCCGAGATGGCGCATAGGTCGGCCAGCAGCGCGGCGATCGCACCAAGGTCGGCGCGCGCGAAGAAATCGGGCGCGCTCTGCCCCGGCTGCCGGCAGTCGCGGTACCATTCGAGCAGGCGTTCGACCGCCGCTGCCACGCGCCGGGCCGGAAGCCTGACGCTGCGCCGGCCAAAACGCGCCCCCTCACTGCCGACCGCGCCGCCCACCAGCAACTGGTACTGCGGAATGACGGCCCGGTTGTCGAACCGGCGCATGCTGCCCTGAAAGCCCAGGGTGGCGATATGATGCTGGCTGCATCCGTTGGGGCATCCGCTTATCTTGATCGAAGCCTCGGCGGCCAGCGCTGCAAGGTCAGGGCGCGCCTCGAAAAGCGCGCTCAGCGCGCGGCCGAGCCCGCGTGACTGCGTAACGGCCAAGCGGCAGCTTTCCGCGCCGGGGCATGCCGTTAGGTCGGCGATTGTGCCTGCCCCCGCGCCGGCCAGGCCGGCAGCCCGAAGCCGGCGGTAAAGCCCGGCAAGGTCCTCGCGCCTGACCCAGCGCATCACGAGGTTCTGCTGCGGCGTGGTGCGCACCGTGCCGTCTCCGTAAGCGCGGGCCAGGTCGGCCACGATGCGCAACTGCGCGCCCGTCACGTCGCCCAGCGGCAGCCGCAGGGTCACCGCGACGAAGCCGGGCTGGCGCTGTCCGCGCACGTTGGTGGTGCAGAAACGGGCGAATTCGGCCGCCGAGGCCGGCACCGGCACAACCGCCGAGACCTCCTGCGGCACGATCCCCGGCCCCTTCACTCGAGCCAGTGCGGCCTGATGGGCCAGTTGCTGCTCGTCGGGCGGGGCCGGGCGAAGCCAGGCCGGCGGCTGCTCGACCTCAGGCGCTTGCGGGCCAAAGGGCAGCAAGGGTTTGTCGCCCTCCGACTGGAGAGCGGCCAATTCGGTCTCGTAGAGCTTCTTCCATGACTCCCATCCGAGCTTGCGGATAAGATACTTCATGCGAGCGTTGGCCTTGCTTTGCCGATTGCCGTGACGGTGAAAAACCCGCAGCACCGCCTCGGCCACCTCGAGAATTCGCCCTGCAGGGATAAACGCGTGCAGCAGCCAACCGGACTGGCAGAGCGTGGCCGTGCCGCCGCCGACCGTCACCTGAAAACCGCGCTCGCCGGCGGCGGCGCCTTCGCCTAGCCGGGCGCGAAAGCCGATGTCGTTGAAGGCGGTGCCGGCGCAGTCGTCCTCGCATCCCGCAAACGCGATCTTGAACTTGCGCGGCAGCGTCGAACTGAGATCGTGGCGCAAAAGGTAACGCGTCGTTGCCTCGGCATAAGGCGTCACGTCGAATACCTCGGCCGGGCAGACGCCGGCAAACGGGCAGGCCACGATATTGCGCACCGAGTTGCCGCAGGCCTCGCGGGTGGTCACGCCGGCTTCCAGCAGCCGCTCCATGCAGGCCGGCACGTCGCTTAGCTTGACGAAATGGAGCTGCACGTTCTGGCGCGTGGTGATGTGGCCGAACCCGCGCGAGTAGCGCTCGCAGAGATCGGCCAGCGTCCGGAGCGCTGCTTGCGACAGTCTGCCCTGCGGCAGCTTGACCCGCAGCATCTGGACGTCGTCCTGGCGCTGGCCGTAGAGGCCGCGCACCAGGCGAAAGGCGCGCCATTGCTCGGGACTGAGCTCGCCGCGCTCGTACCGTTCGAGCGTCTGGATGAACTCATCAACTTCGGCCGGGCTTGCGAAAGAAAGCCACGCGCGCCCGTCGCGGCTATCCGGGCGCGATGGGCGCGGAAAATAATGCTGTCCGCTGTTCATGGGGATACTCCTTCATCGCGGTTTAAGGCCGACGCTCTCTTCTTTGCGCTCGCAAGAGAGACGGAGGGCGCCGGCAACCGCTCGGGTCGAGCGTTGCTGGAAAGAACAGGGGAGGGGCCGCCGGCCGCTAACGAAAAGCGATCGAGCAGCCGAGCGAGGCGGTGACCAAACGGAGCGTCGCCGGGCCAGCCGGCGCCAAGGCCAAGGGCGACCGCCCTTTTCCAGAACCGGCGGCGTCCCTCAAACGATCCGATCCGCGCTGCCACTTGCGGCCGAAATTCACCCAGGACCGCGGCCAGACGGCCAGTGGCAGCCGGCAGCCCCGCGGCCACGCGGTCGCGGATCACCCGTGCAAGCATCGGAGAGGCGCCGCCGGTCGAGACGGCCACCGTGACCGGGTCGCGGTCCAGGATGGCCGGCATAACGAAGGTCGAGAGTTCGGCACGGTCCTGAACGTTGACGGCAACGCCGCGCTGCTTGGCGGCTCGCGATACGCGGCGCGCCGTGGCGGGGTCGGCTCCGCAGACGAAAACGAGCGCGCATCCTTGCAGGTCTTTGGCCGCGAAACGGCCGGACCAAGCCGGGCCCGGCGCGCCGCGCGCCCCGTTGCAAGCGGCGACGCCGCTTGCAACCCGGACCACGGTTGCGCCGGCCTCTTGGGCAAGCTTCGCTTTTTGCGCGGCAGCCGCGCCGCGGCCGACGACCAGAACCCGCCGGCCGCGCAGATCGAGGAACAGTGGAAAGTACCTCATGCCGCTTCCTCCCGTCGTGCGTTATCGGCAACCAGGCAGGCCGCGGGATGCGCCTGGCGGGCCGACCCGAGCCGGGCAGACCAGGCTCTTTCGTGCAGGTAGTAGAGGAGAAATTTGGTCGCAAACTCGGCCAAGCCGATAGAGCCCGCCCACCTGATGCTTCCGGTGATGAGGTAGCTCAAAAGGAAGGTGTCGGCGGTTGCGACCACCCGCCAGGTTAGCGCTTTGAGCAGTGTGCCGCGGCGCGTGCGCGTCGCCTGGCCACCGGCGCAGCTTGGGCCGCAACCAGCTCCGGGGTGAGGCCCGCTGCGCGCTGCCTGCGCCGCGGCCAGACGGCCGGCTGAAGCGGGCGGCGACCGGTGCGGCGCGTCGAGGGCGGCGGGTTGTTCCGGCGCGAGCTGGTTGCGGCTCATCGGCGGGCCTCCGTGCCGGCGCGATGCGCGGCCGGCGGTTGGGGACGGTCGCTGCGCGGCAACGTGGCGAGGTCGTCGTCGAGCGCTGCAGTCCTGGTCGCGCAGTGATGCATGCCGCACTCCTTGGCGGCGTTGTTCTCCCACCACCAGCGCCCTTGGCGCGGGTGGTCCGTAGGGGCTACGGGGCGCGTGCACGGCGCGCATCCGATCGACTTGAAGCCGCGGTCGTAGAGCGGGTTGTAGGGGACGTTGTGCGCTGCGATGTACTCCCACACCTGCGTCTCGCTCCAGTCGGCCAGCGGAGCCAACTTGACGATGCCGCCGTGCTGATGGTCGATTGCGGCCTTGCGAACCTGTGCGCGGGTCGCCCACTGCTCGCGCCTGAGCCCGGTGGCCCAGGCGCTGAAGTTCCCAAGCGCGCGTCTAAGCGGCAGCACCTTGCGCACCTGGCAGCACAGCAGCCGCAACTCCACGTCGCGGTAGAAAAGATTGGGGCCGTGACGGCTGACCATCCGCTCCAGCGCTTCCGTGTCGGGCGCGAAGCTCTCGATCTCGACGCGGTAGCGCTCGCGCATCCGCTCGATAAGCTCGTAGCTCTCGGCCATCAGCCGGCCGGTATCGATCGTGAAAACGCGGATGCTGGGATCGAGCCTGACGGCCAGGTCGATGAGCACACATCCCTCGGCCTGAAAGCTCGAACAGAGGCCGAGCCGCGAGCCGAAGCGCTCGACCGCCCAGGCCAGCACTTCGGATGCGCTGCGGTGCTCGAGCTCGGCCAAGGTGTCGGCCTCTTCTGCTTGGTTGAACGCGGCAACACGGTCCTTTGCGTTTGTCTGCGGCGCCGTCCAGTTCCCCCGGCGCTCCTGTGACGCGGGCCGGATGAGTTGCCCGGCGGGGGTCTGCCTTGCCAAGGCGGCAGTGCCGGCGGTTGCGGCAACGGCGGCCGGCGGTTTGCCCGGCCTTGGTGCGGGCATTATGGGGCTGTAATCCCTGTTCATCGCCCGGCTCGACTGGAGGCGGCCGGGCGCTGGTGCTGTTGTTTTTCCATTCGGTTGTCCGATCGGTCGTTGGCGCTCCGGTGGTATGCGGCAGAGCCGATTTGCACCCCGGCGCTTTGGGGCGCGTACGCAACAGCCGGGGGGTCTGGCTTTACCGGGCGCGGGTCGCCGAGGAACTGTGATGCCCGCGCGCCGGCCGGTGCCGGCTAGGCCGCGAGATTACGAAAACTGCAAATTGTTTGGGACGATCAATGAATGTTGTTCTGCCGCATGTTGCCAGGGGCAGAACAACAACAGGAGAGGCAAGCCTCAAAGGCCAAACCGCCAGCTTGCGACCATACGGTCGCGCCGGCTGAACCAACGATGAGGCTGAGTGCGGACATCCTTTTCGCGCAGCGCCGAGTGGGCCAGGAAAGCGCAACCCACACGCACTTTCCCGAGCACAACAACCGGCGACTCAAACCAACCTATCTGACCTGCCCGCGCGGGTCAATCCCCTCTGCTGCCGGAAATGCGGTCAGTTGGGCCGATTGCCGCGGCAGCGAACCGCGCATGCGCCGTTTGAGGCCGCCTGCGGGCGCCGGTTAGCGCTGCCAGTGCCTGAAGCGGCGCAGCATTTCCTCGAGGACCTCTGGCGGCACAGGCTCAGCCGGCGGTGCCCCGAGCGCGCCGATTGTCAGCCTCATCTGCCGCAAGTACGCGCGGCAGGGGCGGCAAATCATCACGTGCAACCGAAAGCTCAGGCGCCTGCCCAGCGTTAGGCGGCCCTCCAGATAATCGGTGATCACCTCGGTTAGCTCTTTGCAGGTCAGCATCGGATTCACTTCCGGCTCAGGGGCCCCTCGAGCGCCTGCCGGACCTTCGACCTTCCGCGATGCAGCAGGACGCGCTGATTAGTCTCGTTGATCCCCGGAATGTTGCAAACTTCGTCGGATGCGAAACCTTCGACATCGCGCAGCGTAACGACGGCGCGCTGGTTTGGCGCCAAGATTACAACTGGCGCCCCCCGCATTGGAGCCTGGGCGCGTTGACGCCTAAAGAGTTTGCAGACCAGCAAGGGGCCGGGCCGCTTGAGCAGGTTGGCGGCTGCGCGGCCCGGCCCCTTGCGCTACCGCCCCAAGGGCAAGACATCAACCGACTCTACTGATGAATGCGGGAAACTTGGGGTGCAGGTCAGGGTGATTAGCTGAATGCCAGTAGGGCCGCGTTCCTCCCCAGCATGCCGGCAAGCAGCCGTCGCGTCAGGTGAGTTTGCGCCAGAAGGAGCCAGCGGTGCCGGGCATGTCTGATCACGCGGCTGCCGGTCTTGACCAGCCGCTGCTGCACAGGCTGGTCAGCGACCAGTTGCCGATAGCCCTAGGCCGCGCCGGCCGTGTTATACTGCGGCCCTGACGTTATGGGCTGCGTGATCATGGACGGCCATGCGCTCAGTGAGCGGCTTAGGCCCCAGCTTAAGCGCCACGCGGAGGAGTTGGCGCGGCGCCACGGCTGTGTGCCCGGCTTGGCGGCTGTCCTGGTGGGCGACCAGCCGGCCTCCGAGCAGTACGTCAAGAACAAGCGCAAGGCTGCCGCCGAGCTGGGATTTCTCGCGGAGATCCACCGTGTCGACCGTGCCGAGGCGTCCACCGAATCGTTGTTGCGCCTGATGGCGCAGCTCAATGCCGATCCGCGCATCCACGGTATCCTCCTCCAACTCCCGCTGCCGCCCGCGCTCGACGTTTATCGGCTGTTCGACACCATCGACCCGGCCAAGGACATTGACGGCGTCGGCCAGGCTTCGGTGACGGCCCTTTACCGCGGCAGATCGGAGGGTTTCCTCCCGTGCACGCCGCGCGGCGTGGCGGCGCTGCTAAGCTATTACCGCGTACCGGTCGAAGGGGCGCGAGCGGTGGTCATCGGCCGCAGCGACATCGCCGGCAAGCCGCTGGCCTTTCTGCTCGGCGGAAGGATGTGCAACGCCACGGTCACTTGGTGCCATCGGCACACGCGCGAGCTGAAGGAGCTTTGCCTTGGAGCCGACATAATCGCCGCCTGCGCCGGCGCCGACCTGGGCGAAAACTTCCTCATTACCGCCGAGATGGTAAAGCCGGGCGCCTGCGTGATAGATGTCGGCTTCCGCAGGGTTGCACCGGGGCGTTTTCGCGGCGATGTCGACTTCGATCGGGTTAAAGAAGTGGCCGGCTGGCTTACGCCCAACCCGGGCGGTACCGGCCCGATGACCGTGACCGCCCTGATGCAGAACCTGATCGACGCCGCGCGCTGCCGGCTTGGGCTGGGGCGCGCATCCTATCCCGTTTAGGCGCAAAGCGCAGCGGCTGTGCTCTGAGCGGCGCGGGCCGGGCAAGCGCCGGCTTGTGCGCCGGCTACGGCTTGAGCGCTTCGCGCAGGAACTCGGCGATTCCTTTCTCTGGGTCTACCTCCGGCTGCCAGCCCAGGGATGTCCTGGTGCGGGTCAGGTCGGCAAGGGTGTGCCGTACGTCGCCCGGCCGCGACGGCATCCGCAGCGTCGGCCCGCCGACCATTGCGGCGACTTGGTTGACGCTGAAGGAGCGTGCGGAGCCGACGTTGAGCGCTCGTCCGTCGGCCACCGGCGCCGTCATTGCAGCGAGGTTGGCCCGTACGACGTCGCGCACGTGGGCGAAGTCGCGCGTCTGTTCGCCGTCGCCGTGGACGACCAGCGGCTGGCCTTGTCGCTTTGCCCGGGCAAAGCAGCCGAGCACCGTGGCGTAGCGCCCCTCTTCGGCCATGCGCGGTCCGTAAACGTTGAAGTAGCGCAAAGTCAGCGTCTCCATCTGGTAAAGCTGGTGGAAAAGGCGAGTGTAATGCTCGGCGGCAAGCTTTTGCACCGCGTAGGGGCTGAGCGGGTTGGGCCTCATCTCCTCGCTGAGCGGCAGCCGCGCCTGCGCTCCGTAAACCGACGACGAACCTGCGTAGACAAAGCGAGGTACCCCGGCCTCTCGCGCGGCAACCAGCGTGTTGAGCGTGCCTACCACGTTGGCCATGTGGGTGCGCAAAGGCGCCTCCACCGAGGGCAAGACCCGCGCCGCAGCCGCCAGGTGGAAAACGCAATCGACGCCCGCGAACGCCGATTCAAAGCCGCTTAGGTCCTCGACATCGGCTTCAACCAGTTCGGCACCGGCATCGACGTAATCCCGCCGGCCGGAACTCAGGTTGTCGAGCACCCGAACCTCAAATCCCCGACCGACAAGCGCGGCAACCAGGTGCGAGCCGATAAATCCGGCTCCCCCGGTCACCAGCACGCGCTTGGTGCCGCCTTGTCGAGCAGTTCGCTGAGCCGTGCTTTCGTTCAACGTTATCAACCTCGGCCGTTGCGGCCGCTGCCGGCGGTCGCCAAGTTTGCCGGGTCCGCCGCCACGCCGGAGAGGTTGCGGTTCTTGCAGCGGCGCCGAGCACTCTTCCCGCGGGTAGGCGTAGCCGTTTCGACCGGACGTTGCGGGTTGGCTACGCGGCGCAAGGGCTTATCTCTGCTTTGGAGATAGCGGCGAGGCTTCGCGCTTGTCAAAGCGATCAGAAGCCGAACCCCATTCCCGGCCCAAATCCGAACCCAAAAGGCATGAACGGTCCAACTCCCATTCCCATCGGTCCCATCATCATCATTTGTTGAGCGGCGAGGTTTGCCTGCTGCGCCTGTTGCTGTTCCTCGACCAGCCGGTTCTGGAGGCGCAGGTCCTCGTAGCGCTGGTAGGCGGCCTCGTCGCCGTAGAACATGCACTGACAGTAAGTCGGGTCGGCGAACCAGTAGTGCTGGGCGCCCTGCGAGTCGGTGTAGTAGTAGAGGGAACCGGAAGGCAGGTTGCCCAGGTGCTGGCGCTGCTGCGAGGTTTCAGCCGATAGGGAGCGAAAGCCGGCCGCGGCGAGCAGCGTCTCGACGTTTTGCCTGCGCTGCTGCGGCGTGGGGCCTCCGATGCTCGACATCGTCGAGCATCCCTGGAGCGCCCAGCCGGCCAGCGCCAGGGCCAAGGCGGCGCAAGCCGCCGCCTGCGAGATGGAGGCGCGCCGCAAAACGGCGTCGCAGCTCCGTCGCCACAAGCGCTTCATCCGGCCACCAGCCGCGGCCGCTTGGCCCTGCAAGGCGGCGCGGACAACCGAGGTGAGGCGTCTTTTGCCAAGGTCCGCCGTTGGCGTGCGGCTCGGGGCGGGTCGAGACTGACCCCGACGCGCCGGCGGCGAGAGGAACAGGTTGGCCCGGCTGTCACTTTTTCTGCCTCACAGCTTAAGAACTTGCACTTTCGGCCTTGGCTGGGCAACATGCGCCGGCGCGCCCTAGCGCTGGCATTTGGGGCAGTAAAAAGTGGCGCGCTGGCCCAGGCGCGCAACGCCAATCGGCGTTCGGCAGCGCCGGCAGGGCTTGCCGGCGCGCCCGTATACTTGCAGCTCGGCGGCAAAGCGGCCGGGCACCCCCCGCCCGTCGAGGTAGTTGCGGAAGGTCGTTCCGCCGCGCCCGATAGAGCGTTGCAGCACCTGCTTGGTCGCTTCCACGATGCGCGCGGCCTGTTCACGGGTGAGCCGGGAGCTGCGCCGGGTCGGGCGGACCGCGGCGCAAAAGAGAATTTCGGCGGCGTAGATGTTTCCGATGCCGGCCACGATGCGCTGATCCATGAGCAGGTTTTTCAGCGCCGCCCGCCGGCGCCGCGCCTGACGCCAGAGCCAGCCGCCGTTGAACCGGTCTTCCAGAGGCTCGGCCCCAAGTATCCGCAGTTCGGGCGCGCTATCCCGCTCGCCGAGCGACAAAAGCCGCACCAGGCCAAAGCGCCTGGGGTCGTTGTAGACCAGCCGGCTGCCGTCGTCGAGGGCGAGCGTCAGATGGTCGTGGCGCACGCTTAGTCCGGCAGGCGTCAGGTCGCTCTGGCGCCGGGTGAGGCTTCCGCTCATGCCCAGGTGAACCAGGAGCAGGAGTTGGCCGCTCAGTTCGATTAGCAGGTACTTGCCGCGCCGGCCCACGGCAACGAATTTGCGCCCGACCAGCGCGCCGAGCGCAACGGGATCGACGCGCCGGCGCAGCCGTTGCTCGCGCACCTCGACACTCAGGCAGGTGCGGCCGACGAGCGTGCGCGCCAGGCTTGCGCGCAGCGATTCGACCTCGGGCAGCTCGGGCACGGTGCTTGCCGAAGGATTTAGGCCAGGCCAACCCGCTCGACCGCCGCGGCCAAGCGCAGGAAATCGGCGCGCGCCAGCTCCTGGGCGCGCCCGCGTGCGGGCAACTCGGCCAGCTCCAGCGCGCGTTCCACCGCCGCAGGAGCAGCACCGTAATAAGCGGCAAGCGAATTGCGCAAAAGCTTGCGACGGAGAAAAAACGCGCCGCTCACGACCCCTTCAATCAGCGCGCGCCGGCCGGCAGCCCAGGACTCCGGCGGCCGCGGTTCCATCACCAGCACCTCGGCGTCGACCCGCGGTCGCGGCCAGAAGTTTCCGGCCCCGACCGCGAAGTGGTCGATGATCTGCCACCATAAAGCGCAAAAGACGCTGAGCGCTGCGTAGCCGGCGTCGCCGGGCCGGGCGCGCACCCTGGCGGCGACTTCTTTTTGAAACATCAGTACCATCCGGGTGATCAGCTCGGGCCGCGCGCTCACCCGCCGCAGGATCGCCGCAGCGCTGGAAAACGGCAGATTGCCCACAAGCTTAACCGGCGGGCGGCCGAGCACGGAGGCGAGGTCGAGCTGGAGAAAATCCGCCGCCGCGACCTCGACCCGGGGGCCGGCGCCGAAACGCCGGCGCGCAAGCTCGGCAAGCTCGGGATCGATCTCGATCAGGAGCAGCCGGCTCAAAGCGCGCCGCGTCAGACATTCGGTGAGCGCGCCCTTACCGGGGCCGATCTCGACGACTTCGTCGCCCGGCTTAAGCGTGGCGGCGCTCACGATTTTCTCCGCCACGGCCGGCTGCACGAGAAAATTCTGCCCCCAGGCGCGGCTCTGCCTTGTCTGCCGCGGGCTCGACCCGGTTGCGCGCCGACCGGCAGGATACATCGCGGCGCGCCCCCTAAAGCGCAAGGCTGGGCTGGGCGTCGAGGTCGAGCGCATGGCTTTGTCCGCGCAGCAGCCGGTAGCTTCCTGCCAGGGCTATCATCGCGGCATTGTCGGTGCAGTAGCCGAGCGACGGAGCCACCAGCCGGCATCCCTGCTCCTCTGCCAGCTCTTTAAGCCGCGCCCGCAGCCGCGAGTTGGCGGCCACGCCGCCGGTAAGCGTGATCGTGCGAAGGTCGAACTCGGCGGCGGCCGCCAGCGTCGGCCGCACCAGCGCATCGACCACCGCCTCCTGGAAACTGGCAGCCAGATCCTCGGCCTTGATCTGCGCCGCTTCGGCTGTGGCCAGAAGTTGAGCCACGGCCGTCTTAAGGCCGCTGAAACTGAAGGCAAAGCGCTCGCCGCGCACACGGGCGCGCGGCAGGCGCAGTCGGCGCCGGTCGCCTCGCGTGGCTATTTCGTCGATCGCCCTGCCACCGGGGTACCCAAGCCCCATGAGCTTTGCGACCTTGTCGAAGGCCTCTCCTGCGGCGTCGTCGTGCGTCCGGCCCAGCCGGCGGTAGCGGCCCAGATCTTCGACCACGAAAAGCTCCGTATGGCCGCCGGATACCACCAGGCTTAAGAACGGGAACTCTGGCTCGTGCTCGAGCAACGGGGCCAGCAGGTGGCCCTCGATATGGTTGACGCCGACCAGCGGGAGGCCGCGCTGCTGGGCCAGTCCCTTGGCAAACATCAGGCCGACCAGCAGCGAGCCGACCAAGCCCGGCCCGCAGGTCACGGCCACGCCTTGGAGCGCTTCAAGCGGCGCTCCTGCCTGGGCCAGGGCCCGTTCCACTACGGGGATTATCGTGAGCAGGTGGTTGCGCGAGGCGAGTTCCGGCACCACGCCGCCGTAAGGACGATGGAGGTCTTCCTGCGTGGCGAGCGTGTTGGAAAGCACCGCCGCGTGCCCCGGCCCCGTTACGTTGAGCACGGCGGCCGACGCGTCGTCGCACGAGGACTCAATCCCCAGTACCAGCATCGGGTAAAGCCTCAAAATCGCGTTGACCGCCGCTTGCCACCGGCGCCAAGCCCGCCGTTGCACACCGAGCGGCGGTCCCTTGCGGGGCCGGCTTGGCGAGCCGGGCGGCCGCGCGCGCGGTGCGGGCCGCGGTTCAGGCGCCCGGCGCCTGGCCGTTTCGGCCGGATGCGGCCGCTTCGGCCAAGTCGCGCAGCGCCCGTTCGACCAGCACCCGCGCCATCCGCTTGCGGTAGCTCAAGGTAAGGTCGCTGTTGTCGACCGGCTTGGCGACGCGAAAAATCTCGTTGGCAACGGCGGCGATAACGTCGGGTTGCAGCTTCTTCCCGGCCAGCATTTCGGCAGCCTTTACGGCCTCGAGCGGATGGGAGGCTGCCGCAGCCAGGCAGACCCGCGCCTGCTCGACGATGGCGTCGGCGCCGATGCGCAGGGCAACCGCCACTCCGAGGATCGGGAAGTCGAAGGAACCGCGCCGGCGCAGCTTGCGGTAAGTGGAACGCCAACCGTCGGCCGGCGGCAGCATGATCTCGCTCAGGATTTCTCCCGGTTTGAGCGCGAGGTAGTCGATGCCGTCGTCGCGGTACAATTCTCGAAGCGCTATGACGCGTTCCTCCCGCGCGCTCACCAGGCGCACGCTCGCCCCCAGCGCCATCAGGGCCGGCGCCGTGTCGCACGAGCTTACCGCCCAGCAGCGCGGACTGGACGGAGCCACCAGGCAAATATCGCCGTCTCTCTTCATGCAGAAGCCGATCGCGCGCCGCCATTCGTAGCTCTGGTTGTAGTAGTTACACCTGGTGTCGACGCAGAGGTTGCCGCCCACGGTGCCCATGTTGCGCAGCGTGGGCGTGGCGACGCTTTCGGCGGCCAACGCCACGGCCGGGTAGCTTTGCCGCAGTTCCGGATGCGCCGCAAGCCGGGCAAGCGTGATGCCGGCGCCCAGACGCCAGCCTTGAGCGGCGCTGCCGCTTAGCTGCGTCATTTCGGCTACGCCGCGAAGACCAACCAGCACGCGCGGCTCCATCTGGCGCCGCTTCATGTTGGGAAAGAGATCGGTGCCGCCGGCCACCGGCAAAGCCGCGGCGCCGGCCTCGGCAAGCATCCGCGCGGCTTCCTCAAGCGTGCGCGGCGCCAGGTACTCAAAGGCGGGCAAACGAAGCATCGGACCAACTCCTCAGTACCACAGCCGATTGGCGTGCCGGCAAGCGTGCCGGCAAGCCAGGGTCAGCGCATCTGCGGTCGCCCCCGCGGCTCGCTGCGGCCGGCTGCCGGCCTGGGCGCCCGCGGCGGCGGCTGGATGGCCCGGCTGGCCTCGGCGTACCCGGCAGCGTCCGCGCCGGTTGGGGTCCACCATGGCCGCTCCCAGCCGTCCGGCGGGTCTACCTTGATCGCGGCGCGGAACTCGAAGGACGGAAACTGCTTGGGCCCCACCCGCACCGGGCGGTCGCCCGCCTTTCGCTCCAGGGCAGCGATCACCTTGTCCGGGGTTATGGGAATTTCGTCGAAGCGGACGCCGATTGCGTCGTAGACCGCGTTGGCCACTGCCGGGATGACCGGCAGGAGCGGCCCCTGGCCGACTTCCTTGGCGCCGAAGGGGCCTTCGGGGTCATGGGTTTCGACCAGGATGGTTTCCACCGGGGGCATCTCGAGAAAGGTCGGGCTCTTGTACTCGAGCATCGAGGGTATCTTGTGCAGGTTCTTACGGAAGACCTGCTCCTCCATCAGCACCTCGCCCAGCGCCATGTAGACGCCGCCCTCGACCTGTCCGAGGACCAGGGTGCGGTTGATGCAGCGGCCGATGTCATGAGCGATCCAGATGCGCTCGACACGCACCGCGCCGATACCGGGATCGACGCTGACCTGCGCGACGCAGGCGCTGAACGAGTAAGCCGGCGAGACGCCGACGCCGGAGCCCTTGAACGGCCCGGCTAAGGCGGGCGGCTTGTAGCCGCCCGCGGTGACCAGCGTGCCGAACTGGGCCTCGGCCAGCGTTACCGCCTCGGCGAAGGAGACGCCGCACTCCGGGTTCTCCCGGTCGTAAATCCGGTGATCACCCATCACCAGCAAGGCGCGGCTTACCTCGAGGTGGCGTGAGACGGCCGTGAGCAGGAAGTCGCAGAGCTTCGAGGCCGCCTCGAAAGCAGCGTTGCCCGCCATGAAAGTGACGCGGCTGCTGTAGGAGCCGAGGTCTACGGGCGTCAGGTCGGTGTCGGCGGTTACCAGCTTTATTTCGTCCGGGTTAAGACCCAGCACCTCGGCCGCGACGCCTGCCAGGACGGAGTCGCTGCCTTGGCCGATATCGATGGCGCCGCACTGCAGGGTGACGCCGCCGCGGTCGGCGCGCATTTGGGCCGCGCTGTGCGGCAGGTCGTTCCAGTAGATGGGCAGCCCGGCTCCGCACAGGTAGCTGCTCACGGCGATGCCCACGCCCTGGCCGAAGGGGAGATGACGCCATTTGCGCCTAAACTCACTGGCCTCGGCGACCCCTTCGAGGCATTCCCTAAGACCGTTGCTGGTGATGCGCAGATGGTTAACGGTGCGGGTGAACGGTTCAGTGAGGTTTTTAAGCCGCAGGGTGACGGGATCGATGCCCAGATCCTCGGCGAGCTTGTCCAGTTGCGCTTCCAGCGCGAAGCGCGGCTGAGGAGTTCCGTGGCCGCGCTTAGGCCCGCACGGTGGTTTGTTGGTCCACAGCCGGCCGCTTTCCACCTTGTAGGCGGGGATCTTGTAGGTGGTCGTTTGCAGCGCGCCGGTGTAATACGTGGTTGCAATGCCGTAGGAGCCGTAAGCGCCGCCGTCGAGCAGGACACGGATTTGCGAGCCGGTGATGGTACCGTCGCGCCGCACCCCGGTGCGCAGCCACATCAGCGCCGGATGGCGTCCTCGGTGGGCGAGAAAGACCTCTTCGCGGGTGAGCGTTATCTTGACCGGCCGGCCGGTTAGCTGGGCCAGGCGTACGGCGCAAATCTCGTGGCTGAACGGGTCGCTCTTGCCGCCGAAACCGCCGCCCACGGGGGTGGCAATCACCCGGATGCGGTCCATCGGCATCCCGAGCACCTTGGCCAGCGCTCGGTGGACGTAATGGGGTGTCTGCGTCGAGCTCCAAAGGGTGATGCGCCGGTCGGGTTCGTAGCGCGCCACGGCCGAGTGTTGCTCCATCGGCAGGTGGGTGTTGCCCTGGAAGAAAAAGAGGTCTTCCCTCACATGGTCGGCCTGGCTGAATGCGCGCTCCAGGTCTCCGAATTCGAGCGCGACGTTTTTGTGAACGTTAGGCAGCGGGCCGTCGCCGTAGTCCTGGATTCGCGCCGTGGTTTCAGCCAGGGCCTCGTCGATCGACATGATCGCCGGGAGCGGCTCGTATTCGACCTCGATTGCGTTGCAGGCACGCTCGGCGGTCTCCTCGTCGGCCGCCGCGACCGCGGCCACCGGGTCGCCGACGTAGCGGACCCGCTCCTTGCAGAGCGGCTCCTCGTCCTGGCTGCTCGGCATGATGCCGAAGCGGACCGGGGCAAAATCGGCGGCGGTGATGACGGCATGTACGCCGGGAAGCCTTAAGGCCGGGCCGACATCGACGCGCTTGATGATGCCGTGGGCGACCGAGCTGCGCAAAAGCTTGCCGTAGAGCATCCGCGGCAGCGCCAAGTCGTCGGCATAACGCGCCTCGCCGCGCGCCTTGGCCGCGCCGTCAACCTTGGTCCAGTCCCGGCCGATGAAACGGGCGTGGCTGCCCGCGCCGTCGTGCGCGTTCATCGCGCCGCCTGCGCCGCATTGGGCGTGCGCTGCGCGGGCGCACCGGCCCGGCGCATGCGAGCCGCCGCCAGCTCGACCGCCTCGATAATCTTGAGATATCCGGTGCAGCGGCAGAGGTTTCCGGCCAGCCAACCGGTTATCTCCTCGCGGCTGGGTGAGGCATTGTGCCGCAGCAGGGCCGAGGCGGCCATCAGCATTCCGGGCGAACAGTACCCGCATTGCGAAGCGCCCAGTTCGGCGAAAGCAGTCTGCAGCGGATGCGCCGCCGGACCGTCGGCCAGGCCCTCGACGGTGGTAATCTCGCGTCCCTGCGCTTCGACCGCAAGCGTAAGGCAGCTCAGCGCCGGTGTGCCGTCAATCAAGACGGTGCAGGTGCCGCACTCGCCCAGCTCGCATCCGTGCTTGGTCCCGGTGAGACCAAGTTCTTCACGCAGGACCTCGAGCAGTGTTTTGTGGACAGGGGCGAGCACTTCCTGCGTCTCGCCGTTTACCTGCAGCGTGATAAGCGATTTCACCTGTTAGCTTCTCCCCGGCCTCCCTGCCGGCTAAAGCGCGCAACGTTGCCCGGCTTTGTTCCCGAGCCGCCGGCCTGGGCGCGCCGCAAGGGCAGGCCTCGCTTTGCAACTGCACTCGGCAAAGCTGCGAGTTCGGGTCTTCGCTTGGCTTATCTATGATAGCAGGGAGGGCGGGTCGGCTACCACGGGCGAGATTGCCGCCGGGCGCCCCGCGCGCCCCGGTTTTACGGCTCCCGCAGCTTGAAGCGCTGAATCTTACCGGTGGCGGTTCGCGGCAACTGCTCGCGAAACTCGATCCAGCGTGGATACTTGTGCGGCAAAAGCCGTTGCTTTACGAACGCCTTGAGCTCCTCCGCAAGCGCCGCCGACGGCGCCGCGCCGGCCCTTGGCACGACGAACGCCTTGGGCTTGACCAGGCCGTCGGCGTCGGCCCGGCCGACCACCGCCGCTTCGCTGACTTGGGGGTGGCTTGCCAGCGCCGACTCGACCTCGAAGGGCGAGACCCACATTCCGCTTACCTTGAGCATTTCGTCCGAGCGGCCGACGTAGTGGAAGTATCCGTCGGCGTCGCGGGTGTACTTGTCGCCGGTCCTGACCCACGGTCCGAGGAAGGTGCGCTTTGAAGCCTGCCGGTTGTTCCAGTAGCCGGAAGCAGCCGACGGACCCCGACACCAGAGGTCTCCCACCTCGCCCGGCGCCGGTTGCTCGCCCTCCTCGTTCAGGACCATGACGGTGTAACCTGGGACCGGTCTGCCGCTGGCACCGGGACGGTTCTGGCCCGGCCGATTCGACAGGAAATTGTGCAGCATCTCGGTTGAGCCAAGCCCGTCGAGTATCTCGACGCCGAACCGCTCCTGCCAGCGTTCTGCCAGCTCGGCCGGCAACGCTTCTCCTGCCGAAGCGCAAAGCCTGAGCCGGCGCGAAATCTGCGCCGGGCCGAGTCCGCCCTCGCCCAGCAGCGCCGAGTAGAGCGTCGGGACGGCAAAGAAGACCGTCGGCTGATGCCTTTCCATTACGCTCGCCACGAGCTTGGGCGTGGACCGCTCGGCGCTCACCACGGCGGTTGCGCCCGCGGCGAGCGGGATGCTGACGCTGTTGCCCAGCCCGTAGGCAAAAAACATCTTGGCCGCCGAAAAAATCACGTCCTCGGAGCCGATGCCAAGCGCCCGCTGCCCGGAAAGCAGCGCGGTGTAGAAGAGGCTCTCGTGCCGGTGCATCACCGCCTTGGGCCGGCCGGTTGAGCCCGAAGAGTAGAGCCAAAAGGCAATGTCGTCGGCGACAGTGGCCGCCGCTTGCAGCTCGGGCGATGCCTGCTCGCTAAGCCGGCGCAGGTCGAGCAGCTTGGCCCGAAGCTCGGGTGCCACCGAAGCTTCCAGGTCCGGCTCCCAGTCAACAACCAGGACGCTTTGCAGAAACTGCGCGCCGGTTAGCGCCGGCGCCAAGCGATCGAGCAAGGACCTGGAAACGACCAGCGCCCTTGCCCGCGTGTTTGCCAGCAGGTAGCCGTAGTCGTCCGCCGAAAGCATCGGGTTGGCCGGCACCGCGACTGCGCCCGTCTTGATCGTGCCCCAGAATGCCGCCGGAAAATCGATGCCGTCGGGCAGACAGAGCATCACCCGCTGCTCGGCCAGGATGGCCAGCCGCTTAAGCACGTTGCCAAAGCGGTTGACCCGGTCGGCCAGTTCGGCGTAGGGGTGGGCGCCGGCGTCGTCGATAAGCGCGGCCTTGGCGCCGCGCCCCTCGCGCAGATGCCGATCGACGAAGTAGACCGCGGCGTTGAACCGGCGCGGCAGCTCCGGGACGCTGCCCCGCGCCTCAGGCTGGCTGGGGCCAGTTTCGATGCCGGGTTCGGCGGCGCCGGCGGACATCAGGCGAAATTCCAGTTCATGCATTGTATGGCCAATCGGCAGGCTGCGTAGGGGACGACTTACCCCGGCAAGCTGCCTTGGACGATGGTCGCCATGCCCTTGTCCGTAAATAGCACGTTGGATGGCCGGTTCAAGCCGCTGCCGCGCGGCGACCGAAGAAGGCAGAGTCAGCCGGCTACGCCCCTGCGTCCGTATGCCGGCAGAGGCAACCGAACGCAACGGCTGTCGGCAGTCCGGGCCGTCGGCAGGCCATGTGCATGCCGGGTGCATGACGGTCTGCAGCTCACCGGCGCGCCAGGGAGCAGGCCGCGTCTTGTTTGTTGCAGGGTTCGGAGCCGCGGCTGCAAGCGGAAGCCCATGGGTCATCCGCTCAACGGCCCTTTCAACGGCCCTTTGCAGGCCGCGCCGAGTCAACCGCCGGCAATGCCAGGCCAATCCGGCGCAGCGGTAGAGCCCCTTGACGGTCGGATCGCCGTGCGATATGTAACAAGCGCTTGGTCAATATCGATATTGTCGGGAGGTGCGTTCGTTTGCGAAACGTTCTCGTCGCGGAGCAGTGGAAGCTGCTGAGCCCGTTTCAGATCGGGGCGATGCTTGTGCCGAATCGGATAATGATGCCCGCGATGCACCTCAACTATCATCGCGGTCTGGGTTTCGCCGACGAGACGCTGATTGCCTTCTACACCGAGCGCGCTCGGGGTCGGGCGGGGCTCATCTCTATTGGCGGATTTGCCGTGGAGCTTGCCGGGGCCGGCGTTTTTAACAGCCTGCTTCTAGGGCTTTGGTCGGATGAGTACGTCCCGCCGCTGGAGCGCCTGACAAAGTCCATGAAGGCGGCGTATCCGGAGGGAAAGATCGCCTGCCAATTGTATCATACCGGCCGTGTGTCACCATCGAAGCTGACCGGTCTTCAGCCGGTGGGCGCGTCGGCGAAGCGGTCGCGATTCAATCCCGAGCCGGTGCATGCCCTGAGCACGACAGAGGTGCGCGAGCTCGAGCAGAAGTATATCGATGCGGCGGCGCGGGCCGTTGCAGCCGGATTCGACTGCATCGATTTGTTCTGCGGGGTTGGTCACCTGCTGAATCAGTTCCTCTCGCCGGCGACCAACGATCGGTCCGACGAGTACGGTGGCACGCTGCAGAACCGCGCCCGGATCGTGGTCAACATCCTGCGTGGCATACGCCGGCGGCTATCAGGTACGCCCATTGTGGTGCGGCTGGCGGGCCACGACCTTGTTCCCGGCGGCAACACGCATCGCGAGGCCATAGAGATTGCGCGCATCCTGGAGGGTGCCGGGGCTGCGGCGTTCAATGTCACCGGTGGCTGGCATGAATCGCGTGTGCCGCAGATTACGGGGGAGGTTCCGACCGGGGCCTATGCCTGGTTGGCGCAGGCTGTACGGGCGGCGGTTCGGGTTGCGGTTGGGGCGTCCAACCGGATCAACGATCCTTTTGTGGCCGAGCGGATTTTGCGGGCCGAGATGGCAGACTTCGTTTCGATGGGGCGGCCGCTTCTGGCCGATCCGCATCTTCCTCGCAAGCTGATGGCGGGGCAGCTCCAAGATCTCGTGCACTGCATCGCTTGCAACGTCTGCCTTGACACCGCCTGGGACGGCCCCGCCCGTTGCCTGGTGAACCCCTACGCTGGGCGTGAACTGGAGCTGAGCACTGGCCCGGCCGGACCGGTGCGCCGCGTGACGGTTGTCGGGGGTGGCCCCGCCGGAATGATGGCGGCCAAGGTCGCGGCTGCGCGAGGACACGTTGTGACGCTTTATGAGCGCGGTTCGGAGCTTGGAGGCGTAGCCGCAATTGGAGATGTCGCGCCCGGCAAGGGCGAGTATCGCTGGCTGTACGAAGACCTCAGGAAGCAGGTGCGGGCTCACCCCGGCATCGAGTTACGTTTGGGCTGCGAGGCAACCGTGGACCTGCTAAGAGCCGACCGGCCCGATGCCGTCATTATTGCGACGGGCGCGCGAGCGGTAATGCCGGAGTTGCCGGGCCTCGAGCGAAGCTCGATTCGCGTTTACCACGCGCACGACATTCTGGCCGGCAGCAGTGGGCCGCTCGGCGACGAGGTTGTGGTCATCGGCGGCGGTCCCACGGGCTGCGAAACGGCGCTTCACTTGCGGGCGATCGGCAGTCTCGACGGAGAAACAGTGAAGTTCCTTTTGGTCCACGAACTTATGCCGCTTGAAGAACTGCGCCAACGGGCCATGATCGGACGGCCTCAGAGAAACGTGACTCTGGTACAGCGTTCGGAGCGGTTGGCCAAGAGTCTGAACAAATCCGTGCGCTGGACGCTGCTTAGGGCCCTCGAGCGAGCCGGGGTTGCCGTCCGACTGAACAGCGTCGTGCGAGCGGTGGAAGGAAACAAACTTCTGGTAAGCGCCGCCGACAAAACGCAAGAGCTTATACCTTGCGACACCGTCGTGGTCGCCACCGGAATGATCCCGGAAGACCGGTTCTATCACCGACTGAGGTCCGAGCTGCCGGGCACCGAGATTAAAATTGTTGGCGACGCGCTGGCGCCACGGCAGGCAACTGAAGCACTGCTCGAGGCTGTTCAGGCCGCGACCAGTGTGTAGCTGGCAGGTCAACCGTAAGGGAAGGACGTAGCATGAGGGAGGCTTTCTTGCGCCGAGAGGTAATTGTCGTTGTGGGACTGGTCCTTGCGCTGTTCGCTCGCTCCACCAGCAGAGCCACCGATGCGCCTGCGGTCACGATAGGGTTCATCAATCCGGCGACGGGACCCTTTGCCGCGCTGGGCAAGTACGCGCGCAAGGGACTCGACTTGGCGCTGGCCGAGGCCAAGACGGACCCGGCGTTGGGAAACGTAGCCTTTCGAGTGGTGCAGCGCGACTCGGAGGCCAAGGCCGCGCAAGCGATCCGATACGCCCGCGAATTGACCGGGCGCGAGAACGTAGACGTCCTGATGGGCGGGCTGTCGAGCGCCGAGTGTCTGTCGCTCGAAAAGTTTGCGGGCGAAGAGAAGATCATCTACGTTCCGGCAAGCGGATGCTGGGTCGATGAATTCAGCAGCCAGGAGAATGTGAACAGGTATTCGTTCCGGTCGACGCTGGACAACCGCCAGCGCAATTATTCGTTTGCGCAGTGGCTCACCGGGCACCTCGGCAGGCGCTGGTACGTCGTCTACTCGGATTACGCCTATGGTCAATCCGGCCTCAAGGCCTTCACGGAGGCGGTGGAAGCGGCGGGTGGCGGGGTGGTCGGCTCGATCGGCATTCCGTTCGGCGCCACCGACGTGGCGGCGTATATCAGCAAGGTGGATGCTTCGGCCGAAGCACTCTATTTTGTCCTTGCCGGTCGCGACGCCATCCTCGCCCTTCAGGAGGCGCTTGCGCAGGGCCTTCAGAAGAAGATGAAGTTTGCCGGGATGCAGTCGCTGGTGTCGGCGGAAAACTTCCCTAGGCTCCCGCAGGCCGCCGAGGGGCTCGTCTTCATCGGCGACTATCCGCGTGACGCCAATGGGCCGCTCGAGACGCCCGCGAACCGGGAGTTTCGTGCGGCCTACTTCGCCAAGTATCCGGGCGACGTCATCGGCCTGAATGCATTTGAGGCGTACCAGTCCGCGAACGCGTTGCTCGAGGGTATCAAACGGTCGGGCTTTCGCGGCCGCAGGGACACCGAGAAGCTGGCTGCCGTACTGGCTGGCTTGAGGGTTCCAGCCGGCCGAGAGTTTCCGGCGGGGCCGTTGACGATTCGCAGGCGAGACCACCAGGGAGTGGCGCCGCTCTATGTCGCCCAGGTGAGGGCAGGCAGGGAAATCGTGCTCGATCTCATCCCGGCCGCCGGGATCGGAGGGATCAGATAGCTGCCGGGCGGCGTGATGCGCAGGATGGTTGGCGACTGTTTGACTTGAAAGCTTGCCTGAAGAATGGTTCGGCGCCGTGACGACCATTATCCAAGCGGAACAGTTGACGATGCGGTTTGGCCCTTTCACCGTGTTGTCGGAGTTGGACCTCGAGGTCCGAGCCGGAGAGGTTCACGCCATAATCGGTCCCAATGGCGCCGGCAAGACGACGCTGCTCCACGTCCTTGCGGGAGACCTTCTGCCGTCCGCCGGCCGCATTCGCTTCGATGGGAAGGACATAACGTTCGTGCCGATGTACCGGCGGGCGCGCTTGGGGCTCGGCCGTTCCTACCAGATAGCCCGTCTTTTCCCCGGGGTGACTTGTCAACAGGCGCTGCAATTGGCCTTACAGCGCGACAGCCCCGCCCGGGATTGGCTCTCGCGGGGCCGTTGCCGTCTGCTCGCCGAGCGTGCCTTATCTATGCTGGAAACCGCCGGGATGGCGCAATGTGCGCATCAGGAGACGACCAGCCTTTCGCATGGGTTGCAAAAACAGCTTGAAATCGTGCTGGCGCTCGCCAACGAACCGCGTCTGCTGCTGCTCGACGAGCCGATGGCCGGGATGAGCGCGAGCGAACGCATCGAGCTTGGCGCCAGGATACGATTGCTCGCGGCGCGACAGACCATCGTGTTGGTCGACCACGACATCGAGATGGTGATGAGCATAGCCGACAGGATCTCCGTTATGCATAACGGGCGGATTGTGGTCGAGGGTAGCCCCTCGGAGGTTCGGGCCAGTCGAATCGCGCAGGCAATTTATCTTGGGGCGGCCAATGCTTGAGCTTGTCGGCCTAAACGCGGGCTACGGGGCCATCCAGATTGTCTGGGACGTAAGTCTAACCGTGCGGCCCGGCGAGGTAGTGGCGCTTGTAGGGCGCAACGGTGCGGGCAAGAGTACTACGCTCAAGGCGATCGTCGGCCTGGCGCAGGTCTTTTCAGGGAGTATCCGCGTCGGCGGCAGGTCATTGGTCGGCAGGCCGACTGCTCTGATGGCCTCTTACGGCATCGGCTACGTTCCCCAGGAACGCGAGCTCTGTGCGAATCTGTCGGTTGAGGAGAACCTGTTGGTGCCCATCTACGCGCGGCGGCTGCCGCGCAAGCGGCTGGGCGCGATCTACGAGCGTTTTTCACGCCTCAAGGAACGGCGCAATCAGAAGGCCGGCAGCTTAAGCGGCGGGGAACGCAAGCTGCTCGCCTTCGCGCGAATCCTGCTTCTCGATCCCGCTGTTTTGCTGGTCGACGAACCAGTGGAGGGGTTGATGCCGGCGGTCGTCGCGGAGGTCGGCGGCCTCATACGGCAGCTTTGTGCCGGCGGGACCGGGGTGCTTCTCGTAGAACAGGACGTAGGTCTCATCCGGAGGACCGCCGATCGCGCTTATCTGATGAGCCGTGGGCGGATCGAGGCGTCCGTGCGGGAGATCGGGCAGCGTGAACTGGCGCAGTTTCTGGGAATCTGAGCTTATGGAGTACGTGACAGTTCAACTCACCTACGGCTTGGTCGTCGGCACGACGATAGCTCTTACCGCCCTGGGCTTAACGTTGATTTTTGGGGTGATGCATATTGTCAACTTAAGTCACGGCGAGTTTTTCATGATTGGCGCTTACTGCGCGTGGGCGGCCGATCAGGTCCTTCACAATTTCTGGGGCAGCGTCCTGGTTGCGGCGGTCGGTAGCGCGCTGTTGGGCGGTTTGCTAATTATGGCGTTTCAGCGAAGGCTGGCCGACGCGGGGCCTTTACGCTGGGCGCTTCTGACGCTGGGGCTCGGCTACGTTCTGCGAGAGGTTGTCCAACTGATCTTCGGAACCGACTTCAAGCTGATTGATGCGCCGCTTAAGGGCACCCTTCCCTGGATCGGAGGCATCTATCGACTGGTGGTGGCGGGATTGAGCGTCGCCCTGATTGTGTTCGCCATGTGGTTTCTGAATCGGACCCGCTACGGTGTTCTGATACGTGCCGTGGCCGGCAACCGCGAAGCCACGGCCATTGCCGGCGTTTCACCGTTGGCGGTCTATGGCTGGGTGTCGGTGATCAGCGCGGGACTGGCAGGCGTCGCCGGCGCTCTTATGCTTCCGGTGACCAGCGCTTACCCGTCGATGGGGCTGGAGATTATGGTCGCGGCCTTCGCTGTTGTGGTGGTCGGCGGCATGGGGAACATTCGGGGCGCGCTGGTGGCGAGCTTGGTGGCAGGGGAACTCGAGGCGCTGCTGACGCTGGTGCTGCAACCTAACCTGGCAATCCTGCTGGTGATGACGCTGTTCATGGCAGTCCTCGTCGTCCGCCGCGAGGGGACGCTCTGGTTATGGTGAGGTCCGGCGGTCGGGAGCGGGCCACGACGGCTGTTGTGGTGCTGGCGCTGCTGTGTCCGCTGGCTCTGCCGGATTTTTACCTGTACACCGCGGCCGACCTTATCATCTGGGCGCTGCTGGCGATTTCGCTCGACGTACTGCTTGGCTACGCTGGTTTGCCCAGTTTCGGTCAAGCCGCCTTTTTCGGCGTGCCTGCCTACACGATTGGAATCGTGGTGAGCCGCGGCGGCCCGTTGACCCTGGCGATTCTCGCGGCCATTGCGGCCTTGCTGGTGATTGCTATGGCGGTCGGCTACTTCGCGACGAAGACCGGCGGTGTCGGCTACATAGTCGTAACCATGCTTGCGTCCTTTTCCCTCTTTCAGCTCGCCCTTGTGTGGACCGGGCTTACGGGCGGCGAGAACGGCCTCTATCTGCCGCGGGCGTCTTCGCTGGCAGTTCTCCGGGTTCGCGCGCAGTACCTCGTCGTGGCCGGGCTCGGGAGCGCGGTCTTGTGGGCCAGCCGAAGGTTAGCGCGTTCGGGCTACGGCTTGGCCCTCGCGGCGGTCAAGTCAAATGAGCGCCGCTGCCGGGCGCTTGGTTACAACGTCGAGCGGATCAAGCTCCAGGTCACGCTTGTTTCAGCCGGTATTGCAGGCATTGCCGGCATCCTCTACGCGTTGGTCGAGCGCGCGCTCGCGCCTGACCTGCTCGGCCCCGGGTTGTCCACGGAGGTTGTGATCTGGGTGCTCCTGGGCGGCGCGCAGACGCTGGTTGGCCCAATCATGGGTGCAGCGCTGTTCGTCACGCTCAAACAGGTGCTGAATACGTTCGAGAGCTATCCCCTTGTGCTTGGCCTGCTGTTCGTTGCAGTGGTGACTTGGGCGCCGGCCGGCCTCATCGCGCTGCGGCCGCCTGGCCGGCGCCGGCGGCGTTCACCCGGCGGTCCGCGCCCATCTCCACCCGAGACAGGACTCGGATGAAGCACGCGGCGACCGACACGGCGGCGGCGATCAAGGCGGCCGCCAAGGAACTGTTTGCGAAGCACGGCTACAGCGCTACGACCACGCGTCAGATCGCGCGCGCGGTCTCGCTGCAAGCCGCGGCGATCTACTACCACTTTCGAAGCAAGAACGAAATCCTGCTGCAACTTCTCTCAGAGGGCAACCAACTGCTTCTCAAGGCCGCCGACGAAATACTCACCAAAGAACCGGCCGACCCTGTGCGGGCTTTGCGTCTTCTCATCAATGCGCACCTGCGCATTCTGGCGGACGATTCGGCCTTGTTCACGGTCCTGACGCGGGAACTTAAGCGGCTCGAAGGAGGTCAGCGGACTCAGCTTCTTGCTGAGCGTGCACGTTACGAACAGATCGTTCAAAGCCTCGTGCGCCGGGGCATCGAGGCCGGGCAACTGCGGCCGTGCGAGGTAAAGACCGTTAGCTTCGGGATCATCGGGCTGCTGAACAGTGTTGCGCTGTGGTACCAAAAGCAGGGTCCTTTGAGCTTGGAGCAGGTCGCCCGGGAATACGCCGACATGCTTTTCTGTGGCCTTTCGACGGACGAAGCCCGTCGCATCGGCGCGCCCGGAGCTTAGGGGAGTTCGATCATGTTTTCAGGGGTGTTGACCGTCAAGGCGGCACTGGACCGTGCCTGCCGCTGGCATTCCCGGAACGCGGCCCTGATCGAAGGGGAGCGGGTGGTCACGTACGACGAGTTCGCGGCCCAGTGCCGTCGCATCGCCAACGGTTATCGGAAATTGGGTGCCGTCAAGGGCGATCGGATCGTCTATCTGTGCCACGCGGGAATCGACCACGCAATCGCCTATTACGCCGGGCATTACATGGGTGCCATCACCGCCAACCTGCATTTTCGCGAAACTGCGAGACACCAGCTCGAGCTGGCCCGCAGGCTGGGTCCGAAGTTTCTCGTCCACGATGCGGAAAAGCGGGCTGCGGCGCGGCAGATCGCCGAGGCGCTACCGGGCCTGCAGACTGTTTGCCTCGGTGAGCGCTGCGACTGTGGTAGCATATCGCTGGCAGAGCTGCTAAGTGCGCCGGACAACGAACCGGAGGTCGAAGTTCTAGAGCATGACCAGGCAGTTATCCAGCTCTCGTCCGGAAGTACCGGCGCGCCTAAGGCCCTCGTGCATACTCACCGCTCGGTGCTGGAGACATGGAGCGGCGGCATCTACATGTGGTCCGGCATCGAGCCGCACGACAGATTCCTTAACGCGTTTTCGCCTTCCTTTGCTGTGTGGCTGGTGCATCCGGGCGCGTTTCTCAACCATGGAGCGGCGGTGGTGTTTCAGAGACGTTGGGAACCCGGCGTATTCCTGCAGACGGCGGCGCGCTTCAAGGTCACCTGCGCGGCTCTGAGCGCGGCGCAATGGCGCGCGGTTTTGGGTGCCACGCCCGAGGCATATGACCTAAGCACCCTGCGGATGGCGGCCTACCTTGGCGAGAAGATGAGTCCCGAGCATCTGCGCGAGCTTACGCGGAGAATTACGCCCTCGTTCTGCGGTTTCTACGGGATGTCGGAATGCCTGGGCCTTGGAGGGTGCGTTATTCGTAGTTCGGATTGCCTGAAGCTGAACAAATGGGCAAGCGTGGGTAAACCAAGCCTCAACAGCGACCTGCGTGTCGCTCAACCCGGCGGCCTGGCACGCGATCCCAAAGGACCTGGCGAAGTCGGAGAGATTGTAGTGCGGGCGGCGTCCTTTGCCATCGAGGACTGGGGAAACGCGGGCTGGAGGGAGAGAGTCCTCACTCCGGACGGTTGGTATCGAACCGGCGATCTGGGTTTCGTTGACCAGGATGGCTACGTGCATCTCGTGGGCCGAGTTGACAGCATGATCACCACCGGCGGCATCAAGGTCGCGCCTGAGGAAATCGAACAAGTTTTGGAAAGCCATCCGGACGTCGCCGAGGCCGCAGTTACCGGGGCCGCCGACCAGCGCTGGGGCGAGCGCATCGTGGCGTTCGTAGTTGCGCGCCGTCCGGGGTTAACCGCAGACGAGCTGGCGCAGTGGTGCAGGAACGGTGAGCGGCTAGCCGGCTTCAAATGCCCGAAGGAGTGGGTTTTTTTGGACCGGCTGCCGCAGAACAGTGCGGGGAAGCGAGACCGGCGCTCTCTTCACCAGTTCTTGCCGGAACTCAACCGCGCCGGCGTCTAAAAATGTCGGCTCGCTTTGGAGGCCCGGAGTGAAGCGTGGCGCGGGCAACGCGAGCGGCGCGCCACATTGCGTCAGGCCGCATGATTGCCTTGGGAAAGTCCAAGCCGAATCCGGAGATTACTCCATGAGCTTGTTGGTTATGACCAAGCGGCCCAGGAGGGCGGCTTGTGACGCCTGACGGCGCGCTGTCTGGGACTCGCTCACAAGGCCCCCGGCCGGGGACGCGAGACGGCGCGCTCGGCCGCAGTTTGCCCAGCGTAAGCAGGGGCCACGGCGGTGAGCGGCGGAATTTCTCTGCCGTCTGCGCTTGGAGTGGTTTTTGCGGCCGGGCTACTGTAGAATATAAGTTTGGGAGCTGGTTTGTGCGATGCAGGCAATAATCGATTTCGAGACCGAGCCGGAGCGTTACCGGCATTGGAAGCTTAGCGTCAACGGGCCCGTGGCCGTGCTGCAGATGGACGTGGACGAGCGCGGCGGCCTGGTCCCCGGCTACGAGCTTAAGCTCAACTCTTACGACCTCGGCGTGGATATCGAACTTTACGACGCCGTCCAGCGTCTGCGCTTCGAGCATCCTGAGGTCAGAGCGGTCGTGCTGACCTCGGCCAAGGAGCGCACCTTCAGCGCCGGGGCGAATATCCGGATGCTGGCCGGAGCCGCCCACGAATTCAAGGTGAACTTCTGCAAGTTCACCAACGAAACCCGACTCGCCATCGAGGACGCCTCGGCCAACTCGGGCCAGGTCTGGCTGACGGCCGTCAACGGCCCCTGCGCCGGGGGCGGTTACGAGCTGGCGCTGGCCACGGAATACATCCTGATGGCCGACGACGGAAATACGGCCGTGTCGCTGCCCGAGCTGCCGCTTTTGGCGGTGCTGCCCGGTACCGGCGGCCTCACCCGGCTGGTCGATAAGCGGCTCGTGCGGCGCGATCTGGCCGATGCGTTTTGCACCACGGAGGAAGGAGTCAAAGGCGCGCGCGCCGTCGAGTGGCGGCTGGTGGACGAAGTCGTCCAGCGCAGCCGGCTCACGGAGCGGGCCATGGAGCTGGCGCATGAGCTGGCCCAACGTTCGCGCCGGCCGGCTGCCGGCGCCGGCGTCCAGCTTAAGCCGCTTGCCCGCCGGCTGGAGCGAGACCGAATCGAATATCCCAATTTGCTGGTGACCATCGACCGGGCCCGGCGGCTGGCCGAGCTTACGGTGCGAGGGCCTGCCGAGCCGGCGCGTCCGGGCGTCTTGGCCGCCGAAATGGGGACTGATTTCTGGCCGCTTGCGCTTGCGCGGGAACTCGACAACGCGGTGCTCCATCTGCGCTTTAACGAGGAGAAAGTGGCCACCTGGGTGCTTCGCAGCGAAGGCGACCCGGCGCTGGTCGCCTGGTACGAGCGGATGCTGGTCGAGCAGCAGGAGGACTGGCTGGTGCGCGAGGTGCTGCTCTACTGGAAGCGGGTGCTCAAGCGGCTGGACGTAAGCTCGCGCTCGCTGTTTGCGCTCATCGAGCCGGGTTCATGCTTTGTCGGCATGCTGTTCGAGCTTGCGCTGGCAGCCGACCGGTCCTACATGCTGCGCGGCAGCTTCGAAGGCGACGACCGTGCGCCAGCCGCCGTTGGATTGAGTCCGCTGAACTTCGGTCCGCTTGCGATGGGCAACGGTCTAAGCCGTCTGGGGACGCGTTTTTGGGGCAGGCCCGAGGTTGTTGAGCGGTTGCGCAAGGAGGTTGCAGGACGGACGCTGGGAGCGCAAGAAGCGGAAAAGCTCGGTCTGGTCAGCTTCGCCCCGGACGATATCGACTGGGATGACGAAGTGCGGCTGGCGCTCGAGGAGCGCAACGCATTTTCGGGCGACGCGCTTACCGGCATGGAGGCCTCGTTCAGGTTTGCCGGGCCGGAGACGATGGAGACCAAGATTTTCGGGCGTCTTTCCGCCTGGCAGAACTGGATTTTCCAAAGGCCCAACGCCGTGGGCGAGAAAGGCGCGCTGAAAACGTACGGTACAGGCCAACGGGCCGAATTCGACGGGAGACGGGTATGAGCAGCGTCGATTACAGTGAGCGCATTCCCAACAATGTCAGTCTCGCCCATGACCGCCGCCTGCAGCGCGCCCTGGAACAGTGGCAGCCCCATTTTCTCGGCTGGTGGCGAGAGATGGGGCCGCACGGTTTCGACACCTCGCAGGTCTATTTGCGCACCGCCGTCGCGGTGGACGCCGCGGGCTGGGCGACCTTCGATTACGTGCGGATGGCGGACTACCGCTGGGGCATCTTCCTGGCCGAAGGCGAGCCGGGCAAGGCGATCGAGTTCGGCATCCACAAGGGCCAACCGGTCTGGAAAGAGGTCCCCGGAGATTACCGGGGAGCGCTGCGCCGACTTATCGTTACCCAGGGCGACACCGAGCCGGCTTCGGTCGAGCAGCAGCGGCTGCTCGGGGGAAGCTGTCCCTCGCTCTACGACCTGCGCAACCTGTTCCAGATAAACGTCGAGGAGGCGCGCCATCTACTGGCGATGGTCTACCTGCTGCAGGCCTATTTCGGGCGCGACGGCCGCGAGGAAGCCGAGGAGCTGCTCAATCGTCGTTCGGGGGATTCGGACAAGCCGCGCATCCTGGGCGCCTTCAACGAGCCGACGCCCGACTGGCTGGCGCTCTACATGTTCACGTTTTTCACCGACCGTGACGGCCGCTTCCAGCTCGCCAGCCTGGCCGAGTCGGGCTTCGACCCGCTCTCCCGCACCTGCCGCTTCATGCTCACCGAGGAGGCGCATCACATGTTCGTGGGCGACACCGGGGTGGGCCGGGTTGTGAAGCGGACCTGCGAGCTGATGCGCGAGCACGACACCGACCGGGTGCGTCCCTACGGCGGAATCGACCTTGACCTCCTGCAGCGCTACCTGAATTTCCATTTTTCCGTTTCGTTGGACCTTTTCGGCTCCGAGCTTTCGACCAATGCGGCCAATTACTACTCGATGGGCCTCAAGGGGCGCTTCCGCGAATCCCAGCTCGAGGACGACCACCGGCTGCAGGAGAGCGCCTACCCGGTGCTCGAGGTGGAGGAGGGCCGGCTGGTAACCCGCGAGCAGCCCGCCTTGACGGCGCTCAACGAGCGGCTGCGCGACAACTATGTCGATGACTGCCAGAAGGGCGTCGACCGCTGGAACCGGACCATCAAGGCGGCCGGGATCGACTTCGAGTTGAAACTGCCGCACCGTGCCTTCAACCGCCGCATCGGGCGCTTCGCCGACCTGTGGGTTACGCCGCAAGGCCGCGTTTTGGAGGAGGCCGAGTGGCGCCGCTTGCAGGACCAGTGGCTGCCGACGCAGGCCGACCGAGAGCTGGTGTTGTCGCTGATGCATCCGGTGTGGCAGCCGGGCAAGTTTGCCGGCTGGATTGCGCCGCCGCTGCGCGGTATCAACGGCCGGCCGATTGATTTCGAGTACGTGAGGTTCGACTAGAGCCGGAAGCAGGCGGGCAGAACCCCGGCCGGTCGGCTGCGGCTGCCGGCGCGGCCCGTGGATTGCCGGTGTGCGGTTTTTCTCGCCTCCGGACCGTACGCTGTGGTAGGATACGCGGCGCAAGGGCGTGTCGCGGCGCGCCGCTCTTTAAGGGGCGCGCGCGGTGCTCGCAGAGTCCGTTGCGGCTGCAAGCAGCAGAGGGTGGCGGCCAACGTCCGTTGGGAGCGGCCAGAGGCTTGTCGGCGTTTTTCTGAACAAGCCGGGCTCTGCCCTTGGCGGCCCGCCCCATTGCGGGCGCGCCGGGCCGTGCTGGGCGTCTCCGAGCCGGGACTTGGCGCGGCCTTTCCGGGTGCTTCGCTCCTTGCCAAGGCCCAACCACCCGAAGGCAAATCAACGGTCGCGGACCGTTTCGCAGGAGAGGTAGATTCATGAGTTCAGCGAGAGTTCGGGAGGTTGTCGCCAAGACTGCTCCGCAGCACCTGGTAGACCATACCTTGGTCGCCGAGGTCGTGGTGCCCGGCGTGCTGTTCGAAAAGCGCCCGGCCAGGACGCTGGCCGGAAAGGTCGCCGAGGGCCTCCATAATGCCTGGATCTGGCTGGATAATCCCCGGCAGTTCAACTCCTACACCACGGAGATGGTCAAGGGGGTCATCCTGGCCTTCCGCGCCGCCTCGGCGGCGCGCGACGTAAGCGCGGTGGTCTTTACCGGGGCCGGCGACAAGGCGTTTTGCACCGGGGGCAACACCCGCGAGTACGCCCGCTACTACGCCGGCAATCCGCAGGAATACCGCCAGTACATCCGCTTGTTCAACGACATGGTATCTTCCATCCTGAGCTGCGATAAGCCGGTCATCTGCCGCGTCAACGGGATGCGAATCGGCGGCGGCCAGGAGATCGGCATGGCCTGCGACTTCACCATCGCGCAGGACCTTGCCAACTTCGGTCAAGCCGGCCCCAAGCACGGCTCGGCGCCAATCGGCGGGGCCACTGACTTTCTGCCGGTTATGATTGGGTGCGAGCGGGCGATGCTGTCGGCCACGCTGTGCGAGCCGTTCTCGGCGCACAAGGCCTACCGGTTCGGGATCGTAAGCGAGGTCGTGCCCGCGCTCAAGGTAAACGGCCGCTTCATTCCCAATCCGACGGTGATCACCGACCGCATGGTGGACGAGTACGGACGCATCGTTCACGGCGAGTTCAAAAGCGGCGAGGAGCTGGCCCGCGGCCGCGAGCTGCTCAGGCAGGGGCAAATTGACTTAAGCCTGCTCGATGAGAAAGTCGAAGACTACTGCGCCAAGCTGCTCGCCACCTTTCCCGACTGCCTTATCAAGACAATCGAGGAACTGCGCAAGCCCAAGCTCAACGCCTGGAACGCCAACAAGGAGAACAGCCGCGCCTGGCTCGCCCTCAACATGATGACCGAGGCGCGGGCTGGCTTCCGGGCCTTTGACGAGGGTACCAAGGAGATCGGCCGGGAGATCGATTTCGTTGCCCTGCGCCAGGCGCTGGCCAAGGGAACGCCCTGGACTCCCGAGCTGACCGAAAGCCTGATACCCAAAGCGGAGGGCTGACCATGGAGCAGGGCGCGCTGAAAGTTTGGAGCGAGCGCGAGGGGCGCCTTCTGCGCCTGCGGCTGGCGCGGCCGAAGGCGAACCTAATCGACGGCGCGATGATTGCGGCGCTTAGCCGGGCACTGGCCGAGGCCGCCTCGGCGCCGCATCTGACCGCGCTGCTGCTGGATGCCGAGGGGCCTAACTTCAGCTTTGGCGCCAGCGTCGAGGAGCATCTGCCGGCCAACTGCGCTGCAATGTTATCCGCGCTGCACACGCTCATCCTGCAGATGCTCGAGGCGCCGGTCCCGATCCTGGCTGCGGTGCGCGGGCAGTGTCTGGGCGGAGGGCTGGAGGTGGCCGCGGCGGCCGGGCTGATTTTTGCCGCGCCGCAAGCGAAATTTGCACAGCCGGAAATCAAGCTTGGGGTCTTCGCGCCGGCCGCCTCGTGCCTGTTGCCCGAACGGCTGGGGCCGGCTTGCGCGCAAGACCTGCTCTTTTCGGGTCGTTCGCTGGGGGCCGAAGAGGCGCTGCGAATCGGGCTGGTGCACGCGGTGTGCGACGACCCGGAGGCGGCCGCCCTGGCCTACTTTGACGCCAACCTGGCGCCGCTTAGCGCCAGCTCGCTCAGGTTTGCGGTGAAGGCTGCGCGCCTGGGAATCGCCGACCGCGTGAGGGACAAGCTGCAAGCGGTAGAACACCTTTACTTGGAGGGATTGATGGCAACCGCCGACGCGCTGGAAGGTCTCAACAGCTTCCTGGAGAAACGCCCGGCGCGCTGGCAAGACCGCTAGTGTCCCGTCTCTGAATTAAATATGGGTTTGTTCGTCTATGCAGCATGGGCGTAAAAGCAGGTGGAGTGGAAGTGAGGGCGGCAGACCGCGAGCAACTGGAGGCGTGGTTGCGCACCCATAG
>JAJYRQ010000014.1 GCA_021794015.1 Deltaproteobacteria bacterium | reverse complement strand
CGAGGTGGCGCCAGCGGCCCCCCTCACCCTTCCCTCTCCCCCCAAGGGGAGAGGGAGACAAGAACGAGCACCGCGCGCGGGAATGACGGCAGTGGGGCGTCCGGCTCCTGCTTGTCACCCCCGCGCCTGGCCATTGCATGGCGGCAGGGACGCGCGTCGCGTCCGCCTCCTTTTCCTGATTCCTCTCCCCCGGCGGGGGAGAGGATCAAGGCGCCGCCCTGAGCGGAGCGCAAGCGGAGTCGAAGGGAGAGGGGGGACGTACCCAGGGGCTCGAGGTGGCGCCAGCAGCCCCCCTCACCCTTCCCTCTCCCCCCAAGGGGAGAGGGAGACAAGAACGAGCACCGCGCGCGGGAATGACAGCAGCGGGTGGGGGGTCCTTCAGGGAATATGGCTGTCTGGCTGTATGGCTGTCTGTATGTCTGCCAATCTGGCTGGCTGCGGGGATACGACAGCCGGATGCGCGGTGGCGCGGGGCGGGCTCGGTCCGGCAAACGGCCGCGGTTGCCGTGGTAGAGGCGGTTTGCTATTAGGGGGAGCGAGGGGCAGCATAAGCGAGGGGCAAGGAGGGCTTAAGCGATGCGGGTAAGCATGATTGTCAACGGCGAACAGCGCCAGGACGAGGTCGAGGACCGGCTGTTGCTGGTTCATTACCTGCGCGAGGTAGCGGGGCTTACCGGCACGCACGTGGGGTGCGAGAGCTCGCTTTGCGGAGCCTGCACGGTGCTGCTTGACGGGCGGGCGGTCAAGAGCTGCACGCTTTTGGCGGTGCAAGCCTCGGGCCGTCGGCTGGTGACGGTGGAGGGGCTGGCGCAAAACGGCCGGCTGCATCCCCTGCAGGAGGGCTTCTGGGAGGAGCACGGGCTTCAGTGCGGCTTTTGCACCCCGGGGATGATCATGGCCGCGCACGATCTCTTAAGCCGGATGAAGCATCCGAGCGAGGCCGAGATTCGCCGGGGGCTGGAGGGCAATTTGTGCCGCTGCACCGGCTACCAGCATATCGTCAAAGCGATCGAGTACGCCGCCCAGCGGCTTTAGCGGCGGCCTGACGTAACGGGCGCGCGGGTAACGGTTTGCCCCGAGCTTTGCCGAGGGGGCGCCGGACAGGATTCGGGTTGCAGCCGGTCTTCGAAGCGGCTGAGGATTGAAAAAACAAGGGGCGATCACCATGGCAGTAGTACCCAAGTTCGTTGGCGAGCGGATTAAGCGGCGCGAGGACCCCCGGCTTATCACCGGGCAGGCAACCTACGTGGACGACTTGAAGCTGGTCGGGATGCTCTCGATGGTGGTGGTGCGAAGTCCGCACGCGCATGCGCGCCTCAAGGCGGTCCGGCTCGACAAGGCGCGCCGAGCGCCCGGCGTGGTGGCCGTCTTAAGCGCCGAGGAGATCGAGGGGCAGATCGGCACTCTGCCATGCGGGGCGCCGGCCACCCACGTCCCGGTCCATCCGGTGCTTGCCAAGGGCAAGGTGCGCTTTGTCGGCGAGCCGGTGGCCGTGGTGGTGGCCGACAGCGTTTACCGGGCGCAGGACGCCGCCGAGCTGGTCGAGGTGGACTACGAGCCGCTGCCCGCGGTGATCGACATGGAGAAGGCGCTTTCGCCCGGCGCCCCGCTGGTACACGAGGAGTTCGGCACCAATTTGTGCCACAAGGTGGAGACGCCGACCGCGCCTTTCGAGGAGGCAGCGCTTAAGGCCGACAAGGTGATCGAGTTTCGGCTGGTCAACCAGCGGCTGATTCCCACCCCGATGGAGCCGCGGGCGGCGGCGGCCAAGTGGGACGCCGGCATGGGCCAGCTTACACTTTGGTCCTCGACCCAGATTCCGCACATGCTGCGTTCGCTTTTGTGCGGGATGCTGCAGCTTGGCGAGAGCAAGATGCGGGTGATTGCGCCGGAGGTGGGCGGCGGCTTTGGCTGCAAGCTCAACGTCTACCCCGAGGAGGCGCTGGTCGGATACCTGGCGCGCAAGCTCAATCGGCCGGTCAAGTGGGCCGGGCGGCGGCGCGAGGACATGGCCGCCACCACCCATGGGCGCGACCATGTGACCTACGTGAAGATCGCGGCCAAGCGTGACGGCACGGTGCTGGGCGTGCACGGGCACTTTATCTGCGGCATGGGCGCCTACCTGCACTTGCTGACGCCGCTAGTGCCGGGGCTCTCCACGCTGATGATGACCGGTTGCTACAAGATCGGCGCGGCCAGCTTCACCGAGGAGATGGTCTTTACCAACAAGATGGCGACTGACGCCTACCGGGGCGCGGGGCGGCCCGAGGCCACCTACATGATCGAGCGGGTGATGGACATGGTGGCCAGCGAGTTCGGCCTGGACCCGGCCGAGGTGCGGCGCAAGAACTTTATTCCCAAGGATGCGTTCCCGTACACCACGGCAACCGGGCTGGTCTACGACTCGGGCAATTACGAGCCGGCGCTCGACAAGGCGCTGGCGCTGGCCGACTACAGGAAGCTGCGGGCCGAGCAGGCGGCGGCACGCAAGCAGGGCCGCTATATCGGAATCGGGGTGTCCACCTACGTTGAGATTTGCGGGATCGGGCCGTCGGCCATCCTGCCGATGGGACGCGGCTGGGAGAGCGGCACGGTGCGGGTCGAGCCCGACTGCAAGATAACCGTGCTTACCGGCTCCTCCCCCCATGGGCAGGGCGAAGAGACCAGCTTTGCCCAGTTGGCGGCCGACGCCTTCGGCATCAACATCGACGACGTTACTGTGATCCACGGCGACACGGCGATAGTGCAGTACGGGATCGGGACCTTCGGCAGCCGGACGCTGGCGCTGGGCGGCGCGGCGCTCATGATGTCGGTCGAAAAGGTCCAGGCCAAGATGCGCAAGATCGCCTCGACCATGATGGAGGTGCCGCCCGAGCAACTCGTCTTCCACCAGGGAACGATCGCGTTGGCAAGCGACCATAGCAAAGCAATCCCGATGGCGCAGGTGGTCGAGGCGGCCTACGGCTACAAGCAGCCGATTGCCGGTGTGGAGCCGGGGCTTACCGAGACCAGCTTCTACGAGCCGGTCAACTGCACCTATCCGTTTGGCACCCATATCGCGGTGGTCGAAGTGGATGTCGCCACGGGGCAGGTGAAGTTCCTGCGCTACGTGGCGGTGGACGACTGCGGCCGGGTAATCAACCCGCTGCTGGTTGAAGGGCAGGTGCAGGGCGGAATTGCCCAGTCGATCGGGCAGGCGCTCTACGAGGAAGCGGTCTACGACGAGCAGAGCGGGCAGTTGCTTTCGGGAACGCTGATGGACTACGCGCTGCCCAAGGCGGACGTCCTGCCGCACTTCGAGCTGGCCGGCACGGTGACGCCTTCGCCCCATAATCCGCTGGGGGTGAAGGGGATCGGCGAGGCCGGGACGATCGGCGCAACGCCCTGCGTGGTCAACGCGGTGGTCGACGCGCTGGCGCCCTTCGGGATAAGGCATCTCGACATGCCGCTTAAGCCGGAAAAGATTTGGCGGGCGGTCAAGGCAGCGCAGGCTAAGGCCTAGGCTTTTAGTGCGGGAATCGGGATTCCCCTCGGCAGGCCTGTCCCGAGCCCGGTCGAGGGATCTCGGGGCAGGCCCCCCGCGCGGCAGGCCATTGCATGGCGGCGGGGACACGTGGCGCGCATCCCGGCATTGCGCTCCCGTTGGTCGGGCGAGTTGCCGTGCGGCCAGCACCGCACGCCGGAATGACAGAACGACCCGCGACCGGGCGGAAGCCGTGTGACTATAAATTGCGCGGTATTCGATAAAAGAGGAGCAGGGCAATGTATCCAGGGGCCTTCGAGTATCATCGGGCGGATTCGGTGGCGCAGGCGCTCTCGCTGCTCGGCCGCTTCGGCGAGCAGGCCAAGCTTCTGGCCGGCGGGCAAAGCCTTTTGCCCATGATGAAGCTAAGGCTGGCCGAGCCGCGCCATCTGATCGACATCGGCGGTATTGCCGGGCTGGACGCAATCAACGAGCAGGGCGGCCGGATAAGGATCGGCGCGCTGGCGCGCCACGACGCGGTGGCAAGCTCGGACCTTCTGCGCCGGCGCCTGCCGCTGCTGGCCGAGTGCGCGGCGGAAATCGGCGACCTGCAAGTGCGCAACATGGGCACGCTCGGCGGCAGCCTGGTCCACGCCGATCCCGGAGCGGACTACCCGGCGGCCGTGCTGGCGCTGGAGGGCGAGATTGTTGTCGAGGGGCCGGGCGGACGGCGCACGCTGAAGGCCGAACAGTTTTTCCTTGACCTCATGACTACGGCGCTTAAGCCGGCCGAGATGCTGGTCGAGGTGAACTTCGCCCCGCTTTCGGCGCGCACCGGCGGCGCCTATGTGAAGCATCGCCAGCCCGCCTCGGGCTTTGCGCTGGTGGGCGTGGCCGCGGTGGTGGGCCTGAACCAGGGCGGCGCGGTCGAACGCTGCCGGGTGGGCGTCACCGGCCTGGCCGCGGCGCCGTTTAGGGCGCTGGCGGTCGAGCAGGCGCTAACCGGCAAGACGCCCGACGCCAGGAGCCTGGCCGACGCGGCATCCCATGCCGCCGACGGCAAAGACGCGCTCTCGGACATCCACGCTTCGGCCGATTTCCGGGCCGAGCTGGCGCGGGTTCACACGCAACGCGCCCTGGAGAAAGCCGTCGAGCGCGCCCGCTAGGCATGAGCCGGGCGCGGCGGTTTTGCTGCCGTAATCAACAAGCGCGGTGGTGGGATCTGTGGGTTCGGAATCGGGATTCCTCGCGCGCGCCAGGCCATTGCATGGCGGCGGGGACACGTGGCGCACATCCCGGCATTGCGCTCCCGTTGGCCTGCCTGCGCCACGCCCGGCGCGGCAGGCAGGTCGGGCGAGCTGTCGTGCGGCGAGCACCGCGCGCGGGAATGACAGCAGAGGAGGCGCGCGCCCTCTTTTCTTGTTCCTCTCCCCCGCCGGGGGAGGGGATCGAGGCGCCGCCCTGAGCGGAGCGCAAGCGGAGTCGAAGGAAAAGCGGGGACACACCCAGAGGCTCGAGGTGGCGCCAGCGTCCCCCCTCACCCTCCCCTCTCCCCCCAAGGGGAGAGGGAAAGAAGAACGCGCATCGCGCACGGGGGTGACAGAAGCGGAGGCACCGCGCGCGGGAACGACAGCAGGGACCGCGACGAAGCGAAAGCGTTGTAATTATATTATGCAGGACTCGGTACGGGAGATGGGATTGCTATGGCTACAGCCTATGACCGTGGTGCGGGAGCCGACGTTTCCGAAGCTGAAATAGCCGTTCACTGGCGCGAAGAAGGGTACTACCATCCGCCGGCCAGCTTCATCGGGCAGGCTAATCTGACCGATCCCGGCGTCAACGAACGGTTTAGCGAGCAAAACTTTCCCGAGTGCTATCGGGAATATGCCGACCTGCTGACCTGGGACCGCTACTGGCATACCACGCTGGATACGAGCGACGCCCCTTTCTGGAAATGGTTCGTCGGCGGGCGGCTTAACGCCTCGGTGAATTGCATCGACCGCCATCTGGCCCGCTACCGCAACAAGGCCGCGCTCATCTTTGTGCCCGAGCCGGAAGATGAGCCGCAGGCGGTCGTTACCTACCAGGAGCTTTACCAGCGGGTGAACGAGGTGGCTTCGCTCTTGCGCGACGGGCTGGGGCTCAAGGCCGGCGACCGGGTGACGATCCATCTGCCGATGACGCCGGAGCTGCCGGTAACGATGCTGGCCTGCGCGCGGCTGGGGGTCATTCATTCGGTGGTATTCGGCGGCTTTAGCGGCGAGGCCTGCGGCGTGCGCATCGCTGACTCCGGCAGCCGGGTGCTGGTCAGCATGGACGGCTACTACCGCAACGGCCGGCTGCTCGATCACAAGGCGAACGCCGACATCGCGGTCGAGACCGCCGCGCGCGAAGGGCGGCAAGTCGAAAAGGTCCTGGTCTGGCGCCGCCTGAGCGGGCGGACGGCCACGGCAGCGCCGATGGTTGCCGGGCGCGACTTCTGGATGGACGATCTGCTCAAGGAGCATCGCGGCCGCAAGGTCGAGCCGGTCTCGATGGATGCGACGGCGCCGCTCTTTCTGATGTACACCAGCGGCACCACCGGCCGGCCCAAGGCCTGCCAGCACAGCACCGGCGGCTACCTTGCCTACGTTGCCGGAACCTCGAAGCACATCCAGGACATCCATCCCGAGGACGTTTACTGGTGTTTTGCCGACATCGGCTGGATAACCGGCCATTCCTACATCGTTTACGGGCCGTTGGCGCTGGCTGCCACCAGCGTCATGTATGAAGGCGTGCCGACCTGTCCCGACGCCGGCCGGCCGTGGCGGATTGCCGAGCGCCTGGGCGTGAACATCTTCCACACCTCGCCGACGACCATCCGGATGCTGCGCAAGGCGGGTCCCGACGAGCCGGCCAAGTACCACTACCGTTTCAAGTCCATGACCACGGTGGGCGAGCCGATCGAGCCCGAGGTCTGGAAGTGGTACTACACGGTCGTGGGCAGGGGCGAAGCGGTCATCACCGATACCTGGTGGCAGACGGAGAACGGCGGCTTTCTTTGCAGCACCAAGCCGGCGCTCGACCCGATGAAGCCGGGAAGCGCGGGGCCCGGGGTGCCCGGGATTTACCCCGTGATCTATGACGAAGAGGCCAAGGAAATCCCCAAGGGCACGGGCAAGGCCGGCAATATCTGCATCCGCAACCCCTGGCCCGGAATCATGCAGACCATCTGGGGCGACCCCGACCGCTACGTCAAGGTCTACTACCAGAAGTACTGCAAGAACCGCAACAGCAAGGACTGGCGCGACTGGCCGTACTTCGCCGGCGACGGCGCGGTGCAGGCGGCCGACGGCTACTTCCGCATCCTGGGTCGCATCGACGACGTCATCAACGTCGCCGGACACCGCCTCGGCACCAAGGAGCTCGAGTCGGCCTGCCTGACGGTTGCCGAAGTGGCCGAGGCGGCGGTCGTGCCGGTTGCCGACGAGCTCAAGGGCCGGATGCCCGAGGTCTACGTCGCGCTCAAGCCCGGCGTTGCGCCTAGCCGGGAGATCGAGCAGAAGGTCATCCAGGCGGTCGAAACGATCGTCGGCAAGATCGCGCGGCCGCGCGCGGTCTACATCGTGCCCGACATGCCCAAGACGCGCTCGGGAAAGATCATGCGCCGGGTGCTGTCGGCGATCTCCAACCGGTCCAAGGACCTGGGCGACGTCACCACGCTGCTCAATCCTGACGTCGTCGAGCAGATAAAGCAGATGGTGCAGGGCGGGAAAGCCGCCTGAGGGACGCCGTCCGAGGGGTGCTTGACTTCGCGCCGAGAAAGTGCGAGTCAATGTAAGTTTCGCTCTCTGAAGGGTTCTTCGCAGGGGCAGCCGCAGTACGCGGGGGAACCGCGGAGAACCCGGGTGTACATCGTTAAGTTTGCCGTAGCGCCGCTTTGGCAACGGCCTGGGAGGAGAGTTTTATGCCGGCATCTGAAATGGCAAGCGGACGGGAAGTCGCGGGCCGGAAGTACAGTCTGTCTTTCGTGGTTTTTGCCGCTTCGATCGGCACGCTGATCGACTGGTACGATTTTTACCTTTACGGCAGCCTGGCGGTTTTCTTTTCGGGCCTGTTCTTTCCGGCCGGGCATCCGCAGGGGGCGCTTCTGGCCAGCCTGGCGACCTTTGCCACGGGCTTTGCGGTGCGTCCTTTCGGCGCGGTCATTTTTGGCCGGATCGGCGATCTGATCGGGCGCAAGTTCACCTTTATGCTGACGCTGCTCATCATGGGGTCGGGGACTTTTCTGATGGGCCTGATGCCGAGCTTCCAGACAATTGGGTGGTGGGCGCCGATACTGGTGGTGACGCTCAGGATGCTGCAGGGGCTGGCGCTCGGCGGCGAGTACGGCGGCGCTGCGGTTTACATCGCCGAGCATTCGCCGGACAACAAGCGGGGGCTTTACACGAGCTGGCTTCAGACCACGGCCACCATCGGGATTGTGATGTCGCTGCTGATAATTCTGGCCTTTAGGCTGAACATGGGCGATGCGGCCTTCAAGGCGTATGGCTGGCGTTTCCCGTTTTTGCTGTCGATCTTTCTGGTGGCGTTGGCGATGTACATCCGGATAAAGCTGCAGGAGACGCCGCTGTTTTCGCGGCTGAAGGAGCAGGGCAAAGCCTCCTCGAAGCCGCTGACCGAGAGCTTCGGCAGCGGGAAGAACTGGGGCCTTATCCTGATCGCGCTGTTCGGCGCAACCGCGCCTGAGGGGGTGGTCTGGTACACGGCGCAGTATTACGCGCTGTACTTCATGCTGACCGTGATGAAGCTGAACTACGTCACGGTTTACTGGATTGTCGCGATCGCGCTCTGCCTGGGCACGCCGTTTTTCATGCTGTTTGGCCATCTCTCGGACAAGTACGGGCGCCGGGTCATTCTGAACACCGGCTTTATCCTGGCGGCGGTGACCTTTATTCCGGTCTTCTGGCTGATGCGGCACAACTCCGACAGCCCGGTGATCCTGACGCTCTTGGTGACCTACAACGTGATCCTGGTGACGCTGGCCTATGCGCCGATTGCCGCCTACCTGGTCGAGGTCTTTCCGGCGCGCATCCGGTACACCTCGCTTTCGCTGCCGTACCATATCGGCAACGGGATTTTCGGCGGGTTCGTGCCGCTGATTGCCACCTCGCTGGTTTTCGCCACCGGCAACGTCTACGCCGGGCTGCTCTATCCGATCGCGATAGCGGTCCTGGGCGTGATCGTGAGCCTCATCTTCATGAGCGAGCCGACGCACGAGATCAAGATTTGGGAGGAGGTCGGCGGCGAAGAGCGGGCGACCGCGGCCTGACAAGCCGCACGCTCGCTTGCCCGTAAGCGGAGGCCCGGGTTCGCCCGGGCCTCTTTTTTTGCGGGCGAGCAGCGTGGCTAGCCGTGCGGCCGGCAGGACCGGGATTCCCCTCGGCAGGGCTCGGGGCAGGCCTCGCGCGGCAGCCACCGTCCCTTCGGCTTCGCTCAGGGCATGCCTCGGCGTCCTGAGGCCTCCCGAAGCGCCGCCCTGAGCCTGCCGAAGGGAACCGTTTGCATGCGCGGAGGGGGGGCACAAGGGCGCGCGTTGCGTGCGGGGGAAATAGCAGCCGCCCTTGTCTGTTATTCCCGCGCGCCGAAGGCGTGCAGGGAATCCCGGGCCGCGGTGCTCGCCGCGCCGGGATTGGGCGCGCGCGGCAGCCCTGCCATTGCATGGCGGCCGGCTTGGCCGACGCGAGCGGCGATACCGAGATGCACGGCTTGTCCATCCGCGGCGTCGTGCCGTAGCCCAGGCGGCGACGATAGAACGAACCGCCTCGCCGGCCAGCCACAGCCTCGACGGTCACGCGAACTTTTACCCCTACTCTAGGAGGGAAGCGCGCGCTATAGATAGGTCAACTGTGGCTAAAAAAGGAATCCCGGCTTGACATGGGCAAAGCTCAGGCGGGTAGCTGGACGCTTCACGGGTCGGCCCGGCTGCGGTTGGAACCTGTTAGAACGCCTGGGGGCAAGCTCGCCCCCTCGCGATTCCAGTTAATCCTGGTGGAAGAGGTTAAAGGTTATGAATCAGTTCCGGTTCAGCATGCTTGGGGTCTTGCTCCTGGCGGCGATTGCCGCGGGGGCGAGTTCGTGGTCGGCAAAGACGGCGGTCGCCGCTCAAGACAGGACCCCTGTCCGGATTGGCGTTATTGCCCCGTTCGCTCACGTTGACGGCATCACGATTGTCAACGCCGCGTCGCTGGCGGTCGACGAAATCAACGCCGCCGGTGGAATCGACGGCCGTCCGGTGGAGTTGTTCAAGTACGATAATCACGCTTCGGCTACCGACGCCGTGCGCGGTTTTCAGCGTGCCGTTGAACAGGACCATGTCGTCGCTGTGGTGGGCGCGTTTATGAGCGAGATTGCCCTGGCGATCGAGCCCTGGGCGGCCCGTCTTCATCGCCCCTTTATCGTCACCGGAGCAGCGAGCACCGAGATCACCAAGCAGGTCCACGACGACTATGCCCGCTACCGGTTCGTCTTTCAGCAGTGGCTCAATTCGGAGCTTCAGGGGCGATTCGTGTGCGATTTCGCTCACGACGCCCTGGTGGGCAAGCTGGGCTACCAGCGGGCTTTTGTGATGAGTGAGGATGCCGCCTGGACCATACCGCTTGACGACTCCTACCTGCGATGTCTGCCCAAGGCCGGACTCAAGGTGGTGGGACATATCCGGTATTCGCCCAGCACCACCGATTTCACCCCGATCTACAACAAAATCGAGGACGCACATCCCAATGTTATCATCACCGCCTGGGCGCATGCCGGGCTAAAGCCCACGCTACAATGGCATAACGCCCAAGTGCCGGCGCTCCTTGCCGGTGTCAGCAGCCAGGCCATGGACGGTACCTTCTGGAAGGCCACCAACGGCGCGTGCGACGGTGTGATCACCGAGACTGCCGGCTCGCCGGGCGCGGCCGTCACACCCAAGAGCAACCCCTTCAGCCGGGCCTACGTCAAGCGGTTCGGAGCGGCTGCCCCATACGATGGCTATACCAGCTATGACGCTATTTACGTGCTCAAGCAGGCGATCGAGCGGGTCCATTCGACGGCTCCCGACGCGCTCGTGGGCTCCCTGGAAAAGACCGACTACCTCGGGACCATCGGGCGGATCGCGTTCTACGGCCGCGACTCGCTCTATACGCACGGCCTTAGGTATGGGGAAGGCTACTTCACCGGCATTATGATCCAGTGGCAAAATGGCCGCCAGGTTACCATCTGGCCCTCGCAGGTAGCCGACGCCAAGCTGGCGGTTCCATCCTTTGTTAAGTAGGCGGCAGGCCGCGGGCACGCCGCCCGGCCTGCCTGCAGCTTAAGTGGCGAGCAGCCACCGCGCAGCGGCAGGAACGTGTGCCGCGCGGCGAGCACCGCGCCGCGGCGACGGTGGTGGCCACGCCGCCCGCCGCTGTTCCCGCGTGCCGCGTCCTGTTCGCCCCTCGCCCGCTTGCGGGAGAGCGACTGTGTCGGGAGTCAAGAGGTTGCCCGCAGGCTCCACAGGCTTTGGGATAGGGGGTGGATTCCGTCCGGCGGCGAGGCAGAGAGGGACGGCGCGGCTTGTTTTCCTCTTCCTCTCCCCCCGAGGGGAGAGGGAAACAAGAAGGTGCGGGCGGCGCCAACTCTGCGGGGTGAGGGAAAGAAAAATGGGCGCAGCGATGCTTGCCCCGGGAGAGCGACTGTGTTGACAGTCAAGCGGTTGGCCACGGAATTCACAGCATCCGGCCAAAGAGCAGCAGCACCAGGGCGCTCCCATCCTGCCGGTTCGCGCCTTGTCGCCCCCTCTCCCTTTGGGAGAGGGTTGGGGTGAGGGTGCTGATTCCGCCTGCTTGCACCCTCACCCGCGCAGCGACAGACGCTGCGCGGCCTCTCCCGCTTCGCGGGCGAGGCGAGGGGAGCGGAGCTGGCGCGCCCGTTGTTCAAATCCCTTGCCGAACTCTCCGGCAACATACAAGGAGAGCAAGGCGTGGCAAGCATCGCCCGCAGCCGCCATACAACGACCTGGCTCTCTCTTTTGTCCCCCCCGCGCGGCAGGCACCAGGCACGGCAAAGACCAATGTCGGGCGGATGGCGAACGGCCGGCTTGTGCGGCTATCCTTGTAGCGCCGAAAGTCGGCCTGGCCGGAGACAAGATGCGACAATTGTTGGCGCAAATCGTGGTGGACGGGACCGTGCTGAGCGCGCTTTACGGGCTGGGCGCCGCCGGCTTCGCGCTGATCTTCGGCGTTTCGGGCGTGCTCAACCTGGCCCACGGGGCGGTCTTGCTGGTGGCTGCGATGACCGCCTGGGCGATGGCCAGCGAGCTCGGCTTGGGCCCCTACCTAAGCCAGCTTGCCGGCGTGGGCGGAGGCGTGATTGCCGCCTACCTGACCTACTACGTGGTCATCCGGCCGCTGCAGCGCTCGCGCAAGATTCCCGACGAGGAGCGCGAAATTTTCGTGCTCACGGCAACGCTTTTGTGGGCGATTATGATAAGCGAGTTGCTGGCGCATTTCTTTACCGCGACCTCGATCACCGTGCCGCCTCTGGTGCAGGGCGTATCGCAGGTGCTGGGGGTGAGAACGCCGACCAACGAACTCGCGGTGGGCGCGGTGGCCTGGCTGGTGATCGGCGCGCTCTGGCTGTTCGTTCACGGCACGCGCACCGGCAAGGCGGTCTGGGCGGCGTCGATCAATCCGCGCGGGCTTGCGCTGCTCGGCTTCGACCTGGAGCGGATTTATCGCTGGGTGTGGGGCATCTACGGTATTATGGGCGGCGTGGCGGGCGTGCTGCTGGCGTCGTTTTTAGGGGCCAATCCCGCGCGCGCCGGTGATCTTACGGCCAGCGCCTTCTCGATCGTGGTGCTGGGCGGCTTGGGCAGCATCTTCGGCTCGCTTCTGGCCTCCTACCTGATTGGGTTCATCGAGACGCTTACGGCCTACCTGGTGGCGCCATCGCTGCGGGATTTGCCGGGGCTGATAATCCTGGTGTTGGTGCTCTACCTGCGCCCGCGGGGGCTGTTCGGCCGCCGCTAGGGCAGGGGGAGTGCAAATACAAGGTGCGCGGGCGTTGCGGCCGTTGCAGCGGTGGAGTGTGGAGCAGGGAGCGGGCAGGAGGGGAGGGTTTCTCGGCCGCGCCATCTGGCCGTTTGCCGCTCTGGCGGCGGCGTTGGCAGTGCTGCCGTGGCTGGGAGTATCGGCCTACGTGCTGGGAGTCCTGACGCTGGCCTTTTACCTTGGCGTTTTTGCCATGGCGTGGGACTTGCTGTTCGGCTACCTGGGCGAGGTCAACTTTGGGCCGACCTTCCTGGTTGGGCTGGGCGCCTACGGCGCGGCCCTGCTCAACAACTATACGGGGCTGGCGCTTTGGGGCTGCCTGGCGGGCGGCGCGGCGGCGGCGGTGGTAGGCGGTTTGCTGCTGGCGCTGCCGGCGCTTCGGCTGCGCGGCCCCTACTTCGGCCTGGTGACCCTGGCTGCGGTGCTCTTCCTGCAGCGGGTCATCGTGATCGCCGCGCGCTACACCGGCGGCGAGATCGGGCTGGCGGTGCCGTCGGTGCTCTCGCTGAGCGCGCGCGTCAACTACTACTACGCGCTGGGCTTCATGCTGCTTAGCGGGGCGGTTTTGCTGGCGCTGGTCAACTCGCCGCTGGGGCTTATTCTGCAGGCGATCGGGCAGGACGCGATGGACGCCGCAGTGCTGGGCTTCAACGTGACCAAGTACAAGCTGGCGGCGTTTTGCCTGAGCGCCTTGTTCTCCGGTCTGGCCGGCGGGCTGACGATTTTCTACCTGGGCACGGTTTCGGTCGGCACGGTGGTGGATATCGCGGTCACGCTTCAGATCATCATCGCGGCGATTCTCGGCGGTCGCCGGACAATTATCGGCGCGGTTTTGGGCGCGCTTTTCCTCATCGTGATGGGCGAGTATTTGCGGCCGCTGGGCGACCTCAACGAATTCGTAGTCGCCGCCCTGGCGCTGGGCGTGCTGCTGTGGGCGCCTGACGGGCTGCTGGGATTTGTCGTCGGGAGCCGGAGGGTCGAGGGTTGAGCCTGCTCGCGGTTTCCAACTTGAGCAAGCGCTTCGGCGGGCTTTTGGCCGTCGACCGGATGGAGCTGCGGGTTGAGCCCGGGGAAATTGTCGGCCTCATCGGTCCCAACGGCTCGGGCAAATCGACTACCCTTAGCCTCATCATGGGCGTGGCGCGCCCCGATATGGGCTCGATCCGGTTCGAGGAGGAGGAAATCTGTGGCTGGCCGACCCACCGGATAGCGCGGCGCGGGATTGGCCTGCTCTTCCAGCACTCGCATCCGCTGCGCCGCCAGTCGGTGTTGGAAAACATCGCGCTGGCGCTTTTGCCCGACTCGCTCTGCACGATGCGCCTGAGCGCCGAGCTTGAGCGGCGCGCGCGCCGGCTCGGCGAGCGGGTCGGCCTGGGCGCGGTGCTCGCGCAGCGGCCCGACTCGCTGCCGTTTGCCCACGTGCGTCGCATGGAGTTGGCCAAGGCGATTGCCGGCGATCCCCGGCTGCTGCTTTTGGATGAGCCGTTCGCCGGCCTGACCGCGGCCGAGGCGCGCGAGCTGTCGGGCGTGATCCGCGCGCTGCGCGGGGAGGGGCGCGCGGTCATCCTGGTCGACCACAACGTCAAGGGCGTAAGGGCGCTGGTCGACCGGATGGTTGCAATCCATGTCGGGCGCAAGATTGCCGAAGGAAGCCCCGACGAGGTGATCGCCGATCCGCAGGTACGCGAGGTTTTCCTGGGGACGGGCGTGCTGGCTGAGAGCGCTCAGCCAACGGTGCCGGCGCCAGCACGCGGCCGGGCGCCGCTGCTCGAGGTCAAAGGGCTTAGCGTCTATTACGGCAAGGGCCGGGCGCTGGACAATGTAGACCTCGAGGTGCACGAAGGCGAGTTTGTCTCGGTGGTGGGGCTGAACGGCGCCGGGAAAACAACCCTGTTCAACGCGCTTAGCGGCTTTTTGCCGTACGGCGGGGAGATTCGCTGGCAAGGCGCGCCGCTCAACGACGCCAAGCCGAGTGCGATCGCCCGGGCGGGGATCATCCACTGCCCCGAGACCCGCGAGCTTTTCGGCGACATGAGCGTGCGCGAGAACCTCGACCTGGCCGCCTACCATACGCCGGCATCGAAGGCCGCCGAGCGCGAGCGCTGGCTTTTGCGCCTGTTCCCCATCCTGGCCCGGCGCGAGCGCCAGGCCGCCCGCACGCTTTCGGGCGGCGAGCAGCAGATGCTGGCGATTGCGCGCGCCCTGATGCCGCACCCCAAGCTGCTCATCCTGGACGAGCCGACGCTCGGGCTGGCGCCGGTGGTGCTCGAAATGCTGTCCGAGGCGATGGCGGCGCTGCGCCGCGAGTCGGGCCTGACCATCCTGCTCGGCGAACAGAACCTGACCTTCGCGCTGCGCCACTCGCAGCGCCTCTACCTGCTGGAAAACGGCCGGATCGCCTGGCACGGAGAGCCCGGCCGGTTTGCCGAGCAGGCCGGCGCCCGCTACCTCTAAGCCGGCTGGGCCGGATCGTATTGCTGTCTGTCTATCTGTCCCGCTGTCTTAGCGGGGCAGGGTGGCGAAACCTCGGTCAAGCCGCGAAAGGATTCTGGACCGCAAGCGTCTCGATGACCCGCCCGTGCTGGAGGTCTTCCGTGTAAAGAATCGCGGCGCCCCCGCGCAAAGCCGCCTGCACGATGAGGCTGTGCCAAAAAGAAAGCCGGTAGCGTCGCATCGCTTCGATCGCCTTCAGGACCATCTCGGCGTTCACCGCAACGATCGGAAACCTGGCCAGATTGCGCACGCCTGCTCAGGGGGCAGCGGCAGCGAGAGTTTGCAGCCGACCACAACGAAGAATTCCTGAAGAACCTGGCTGCTCAGAAGCGCCAACCCCTTGGCCGCCGTTTCTTTAACCAGCCTTTGGGCGCGGGCTTTCTTTAGCCGCGCGGCAGCGTCGAACAGGTAGACCAAAACGTTGGTGTCGAAGAAGCAGCGCATCAGGCCCGCGGCGGTAGCCGCGGGCGCTAGCCTTGGAGCGCGCCGGCGCGGCGGATTAGCGCGCGGTAAAGTTCGACCGCCTGCTCGATTTTTGCAACCCGGCAGAATTCGCCGGTTTGATGCGCCAGATCGGGCTCGCCGGGCCCGAGAATCACGGTCGGCACGCCGCCCAGGGCCAGATGCAGCGCCGCGGCGTCGGTGAAGTAGGGCGCCGCCCGCGGCTCGAGCCGCTCCTTCAGCAGCGGCTCGAGGGCGGCGAAAATCTCGCTGCTTGCGCCCCGGCCGGGGTCGGTCCATACGCTGCCCAGGTCGAGCACGGTTTCAAGCTCGTCCAGCTCGGGCGCTAACTGCGCGGTGAGCAGCGCGCGCAGGCGGGCGTGATCGCTGCCGGCGATGGTGCGGATATCGATCGTGATCTCCGCGCGGTCGGGCACCGAGTTGATGTTCATGCCGCCCGCTACGGTGCCGACGTTCAGGGTGGAGCGGCCCATCACGGGATGCGGCGTTTCGGGGAAGCGCCAGCTTTCCAGCTTGGCCAGGATGCGCGCCATCTTGTAGACGGCGTTGACCCCCCGCTCGGGCATCGAGCCGTGCGCCGTGACACCGCGGCTTAGCGCGTGCAGCCAGAGCGCGCCCTTGTGGCCGAGCAAGGGGTAATTGGAGGTCGGCTCGGCGACCACCAAAAGCCCGGCCGGGCCGAGCAGGCCGGCTGCGCTTTGGGCCAGGTGAAAGGCCCCCTGGCATCCGGTCTCCTCGCCGGCGGTGATCGCCAGAACCAGGCCGGGGCCGCGCGCCGCCTCTTTGCCCGCCTGCAGTGCCGCCGCAACGAAGGCTGCCACGCCGCTTTTGGTGTCGCTGGCGCCGCGGCCGAAAAGCTTGCCGTCGGCAATTTCGCCGGCGAACGGGTCAACGCTCCAGGGCGCGGCTCCCAGCGGCACCGTGTCCAGGTGCCCGGTAAAGCAAAGCGGCGCGCCGGCTTCGTCGCTCCCGGCTCGCCGCGCTATCAGGCTTGTCCGCTGCGGGGCAAATTCATGGTAGCTGACGGCAAAGCCGCCGGCTGCGAGCAGCTCCCCCAGGTGGTGGGCGGCGGCCTCTTCCGCGCCGGGAGGGTTTATCGTATTGAACCGGATGAGCCGGCGGGTCAACTCAACGGCTGTCGGTAGGCTGCCTGCCATATCGGCTTCTACCCCTGTGCCCCAAGCCGCCCGGGCACATGCCTTCGATTTTGAGCAACGCCGGGCGGTGGCGCGCGCGCCGGTTAGACGCCCTCTACCATAACCGCATCGGTGCTGGTGGAGCGCTGGCGCATCTCCTTTAGCGGCTGGTAGTCGGGATCGTTGAAAAAAGCGAGCGCCGCCTGCCGGCCGGGAAAGCGCAGGACCACCAGCCTTTGCGGATGCCAGGTGCCTTCGAGCAGCTCGCAGTCGCCGCCGCGCACCAGGTACTCGCCGCCGTGCCGTTTGATCAGAGCCGGCGCCGCCGCGCGGTAACGCTCGTAGGTAGCCGGGTCGTGAACTTGAAGGTTGACAATAACGTAGGTTGCCATAAGAGCTTGCTCCCCGGATGGCGGCAGGCCTTCAGCCTGTGTGGGCCAAGCCTGGCACGGGCAAGCCCTCCGTGCCGGGAGCGACGGCTTGCCTCGGCCTGCCGATGCTTCCCGGCCGTCCAGTTGAGCATAGCGGGGCGGCCCGGGAGATACCACGGCAGGCAGGCTGATGCGGATGCGTGCCGGGAACTCTGCTACGATCAACGGTCCGCGGGCAGGCGCGAAGAGCAAAAAGGCGGAGTTGCGTTGGCGACCTACGGTAATCTGTTCGAGTTGCTGGCCGAGCGTTTTCCCGGCGACCGCTCGCGCACCGCGCTCGAGACGGCAAGCGGCCGGACCTATTCCTACGACGCGCTGGAAACCTGGAGCGGACGCTTCGCCGCGCACCTTGCGGCGCTGGGCGTCAGCCCCGGCGAGCGGGTGCTCGTGATGGTCGACAAGTCGGTGGAGGCCGTGATGCTCTACCTGGCCTGTCTGCGCGCCGGCTTTGTCTACCTGCCGGTGAACCCGGCTTACCAGGCGGGAGAGGTCGGCTACTTCATTGCCGATGCCGCGCCGGCGGCGGTGGTCTGCCGGCCGGAGGCTTACGCGATGATGCGCGAGCTGGCGCCGAAGATTTCGGTTGAGACGCTCGATGCGCGGGGCGGCGGAAGCCTGGTTGAGCGAAGCCGCGCACTGGGAGACGAGTTTTCGCCCACCGCACCAGGCGGGGACGAGCCGGCGGCGATTCTCTACACCTCCGGCACCACGGGCAGACCCAAGGGCGCGGTGCTCAGTCATGCCAATCTGGCCAGTAACGCGCTTGTGCTAAGCCGCCTGTGGGGCTTTAGCGAAAGCGACGTGCTGTTGCATGCCCTGCCGATCTTCCACGTTCACGGGCTTTTCGTCGCCTGCCACTGCGCCTTGCTGTCGGGGGCGCGGATGCTCTTTCTGCCGCGCTTTGAGGCGGCGGCCGTGGTGAGGGCGTTGGTGCGGGCGACGGTTTTCATGGGAGTGCCGACCTACTATGCGCGTCTGCTGGCGAGCGCGGAGCTAAGCCGCGAGGCGAGCGCCGGGATGCGGCTTTTCATCTCGGGTTCGGCGCCGCTTTCAGAGGAAGCCTTCCGCCGCTTCGCTGGGCGCACCGGCCATGAAATCCTGGAGCGTTACGGAATGACCGAGACCGGGATGCTTACCTCCAATCCACTTGCCGGACCGCGCATGCCGGGCTCGGTGGGCGTTGCGTTGCCGGGCGTGCGCGTGCGGGTCGCGGACGAAGCGGACCGCCCGGTCGCGCCCGGGCTTGTCGGCCAGGTCCAGGCAAGCGGCGAAAATGTTTTTCGCGGCTACTGGAAGAGGCCTGAGGCGGATGCCGAGGCGTTTACGGCCGACGGTTTTGTCCGCACCGGCGATCTCGGCCGCCTGGACGAGCGCGGCTACCTCTGGCTGGCCGGCCGCGCCCGCGAGCTGATCATCACCGGCGGCCTTAACGTTTATCCCAAGGAGGTCGAGCTGGCGATCGACCGGATCGAAGGCGTGGCCGAATCGGCGGTCTTCGGCCTGCCCGACCCGGACTTCGGCGAGGCGGTGACGGCGGCGGTGGTGCGTGGCGCGGATGCTCGCACGCTTTGCGCCGAGAAAATCCTGGCACGCCTCAAGGGCGAGCTGGCCAACTACAAGCTGCCCAAGCGGATCGTCTTCGTTGACGAACTGCCGCGAAACGCCATGGGCAAGGTGCAAAAGCACCTGCTCGCCCAGCGCTGCACCGCTGCGGGATCGGCGGCTTACTGATTACCGCACAATCCGGTTGTACAGGTTCTGTTCGGTTGCGGGCTCACCTGTCATTCCCGCGCGGTGCGGCGGTTGCGCCAGAGAAGCGCAACCGCCGCACCGCTTGCCCCTTCGACAGGCTCAGGGCAGGCTCTCTCCCGCAAGCGGGCGGGGGGCAGGAAAAGCGCACCGGGCATCCCTGCATCGCGCTCCCGTTGGCCTGCCTGCGCCGCTGCGCGCAGATTCTTCGCTCCGCAGACTTCGCTCAGAATGACATCCGGGCCGTGCGGTCGTTTATGAAGCTGCTTGACCTGCGCGCTCCGTCGCGCTGCGGTAAGCCTCGCAGCGGGCCGCTTCAGCTTGCTACAGCACCACGCCGGGCGCGGGCGCCACGCGCAGGGTGAAGCGGCCGTCGTTGCGATGGAGCTGCACCGCGGCGCCGAACAGTTGGGAGAGCCGCTTCGAGGTCAAAAGCTGCTGCTTGAGGCCGGCCGCCAGCACCTGCCCGCCGCGCAGCATCAGGACGTGCGAAAAGCTCGGCACGATCTCCTCGACGTGATGGGTTACCAGCACCAGGGTCGGGCCGCTCTCGGCGCCGGCCAGGCGCTCGAGAAAATCCAGAAAGTGCTCGCGCGCAACCGGGTCCAGCCCGGCACACGGCTCGTCGAGAGTGAGCAGCGCCGGGCGCGCCATTAGCGCCCGGCCAATCAGCAGGCGCTGCTGCTCTCCCTGCGAGATGAAACGCCATGGCCGCTCGATGAGGTGCGCGGCCTCGACCTGGCTGAGGATTTCCAGCGCCTGGCGCCGCTCCTCGGCCTTAAGCCGGCCCCACAGGCCGAGCATCGCGCGCCGTCCGCTGGCCACCGTGGCGAGCGCCGTTTCATGGCCTGGCACCATCTGCCTGATGCTCGAGCTGACCAGCCCCACCCGGGTGCGCAGGGCGCGCCAGTCGGCGCGGCCGTAGGTTTCTCCCAGGACCGTGACCGTGCCGGCGGTGGGCGCCAGGTAGCCGGTAAGCGTGCTCAACAGCGCGGTCTTGCCCGCGCCGTTGGCGCCCAGGATGGCCCAATGCTGGCCGCGTTCGACCCGCCATGAGACGCCGTCCAGAATGACGATCTCGCGCTCGACCTTAAGGCCGCTTACGGCGATTACTGGCGTGCTGTCGGGCATCGGTTGGTTGGTTTGTTTCAATTCTCGGCCGAACCGAAGAGTGGCTGCAACGTAAAGGCCTCGAGCAAGCGGGACCGCGCGCAAGCGCAAGCCGGGTCAAGCCGTGCCTTCCAGGCTGTCGTGGCTGACGATCTCCATGTCCAGGCCTTCGGCCTGGGCGAGCAGCCGCATCGGCACGGAACGCTTGATAAGCCGCCGCCACAAAGGCTGGCGGCTTTCCCCGACGACCAGCTTGGTAACGCCCCTTTCCCGGGCGAAATCGAGCAGCGCCTTGACCACGTCGTCCGACTTGAGCCATACCGTCTCGGCGCCCAAGTCGGAGGCAAGGTTGATGTTGTCCAGCAGGGCGACGAAGTCGCGCGTGCTTATCCGGCTGACCGATTCCCTGGGCGTCTCGACGTGGACCGCGTACCAGGAGGCGTTGAGCTGGCCGGCGATGCGGCAGGCCTTGCGCAGCAAAAGGTCGCTGTCGATTGGGTTGGAGGAGAGCCCGACCATGAGACGTTCGGTAATGCGCGAGGGTTTGCCGGTGTCGGCCTGGCGCACCTCGCGCTGGCGCTCCAGCGTGCGGGCCACTTCGCGCAGGGCCAGCTCGCGCAGGGCCACCAAATTGGACGGCTTGAAGAAATTTTTGAGCGCCTGGTCGATCTGTTCGGCGGGGTAAATTTTGCCCTCGCGCAGCCGCTGGCGCAGGGTTTCGACGTCGAGGTCGATTGTGACCAGTTGGTTGGCGCGCATGATGAACGAATCGGGCACGGTCTCGCGCACCACAACGCCGGTAATCCGGCGCATCACGGGGTTTAGACTCTCGATGTGCTGGACGTTGACCGCGGTGATGACGTTGATCCCGGCCGCGAGCAGGGACTCGATGTCCTGGTAGCGTTTTTCATGGCGCGTGCCGGGGACATTGGTGTGCGCCAGCTCGTCGACGATCGCCACCGTGGGAGCGCGCGCCAGGATGGCATCCAGGTCCATCTCCTCGAGCGTGACGCCGCGGTAGGCGATCTGGCGGCGGGGGACGGCCTCGAGCCCCTCGATCAGGGCGGCGGTTTCGGCCCGGCCGTGGGGCTCGATGAAACCGAGGACGACGTCGATGCCGCGCGCCTTGAGTTCGTGGGCCTCCTTGAGCATCTGGTAGCTCTTACCTACGCCGGCGGCGGCGCCCAGGTAGATTTTGAGCCGCCCTTTGGCGGGCGTTTGCTCGAGGTCGAGGAACGTTTCCGGCTCGGGGCGTTGTTCTTGGGCGCTTTCTTGGCTTTGCATCACCGTACCGTCAGGCAGACAAACCGCCGCTTCGGCCGCGCTCAGCGGCCGTGCTGTCTTTCATTCGGCCGGCGACGCCTGTTGCTCGACCGGCCCCGGAGGCCGGCGCCGGCATTGTTGCCCTGGTCCATGCGGTGCGCCGCTTTAACGCATAGTTAGCACGCGGCAGGGTAGGGGTTAAGAACCGCCAGGCAGGGCCGCTCGACCCGGTTCGGCGTGGCGGCTAGGCTTACTTTGAGCCGCGCGCCGCCCGCGTTTAAAAGGCGGGAGCGAGCGGAGCCGAGGGGAGCAATGGTCGAATTGCGAAAAGGCGTCGAACGAGGCCGCACGCAGTGCGACTGGCTTGACAGCCTGCACAGTTTTTCCTTCGCCGACTATTACGACCCGCGTCGGATGGGGTTTCGTGCTCTGCGGGTTATCAACGAAGACCGCGTCCGGCCGAGCGGAGGCTTTCCCACCCACGGCCACCGCGACATGGAGATTATCACCTACATCCTCAGTGGCGCCCTCGAGCACAAGGACAGCCTCAACCACGGCTCGGTCATCCGCCGGGGCGAGGTCCAGCGGATGAGCGCCGGCACCGGCATCATGCACAGCGAGTACAACGCCTCGCGCTCCGAGCCGGTGCATTTCCTGCAAATCTGGATTCTGCCCGGCAAGCAGGGACTTGCCCCAGGCTACGAACAGCGGGCTTTCGACCTGGGCGCAGCCGCCGGCCTCGTGCCCGTAGCCACCCCCGACGGAAGCAACGGCACGTTGACCATCCACCAGGACGCCGCGCTTGGCGCGGCGCTGCTAAAGCCCGGCGATGCCATCCGCCACGAGATGCGGCCGGGGCGCCATGGCTGGCTACAGGTCTGCGCCGGCGCGCTCAGTCTAAATGGGCTCGAACTTAAGCCCGGCGACGGCGCTGCGATAAGTGAAGAGCGGACGCTTGCGATTGAGGCACAGTCGGCCGCCGAGATACTGTTTTTCGATCTGGCCTGAGCCGGGCCGGCGCCAAGCGCAGCTTCAAAGCTGCGGCTCGCTCCAGACAGGCAGCGGGCGCGCCTCGAGCGCCGCTTCGGCTAGAAGCCGGCCGGCGCGCACGCTCAAGGCGACGCCATGGCCGGCATAGCCGCCGGCCACGAGCACCTGCGGCGCCTGGCGCATCCGGCCGATAATCGGGGTGAAATTTTCGGGAATCGCGACCGGTCCGGCCCAGCGCGCGGAGAAGCCGACATTTTCAAGTGCCGGATGAAGTTTGCGCACGCGGCTTTCAAGCCGCGCCAGCAGCGCCTGCGGCTCCTCCTGCGCGATATCGAACCGCTCCAGTTGATCGGGGGCAAGAAAAATCAGCCCGGAACCGAAAACAACCCGGCCGTCGGCCAAAGGCCGGCCCCACAGGTAGGGCAGATCAATCGTGTAGAAGGGAGTTCCCGCGGCCAGGCCAACCGTCTCAAGGACGGCGGGCGCAAGCGGCTCGGTGGCGCAGGCAAAGGTGAAAGCACTGGTTACGGGGCGCACCCCGGGCAGCATCGAGGCCATCCAGGCGTTAAGTGCAACGATAACGAGGCGCGGCCTGATAACGGTGCCGGCCAGTTCAAGTTGCGGCTTCGGCGCGAGGTCCAGCTTTTTTACCGCGGTATGCTCGTACAGCCGCGCGCCGGCCCGGTGGGCGGCCAAGGCCAGGCCGCCCAGCAGCGCTGCCGGATCGACCGTACCGCCCGGCACGCTGGCGCGCACGGCCAGTTCAACGCCGTTGTCGGTCCAAAGCGGCGGCTTAGCACTGCCGGGCGCCCGATGCTCCAGCTCCCAGCAGCCGCCGAGTTGCAAGTCGCAGTCAATCCGCTCTAAGGCAACCAGCCGCGCAAGTTCGTCGAGCGCGCCAGTGCTGCCTTCAAGGCCGCCCCTGGCCGTGCCGTCCAGGACGATGCCGCCGGTGCGGCGGCTGGCGCCGTCGCCGATGGCGGCCGCCTCAAGCACCAGCGGCGCCAGCCCGCGCCGGGCCAGGTGATAGGCCGCCGCCATCCCAGTAAGACCGGCGCCTATGATTATCGCTTCGGCCGTCGCCGCAGGCGGCGGCCTGCCCGTGCCGCCTGCGCGGCAGGCTGGCGCCAACGCCGGCAACGAAGGCAGCCGCCAGGGGGGCTCACCCCAGGCGCGTCGCATCGGCTAAAACTCCCGGTGCGCCAAGGCGCGCCGCGTCCAGCGATGGCCCGCCCTTTAGGCGGCGCCGGCGGCTACAAGCCCAGGTAAGCATTGCGCAGCCTGGGATCGGCAAGCACGCGCTCGCGGCCGCCGGAGACGACGATGCGTCCCTGTTCCATCACGTAGGCGCGGTCTCCCAGCTTGAGCGCCATGCTGACGTTCTGTTCGACCAGCAGGATTGCCTGGCCCGAGGACTTGAGTTGCGCCAGGGCGCTGTAGACCTGGCCGGTCACGGCAGGGCTTAGGCCGAGCGAAGGCTCGTCGAGCAGGATGAGTTCCGGGGCGGCCATCAGGGCGCGCCCGATCACCAGCATCTGTTGCTGGCCGCCGCTTAAGTTTGCCGCCGGCTCTCCCAGGCGCGGTTTGAGTGGCGGAAAAAGGGCCAGGACCCGCTCAAGGTTGTCGTTAAGGCGCGCACGGGCGCGAGGGGGATAAGCGCCCAGCTCGAGATTTTCCCGCACTGTGAGAGAGGCCAGGACGCCGCGTCCTTCCGGGACGTAGGAAAGCCCCAGATGTGCCGGCGCAAACGGCGGCGCGCCGCCGAGCTCGACACCGCGCAGCCGGATATTGCCCGACCAGGCAGGCTGCCGGCACATGATCGCGTGCAACAACGTTGTCTTGCCCGCCCCGTTGGCGCCCAGAACGCAGACGGTCTCGCCCGGCCGCACCACCAGCTCGATACCGTGCAGGACCTCGACTCCGAGGTAGCCAGTGCGCAGCTCGGTTACTTCAAGCAGCGTCCCAGCCGTGTGTGTCTCCACCCAAATAGGCCTCCACCACTTTGGGGTCGCTCATGACCGCGCCCGGCTCGCCGTCGGCGATTAGGCGGCCGGCGTCCATTACGACCAGCCGATGGCTAAGCCGCCTGATCACGTACATCAAGTGCTCGACCACGATAAACGCCATGCCCCGGCCGGTAAGCTCTTCCAGGGCGCGCTGGAGCGCGGCTATTTCGGCGGCGGAGAGCCCCACCATCAGCTCATCGAGCAGCACCACGCGCGGCTCAAGCATCAGCACCCGGGCGAAGTCGAGCAGCTTCACATGGGCCGCCGGCATCAGGTGGGGCGGCAAGTCGACGATGGCGGCGATCCCGAGCAGTTCCAGCGTCTCGCGGGCCTTGCGCCGCGCCTGGCGCAGCGTAAGGCCGCGGCTTAGGCCGCCGATTAGCACGCTGTCCAGCGCCTTAAGTTCCGGGATCGGCGTGGGCCGCTGGAAGGTGCGCACCAAGCCGAGGCGGGCCCGGCCGGCGGTCGAAACTCCGTCAAGCCGGGTGCCGGCCAGGCAAACGGTTCCGGAATCGGCCCGATAGACGCCGCTCAACACGTTGATGAGCGTGCTCTTCCCGGCGCCGTTGGGGCCGACCAGGCCGACGATGCTTGCGCCGTCGAGCGTTAGCGATAGGTCGACCAGCGAGCGCAGCGCGCCGAAAGACTTGTTGACCGCTTTGATTTCCAAAAGCGGGGTCATACGGGCGCCAGCGTCTTTCCGCCGTAGCCGAAGGCGCAGCGCAGCGCCTCCCATCCCCGCACGGCCATGGCGCAAAGTCCGCGCGGCTCGATCATGACCGCAGCCACGACCGCAAAGCCCAGCACCATCATGTCCCATCCGCCGGAGGCGCCGACCAGCGCATTGGCGCCGGTATCGATCAGCTCAAAAAATATCGCGCCCACCAGGGGGCCGAGCAGAAAGTCGGCGCCGCCGAGAAAAGCAACCAGGGCGATCTCGATCGACAGGGTAAGCCCGGCCAGGTAGTTGGGATCGGCAAAGCCAAGATAGAAGACGTAAACCACGCTGCCCACGGCGGTCAGCCCGGCGCTCAGACAGAAGGCCGCAACCTTGACCCGGGCAACATGCACGCCGGCCGCGGCGGCCGTCTGTTCGCTGCTTTTGATGGCTGCGATGTAATAGCCCAGCCGGCTTTGCCGCACCCAGCGCACCAGCAGCGTTGTCGCAAAGAGCAGCGTCACGGCAATCGCGTAGTAGACGCGGCCGTCGGTGAATTCAAGCGAGAGCGCCGCGTTGTGCGTAAAGGCAAGAGCAACCCCGCTGGCGCCGCCGGTAAGGTCCGGGTAGTGCAGAATAAGCGCCAGGACCACGGCCGCCGCGGCCAGCGTGGCCAGCGAAAAATAGGGACCATGCAGCCGCAGCGTCGCGGCCCCAATCAGCGCCGCCAGAGCAACCGCCGCGCCAACGCCGCAAAAGCCGCCCCAAAGCGGCGGCACTCCCCAGCGGACAAACAGCACCAGCGTGATGTAGACCGCGGTGGCAACAAACGCCGAGTGGCCCAGCGAGATGTTGCCCGAAAGGCCGCTGAACAGGTTCCAGCTCTGACCCCACAGCGCCAGAATCGCCGTCGCCGTCGCCATCTGGACCAGATAGCCGCTGCCGGCAAAAAAACCCAGCGCCAACGCCAGCACCCAGACGGCCAAAGCTTTAAGCAGCATCATCCTTGGTCGCTCTTACAACGCCTGCCGCCCCGCAGCCGTCAGACAAGCGCGCCGCCAGCGCCACCCACCAGCGGTCGGCAAAAGCTCACACCGTGCGCGCGCGGCGGGTAAAAAGACCTTGCGGGCGCAAAAGAAGCACCGCCAGGAAGAGAACGTAGATCGCCGCGGTCGACAAATCCAGGTCAAGGTAGGAAGCGGTCACCGATTGCACCATGCCCAGCAAAAGACCGCCCAGCACCGCGCCCAGCACGTTGCCCAGCCCGGCAATCACGATCGCCAGGAAAGCCACAATTACAAAGCTCTGCCCAACGTTGGGAAAGGTGTAGTGATACGGAATGATCAGCGCCCCGGCAAGACCGGCAAGGCCGGCGGCCAGCGCCGCGGTCATCAGAAAAACACGCCGCGCGTCCACCCCCAGCGCCTGGGCCAGCGCGATATCCTCCGCCACCGCGCGCGCAGCGCGGCCGAACCAGCTACGGCCGAGCAGCCAGGCCATTGCGGCCGTTACCGCAAGCGCGACCGCGAAGGCGACCAGCGGCCCGATCTGAACGGTCACGCCTCCCAGGCGCAACGCCGCGCCGTTAATCGGGTTGGGCACCAGCCTGAAGTCGGAGCCTGCCAGCACCTGCGCCGCGCCCTGCATCCCGAGCGAGAGACCGACGGTGAGCAGTATCTGCGCCGCCTCGCCGAAAGCGGCCGCGCGGCGCAGCAGCAAAAGGTAGACCGCGCAGCCCAGCCCTCCCATCAGGAACGCGCCCGGCAGCGCCACCCAGTAAAGCCCCCAAAAGCCGGCGGGCACGCCCAGGCCCGCCAGCAGCACCGCCGCGTACATGCCCGCCATCAGAAACTCGCCGTGGGCGAAATTGACCAGCTTCATCACGCCGAACATGAGGTTGAGCCCCATGGCCACCAGCGCGTAGACGCCGCCGATCAAGAGACCGTTGATCAGCGACTGGAGCAGAAAGACCATCGATCAGCAGAGCGGACTGCCGCGCGGCCGAGGCCGGCGCTTAAGGCTTGTGCAGATGCGCCGTGGCCAGGGTCTCAGGAAAAATCGTGTGCGGGACGCCGCCCTGCCACTGCACCACCACCGGCTCGATATACTTGTTGCCCCCGTTGGGGCCGAAGGCAACGCGGCCGGGCTGCATGATTGTCGCTCCGCCGCGGTCGATGTCAACTTTTGCCAGCGCGTCGCGCACCTTGGCCGGATCGGCCGAGGCGGCCCGCTCCAGCGCGGCGGCGATCACGAACATGCCTGCGTAGCCCGTGCCGGCCTGCTCGGGCATGAAGGTGCCGTAAAGCCGAGCGTAGCGGCGCGTTACCTCGACCAAGTGCCGGTTGCGCGTAACGTTCATCGAATTGAAGTTCCACATGGCAACACCCAAAAGCCCATTGACCCGTTTGCCAAGGGCCTGCCCGATCGGCGGCCAGATGTAGCCGCCGCCGGCGCCGATCACCAGGATGTGGCTATCGGCGCCGCGCAACGCGGTCAGGATGAGCTGCGCGTCAGAGACGTAGGAGGCCGCAAAAAGCACCTGCGCGCCGGAACGCTGGATGCGAGCTACCAGCGGGCTGGCGTCGGTAATGTTGCCTGGGTAGGCCGAATCAAAGACCACCTCGAGACCGGCCGCCTTGGTCACGTGCTCGATCCCTTTGCGCGTGGCCAGCCCGTAGGGATTGTTGATATAAAGGACCCCCGCCTTAGTGAGGTTCATCCTGTACTGGGTGTTGAGGTAGCGCAGGAAGCGGACCTGCTGCTCGCCGAACTGCCGGGCATGCGCGCCAACCTGGAAAACGTAGCCGCCGTTGCTCGGCGTTATCAACTCCTCGGCAATCGAATTGGTTACCAGCGGCACGTGGTGGCGGACCATCGCCGGCATCGCAGCCACCGTAAGCGGCGAGATGCCCATGCCGCAGACGGCCGAGAGCTGATGCTGTGCCAGGATGCGCTCGGTGGTCGTCACCGAGCCCTGAGGATTGTTGGTCGAGTCGGCGACGATAAGCTTGAGCTGCGCGCCGCCGAGGCTTTTGATGCCGCCGGCCTGGTTGATTTCCTCGGCAGCAAGCTTGGCGCCGTTCACGCTCTGCTCGCCGACACTGGCGTTGGGGCCCGAGAGCGGAAAGATCAGGGCAACATTCACCGGCGCGGCGGCGCGGGCCTGGCCCATCGCCACAACAAGGAAAGCCGCCGCTGCCACCCAGGCCGCGATAAGGCCGCGAAATCTTGCAGTCATCTTCACCCCTCCTGTAGGTCGAAGGCTTTTCAGGCAATACCCCGCACACGAGCGCTCCCAGGCCGCTGCACAGACCGGGAACGAATCATGTTGACATTGCCTCGAACCAGCCCGAGAAGCAAGCCGCGACGCTCGTTGCCGCGCCGGCGCGCGCAGTAGCGTGCCTGCCCGCCCGATCCCCGGCAACGCGCCGGCAAACTTACGGCGTGAAGAGCAGGGCAGAGGCAAGCGGCCGGCAGGACGCAAACAGGCCGCTGCGCCCGTTGCACAACTCGCCGCCGGGGTAAAGCACCATGCCATCGGCGATGCGCGGTGCAACCAACGTCGCTCCGCGCGCCTTGGGCAGTCGCCCCGCCGCAATAAACCTCCCGGTGGCAGGGTCGTAGATATCGGCCGTCTCCACGCTGGTCTGGGCAACATTCATCATGCTGCCCCAACCGGAAACGTCGATGCCGCCAGCCACCAGCACCCGGCCGTCGGGCAGCACGGTCATCGGATGTCCGGTGCGCGGCGCGCTCATTTTCCCGGCAGTAAGGGCGAAGCTGTTGTCTTGCGGATCGAACAGCTCGGCCGTGTCGGTGGAGGAGCCCATCAGTTCGTTCCTGGCGGCAAGGCCGCCGGTTATCAGCACGCGGCGAGGGCCGGGCTGACCGGGCGAAGCAGGAAGCAGCACGCCCGCAGCCAGCTCGCGCGACAGATGCATGCTCGCCACCGGCGTAAACGTGTCGCTTGCCGGATCGTAAAGCTCGGCGCTGGCGAGGCTGTGAGCGAAAAACCCCGCCGAGTCGCCGCCCGCGATCAGCACCCGGCCGTCGCCCAGCGCTACCGCAACGGCATTCTCCCGCGGGCTATGCATAGTGCCCTGTGTTGCAAAGAATCGGTTAAGACGCGGATCGTAAAGCTCGGCGCTGCGAACCGGCCCGGCGCTCTGCGCGATCGTCGAGCCGGTGGTTAACGTGCCGCTAAAGCCGCCGGCAATCAGAATGTCGCCTTCGCGCACGCAGTGGCAGCCCTCGATCGGCGCGATTGCGTAGTTGGCGCGGGCCGCTATCATGCCGGCATCGTCCGGCACCCCGGCGGCCGTGAAGCGCCCCGTCTTGGGATCGTACAACTCGGCGCTGGCCAGAGCCTGACAGTTCCCACCCATGAGCCCGCGCCTGCAGCTCAGGCCGCCTGGAATCAAAACGCTCCCGGCATAAGGTCCCACACTCAGCACCACCCCGGCGGCCGCCTCGCGGTCATGCAGCATCCTGGCGCCGAGCAACCTGAAGCTGTCGCTTCGAGGATCGTAGACCTCGGCTGCGCCGGTCGAGGTGATGAAGAGCCCCTGGGGCACGACCTGCATCAGCTTTCCGCCGATATCGCCCCCGGCGATCAACACGCGGCCGTCGGGCAACGCAACCACGGCGGCCGCCGCCACGGCCTCGGCCAAACGGCCGCGGCTTACCTGCCAGGCTCCATGGGCGGCCGCCGTCGCGCCGCCGCTTTCGGCCGCCCGCGCCGCTTTTTGACCGAGGCTGCTAATGCCTACGACCGACAGGCAGATCAGCAGCCATCTGGCGAACGATCCAACCGAAGTGCACACAAAAAGCCCCCGCGATCCGCGCTTAGGCTAAGCCGCGGCAGCCCGAAGACGAGCGCGGCCATATTTGGGCAGCACCCGGATGCCCGTGGTTCAACCCGGGCGTTCGGGGCCGGAGCGGCCGGCAGATTCGGCGAAGCCACGCGCGACGCCGGGCGCTCTATCCCGCAGAAACAGTTCGTGCGCTGCAGTGATGCTCAGGCAGCCACACTGCTTAAAGCGTGGCCACCGGTTGCAGCGCTCGCCGCGGCAGCCTCGTGCCGAGCGTCCGGGCTCAGTTCCACATGCCTGACCGCGAATGGGTTTTTAATGCGGATGCGGGAATAGTCGTCGTTGGTCTCGAATCCTTCCGCCCAGAAGTGCGACATCACTTCGAGCAATGCGCGCCCCTGCAGCACCATGGGCTGCGTGTAGACTGGACCTCCATCCAAGCTCTCCACGAAAGGGTATCTGATAAGCGGGCCGACCGCCTCGAATTCAGGGTAGACCGCTGTCATGTCAGACCGACGCGCCACCGCGTAAATCACCAGCGCTTGCGCGCCTTTAAGTCCTGGTATAATTACGCATCCTGCCCGAGCGGCGAAAAGCGCCCGCGCGGCACGGATCGAGAGCCCATCGAGCCCGGCCACCGACCACAACTCGCCAATTTCGAAAACTGCTTCAGGCGGTAGGTGGGAGAGATCTGGCTTTGAGCAAGTTGGCCCAAATTGGTCCATACTATGCACTCTGAACCCAGCAAGCATCCGGCCGGGATCGAAATCTCCGTCCTCAAAAACCCCGTAGAGATCGGCCAAGAGAAGGTGGGTCTGACCCCAGCGTGAAGAGGGTTTTTCCCTATAGCCGCTGCCCTTAAGCGATCTGGCTTTCTTGAGCCCCAACTCGAAGGCTTCTCGTTCGGCACCAGTGGATAAGAGGCGTACTTCCACCTTCGCTACCTCCTGACCATGTAAGGAATCCGACCCGCAAACCTGTAAACGAGCGCTCGCGCCGATGGACAGACGCCTGTCAGCGTCCATCGCCCGGCGAGCGTTAGGAACGTAAAAGCCGATACCTTGAGCAGTTCGAACCGGGTAAGATGGTTTCGAACGGCGCGCCGGGAGAGGCCGGGACGAAGCCCTGAGTAATCTGTCTCGGTTATACTTTCAGAGCGAAGCTCTGAAGCGTCCCGATACGGGGAGGGAAACGCCTGCTGCTGATGAGAGGTGGAGGGGAGGTGGCGATGCAGATACAGCGCCTGAAGGGGGCTCTGGCAAGAGGGCCGGCGCAACACGTCAGAGACCTGCCTCCGAAGTGGCTTGGTCGGATGGAGATCGGTTTGCACGATGACCCTCGCGCGCTGGTACGCGATTTGCTTCTATGTCTTCATTAACGCCCCCCTTATCTGGTCGTTCATTGGTTCTCCGTATGGCGACAGCCACTGCAACGATGCGCCAGCCAAGTCGTCGCTGGCGGTGTAGATGGCAGCCACGGGACAAACACCCGGCAATGGGTGTCAAGCCCTCGGATACGAACGTTTGCCTACCTTACGCTCGTATTGTCGCCTCTGGTCAGCTCCTTTGGATAAAGCGCTTCTCCTAGGTGTTGTTCTCGATGAGCCCCGCCGACTCGCAAGACAGCGAATTCCCGACGCCCGGCAGTTCCGTTCGGCCCGGCGCCAGTAAGCCCGCGCCCGAACTAGACAGGGCCGCTTCTGAGGCACAGGACCGGAACTTCCGTAGCACCCTCGGCCTGATTCGCATGGCTGTGCTCATCCTAGCTGTCTCACAGCCTCTATACCTTATTTGGCAAAGATATTCAAACGCTCCGCACATCGCCTTCCTGACCATCTATCACGCGCTTAATTTCGCAGCCGCTGTCATAGTCCTCGGCTTGAGCTGTGCTTCGCGGTTTAGACGCTGGTGGCAAGCCGTCACCTTTGGTCTGTGTGTCGAGGTCCTCGCCGCTGCAACCATGGTCAGCATCCTGACCGGCGGCCGACCTGAGGCGATGTTTCAGACTTTGGTGCTACTGTTTTTCGGAACCGCACTTCTGGTGCCATGGGATCCCAAGTGGCAGGTAGGGGTGGGAGTGGCTGGCTTGGCAGCCATGACTCTCAATGCGACCCTGGCATGGGCCAGAGATCCGCTGATAACCGACCATTGGGTGAGCTTGCTGGTTGCCGCGGCGCTGGCGCAGGGCGCAGCCTGGCATGCGCAGCGCTCACGCGCGCGAAAGCTTGAAGTCGACCGGCTGACCGTAAGCGGAGAGCGGCTGCGGGCGGAGATCGCCGAACGCGAACGGGTCGAGCGCCAGCTTCGGCAGACCGTCGCCGATCTGCAAAACACCGAGCGCGAGCTGACCACGGCGCGCGGGGCGGCGATGGCTGCGTTGCAGGCCAAGTCCGAGTTCCTTTCGACCATCTCACATGAAATCCGCACCCCGATGAACGTCATCCTGGGCATGGTCGAAATCATCCAGGAAACCCCGCTCAATACCGAGCAGCGCCACTACCTGGAGACGATGCATGCCAACGGGCAGGTCCTGCTCGAGCTGATCAACAGCGTGCTCGACGTTGCCCGGATCGAAAGCGGACGCCTGCAGCTCGAACATGCCGAGTTCAACCTGGTGGACCTGGCCGAACAGGCCGGCGCGACCTTCGGCCTGCGCGCGCACGAAAAGGGACTCGAGCTGGTGGTGCACGTTGCCCCTGACGTCCCGCGCCGCCTCAAAGGCGACCCGCTCAGGCTGCGCCAGATACTGCTCAACCTCGTCGGCAACGCGGTCAAGTTCACCGAGCAGGGCGAGATCGTGCTGAAGGTCGAAAACGAGTCGTCCGCCGATACGCCTGCAGAGCTGCGGGCAGGCGGCAGATGCCGGCTGCACTTCTCGGTTGCCGATTCCGGCGTCGGGATTCCGCCCGGCAAGCTGGCAACCGTCTTCTCCGTTTTCACCCAGGCCGACTCCTCGACCACGCGCAAATACGGCGGCAGCGGGCTTGGCCTGACGATCGTAAAACGGCTGGTCGAGCTGATGGAGGGCGAGGTCTGGGCGCAAAGCGAGCCGAGCCGGGGCAGCGTCTTCCACGTGCGGCTCGAGTTCGAGGTTGCGCCGCCAGAGGCAGCACAAGAACCTGCACTGCCTCTGGCCGGACGGCGCGTCCTGCTGGCAGACCTACTGCCGGTAAGCCGCCAGGTGCTGCGCGAAATGCTTGAGGCCGCCGGCGCCGCGGTTGACGAGGCGGCCAGCGTAAGCGAAGCCTCGGCCTGCATCCAGCGCCAGGCCGAAGCCGGCCAACCGTACCACTGCTTGCTGCTGGATGCCCGGATGCCGGAGGCCGACGCCGCGCTGGCCACCCTGGGCGCCGCCGGATCGCCTGCCGGCACAGACCGGCCGCCACCTCTCAAGGCAATTCCGATGCTCAGCTCCTACGATCTGGGCGTCAAAACCGCGCGCCTGGGCTACGCCGGGTTCAGCGTCTTCGTGGTCAAACCGCTTAAGCGCGCCGACGTGCTAAAGGCCGTCACCACGCTGCTCGAGTTGGAAGCGCCGGCTTCCCAGCCCCAGCAGAAGCCCGAACCGGCGCCGCGACCAGAAGTGACGCCCGCGCCCGAAAAGATCCGGCTTCACATCCTGCTGGCCGAAGACTCGCCGGACAATCAGATGCTCATCCGGCTCTACCTCAAGGACGCGCCTTTCCGCCTCGACTTTGCCGACAACGGCGCCGCGGCGGTGGAAAAGTTCAGGCGCGGCCGCTACGACCTGGTGCTGATGGACCACCAGATGCCGGTGATGGACGGCTACGCGGCCACCAAGGCCATCCGCGCCTGGGAGACCGAGCAGGGCCGAGCGCCCACCCCGATTATCGCGCTTACCGCCTCGACCTTCGACGACGACGTGCGGGAGAGCCTGGCCGCCGGATGTACGGCGCATATCAGCAAGCCGGTAAGAAAGGCGGTTTTGCTGCAGGCGCTCAATTCCATCGCACCCGCGCAGTTCGCAAGCGGCGCGCCGGCCGAACCCTCCATGAGCTAGACCGAGCGCCGCCGGCGCACCCAGCGCCGGCCGTTCCGCGGGCTCCCGGCTATTACATAACATAAAGGAACTTATGAATAGCGGCTGGCAGCACCGGTTGCCTTGCGTGCCGTTTTGTATGAATGTGAACACATGAGAGCACGCAAGACGCCCGCCTCTCGAACCATGACCATCAGGCTTGACGTAGACGCACTCAAGGGGCTCGAAGACCTCGCGCAAGCCACTGATCGGTCCAAAGCCTGGCTTGCTGCGCAAGCCGTTAGAAGCTACCTCGATGTCAACCAATGGCAGATAAGCGCCATCCGGGACGCGCTAAAGCGCGCCGGCCAAAAAGAGGCGCGTTGGCTAGGCCACGAAGAAGTCGACGCGTGGCTGGCGAGCTGGGGCGCGCCGCAGGAGCGCAAGCCGCCGCGGTGACGATCAAGTGGCTGGACCAAGCGGTCGAGGACCTAAAGGCAGTGAGAGCCTATATCGCCCGCGACAACCCATCCGCAGCCGCCGAAACGGCGCGGCGCATTCGCCCAGGAGCGCACCTGCTCGCTGAATACCCGGCTGCCGGACGCGCCGGGCGCGTGCCGAGCACGCGCGAGTTGGTGATCCCGGGAACGCCTTACATAGTCCCCTACCGCGTGCGCGGCGCAGAGGTGGAAATCCTGCGCGTCCTTCATGGTGCACGGCGTTGGTCCGAGAGGTGAAAGGCGGCCAACGGTGCGGCCCGGCCGCCTACGGCGTTGGCTGGCGCGGGTAGTCGGCCTTCCTGGGAAGCACGTTGCGCACCCCGCCCTGCGGGCGCGGATGGTCGCCGGCATAGCGCGGGATCAGGTGAATGTGGACGTGGAAGATGCTCTGGCCCGCCGCCCGGCCGACGTTGACGCCGACATTGTAGCCGTCGGGCTTAAACTCGGCCGCTAGTGCCCGCTGCTCCTCGAAGAGCAGTTCCAGGCAGGCTTGCAGTTCCTCCGGCTCCAGCTCGAAAAGGCCCGCGCAGTGGCGGCGCGAAATTACCAGCGTATGGCCCGGGCTGACCGGGTAGCTGTCGCGCGTGGCGTAGGCCAGGCGATTTTCCCGCACCACCCCGCGCGGGCGGCAGAAAATGCAGGAATCGGCCGAAGCGCTCATGCCGCCGGCAAGGAGCGCGCCGCATCCGCCGCCGGCAGGCCTGCCTGCGCCGCCCGCGCGGCGGGCAGGCGCGCCGCGATTGCCGCGCTGTAGAGCATCGCCGCCGACCGGTAAACCACGTGGCTGAACTTGGTATAGGGAAAGTAGACCAGCAGGAAAAAGACCAGCACCAGGTGGACGAAATAGGTTGGATAGGCAACCTGCCGCAGCCCGGCCAGCCGGGTCGCCTCGCAGGCAAAGCCGGTCAGCGCGGTGAGCGCCAACACGGTCAGCAGGAGCCAATCCGTGTAGGTGCTCTTGCCGGCGCGGGCGGCGTCGGCGGCGCGCCGCCACGAAAAGACGGCGAGTCCCGCAATCAGTACCGCGCCGCTTGCATTGCCCAGAATTTTGACCGGGTGCCATAGCGGCCACGGCTCCTGGTAATCGAACACGTACATTCCGACGGCCACCGAGGTCGTGGTAATCACCAGGCCGAGAAAGCCGTAAAAAAGCGCCAGGTGGGCGCGGTGCGCATGCTCCCGGTAGGTTTTGCGCAACCCCGGCCGCTTTCGCGTGCAGTCCTTGAAATTGCGCTGCGAAAAGATCGCCCGCAGCGTCGCAACCACGGCGCCGGCCAGCTCCGCCGCGCCTACCCGCCCCTGCCCCGCCTGCTGCATCGCATTTAAGTAGCGCAGGCCGCTCCAGGCGGCTGCCGCCAGCGCCAATCCAACCGCCAGCGAATAGATCACTTCGACCCAGCCATCCGGGATGAACTTGGCAAAGACGATGCGTCCCGCCGGCAGCCCGTCAAGGTGGCCCAAACCGGCCAACAGCAAAAGCAGCAGCACCACCGGAGCCCCAAACAGCAACAAGAGATGGCGCGGCGCTCCCAGGGCGCGGCCCATGAAGGCCGGCGCCGCGTAATGGCGCACGCTGAAATCCCGCAACGCTGCCATCACGCTGGCCGGCCCGGCCCCGCGCGGACAGTAGGCGCTGCACTCGGCGCACTGGTGGCAAAGCCAGATCGACGCGTTGCTTAGCACCCGCTCCTTGAGCCCCCAATTCACCCAGGCCATCTCCTTGCGCGGAAAGGGATTGTCCGGCGTCGAGAGCGGACAGACCGCCGAACAGGTGCCGCACTGGTAGCAGGCCGTGAGGTCGGGAGCGTCCAGCCCAAGGATCGCCCGCTTGAATTCCAGGTCCGGCTCGATCAGCGCGGCCATCGTCAGAACCCCTTCATCGGGTTGGGGCCGAGCTGCTGTACGGTGTCTACAAATTCTTCAAGCATCGCTGGAAGTTTGTCAAAATCCGAGATCGCCACCTCCAGCACCGACACGCGTTCAGGCTCAAGCATCAGCCGCCCCAGCGTCTCGCGCATATTGACCATCCGAGTGCCCAGAAGCTCGCTGCCCTGGATGAAGTGGCACTGATAGTCTTCGCCCGGGCGGCAGCCGAGCAGCGCCACGCCGTCGAAGCCGCGCGATACGGCGTCGGTCACCAGGATGCTGTTGACCGAGCCGAGGCATCGCACCGGGATGATACGCAGGGCGGCGGACCAGTGAAGCCGCCTTAGCCCGGCCATATCGAGCGCCGGGTAGGCGTCGTTCTCGCAAGCGAACACCAGGATGCGGGGCGGCGGATCGGCGGGAGCTTCGGGAATTTCGACCGCCCGGATCATCGCCGATAGCATATCGACGGAGTAGTTGGAGAAAGAGATTATCTGTACCGGGCAGGCGCCCATGCAAATGCCGCAGCGCCGGCATCGGTTGACGTTCAGGACCGGGTTTTTGCGCTCGTTCAGTTCCAGGGCGCCGAACGGGCATTCCTGGGTGCAGCGGCCGCAGGAGGTGCATTTTTGCAGGAAGAAGCCTGGGAAGCTCAAGTCGCCGCTGCGCGGATGGAGCGCCTCGCCGGTTGCCGAGCGCTCGATCGCCTGGATTGCCTTGAGCGCCGCGGCGCGGCCGTCGCGCTCGGCGGCGGCCAGGTCCATCGCCTGGCGCACCGCGCCGGCGGCGTAGATGCCGCTGCGCCGGCTTTCGTAGGGAAAGCAGATGAAGTTCGATTCAGCAAACCCGAACTTGCTAACCGGCACGCCTTTGCCCTGGAGATAGCGCAGGTTTAGTGCCGGCTCGGCGGCGCCCAGCTCCGGCACCATGCCGGCGGAAAGCACCACCAAGTCGACCGGGAGCTCGACGCTGGGGCCCAAGGGCGTTCCCTCGGCCGCAACCACGAGCGCGCCGTCCTCACGCCGCTTTACCGCAACCGAGGCGCCCTGGCAGAGCATCACGCCCGGATCGGCCTGCACGCTTTCGTAGAAGTACTCGTAGCGGCCCGGTGTTTGCAGGTCGCCGTAAAAGATGAACGCCGTGGCGTGCGGGTTGAGCAGGCGAACGTAAAGGGCCTGCTTAAGCGCGACCAGGCTTGCCACGCTGCCGCCGTAGGGCAGATGGGCGTCGTCCTCGTGCCCGTCGCACAAGACGAAAGCCACGCGCCCGGCCGGACGGCCGTCGGAGGGGCGCACGATGGTGCCGTGGCGGGCCATCTCTTCCAGCTCCAGGCTGGTCACCACATCGGGCGCGCTGCCCAGGCCGTAGCGGGCATACTTGGCGGTTTCCAGCGGGCGCCATCCGGTGGCCAGCACGATCGCGCCGGCGATGGCCTCGCGCTCGGTGCCGTCGGCGGCGGCGATGCGGACCTTGAAACGTCCCGGCTCGCCGGCGATTTCGACCACCCGCGAGCGCAGATGAACCGTTACGTTGGCCAGCGCCGCAAGCGCGGCGCTTTTCTCCTCGATGGCCGGCATCTCGGCGCCGGCAAACGACGCCACCTCGCCAAACTGCCGGTAAAGCCGCGCCGCGTAGCCGCCGAGCCGCTCCTCTCTCTCCACCAGCGTTACGGCAAGCCCGCTGCGCGCCGCGCTAAGCGCCGCGCTGACCCCGGCCATGCCGGCGCCGACCACCAGCACGTTGCGCTCAGCCGCTTGCGCGCGTGCCTTTGGCGCCTCGGCCCGGGCGGCGCATGCCAGCCCCATCGCGAGCAGGTCGCCTGCCATGCTCTGGGTTTCGCCGGCGCCCGGCGGATGGCTCCAGACCACCTGCTCGCGCAGGTTGACCCGCTCAACCACAGCTTCGGGAAAACGAAAGACGTCGCGGTTGACGCGCGGCGAACAGGCGGCAATGACGGCGCCGTTGACCGTCCCGCCTTCGACATCGGCGCGGATGAGCGCAGCGTCCTCGAGGCAGAAGGCGTGCGAGCGGCGCACCGAGGCGCCGGCACCTTCGGCCGTCTTTGCAAGTTGGCCGAGATCGAGCGCCTCGCCGATGCCGCATCCGGCGCACAGGTAGACGCCAAGCTTTCCCGCCATTGCGCTACCCCCGGGCGGCCGCCCGTACCGTTTCGACCGCCAGGGCCGCGGCGGCAATCGCGTCCTGGACCGTGCTGGCGACGTCCAGCGGTCCCTTGGCGCATCCGGCGGCGAAAATGCCCTCGCCTTCGGACATGAATCCATCCGAATCGGGCGCCGGCATCCCCGCGATGCCGCCGCCGGCCAGGCTTGGAACCATGCCGGTGGCAAGCACGACCAGGTCAACCGCAAGCCTGAGCTTTTCAGCCGAGGCGATCTTTTCCGCCTCGACCACGAGCTGGCCGCCGGCCTGGTCGAGGCCTATTCTGGCCACCTTGCCCTTGGTTGCAGTGATGCGCTCGTTGCTGAAAACCTTCTGGGCGAAGAATTCATAGGTGCCGGGGGTACGCAGGTCGATATAGAAAATGTCCGCGCGCGCCTTGGGGTTGCGCTCGCAGAGGTAGACCGCCTGCTTGAGCGAGGCCAGGCAGCAGATCGCCGAGCAGTAGCCCAGGTGATTATGGTCGCGCGAGCCGGCGCACTGGACAAAGGCCGCGCTCATCACCTCGCGACCGTCGGAGGGGCGCACGATGCGGCCGCCGGTAGGGCCGTTGGCCGCGGCCAGGCGCTCCATCGCAACGTTGGTGATCACGTCGGCCAAGCCGCCGGCCCCCAGGTTGTCCAGCCGGCGCGCATCGTAAGGGTCCCAGCCGGTGGCGACGACGATCGCGCCCGCCTTGAGGGTGACGCTTTTCGGCTGCATCGCAAGGTCGATGGCGTCGTAGGGGCAGGCCGCAACGCAGCGCGCGCACTCGGAGAGCCGGCAGCTTTCGGCGTCGATGGCATACTTCATCGGAAAGGCCAGATCGTGGCTCAAGTAGATCGCCTTGGTCTTGCCCATTGCGAAGTTGAAGGCATCGGGGCGTTCCTGGGGGCAGACCGCAGTGCAGGCGGCGCAGGCCGTACAGCGGTCGTTGACGTAGCGCGGCTTAAGTCTAAGCGTTACCTCGAAATTGCCCGGCCGGCCGCTCACCCGTGCCACCTCTGCCATGGTATAAAAGCGCACCCGGGGATTGTCCTTGAGCCGGCGCAGGTTTATCTCCAGCCCGCAGTACGGCGGACAGAGCTTGGGAAAATATTTGTAAAGCTGGGCGACCCGGCCGCCCAAATAGGGGTTGCGCTCGACAATCGTGACGTCGTAGCCGGCCTCGGCTGCCTCCAGCGCGGCGCTCACGCCGGCAATTCCGCCGCCCACAACAACGATGCCCGGATAGGCCTCGAGCGCCGCCTGGCCCTGTGCGCTGTGCGCCGCCATCGCGCTAGGCCCGCCCGGGGTTGAGGAGGCCCGCCGCGCTAGGAAACGATCGAGACATAGGGTCTTTTGTTAAGCTGCCACTGATTTTTGTCGGCGTCGTAACGAGAGACGGTGAAGCAATGCCAGTTGGCCTCATCGAGCTTGGGGAAATCGCCCCGGTAATAGTAGCCGGGCCAGCGCGTTTCTTCGCGGAACAGGATGTGACGCGCGTGCGCCTCGGCGCAATAGTAGCGGTCCCACAGCTCCCAGGCGCGCAACAGCTCGTGCAGGTCGCGCGCCGCCAGGTGCGCCATATCCTCGCGCAGCAGTTCGAGCAGCTCAAGCCCGCGCCGCAGCGTCGGCCCGTTGGTCATGTAGCCCACCTCGTAGCCGGCGCAATACTCGTCCATGATCTTCTGCAGCCGCACCAGCGCCTGCCTGGGGTTTAGCACCGCGGGGTTGATCTCGCCGCGCGTCACCCGCGCCTGGGCCTGTTCATAGGCTTTGAGCGGCGCGAACAGGGCCTGTTTGATCGATTCGACACGCTGCTGGTCGATCTGCGCCGCCTGGGCGGTGTCCATGACGTAGGCCAGCGCGGCCTTGCCGGCCAGTCGCCCCTCGGCGTAGGAGCCCGAGGAAAATTTGTGCGCCGAGGCGCCCACGCCGTCGCCCGCGGCGAACAGCCCCTTGACCGTGGTCATCCGGTTGTAACCCCAGAAGTAGTCCTTGGGCGCCAGGTCCTCGGGGCCGCTCACCCAGGCGCCCGTAGCCGCGCCATGGGAGCCGACCAGGTAGGGCTCAGTGAGCACCACCTCCGAGGGGGTCTTGGCGGGATCGATGTTGTGCGAGGCCCAGAGCAGCGCCTGCGACATCGTCATGTCGAGGAAGTCCTCCCAGGCATCCGCCTCGATCTCGCGCACCTTGCGCGGGTCGTTCTGGGTCTCGGCGAACATCCGGGTCAGCGCTTCGTCGGTGCGCAGGTAATGCGGACCGGCGCCGGCCACGAAGTCGCGCAGCATCTGATGGTTGCGCAGCGGAGTCGGGATCGGCTTGCCGGCGCCGTAGGGGAGCCACTCTTTGAGCAGCTCGGCCCATTTCTCTTCGACCGCCTCTCCGTAGGCGTTCTTGAGCGTCGCCTTGAAGAGCAAGAACCACATCCCGACCGGCCCGTAGCCGTCCTTGAAGCGCGTCACCACCAGCCGGTGCTCCATCTGGGTCATCTCGGCGCCGGCCAGGATCGGCAGCTTGTAGGCAGAGCCGGTGTTCCACGGCGCGTACCAGATGCGGCCGAGCCCCTCGCCCACGGCGTGCGGCCGGAAGACCTGGGTGGCGCCGCCGGCGGCGACGATCACCGCGCGGGCCTTAAAGATGTAGAGCTTGAAATCGCGCACGCTAAAACCGACGGCGCCGGCGATTCGGCCGGAATCGTCCTTGTCCAGCAGCAAATTGGCAATGAAGATACGCTCGTAGATGTTGCCTTCGCCGAGCGCCTTTTTCGCCGCCTCGGCCACGATCGGCTTGTAGGACTCGCCGTGAATCATCACCTGCCAGCGCCCTTCGCGCTTGTAGCGTCCCTCGGGCGTCTTGAAGAACGGCAGGCCCCATTCTTCGAACATGTGGACCGTGGCGTCAACGTTGCGCGCGATGTCGTAGACCAGGTCCTCGCGGCACAGGCCCATCAAGTCCTGGCGCACGTAGCGGACGAAGTCCTCGGGCTGATTCTCGCCCCATTTCATGCCCATGTAGCAGTTGATCGCCGAGAGCCCCATGGCAACGGCGCCGCTGCGCTCGACGGCGGCCTTTTCCACCATCACCACGCGCAACTTGGCGGCGCGCGCCCAGTAGGCGGCCTCGTAGGCGGCGCCGCAGCCGGCCATGCCGCCGCCACAGATCAGGACGTCACATTCCACAACTTCAACTGCGGGTTCGTTCATTGGCCCTTCCCGGGGGCCGGGCCGCCTGGCGCGGCGAGCCGGCCGGCTAAGGTTTAGCCGCCACAGGCAGCCGGTCCACGCCGAGGTATTTTTGCCAGCCGGCGGTCCCGGGCTGCCTTAACGCTTCCAGATTCGGGGCCTCTAAACCTTTGTACGGTTCGATCGAGCCCCACGGCGTGGTGCGAATCGGAAACTTGAAGCGCTTAACCTGCTGGTTGCGGTACTTGACCATCCACATGATCGCGTCGGTGCCGCGCAGCGGCGTGAGCGCGGCGCCCAGCGGCACAACGTCGCCGTAGCCGCGCATCTCGATGGCTGTCTGCGGGCAGGTCTTGACGCAGGAGTAACATTCCCAGCAAAGCTCCGGCTCCTGGTTCCAGGCCTTGCCCAGCGCCCGGTCCAACACCATCAGGTCGTTGGGACAGATATACATGCACGCCGGGCGATCCAGCGCCTTGCATCCGTCGCACTTGTCGGGATTGACATAGGTCGGCATCGCGCACCCCTCTTGCTCTCGCTCTTGCCGCTACGAACCAGGCCGTCCGGCGCCCGGCTGCGACTCGACCCGGGCCGCCTTCTTCGCTTCGGTATAGTAGGCGCGCAGAATCGCGAGCACCTCCGGGCGGCTGAAATGTTCCGGCACCTCGCCTGCCTCGGACAAAATTTGGCGCAGCCTCGTGCCGCTTATCACGATGCGCTCGGCGGGGTCGTGCGGGCAGGTCCTGCCCGAGGCCATCCCGTCGCACTTGCGGCAATAGAAGGTCCAGTCGATCTTGAGCGGCCGGATCTCGAGCGCCCCGGCCGGCAGCCGGTCGAAGATTCGCTGCGCGTCGAACGGCCCATAGAAATCGCCCACCCCGGCATGGTCGCGGCCGACAATCAGATGGCTGCAGCCGAAGTTCTGGCGAAAGACCGCGTCCAGCAGCGCCTCGCGCGGCCCGCCGTAGCGCATCTCGATCGGCACGCCGGCCTGCACGCAGCTTGCGGCCACAAAATAGCCGCGCACCAGCGCGTCCACGGCCCGCACCCGCACCTCGGCCGGTATGTCTCCCGGCTTGAGCCGGCCCAGCTTCTGATGGATCAAAAGACCGTCGCAGACCTCGATGGCAATCTTGGCCAGGTGCTCGTGCGAACGATGCATCGGGTTGCGCAACTGCAGGGCGGCCACGGTGCGCCAGCCGTGCCGGGCAAAGATCGCCCGGGTCTCATCCGGCCGCAGGTAAATCCCCGGGTAGTGCTGCGGATAGGCTCCTTCACTCAGCACCGTTACCGGACCGGCCAGGTTGACCGCGCCTTCGGCCATAACGCCGGCCACTCCCGGATGAGACGTATCTTCGGTCCCGAAGACCTGCCGGCACTGCCAGGCCTTGTCGGCCCGGTACTTCTCGGCAATCTTGAGTGTCCCCAAAAGCTCCCCGGTCTCCTCTTCGACCAGCGCCACTTCCTGGCCCACAGAGAGCTCGGCTGCCCGCGCGCCATCGGTTGAAAGCGTGATCGGAATCGGCCAAAAATCTCCTTGCTCGGTCATAAGCTCGGCGCATACCCGCCGCCAATTCTCATATCCCATGAACCCGCCAAGCGGCGTGAACGCCCCAATACCGAGCATCAGCAGGTCCGAGGCTTCGCGTGAACTGAGGGGAACCTTGCTCAGTTTTTCAGCGCGCCGGCGCGCCTCGGCCGCCGCCTCGCCCGGCACAAGAAGCGGCTTAAGCCGGCGCTCTTTGCCGTGGGGGCGCACCAACTCCGCCGAAGTTTCCATCGCTGCTTTTCCCACCCGCTTACTTGACCTTGCCGGCGCACCGGCGTCAATCAGGCCGGCCGACCCTCAATCAGCAGCACCGACCGCCCGAGCGTCGCCGTTCGCTGCAGTTGCCGACGCAAGCCCGACGGACCCCCCCTGCCTCCTCAAAGCCGCTACCAAAGCTATGCCAGGCTGGCACGCTTTTTCAAAGGGTGCCGCAGGCGTATCACGATCTCTTATAACCGGACTACTGCGTGTTCAGTTACGTTCGCAAGAGAGGGCTTGACTACGCGTGTTTAGTCGGGCAATTTTAAGTTATCGAGCAATGGCTCTAGCCTGGCTTTCTGGCTGGGACTCGATAGCCGGTTCTAGCAGGCGGGTATTATCCTGAAAAACTCCCAACAACCCTCCCCTTACTTCATACAGCTTACCGTACCCCCGGAAGCTGACATGGGAGCAGGCTTCGCACAGGCCGGCTCCGAAGAGGAGGGAACCGATTTAAAGCTGCGGGAATATTGGCGTGTAGTGCGCAAGCGGCTATGGCTGGTCGCCGCAGTTTTTGCTGTTGCGATGCTGGCCACGGCGATCCATCTGGCCACGCAAACGCCGCTCTACACCGCCACAACGACGATCAACATTGAGCCCTCAACGCCCTATGGAACCGACCCGGTGGGCGCACTTTTGGCCATCGAGGTGGCCAGCGCAGGCCCCGACTACCTGAAAACGCAGCGCGAGCTTTTGCGCAACCCGACGCTGGCGGCCCACGTCATCCGGTCCCTGAATCTTGCCGACGACAAGAATTTTGTCGGCGCCGAGCAAAGCCCGGGGCTTTTCGTTACGCTTTGGGATCGGTTGCGCGGCGTCGGTGCGTGGCTGCTCGCGCCGCATACCGCGCCCAGACACAAAGCGCGCGCCGCCGAAGAAAACCCCTACGGCGTCGCCCCTTGGCTCATCGGCGCTTACCTGGGCTATCTCGATATCCACGTCGTCCAGGACACCACGCTGGTCGACATCAGCTTCACCACGCCCGATCCCGAGCTGTCGGCGCGCCTGGCCGACGCCCACGCCCGGGCCTACATCCGCAGCGGCATCGAAAGCCACAGCACGGCAAGCAAGGAAGCCGAACACTTCCTGCAAGGCAAGCTGGGCGACTTGAAGCATCGGCTCCAGCAATCGGAGCTGGCGCTCAACGATTACCGGCGCCAGAAGGGAATCGTCCCCGGCCTGATGGCGCTTAACGGCAAAGATACCATGGTGCTCGACCGCCTCTCCGAGCTAAGCAAGGACATGACCACCGCCCAGGTCAAGCGAATCGAATTCGAGGCGCAGGTCGAGCTTATCCACGAACGGCACTACAGCGCGCTGCCCGCGGTGGTGAGCAACCAGCTCATCCAGAGGCTTGAAACGCAGATCAACGATCTCACCGCCAAAAGCGCCGCGATGGAGGCGCAGTTCACCTCGGCCTACCCGCCGCTGGCGCGGCTTAAGGTGCAGATGGCCGAGCTGCGCAACACGCTCGGCCAGGAAGTCGCCAAGGCGATCGGCGCCACCGAAGCCGCCTACCAGCAAGCGCTGGCCCAGGAGCGCAAGCTCACCGAGGAAGTGGACCGCCAAAAAGCGGTCGCGCTCAGCCTCAACGACGCGGCGGTGGAATATACCATTCTGCAGCGCGAGGTCGACACCAACCGCAGGCTTTACGACAGCGTGCTCGAGCGGATGAAAAACCTGAGCTTCGCCGCGGCCAGCGAGTCCTCCAATGTGTCCATCGTCAGCCCGGCGCTGGCGCCCACGGTCGCTTCGAGCCCGAAAAAAGCGCACACCTTTGCGCTCGCCGCTCCGCTCAGCCTGGGCGGCGCACTCGGCCTTGCCTTCCTGCTGGAAATGCTCGACAACCGCCTGGAGAACACCGACAAGGTCGAACGCCGCCTCCACCTGCCGACGCTCGGTTCGATTCCCGACTTCGCAGAGGCCGAGGGCAGGCCCTACACGCGCCGCTACGGGCTTAGCGCGCTACGAAGGATGCGGCAGAAAGACGCTTCGCCCAACGAGACGATGTCCCTACCCGCGCCAGCCAGCCGCCTGGTGGCGCTGCATCAGCCTTATTCGCTGGCCAGCGAAGCCTACCGCAGCTTTCGCACCGCGCTGATGCTGGCCCGCGCCGACGCCCCGCCCCGGGTCATCCTGATGACCAGCAGCGTGCCGCGCGAAGGCAAAAGCGTAAGCGCGGTCAACACTGCCATCGTGCTGGCGCAGCTCGGAGGCAACGTGCTGCTGATGGACTGCGACCTGCGCCGCCCGGCCTGTCATACCTACCTGGGACTTGGCAATGACGGCGGACTTACCGGCATCCTAAGCGGCACCCAAGAGGCAGAACAGGTTATCCAGCCAACCGCCATCGAACATCTGCACCTGCTCAGCGCCGGCATGAACGCGCCCAATCCCAACGAGCTTTTGGCCTCGCAGACGATGGGCCGGCTGCTCGACCGGATGCGCGAGCGTTACAGTTACGTCGTCATCGATTCGCCGCCCACTATGGCGGTGAGCGACGCGGTGGTGCTCTCGACCATGGTGGACGGCATGATCCTGGTGGTGGACAGCTCCAGCACCTCGGTGCACTACCCCAAGGCGGCCTGCGCCCAGCTTAAGCATGCGCGGGCCAGGATTCTCGGCGTCCTGCTCAACAAAGTCGCGATGCACAGCCACAACTACGGCTACTATGAAAGCTACTACCGTTACTACCACCATGCCGCCGACGAAACGCCGCAGGAAGAAAGCCGCAGCGCGGATGCGTAGCCCGGCAGTTTTAACCCCGCGATGATCGCCCGAGTGTTGAAATTCGTGAAGCTTGCGCCGGCCGAGCGCCGGCTTTTGCTCGGCGCGGCGCTGGCACTGTCCGCCACCAGGCTTGCCCTTCTGCTGCCCTTCGCGCTGTGGCGCCGGCTGGCCCGGCTGAGCGCGGCGACGCCCCAGGTGCCGGCGCAGCCGCAGGCCAAAGCGGCCGATCGCATCGCATGGGCCGTCAAGACGGCAAGCCGGGTCGTGCCGGGAACCTCCGGCTGCCTGGTGCGCGCCCTGGCCGCGCGCGCAATGATGGTGCGCCGCGGGATAGCCCCGGAGCTTAAAATAGGCGTGGCCAAAGACGCCCGCGGTCAGCTTCGCGCCCACGCCTGGCTCGAGTACGACCGTGAAACCATCGCCGGCACGACGCGGCAGCCCCACTTTGTGCCGCTGGCCGGTCTGCACGGACAAGTCTAGGAGAAGCAACGGGTTCTTCGGCCGCCACCACCGGAGCCGGCAGACGGCCGGGTGCTTGCGCGGGATAGCCGAAGGCCGGATCGTAAAAGGTAAGGACGCCGGAGAACCGGTATCATTTTCCCAGGGTTACGCGGCAAGCCAATGACAACCACGGTCGCCATACGCGAGGAAAACGCGGCGTGGAGCGAGCTGGGCGACGAGATCGTCATTCTCAGCCTCGCCACGGGAAGCTACTTCGGCCTCGAAGGTGCGGGTAACGACATCTGGCGCGCCCTGGCCGCCACCGCCTCGCTTGACGCCGTCGAGGCGGCGCTGGCCGCAACCTATGACGCCCCGCTGCCGAAGCTGCGGGGCGACCTGGCCGGTTTTCTCGAAGAGCTCGGCGCCGCCGGCCTCATCCGGTTCCAGAACGCACCGCAAGGCGAACAGACCGTCTCGCCCCCGCTCTCCGGCGCGCCGGCCAACCGCCCCTACGCTCCCCCCAGGCTCGTTGCTTACGCCAGCGTCGCTCAACTCACCGTCGGCTCCGAAAAAAGCGGGCGCAAGACGACGCAACAAGGCAGCGGCCAAAAGAAAAAACGCAAGAAGAAAAACGAAGAAGATTGAGCTCGGCGCTGCCAGCGCCCGCCCCGCTTGCGCGAGCCCCGCTGCTCGCGTCGTTTTCGCGATGCCCCAAGCTGCAATTCCAGACGAGTTCCGCTACCAGGCATGGGGCCACCTGGTCGTGAGCAACCGCCTCTTGCCGGAACTGAAACCCGCCCCAGCCCACGCCGCGCTGCCGGTCATTCGCCTCTGCTTCGACGCCTGCTCCACTCCCTGGCCGAGCCCGCCGCGCTGGACCTTTAGCTGGGGCTGGTCGGGCGACCAACCCTGGATGGCCTGCGCCGAAACCGAGGGCGGCTACCTGGTAAGGTTCCCCGGCCGCGCCGACTTCCTTATCGACCGCCCGGCCGAGACCGTCACTTGCCGGGCCACCAAGGCGAGCATCCCGCCCGAGACGCTGCGTTACCTGGCGCTCGACCAGGTGATGCCGCTGGTCTTCAAGGCGCGCGGCAGGCAGGCGCTGCACGCAACCGCGGTGCTGACGCCACGCGGCGCCTGCGCCTTCATCGCGCCGGCCGGCACCGGCAAGTCGACCCTGAGCGCCAGCTTCCTGGCCGCCGGCTACCCCACGCTGACCGACGACTGCCTGGTGCTGGAGCTTGCCGGCGACGGCCTGCCTTACGTGCTGCCCGGCTACCCGGGCGTGCGGCTATGGGACGACTCCTACCAGGCGCTGCAGAAGATCAACCGGCGCGACCTCAAGCGCTTTGCGCACTACACCTCGAAATGCCGCTGGATTGCGCCGGCCCACTTTCGCGGCTTTTCCGGCCAGCCGGTGAGGCTGGCGCGCGTCTACCGGCTGTTCAGGGACGAGCCGCCGGACAGCTTCAAAGCCTGGTTTAGCGCGCCGCCCAGCGCCCTCATCCAGGCGCTTACGCCCCGCCAGTGCTTCATGGAGCTGGCAACCGCCACGTTCAGGATCGCCGCCGGCGACCGTGCGATGCTGCTAAACGAGACGCGCTTTCTGGCCCAGGTGGCGCGCCGCGTTGCCGGACGCGCCCTGGTAATGCCGGACGACCTTGCCGCACTGCCGACGCTCTGCCGCACAATTCTTGACGACCTGGAGCGCGGCGGCCTGCCCGCCGCGCAGGCCGCGCCGGCAGGCAGGCCGCCTAGCAGGATGTTGAAAAAGTCCTTTCAACATCCTGCTCCCTCACTCTTATCTCTCCCAGGGGGAGAGAAGGTGTAGGAGAGAAGCCATCTTTTACGCAAGGTGTTGAGAATGGAACCACGCCTGATAGCGAGCTTGAGGGGTTTCTCAACACCCTGCTAGTGGCACGCCATAGGAAAACAGCGGGCGGTGCCAATCCTAACGTCTTCGAGCGGACACAGGCGCAGGCGCAGCGCAGCGCTTGCTCCCGAGGCGCGGCTTCTGCTTAGCTGTCTGCGTCCCGGCGCCGCCGGCCGGCTTGCGCAGGCAGTTGCGCGCTTTAGCCGCGCCCGGGGAAGTTGGGAACGGTTTTTAAAGCTTGCCCACCGCCACGCGCTGGCATCGCTGGTCGCCGCAGAGCTAAACGCTGGCGACGCCCGCGTTGCGCTGCCGGTGGAGATTGGCGCCGCGCTGCGCTCGCACTTTCACGCCACCGCGCTCAACAATCAACGGCTGGCACGCGAGCTTTTGCGCCTGCTTGAGCTTTGCGCCGCGCACGGCTTTGCCGTCCTGGCCTTTAAGGGTCCGCTAAGCGCCGTCGAACTCTACGGCAGCCTGGCGCTGCGCGAGTTCGAAGACCTGGACATCCTGGTTGGGGATGGCGATCTGCCGGCGCTGTTAAAGCTGCTTAAGGCCGACGGCTATAGCGCGGCGCCGGGTCTCTCTGCGGCCTTGGGGCGCCGAGGTCCCTTCCAGCTTTCGCAAGCGCCTTTTCGCAAGGCCGGCGTGCCCGGCGTGCTGGACCTGCACTGGGAGCTGGCCCCGCATTATTTCCCGTTTGCGCCGGCGCCGGCAGAGCTTTTCGCCCGCGCCCGCGCGCTGGCGCTTGAGGGCCGAGCGGTGCCGACCCTGGCGCCGGACGACTTGCTGCTGTTTGTGTCCATTCACGGGGCCAAGCACGGCTGGACCAGTCTCAGTTGGATTTGCGATCTGGCGCGGCTATGGCAGCGGCACGGAGAGCGGCTGGACTGGCGCGGCTTAAGCGGCGGGGCTCACTGGCCGGGCACGCGCCGGATGGTTTTTTTGGGTGCCATGCTGGCCCATCGGCTGCTCGGCGCGCCGCTGCCAGGGCCGCTTTACCTCGCGGCGCGGGCTGATCCGGTGGCGATTTTCCTCTACGGCGCCATAAAATATGGGCTGTTTCATTCGGGCCGGCGCCTGCGTCTGGCGCTGACCTGGCTGGTGCCGCTGTGCCTTATTCTTCACATGGGCGCCCGGGTGCACTACCTGGCGGGCCGGGCGCTGGTGCCGACGCTCGAAGACGCGGCGTTTGTGCCGCTGCCGCAGCGGCTTTCTACGCTTTACTACCTGATACGTCCGGTGCGCCGCCTGCTCGCTTAGCGTCGGTTGGCGGCGCACAGGCGGCGGGCGGCGGCCCCGCCCTTGCGGCGCTGCGGCGCGAGCGCCTGCGGTGCGCCGCGCTCGACCGGCAGTCCCCTGGCGCGCCATTCGGGCACGCCGTCTTCGAGTCTCAGCGCCGTAAAGCCGCGCCGGCGCAGCCTGGCCACCGCCTCATAGGAGAGCATGCAGTAAGGCCCGCGGCAGTAGGCAACCACCGCGCGCCGGCGCGGCAGCAGCCGGGCGCGCCGGCCGAGTTCGGCCAGCGGCAGGTTGAGCGCGCCGGGCAGATGGCCCTGGGCGAACTCTTCGGCCGGACGCACGTCGATGAGCGTCACCAGGCCCTTTTTCATGCGCTGCACCAGCTCGACGGGGCCGATCGGTTCGGCCTGGTCGAGCACCTTGAAGTGGCGCTCGACCAGGCGGGCGACCTCGCTCAGGTTGCGCTCGGCCAGGCGGCGAAGCGCGCTCAGCAGGGCCACCACGGCCCGGTCGGAAAGCCGGTAGAAAATCCGGTTGCCCTGGCGGCGCGTGGCCACCAGCCCGGCCCGGCGAAGCTGCTGGAGGTGCTGGGAGGCGTTGGCCAGCCCGAGGCCCGCCTGTTCGGCCAGCGCCTCGACGCTGCGCTCGCCCTGGGCCAGCAGTTGGAGCAGGCCCAGGCGGCAGGGATGGCCCAGGGCGCGGGCGACCATGGCGAAGGGCGCGAAGATTTCCCGGCCGGGGGGGGCGCTGCTTGACACGGCTTTCATAGGTATTATAGTATTCAACAGATTTCTTGAATGCAAGCAAGGAGGCAGAACGATGACGCTCAACGACAGCCTGCGCGCTCTGGCCGGGGTGTTCGTGCTGGCCGGCCTGGCCCTGGCCTACTGGGTCAATCCGGCATGGCTTTGGCTGGATGCGCTGGTCGGCTTGAACCTGCTGCAGTCCGCCTTCACCAAGTGGTGCCCGGCAATGGCCGTGCTGCGGGCGCTCGGCGTGCCCGACCGCTGCGCCACCTGCGAGGCGGCGGCGCATGCCGGCCACGGACAGGCGGCGCCGGCCGAGGCTTAACGGCGCGCCGCCGGCCGGCTTGGACGGTTCGAGGATAGCGCGCATGGCAACGCCTGCGGCACGCTTTTGCCGGCTGCGGCTGCGCCCGGTCGAGCCGCGCCGCCCGCTACTTCGCAGAGTTGTCCTGCTGGCCCTGCTGGCCGCCGCAACGCTGGGCGCAGCCGCCCCGGCAACCTCCCCGGCCGCGCCGCCGGCGCCCCGGCGCATCAGCCTGGCCGAGGCGCTCAGGCTTGCGCTCGCCCACAACCGCACTTTGCGCGCCGCCGAGCTTGAGCGGCGCGCCGCCGCCGCCGACATCACCGTGGCGCGCAGCGCGCTTTTGCCCAGGCTCGACACGGTGGAGAACTACTCCTACACCAACAACCCGGTCTACGTCTTTTCCGACTTGCTGCTGCAGCAGCAGTTCAACGCCGCCGACTTCGCGCTGAACCGGCTCAACTTTCCCTCGGCGCTCTCGAACTTCCAAAGCCAGGTCGTCTTCTCGCAGACCCTGTTCGACGGCGGGCGCGGCCTGGCCGCGCTGCGGGCCGCGCGCTACGGCGCGCGGGCCAAAAGCTGGCAGGCAACCCGCGTGCGCCAGCAGACCGAGTTTGCCGTCATCCAGGCTTACTACGCCGCGGTGCTGGCCGAACGGCAGACAGGCGTACTGGAGCGGGCGCTGGCCGCGGCCCGCGCCCATCGCGCCCAGGCGCGCCAGCGCCTGGCCCAGGGGCTGGTGGTCAGGTCCGATGTCCTTAGGACCGAGGTCATGGTCGGCACCTTCATGCAAGAAAGGACCATGGCGCAAAGCGAGTTGCGCGTTGCCTGGGCGCAACTGGCCCACGTGCTCGGGCAGGAAGATCAGCGCCTGGCGCCGCAGCAAAACCTCGCTCCGGCGCCGCTTGCCGTCCGCGGCCGGGAAAGCCTCGAAACCCTGGTCGCCCAGGCGGCTCGCCAGCGCCCGGAGGTAAGCATCGCCGAGGCCCAGGTAAACCAGGCGCAAGCGGCGCTCACCCTGGCGCGCGCCGAGTACCTGCCCACGATGAACGTGGCCGCGGCCTACGAGAACGATTCCCAGGAGCTGAGCCGCGCCGGCTATAATTACTGGGTCTTCGTCTACGGGCGCTTCAACCTGTTCAACGGCTTTGCCTCGGGGGCGCGCGTGGACAAGGCGCGGGCCGAACTCAAGCGGGCCCGGACCCTGCGCGAGGAGCTGCTGCGCGGCATCGGCGTCCAGGTCGAAAAGGCCTACCGCACGCTCGACGCCGCCGAGGAAAACCTCGGCGTGGCCCGGCGCAATCGCCGCTACGCGGCTGACACGCTGCGCATCCTCGAGGATCGCTACGGCGCCGGCCTGGCGACCAACGTAAGCGTGCTCGACGCCCAGACGGTCCGCGAGCAGGCGGGCCTGCGCCTGGCGCGGGCCGAGGTCGAAACCCTAGTCGACGCCGCCGCGCTAAACCTTGCCGTCGGCCGCGCACCGGCCGGGAGTCTTGAGCCGTGAACAAGACGCGCCGCAAGCGATGGTTGGCGCTGCTTCTATTGCTGGTTTTAGCCGGCGGCGGCCTCTATCTCACCCTGGACGATCGCATCGCGCCGGGCATGCTTGCCCTGCGCCAAGCCGCGCCGCCCCAGGGCGCGGTGGTTACGGTTAAGCGCGAACGCATTGCGATTCGGCGCGAACTGGTCGGCACGGTTGAGCCGCGCGTTCCAGTCGATGCGGCCAGCCGGGTGAGCGCAACCATCACCGCGGTGACCGTTCACGCCAGCGACCCGGTACGCGCCGGGCAGGTGCTGGTCTACCTCGACGCCGCCGAACTCAAGGCGCGGGTGCGCGAGGCGAGCGAGCAACTCGCTGCGGCGCGGGCGGAGCTGGCGCGCGCCGCGGCCGACCAGCGCCGCTTCAAGTCGCTCTTGGCCCACGGCGCGGCCACTCCGCACGAGTTCGACGCGGCCGAAGCCGCCTTTCGCACCGGCCAGGCCCGCGTCGAGCAGGCCAAGGCGGCGGTGGCCGCGGTAACGGCCGCGCTCAAGTACGCCACGGTCAAGGCGCCGGCGCCCGGCGTGGTGGCGGCGCGCCTGGTCGAGCCCGGCGACCTGGCCTTGCCCGGCAAGCCGCTCATTCGCCTCTACAATCCCAGGGATCTGCGCATCCGGCTCGACGTGCCGGAAAAGCTCATCTCCTACGTACGGGTGGGCACGCCGTTAACCGTGGTCGTTGAAGCCGCCGAGCGCCGCTTTGCGCTTGCCGTAAGCGAGGTCGTGCCGACCGCCGACCCGGCCACGCGAAGTTTCATCGTGCGGGCCGACTTGCCGACCGCCGACGGCTTGCGTCCGGGCATGTTCGTGCGCGCCAGCCTGCAGGCCGGAACCGAACAGGTGCTGGTGGCGCCGCGCGCCGCCGTCACCCAAGTCGGCCAACTAGCCACCGTGCGGGTGCTTTCCGCCGAGGGCGTCGAGCTGCGCCAACTCGCCCTGGGCCGCGCGCTGGGCGACCAGGTCGAGGTGCTGGCCGGGCTCAGCCCGGGCGACAAGCTGCTGCTCGGCCCCGCAAAGACCACGCAGTCAGAGCGATGAACGAGGGACGCCAGGAACTGGGATTCGTCGCCCGAGTCGTTGACCTGTTTCTGGGCTCCAACCTCTCCCTGCTTTTGCTCATCGCCTCGCTGGCCGCCGGCCTTGTCGCGCTTTTGGCAACGCCGCGCGAGGAAGACCCCCAGATCGTCGTGCCGATGGCCGACATCATCGTGCAAATGCCGGGGGCGAGCGCGCGCGAGGTGGAAAACCTGGTGACCATCAACCTGGAAAAAAAGCTCTGGGAAATCCAGGGGGTCAAGCACATCTACTCGATCTCGCGGCCGGGCATGGCGATGGTCACGGTGCGTTTTGCCGTCGGCGAGGACCGCACCAAAAGCCTGGTGCAGCTTTACAACAAGCTGGAGTCCAACCGGGACGCCGTGCCGCCGGGCGTGGCCGGCTGGGTGGTCAAGCCGATCGGCATCAATGACGTGCCGATCCTGACCTTCACCCTGTACAGCGCCACGGCCTCGGACGCCGCGCTGCGCCGGGTGGCCGACGAAATTCTGCACCGGATGCAGGAGGTGCCCGATACCGGCCGCTCGTTCGTGGTGGGCGGACGGCCGCGCCAAATCCGGGTAATCCTGGACGCCCAGCGGCTGGCCGGCCGAGGCCTGGCGCCGCTCGATATGGTCCGGGCGCTCAAGGGCGCCAATGCCCGGCTGCGGGTCGGCAGCTTTGCCCGCAACAATCGGGAGTTCGTGGTCGACAGCGGTCCGTTCATCCGCAGCGCCGACGAGGTGCGCAACCTGGTCGTCGCCGTGGCTAACGGGCGCCCGGTCTACCTGCGCGAGGTAGCCGAGGTGCGCGACACGCCAGGCCGGCCGGCCAGCTATCTCTGGCTTGGCTTCGGCCCTGCGCGCCGCCGCCTGCTCAGCATGCCCGGCCAGTTGCGCCTTGCGCGGCCGGGCGCCGAGGGCCGGCTCTACCCGGCGGTGACGATTGCCTTTGCCAAGCGGCGCGGCACCAACGCGGTAACCGTGGCCGAGGGGCTGCTGGCCAAGGCGCAGGCGCTTGGCGGGGTCGCCATCCCCTCCAACGTGCAGCTGCTGGTGACGCGCAATTACGGCGAGACGGCCAACGAGAAGGTCAACGACCTGGTGCGCGAGCTTCTGCTCGCCATAGCGATCATCGTGGTGCTGCTGGCGCTCTCGCTGGGCGGGCGCGAGGCGTTTATCGTGGCGCTGGCCGTGCCGGTGACGCTGGCAGTCACGCTGCTCGGCAACTACGCCGCCGGCTACACAATAAACCGCGTCACCCTGTTTGCGCTCATCCTGTCGCTGGGTCTTTTGGTGGACGATCCGATTGTCAACCTCGAGAACATCCATCGCCACTTCCGGCTGGCCACCCATCCGCGCCGCCTGGCCACGCTGATCGCGGTGGACGAGGTCCTGACGCCCACCATCATGGCCACCTTCGCGGTGATGGTGTCGTTCATTCCGATGCTCTTTGTGACCGGGATGATGGGGCCGTACATGCGGCCGATGCCGCTCAACGTGCCGCTGGCGATGCTGATGTCGCTGCTGGTGTCCCTCACGATCACGCCCTGGGCCGCCTACCATCTGCTGCATCACGGGCCGGCGGCGTCCAAGACCGGCGCCGCGGCGCACGGGGGGGCCGAGGGAGCAGCCGAAGGAGCGGCGGTGCGGCGCTGGTACCGGCGGTTGGTGCGTCCGCTGTTGGAGAGCCGCCGGCGCGCCTGGCTGTTCTTGGGCGCAATAGGCGGGGCGTTGGTCTTCTCCATCCTGCTGGTGGTGACCGGCTTGGTGCCGGTCAAGATGCTCCCGTTCGACAACAAGAACGAGCTCAACCTGGTAATCGACATGCCCGCCGGCACGCCGCTGGAGGCAACCAACGCCGCGGCCGAGCGCTTCGGCGCGCTGTTGGCGCGCCAGGCCGAGGTGACCGATTATGAAATCTACGTCGGGATGCCCTCGCCTTTTGATTTCAACGGCATGGTGCGCCACTACTACCTGCGCCGCGAGCCTTACCAGGCCGACATCCGGGTGAACCTGGCGCCCCGTTCGGCGCGGCTGCAGACCTCTCACCAGATCGCGCTGCGCATCCGGCCGCAGGTCGAGGCGCTGGCGCGCCAAAGCGGCGCGCGGGTGGTGAAGATCGTCGAGACTCCGCCCGGACCGCCGGTTTTCGCCACGGTCGTGGGCGAGCTCTACGGCCCGGTCGGCGCCGGCTACGACCAACTGATCGCCGCGGGGCACCGACTGCGCCGCCTGTTCGCCGGGACTGCCGGTCTGGCCGAGGCGGACGACACCTCGATCGCCGCCGAGCCGCGGCTTGAATTCGTTGCCGACCGGGAGAAGGCCGCGCTTAACGGCATCAGCACGGCCGACATCGCGCGCACCTTGGCTCTGGCGCTGGGCGGCCAGGCCGCCGGCCTTGAGCATAGCCCCAGCGAGCGCACCCCGCTCTTGATAAACCTGCGACTGCCCCAGGCGGCGCGCTCGAGCACGGTCGGCCTGGGCGCCTTAAAGCTGCACGGCCTGGACGGCCGCATGGTCCCGCTTGACGAGCTGGGCAGCTTCCGCCAAACGGTCGAGGAACAGCCGATCTACCGCAAGGACCTGCGCCGGGTAGTCCTGGTAACGGCCGAAACCGTGGGCGTCAGCCCGGTCAACGCAATTTTCGACCTCGAGGGGCGCGCCGCTCGCCTGCTGCCGCCCGGCTACAGGCTTAACTGGGCAGGCGAAGGCGAGTGGCACATCACGGTGCAGGTCTTCCGCGACCTCGGTCTGGCCTTCGGCGCGGCGCTGTTTTTCATCTACGTGCTGCTGGTGGCGCAGACCGAGTCGATGGCGATGCCGCTCATCATCATGGCGGCCATTCCGCTCACGCTCATCGGTATCATGCCGGGCTTTTTCCTGCTCAACCTGCTGACCAACCATCCGGTGGCGGGTTACCCGGACCCGACTTTTTTCACCGCCACGGCGATGATCGGGATGATCGCTTTGGCCGGAATCGTGGTGCGCAACTCGATAATTCTGATCGATTTCATCCATCACGGGCTGGCGCGCGGGCTTACGCTGGAGGAGGCGATCATCGAGGCCGGCGCCGTGCGTTTTCGGCCGATTCTGCTGACGGCCAGCGCGGCGATGTTCGGCTCGGCGGTGATCACGCTCGACCCGATCTTTTCGGGGTTGGCCTGGTCGTTCATTTTCGGGATTTTCGCCTCGACTGCCTTCACCCTGATCGTTGTGCCGGTCATCTACCACCTGGTTTACAGCCGCAAGACGCCGCCGGTGCCGCTGCCGGAGTCCCGGCCAGGTGCCGCCGAACAGGAGGTAAGCAAGCAATGATTGCGCTGCCGCATCACTACCAGGTCGAGCTTTCCGGGGGCGCCTCCGGCTACCTGCCCACGCGCGCGCCCGGGCTGCCCGAGCTGCGCCTTGCCTCGCCGGCCGATTACGGTGGCCCGGGAGACGCCTGGAGCCCCGAGCACCTGTTCGTCGCCTCGGTCGCAAGCTGCGTGATGCTCACCTTTCGGGCGGTAGCGCGCGCCTCGAAGCTTGAGTTTTCGGCGCTTGAGCTCTCCGCCGAGGGTCTGCTCGACCGCCGGGAGGGCGTGACCCAGTTTATCGAGGTGACGGTGCGCGCCCGGCTGGTAGTCAAAGCGCCCGCCGAGCGGGAACGGGCGCTGCGCGTGCTGGAGAAGGCCGAGCGCTCATGCCTGGTGACGGCCTCGCTCAAGACGCCGGTGCGGCTGCTGCCCGAGATCGTCGAGGAAAAGCCCGCAAGCGCGCCGCCCGCCGCCGCCGACACCGCCGGCTAGCCAACGCCTGCAGCCGCGACGCGTCAAACCGGATAGCACGCCTCGCGCGAGCCTACGGACTTGCCGTTGAGACGCTGGGCAACGAGGAGAAGGCCCGGCGCCGGCTCAGAAAACCACTGCGGCAATTCGCCGGACGCAGCCCCATGGAAATGCTGAGCACCAAGACCGGCACCGAGGTGGTTTCGCTTCGACCCGCGGCTCGCCGCCTTGCGCTAGACTCAGTCGCAGCCGGAAAAGCTCAGCAGTGGCGCCGGCGTCGGCGCGGCAACCACCCCGGCCGTTACCGCAACCGGGCTTGCCGGATTCGTAACCAGCATCGACGGCGAACACGAAAAGTCGGTCGAACTGCCGTTTGCCACCGTGGCAGCGGCGCCGACCGCATAGCCGGGCGTGGCCGATGCGCCGGGCGCCGTGAAGGTCGCCGTTCCCTTGCTGCCCATCACGCCCACCACCGGATTGCCTGCCGGCAGCGCCAGCGTAAAACAGGCGCAGTGAACCGAGCCGGTGCAGGAACTGGGGAAAGCCGCAATCGCCGGACAGTCGGCAGAATTGAACGGACTTGAGCCGGTTTCCATCGTCGGCGGCACGGGCAGCGTACCCGGCGTCGGCGTCGGGCTCGGCGCCAGGTAGGGAATCAGCGCCTGGACCGTGGCCGCAGGGCTGGGAGCCACAAACGGTTGCAGCCCTGAAAGCGCAACGTTGTCGCCCGGCGCCGTCGAGTTGTCCGTCGAGACCACGCCGGCAATCCCCGCCGGGCCGGAGGTCGGCGCCGGCTGCGGGATAAGCGGGATCGCCAGATTGTTCGGCCCGCCGCCGCTGCCAACGCTTACGCCGCTAAGGATGGTCGAGGCCGCTACACCCCCTCCCTTCGGCAGTGCCAGGGCGTTGGCAACGATCTCGTAGTTGCCCGCGCTCACCGGACAGAACTCGAAATGGCCGGCGCTGTCGGTCTGTGCCTGCTGGATCAGTTGCTCAACCACCACCGACGGGGTGGCGCTCGCTGCCGGCTCCGGCGTGCCTATGGCATAGTTGGGAGCGGACGGCTGCTGTTCCAGCCACACCGCAGCATTGGGAACCGGGGAGGGGCTGGGACTTGGCACCGTAACCGAGCTGCCGCTGACTTTTCCGACGTAGACGTTGCCCGCAATCAGCGGGCTGGTGCCCAATTCAAAGGCGCGCAGCGTCGGTTTAAGCTCGTAGTTCCCGCTGCTGCCCGCCTGAACCACCGACGCGCAGGCGTTGAAATCAATGTCGATATCGACCGAGGCGCCCGCGCCTATCGTGAGCCCTCCTGGTGAGAGCTGGCCGGGCGGAATCTTAAGCCCGGTCTGCGCCTCGCTCGGCAGCGAAAGCGTCTTGCAATCGGTGCTGCTCGTGCAGCTTGTGGCCGGGTTAAGCACAACGCAGTTGTAGCCGCCGCTGGAGGCTTTGACGCAAGCGTTGGTTGCCCCATTGGCAAGGGTCACCCCGGTGGCGTTGTTGGCCACCAGCATCAGCCGAATCTGCTGGTAGGTGCCGGCCGGAAGGCCGCTGGTGACGCCCAAAGTCCCCAGCGTGCACTCGGTGGACGGCGACGCCATCAGATCGATCTGGATCGGCGCGCTGGAAAGCCCGGGTGCAAGATCAACCCAGCCGGCCGAACCCGAGCCGGCGCTTGTGTTGGCCTCAACGCCGTTCACCGTGACCCAGACGTGGCTGTACTGGTTGGTGCATGGCGCCGGGTCGCTCAGCATCGTGCTGACCGTGCCGGACTGGGAAGAGCTTGCGCCCGAGCCGCCGCCACATCCGGCAAGCACACCAGCCATCAGCCATGCCAGCAACAACCACAGCCCCGCGCCGCACCCGCGCCGGCCGGTCGCATCCCGCCATCCGCTCATGAACCCCTCCCTCGCTATAAAAGAGCCGCGAAAGAATTTTCCAACGGAGCCAACAGCGAGGATAGGCCGTCTGGAGCGTCGCGCCGCCGTGACTGGCTAGAACGCCAAGCGGCATCAAGCAACCAAAACAGCCGCGGCCAAAGAACTACAAAAGCGCGCCGACGAAACGCTCGATCTCAAGATTGCACTTGGTGATTACGTGGTCCGAACCGTGGGTCAGCCCAACACCCGGGCCGCAGTTGTACTCGACCCCTCCCCACGGCAGCTCGCCCCACAGCACGGCAAATATGTAATGCTGCTGGGTTTGCACCGGCAGAAAGCCGTCGATAAAGCCGCTGCCGCCGTAAAACTCAAGCCCCGGCGAGATGCGCGGCATCCAGCGGTAGTACACCCCGTTGGCGTAGCCGAACTCGAAGCCGCGGTTTCTGTCCGGGCCGGTAAAGACCGGCTTCTCGAAGATCGGGTTCAGAATGAACGACCAGCGCCCGATGTCTTTCTCCAAGATAGGCTTAAGCTCCAACTCCAAGGGGTCGGTATCAATCCCTGGCGTAGGCCAGGACTCGAGCTCCACGTACCAGCCGATATCGACCGGCAGCTCGCCCTGCTCGAACAGATTGCCGCGCAGGTGAAACTTCGCGCCGCCGTACTGTACTCCGCCCGCGTTGGGGCGCGCCAGGTTCAGGTAGCCTGCGGCCTCGACATGGTCGGTCAGCCCGTAGGTCAGCTCGCCCGACGTGCGCAGCATCTGGTTGCTGGGCAGCGTGCCGGCCGAGGTGCCGATCTCCCCATGCTGATGGCCCCAGGGAACATAGCTGTTGAGCCACTCAAGTTCGGCCACCCCCTCGCCCACGGTGCGGTAGGGGTAGACCTCGAACTCGAACGGGTCCACCTGGGCGCGCGCCGAGCGCAGCCCCGGTGCCGCCGCAAGCAGCCCTAGCATCAGCGCAAGCGCGACGCAGACGCGCCGACACTCGCTCGGAGGTATCGCCGCGGCCGCCAGGCTCATGGCCTCTGCCGCGCAAGCGCGCGCTCGACCCACTCGACGATCGCGGCCCGCTGCTCCCTGGTAAGGCGCGCCCCGGGATGCGTCACGCAGTAAAGAAACGGTGGCATCGTGCCGTTCTCGACCGCTCTGCCAATCCACTTAAGCTTTCGCCTGCGGGTGGCGGCGTAGTAGTCGCCCCACGCTGAAAAGTTGAGTTCCTGGCGCCCCCGCTCCACGTCGCGGGCGATTCGCCAGGACAAAGGCGCGATTCGGCTGTACCACGGCCAGCGGGTTTCGTTGGAATGGCAGTCGTAACAGGCCCGGCGCAAAAGCGCAGCAACTTTAGGCGGCGCCGGCAAGGCGCTGGCGCCCACAGAATCGGCGCGCGGTGCTGGCCCACCCGCCGGCGCCGCAAACGCCGCGGCCCCGATCCCCGCCAGCGCTGCCCATCCTGCAACCCTTAGCGCCTGCGGCTTTGTTGCGCGCCGGACCCTCGCGCTCATTGGGCGACGATCTCCCCGGCAGGCACCTCCTGGTGAAAATCGTCATAGAAGTCATAGCGGCCAGGCTCCAACGCCGGCAGGTAGAGCGTGATCGTCCTGCCCGGCGCAACCACCCGCTCGCGGTTAAGCTTGAAGCTTTCGAATTCGATCGCCCGCCGGCTCTGGTTGACGACCCGGAGGGTAAGCGGCTGGCGAGCCGGCACGGTGAGCCTTTGCGGTTCGAAATGGCCGTGCCGGAATTGGATGCGTGCCGCGTAGTTGGCGGCCTGCGCCGGCTGCGCCGCAGCTAATAAAAGCATCGCGGCAATTACGCCATAGGCTGCGCTTTTCATTACAGGTTTCGTTGCCTCCATGATTATGAGAATGAGTTTCATCTTCATGAAATTGCGCCCCGCTGTCAAGCGGGTCCGGCGGCGCTGGCGCCGCCGGTGCCAACTGTCCTAAGCTTGCGCGCAAGCGGCGGCGCCGGCGCCGCCGGCCGGTTGCGTGCGCCGTTGCCGCGCAACCCGGATGCTTTTACGCAAGGAGGTGCGCGTGATGTTTGGCTGGTTCGGTGAGCTTTCCAAGGCGGAGCGGCGCACGTTCTGGGCTTGTTTTGGCGGCTGGGCGCTTGATGCGCTGGATGTCCAGGTTTACAGCTTCGCGATTCCGGCCCTGGTAGCGCTCTGGCACATCACCAATACGCAGGCCGGTGCGCTGGGAACCGCGGCCTTGATCACCTCCTCGATTGGCGGCTGGCTGGCCGGCCTGTTGAGCGACCGTTTCGGGCGCGTACGGATGCTCCAGGTGACGGTTGCCTGGTTTGCGCTGTTCACTTTTTTGAGCGGGCTTACCCACTCGTTCGACCAGTTGCTTGTTACGCGCAGCCTGCAGGGGCTGGGTTTTGGCGGCGAATGGGCCACCGGCTCGGTCCTGATGGGCGAGGTGATCCGGCGCGAGCATCGGGGCAAGGCGGTTGGCTTCGTGCAGAGCGCCTGGGCGGTGGGCTGGGCTTTGGCGGCGCTGCTTTACACGGTGTTGTTTGCGCTGCTTGACCAGGCGCTGGCTTGGCGGCTGATGTTCATTTTAGGCATCGTGCCGGCGCTGCTGGTTGTTTTTATCCGGCGCTTTGTCGATGAGCCGGAGCTTTCCACGGCCACCCGGCAGAAGGTTGCCGAGCGGGGCGGCGGCGGCTTTTTGGAGATTTTCTCCCCTCGTCTTCTGCCCACGACCATTCTGGTTGCGCTGCTCTCCACCGGCGCGATGGGCGGCTATTACGCGATCACCATCTGGCTTCCGACCTACTTGAAGACGGTGCGGCATCTTTCGGTGTTCAACACCGGCAGCTACCTGATGGTGGTGATCGTCGGTTCCTTTCTCGGCTATTTGGTGAGCGCGCATCTCACGGATCTCATCGGGCGGCGTTTGAACTTTCTTCTTTTCGCCGTCTGCTCGGCGCTGGCGGTGGTAGCCTACACCTACCTGCCGATCGGCAACCGGGCGATGCTGGTGCTGGGATTTCCGCTGGGATTTTTTGCCTCGGGGATTTTCAGCGGTATGGGGCCGTTTATGACCGAGCTGTTTCCCAGCCGGGTGCGCGGTTCAGGGCAGGGTTTCTGCTACAACTTCGGCCGCGCGCTGGGGGCGCTGTTCCCTACCCTGGTGGGGCGGCTGAGCGCCTCGATGTCGCTGGCGGGGGCGATCGGCCTGTTCGCCGGAATTTCCTACGCGATCATCGTGCTGGCGGCGTTGGCGCTGCCCGAAACGCGCGGTCGGGAGCTCGCAGTCTACGACTGATCGGACTTGCGGGCTGCCGGCGCGCACGTTATATCCGTCCAACACGTTGCAGCCGATCTTTGGATTGGCTGAGGATTGAAGCAGAATCGACTGCGTGATGGACGATCTAGAATTGCGCCGGCCGGGCGCGCGCGCCCGGCCGGCGCAGCCCTATGCCTTCTGGGCCGCCTTTGCGGCGCTGCTGGCGCTCGCCGGCGTGCTCATGCTGCACCGGCTGGGGACGGCGGAGATTTGCAGCAGCAACGAGGCAATTGACGGCGTTTCCGTCCAGCAGATGGTCGAGCAGCGCGAGCCTTGGTTCCCGCCACAGAAGAATGCCACGGCGCTATACACGGACTTGACGCGGTTTCGTGGACGGTGCTGGGGAACTATACAGGAAGAGGTCCCCAAGCCGCCGCTGTTTTCCTGGAGCGCGGTCGCGCTCGACCGCGCGGCCGGCTTTTCCCGGGTGACCGCCTTCAACCTGCGTCTTGTCTCGGCGTTCTACGCGCTGGCCGGCTTGATCGTGACGATGCTGTTTGCGCGCAGCCGTTTGGGCAGCGCCGGCGGTTTGCTGGCCGGCGCCGTGCTGCTGGCCTCCCACCAGTACGTCAACCAGGGGCGGTTTGGCCGGGTGGATATGACGCTTGCGTTTTTCGAGGGGCTCTCGCTCTTCACTTTTCTCTGGTGGTTTTCACAAGACCCGGGCCGACGGGCGGCCGAGCGGGTGGCGCGCTGGCTGCTGGTCCTGACGATGGCTCTCGCGGTGCTGGCCAAGGGACCGCTTGGGGCGCTGCTTCCGGGGCTTGCGATGGGGCTGTTTTTGCTGGGGGCGCCCGCACGCCGGCGACGGTTGTGGACGCTGCTGCGCCCGGTTGCGCTGCTGTTCGGCCTTGCCGTGGCATCGAGTTGGCACCTAGCCTGCCTGGTTGGCCAGCGCCACTCATTTTTGAATCAGCAGATCGGCAGCGAAAACTTCGGGCGCTTCTTCGGCGGGTTGGGCCGGATGCCTGTCTGGTATTACGTCGAGCCGATACTGTTCGGCTCAGGGCCGCTTAGCCTTGTGGCCTTGGGAGCAGTGGTTGCCGCGCTTTGGCCGGCATCGCGTGCCGGCCAAAGCGGGGTCGGCGCGCCGGCGCGGGGCTCGCTGGCCTCCGAGATGCGCTTTCTTGCGATCTTCTGGCTGGTAACGGTGGTTTTCTTTTCGCTTGCCGCCTACAAACGCAACTCCTACCTGCTGCCGCTCTGGCCTGCGATGGCGGTGCTCGCAGCGTGGTGGACGACCCGGGTGCTGGCGCCGCGCTATGGCCGGCGCGCCGTTGTCGGCGTGGCGGGGCTTTGCGCCGTGCTCTGGGTCTTCAATTTCTTCTACGAACCGTACAGCGCGGCGCGCGAATGCGGCGGCCCGAGCTTTCGCCGGCCGGCCGAGGAGATCAACCGCGTCGTCGCGCCCAACGCCCCACTGTTCACCTACGACATCACCTTGCCGGAGGCGCTGCGCTTTTACCTCGACCGCGACACTCCGGCGCTGGCCGCGCCGCCCGGCCGCCTACCTGCGCAGGCAGGCGGCGCCTCCGGCTATATGCTGACCTCGGCCAGGCTGCTGGCCGCCCATCCCGGCCTGCTTAAAGCCCGGCCCGTGCTGACTATTGCCAACGGCAACGATCCGCTGGTGTTGATGGCAATCGGCTCCGGCGCCGGGCCGGCCGTTGGCGCAATGCCTGCGCCGCCGCTCCCCTCTGCCGGCGGGCGGCCCGGGCCAGCCACCGGCGGTTCGTCCGCAAGCAGCGCCCGATGAGCGGCATCATCGGAGCACCCGACAGCACCGCGGCCCAGGGCGCGCCCGGCGCGAAAGTGCCGCTTTGCCGTCTTCCGTCGGCGCCGCGCCACGCCGTTCCGCTTCTCATCGGCCTTGGCCTGGCACTTTTTTTCATTCGCCTGGGCCATCCGATGTACACCAAGGGCGAGCCGCGCGAGGGCGTGACCGTAATCGACGTGGTGAGCGGGCGCGGTTTCATCCTGGCGCACCGGCCGCTGGTGGAGATGCCGTTTAAGCCGCCGCTGATGCGCTGGCTGGCGGCGCTGGCCGCCCGGCCAGCCGGCGGCGTCAGCGAACTGACAATGCGGCTGCCGTCGGCCGTACTGGCGGTTCTGGCGATGCTGCTTTGCTACGGCTATGTGAGCCGGCTGTTTGGCGCCGACTGCGGCCTGGCGGCAGCCGTGATTCTCGGGACCAATCTTCAGTACCTGCAGGCGGCGACCGGGGCGCGGGTGGACATGACGCTTACGTTTTTTCTCGAGGCCGCTTTTTTCCAGTTTTTGCTGCTGGCCGAGGGGCTCAGCCGGCGCTGGTATCTTTTCTACCTGGCGCTGGCGGGCGCGGTTCTGAGCAAGGGACCGCTCGGTCTTCTCTTGCCGGCCGCAACGGTATTGGTCTGGAGCCGGCTTGAGCGGCGGTCCATCTTTTGCGCTCCGTTTCATCCGCTGGCGGGCCTGGCAATCGTCGCGGTGCTGGGTGGGAGCTGGTATTTCGCTGCGGTCGCGGTTGGCGGTTGGGCTTTCGTATGGCGCCAACTGATTGGCGAGAATGTTTTTGCCTATTTCTATAGCCCCCGTTTCAGCGGCGGCCACGCCCACTCCTTTTTGTGGCTGCTGGGGGCTCTGGGGCTTGGTTTTTTTCCTTGGACGGCGTTTTTGCCGGCGGCTTTGTGGCGGCTTGGGCGCAAGCCGGGGCCGCGCGCAGCCTACCTGGCCGTCTGGTGCGCGGTGGCGCTGGTCTTTTACGGCTTCGCCCATCAGAAGCGCGGCGTCTACCTGCTGGCCATTTATCCGGCGCTGGCAGCGCTGACCGGGAGGTTCATCGTCGAGTCGGCGAATGCTGCGGTCGGGCCGGCGCGGTGGCTTAAGTTTCTGCCCCTGTTGTTTGGGGTTCTATTTCTGGCAATCGGAGTTGTCGGGCTAACGGCGCTGTTCCTGGCAGAGCATCAACCGGACCGGCTTGCGCAGTTGCTTGTCCGGGTGCGAATCGTCGTGCCCGGGCTGGCGACCAACCTGGGCGCTCTGGCCGGGACGCATCGTTTTTTCTCCTGGCTGTTGCCGCTTTTGACGCTGGCCTTGGCCGCGCTGCTGGTTGGCATGCGCCAATCCCCGCGCAGCTTGCCGGTGCTCGTTGCGGCGCTGATGGTGGCCGTGGCGGCAACGGCCGAGCTTTTCTTCGTCCCGGCCATAGCCGAGACGCTCACGCTAAAGGGTTTTACCCGCCAGGTGATGCGCCTTGCCGACGGCGCGCCAATCGCCTATCTCGGCAGCGTCAATTACGAAGTTGCCTTCTACGGCCGCCGGCGCATCCCCATCTTGGACGCCGCGGCGCCGCCCGACCCGCGCTTTGATTACCTAATTGCAACCCGCCGGCTTTACGACCACCGGCCGGCCGGCGCGCTCGGCGGCTTTCGCCCGGCGCTGCAAAGCGGGCCGACCGAACTTGACGGAAGCGGCGGCCTGGTCCTGCTGGAAAAGACCGATGCCGGCCGGCCCCGCCCGGCTGCATCACGGCCCGCTGCCGTCGGGCGCGCCGCGCCGCCCGCTGGTGTACGCTGAATAAAGCGTTGCAGCCGGCCCCGAGAGCGGCCGCAAGCTCAAGCAACGACCGATCGACCGACCGATGTGCGGAATCGTTGGCGTAATTGGAAGCGGCGAAGCAATCGCGCCGCCGGTGTTGAAGTCGATGGCCCGGGCGCTCATCCATCGCGGGCCGGACCACCAGGAGGCCTGGAGTGACGGCGCGGCCGGCGTCGGCCTGGGCAATTCGCGCCTGGCGATCGTCGAGCTGTCGCGCCAGGGCGATCAGCCGATGGTTTCCTCCAGCGGCCGCTATGTCATCACCTTCAACGGCGAGATTTACAACTTCCTGGAGCTGCGCGCCGAGCTGGCCCGCCATGGCCATGCCTTTCGCGCCCGCTCGGACACCGAGGTGATGCTTGCCGCAATCGAGCAGTGGGGCGTCGCGCAGGCGGTATCGCGCTTCAACGGGATGTTCGCCTTTGCGCTTTGGGATCGCGCGGCGCGCACCCTGTATCTGGCCCGCGACCGGCTGGGGGAGAAGCCGCTTTACTACGGCTGGATGAACGGCGTCTTCCTGTTCGGCTCGGAACTGAAGACGCTGCGCGCCAACCCGGCCTTTTGCGCCGACATCGACCGCCAGGCGCTGGCGCTGCTTTTGCGCTACGGCTACATCCTGGAGCCGTACTCGATCTACCGCGGCGTCTACAAGCTGCCGCCCGGCACCATCTTAAGCGTAGCGCCCGGCGCGGGGGCCAACGGCCGCGGCGCGCATCCGGTGCCCTACTGGTCGGCGCGCCAGGCGGCGGTCGAGGCGGCGGCCGAGCCTTGGCGCGAGGGCGAGGCGCAGGCGCTTTTACGGCTCGAGGAGCTTTTGTGCGACGCCATCCGCCTGCGCATGATCGCCGACGTACCGCTCGGTCTCTTCCTTTCGGGTGGGATCGATTCCTCGCTGCTGCTCGCCCTGATGCAGCGCCAGGCCGGCCATCCGGTCAAAACCTTCACCATCGGCTTTGCCGATCCCAACTATGACGAGGCGCCCTACGCCCGGCGCGTGGCCGAGCACCTGGGCAGCGAACATACCGAGTTCTACGTGACCGACCGCGAGGTGCGCGAGCTGGTGGCGCGGCTGCCGGAAGTCTTCGACGAGCCGTTTGCCGACTACTCGCAGGTGCCGACTTGCCTGGTTGCGAGGCTGGCGCGGGAATCGGTAACCGTCACCCTTTCCGGCGAAGGCAGCGACGAGCTGTTCGGCGGCTATGAACGCTACCTGCAGGCTTTGCGGCTGTGGCGCGGCTTCGGCTGGATGCCCCGCCCGATGCGCCGGGGCGCATCGGACCTGCTTGCGGCGTTCTCGCCGCAGGCGTGGGACCGCCTGATGGCCCTGCCCGACCGGTTTTTGCCGGCCCGCTTCAAGCAGGTTCGCTGGGGCGACAAGCTGCACAAGCTGGCCGAGGTGCTCGGCGACTGCGCTGGCGCCGAGACGCTCTATCTGGGCCTGCTGTCCTACTGGCCGTCTTCGGCGCTCGACGGGCTGCTGATCGACGGCTCCGAGCCGCCCACCATACTGAACGACCCTGCCGAGCGGCCCGCGCTGGCCAATTTCATCGATGCCATGATGTACCTCGACCTGGTCAGCTACCTGCCGGGAGATATTCTGGTCAAGGCCGATCGCGCGACCATGGGTGTAAGCCTGGAGGGGCGGATGCCGTTTCTCGACCATCGGGTGGTCGAGTTTGCCTTGCGGCTTCCGCTCTCGCTCAAGTTTCGCGGCGGTTTGGGCAAGCATCTTTTGCGCCGCCTGCTCGACCGCTACGTTGCGCGCCGGCTGGTTGCGCGGCCCAAGATGGGGTTTGGCGCCCCGGTGGGCGTCTGGCTGCGCGGCCCGCTGCGCGACTGGGCCGAGGCCTTGCTCGATCCCCGGCGGCTTAGCCGGCAGGGTTTTTTCCATCCCGAGCCGATACGGCGCCAATGGAGCGAGCATCTGTCAGGCCGGCGCAATCACCAATTCACCCTCTGGGCGGTCCTGATGTTCCAGGCCTGGCTGGAGCAGTGGCATTAACCGGCCACCGTGCCCAGGCTGCTTAAGGCGCCGCTGCCATGCAGGCCCGCTATTCAGACCGCGCCGGGACGCTTACGCCGCCGCCAGCCGCGCCTGCGACCGCTCGGTGCCTCAGCTTTGCTCCCTTGGCGACTTTTCCCCGGCGGCTTGCCATCTGCGCGCTGATGGCCTGGCTGCTCTACTTTCCCGGCCTCGGGCGGCCGGCGCTTTGGGAACCGGACGAAGGCCGCTACGCGGAGATCGCCCGCGAGATGGTCCAGCGCGCCGACTACGTAACCCCCCGCAACGACTGGGTACGCTACTTCGAGAAGCCGCCGCTCATCTACTGGATAACGGCCGGGGCGGTTCGCCTCCTTGGCCCCGGCGAGCTGGCGGTCCGGCTGCCGGATGCGCTCTTCAGCGTCGGCCAGGTGGTCGTGACCGAGGCGATTGGCGAGGCCATGTTCGGCCCGGTCGCCGGCCTTTGGGCGGCGCTGGCGCTTGGCCTAAGTCCGCTCTTTTTCGGCTACGCCCGGTTTGCAACGCTCGACCCGGGGCTGGCCTTTTTCACCACCGCGGCGTTTGGCGCCTTCTATCTGGCGCTGCGAGGCGAAGCCAAGGCACCGTCCGACGGCGCGGCGCGGCGGCGCTGGGCGCTGGGCGGCGCGCTGATGCTGGCGCTTGGGACGCTGACCAAGGGGCCGGTGGCGCTGGTACTGGTGGGCGGTGCGCTGCTGTTGCATCTGGCTGTCGAGCGCCGGCTGAGCCGCCTGCGCTCGTTGCCGTGGCTTGGCTGCGCGCTGGTCTATCTTGTGGTGGTTGCGCCGTGGTTTGTGCTTGCGGCGCGGCGCAATCCGGGTTTTCTCGCTTTTTTTCTGCTCCACGAGCACCTCCATCGTTATCTTGCCGGCACGGAACACCGCTGGGGTCCCTATTTCCCGGCGCTGGTGGCTCTAGCGGGCAGTTGGCCCTGGCTCTACTTTGCGCCGCTGGCGCCGGGGCTCCTGGGCCGCAGCGAGCCGGAGCTGCCTTTGCGGGAACGCGAAGCGATCCGCTACTTGCTCATCTGGTGCTGCGTGGTCATCGGCTTTTTTTCGCTTACCCCCTCGAAGCTCGGCGCTTACGTTTTGCCGGCGCTGCCCGCCCTGGCGCTGCTCGCCGGGCGAGGCCTGGACCGGCTCCCGGCGCTCGGCCCGGCGCGCGCCCGCCGGCTGCTTTACGGCTTTGCCGCCTCCAACCTGGCGCTGGCGCTTTCGGCCGGGATAGGACTTGCGGTCTTCGCCGGCCGGCTGCCGCCGGTGTTGATCAAAGAAGGCATTTTGGTGGGCGCGGGGCTTTTCGCCGGCGGGCTCATTGCGGCGGCCGGCACGCGCTTTTGGCCGGGGGCTTTGCGCCGGGTGGCGGCCGGCGCCGCCGCGGCCGGGGTGGCCATTGCGCTTGCCGGCGGGATGCGGGCGCGGGCGGCGATGGCGCCGATTTACACCTGCCGGCGTCTGGCACGGATCATCAAGCCGCATCTAAAGCCCGGCTGCCTGCTGGCCTCCGACCGCCGCTTTTTGCAGTCGCTGCCCTTCTATACCGGCTGGCGCGAGGCGCTGGTCGGCTACCGGGGTGAACTGGCGCCGTTTGCCGGCAGCCCCGGGGCCCGGGCCAGCTTTATCGCCGACCGCGCCGCGATGCTAAAGCTTTGGCACGACTCAAGTTGCGTGGTCTTGATCGTGGACCGTTCGCTGCTGGCCGGCTACCAGAAAGCGCTGGCGCCGCACCCGCTCATCATCGGGCGCGAAGGCGCAAGCGTGGCGCTCTTGCGCCCCCCGCCGCACCTTGACGTCGAGATTACCGATTGATCCACGTCAATTATTTCCGCCGGGGCATTGACTCGCGACGTTTGGTACCGGATCGAGGGCGGTTGCCTCACGTAAACTGCTACCCGACTCCGTGAGCGCGCGCGCCCACCAAGTCCTCGGGCGCGGCGGCCGGCATGCCAGCCATCCAGCAGCTATCTGTCTGTCTGGCTGTACAGCCATACAGGCAGACATCCAGACAGCCATCTGCGCGCAGCTCAGCGGACGACCACCGGGATGCGCAGATCGACCACCGAGGCCACCGGCTTGCCGTCTTTCTCGGCGGGGAAAAACCGCCACTGCTTGAGCGCCTCGAGCAGCAGGTAGTTGAGCCGGGGGCTCGCCGTGGGCTTGACCAGCACAACGCGCGCGGCCCCATCGGGGGCGATCTCGAAGCGGGCGATAGCGATCTCGTTGAGCGGGTCGCGGCGCATCTCGTCCGGAATCCGCGGCAGAGGGGTGTAGATTGCCTGCGCGCCCGAACTAGCCGTGCCCAGGCCGCCCAGACCTGCACCCGGGCCGGCGCCGGGGGCTTTGTTGCCTGGCCCGGGTGCGCCGGCGCCGGGGGCAATCGCCCCTGGCGCCGCAACCGCTCCCGGCCGGGTTAGTTTCGCCATGGCGCCGGGCGCCGGCCGCTTAAGCGGCGCCCGCCGGCGCGGCGCCACCGGCGGCCGGGGCGGCCTACGCGGTCGAGCCGGCCGGGTAGGAAGGAGTGCCGCAACACGCCTGGGCTTAGGCGGTGCGGGCGGGGGCGAATGCGCTGCGGCTGGCAGCGGCGCCGGACGCCCCGGGGCGGCGCCAATGCCGCCGCCGGCGCCGCCGCCGCCCATCAGACTCACTTCGATCGGCGCCAGGTTGCGTTGCGCCATCGGCGGCTCGCTAAGCATCCGGCCGAAACCCCAGAGCACGCCGCTCCACAAAAGTGCGCTCAAGGGCGTCGTCCAGAAAAGGCGCCGCCACGGCGACATCTCGCCCGACACCGCCCAGGCAAGCCGCTGCCTACCCATCATGCTGCACGGCGATAAGGAAGTGGCGCACCCCCGCCTGCCGCGCCTGCAGCATCGCCTCGACCACCGTGCCTTCGGGCGCCGCGCGGTCGGCGGCAACGATAATGCTCGGTTCCCGGCCCCGGAGCAGCCCCTTCAGCATGGGTGCCAGCGTCTTAAGCGTGGCCGGCGTCTTGTCGACAAACAGCCGGCTGTCGCCGGTAACCGTAAGCGTTACCGGCGTGGCCCGCTCCATGTTGGCCGCGCGCCCCTGGGGCAGGTTCACCGGCAGGCTGTTGAGACTTTGCAGCGAAAGCGAGGCCAGGATGAAGGTCACCAGCAAAAAGAGCATCACGTCGATCATCGGCACGATTTCGACCCGGCCGCGCCGCACCGCCCGCGCCCTACGCAGCTTCATCGCCCAACCCCCGCCGCTGCTGGTCGAGCCTAATCCGGTCCACCAGGCGCGTGCCAAGCTGCTCCATGCGGTCGATGGCCCGCGCCCGCAACCGCTCGTAGAAGTTGAAGGCGAACAGCGCCACGATTGCCACTAGCAGGCCAAGTGCGGTGGCGATCAGCGCCTCGGCCACCCCGGCCGTCACCTCGGTGGGCGCCACTAGGGTGTTGGCGCCGATAAGCTTGAAGGCCTGCATCATGCCGGTAATCGTGCCCAGAAGGCCGATAAGCGGCGCGGCCGTCACGCTGGTTTCCAGCACCCAGAGGCCGCGGCTAAGCGCATGGTCGATGCGTCCCGCCTCGCTGTCGGCCCGCGATTCGATCGACCAGAGGGGACGCTCGCGGTCGGTCGCCATCAGCCGCAGGAAGCGGGCAAAGGCGTTGCGCGGCCCAAGCGCCTGAAGCCGCGCCTCCAGTTGTTCCCAGCTAAAATCGCTCTCCAGCAGTTCCGGCAGCCAAGCGGGCAGCTTTAGCGCCCGGATATAGACCGCCGCGCGGTCCAGGACGATCAGCGTGGCCAGCCCCCCCAGCGCCAGCAGCGGGTAGACCATCGGACCGCCCAAGCGGATTGTTTCCCAAACACCCCTAAGTTCAGTCATCAAAGCACTCCCTTGGCGCCCCGCGCCGGTAGAGCCTGGTATGACCGGATAGCGAAAAGCAATCCTGGCGGGAAGCGCCAACTCTTCCCGAAAACGGCAGACAAAGGCTCCCGCGCCTTGGGCGCGGCGGCTCAACCGCTGATGATACCGTGCTGCAGGGCGATTCGCACCAATTCGCCGTTTGAGGCCGCGCCCAGCTTGGCCTTGAGCGCAGTGATGGCGTTGACCACGGTCTTGTAGCTCAGGCAGAGAAGCGCGGCGATCTGGACGGCGCTGCGCCCCTGGGCAAGCATGCGGATGATCTCCAGTTCGCGGGCCGAGAGCGCGCCCAGCGGATCGCCACCGCGCTCCACCAACCGGGTCAGCGCAAGCTTCTGAGCGATCCCGTGGGCCAGGTAGGGCTCCCCGCGCGCCGCCTGGCGCACCGCTTCGACCAGTTCCTGCGGCGGCCGGCTCTTGGGCACGTAGCCTATGGCGCCGGCCTTAAGCGCGCGCGCCGCAAAAACCGCCTCCTCGTGCATGCTGAAGACCACGACACGTGCGCCGGGGTCCCAGGCGCGCATCCGCTCCAGCACCGCCAGACCTCCCGCGCCCGGCAGCGTAAGGTCGAGCACCACTACCCCGGGCCGCTCTGCGACGAACAGGCGGTACGCGTTCTCGGCGTCCTCGGCCTCGATTACCGCGGCCTTTAGCTCGCTTTCCAGGAGCTTGCGGCAGCCGGCGCGGACGATCGGATGGTCGTCCACCAGAAGAACGCTAAGCTGCTCGGCCATTGCCTTGTGCGCTCGGCTGCTCGGGGGCAAGCGGGATACGCGCCGCCACTCGGGTGCCTTGCCCGGGCTGGCTTGCCAGCGTAAGCCGTCCGCCCATGGCCTGGACCCGCTCGCGCATCCCGGTAAGTCCGCTGCCCAGCGGCGCCGAAGGTTTGAGGCCGCAGCCGTCGTCGCTTACTTCCACCACCAGGCTGGGCGCAGCGCCTTGCTCGCGGCGCACACCCACCGTGACGCGGCTTGCGCCCGCATGGCGGCTGACGTTGGTGAGACACTCCTGCACGATGCGGTAAACCGCGATGTCCACGCCCTGGCGCAGCCGGCCGAGCGGGGCGCCGATCTGCAGGCTGCAACTGAGCTCTGCATGGCGCTCGAGCCAGGAGGAAACCAGGCTCTTAAGCGCATCGCCCAACTCCAGCTCATCCAGCACCAGCGGCCGCAGCCGGAGGATCATCGCGCGTACCGTCTCCTGGATGTGTCGCGCGGTGGCAGCCAGCGAGTCAAGCCTGCGTCTTACTGCCTCGGGCCGCTCCTCTCCCAGCAACTGCTCGATTCCGGCCGTGTCGGCCTGGATGGCGAACAGGCACTGGCCGATCTCGTCGTGCAGCTCGCGGGCAATCGTGCGCCGCTCCTCCTCCTGGAGGTTGATGACGCGCTCGGCGAGCCGGCGGTTCTCATCCACCGTGCGCTCAAGCGTCTCGGCCATGCGGTTGAACTTGCCGCTTAAACGGGCCATCTCCTCGATCCCGTAGGCCGGCAGCCGGGTCGTAAAGTCGCCCCGTTCCAGGCGGCTAAAGCCGTGCAGGATGGCCTCCAGCGGCCCAAGCGCAAGCTTCATCGACCAGAAGACTGCCACCCAGATGAGTACGGCCAGCGCCCCGGCGATCCAGAGAAGCCGGCGGGCATAGAGCCAGTCCTCCTCGATCTCGTCGTCGGGATAGCCCTCGACCACGAGCGCGCCGTAGGGTTGCGCGCCGACCAAGATCGGGATGCGCCGGCTAAAGGGCTGCGGCCGCACCAGCCCGGCAAACCACCTTGGCGCCCGGTGCTCGGGCGTTTTGCCAAGAAGGCCGGAGGCAAAAAGCGCCTCGCCCCGGCGCCCGACAATCGCCAGCCGCACGTGGCGCGCTTGCGTCCTGTCCAGCTCGCGCGCCAGCCACGCCAGCTTTTGCGCGGCCGTCTCGGGCGCCAGCCTCAGCGCTCCGGCCCGGCCGCCCAGCAAATGCTCGACCAGCTCGGTCGAAGAGAGCATCTCGCGGGCGACCGCCTGGCGGTAGCTGTGCACAATAGCGGCGCCGCCGCCGAGCATGCTAAGCGCCAGCGCCGCGCTAATTGTCAGATTAAGTCTAAGTTTAAGCGTCATTGACGCCGCCGCCGCCGGCGCCGGCCGGGCGGCGCCGGCGGACCCCGTTGTTGACTTCGCCGGCAACCCCCAGTATGCCATTGGTAGGCTTCCTGGCGCATGCGGGAAGAGATGCAGACTCAAGGAGGACGTGCTATGGCGTGGACACGGCCCGATTTCGAGGAGCTTCGCTACGGCTTCGAGGCCACCTGGTACATCGACAATCGTTAGGCTTTACCCGCGCGGCCAGGGGGCTTCGGTCCTCTGGCCGCGAAGGTTCACGCCCGCGCGGCGGACTTCTTCCTCGTAGCTTGAATCCTTCAGGGTGCGCCGCAACGGCGGGCCGCGGTAATGCTGGTACATGTCCTTGGCTCGGCGGCCGGCGGCGGCTTTCCGCAGTGGAACTGTAACTGCCCCAACTGCTCGCGCCAGCGCCGCGGCGAATTCAAGGGCGCTGCCCGCACCCAGTCATCGATTACCGTAAGCGCCGACGGCAAGCGCTGGCTGCTGGTCAACGCCTCCCCGGACATCCGCGCCCAGATCGCCTCGTTCCCCGCGCTTTGGCCGGCGCGGGCCGCGCGCGATAGCGCCATCGCCGCGGTGCTCCTGGTGGACGCCCAGATCGACCATACGGCCGGGCTGCTCTTTTTGCGCGAGGCCGGCGCACTCGAGGTCTACTGCACCGACAACGTCTACCGCGAGCTTAGCGGCAACTTTCCCGTGCTCAAGCTGCTCGAGCATTACTGCGCCGTGCGCCGCCACGTCATTCCGACCGCCCAGGCAGCCGAGTTTTCCGTTGCCGGCGCCACGCGGCTGCGCTTCACCGCGCTTGCCGTTGCCAGCAAGGCGCCGCCCTACTCACCCAACCGGCAAAGACCACAGCCGGGCGATACCATCGCCCTGGGCATCGAAGATACGCTTACCGGAAAAAGGCTTTTTTACGCCCCCGTCCTGGGCGCCGGCGAGCCGCATCTGCTGCGCTTTATGGAGCGGGCCGACTGCGTGATGGTCGACGGGACTTTCTGGCGCGACGACGAGCTGGCGCTGGTCGGCCTCGGCAGCCGTCGCGCGCGTGACATGGGCCATCTGCCGCAATCCGGACCGGACGGAATGATCGAGCTTTTGCGTCCGCTCGCCAAGGCGCGAAAAATCCTGATCCATATCAACAACACCAACCCGATCCTGGACGAAGCCTCACCCGAGCGCGTCATCCTTGAGCGGGCCGGAATCGAGGTTGCCGGCGACGGACTCGAGGTCGAGCTGTAGACCGGCTGCAATTGCCGCCCGCCGCCGCACCAGTTCCGGCTGCGCTCTAAAACCGCGGCGGTGCCGGACCGCAGGAAGATGAAGACAAGCAACCAAGCCCAGGCCTGGAGCAGGGAGGAATTCGAACGACGCCTGCGCGCCAAAGGCGCCGGCTACCACATCCACCACCCCTACCACGTCATGATGAACCAAGGGCGGCTTGGCCCCGAGCAGGTGCGCGGCTGGGTCGTCAACCGCTTCTACTACCAGATGAGCATCCCGCTCAAGGACGCCGCCATTGTGGCGAATTGCCCCGACCGCGCGGTGCGCCGCATCTGGATTCAGCGGATTATCGACCACGACGGCAGCGGCGGCGACGAGGGCGGGATCGAGGCCTGGCTGCGCCTGGGCGAGGCCTGCGGTATCGCGCGCGAAGAGATGTGGGGGCTTAAGCAGGTGCTGCCCGGGGTGCGCTTTGCGGTGGACGCTTACGTCGATTTCGCCCGCCACGCGCCGTGGCCGGAGGCGGTCTGCTCCTCCTTAACGGAGCTGTTTGCGCCCACCATTCACCAGAGCCGACTCGACCACTGGCCGCGCCATTACCCCTGGATCGAGCGCTCGGGCTACGACTATTTCCGCCGCCGCCTAAGCGAGGCGCGACGCGACGTTGACTTCGCCCTGGATTTCACGCTCGGCCATTTCACCAGTCGCGCCCAACAGGAGCGCGCCCTGGAGGTCCTGCAGTTCAAGCTTGACGTTCTCTGGTCTATGCTGGACGCCATGTACGTTGCCTACGTGGATAGAATCCCCACCTCGGCCGCTGCCGCTGCCGGGCGTCCCGGCGATGGCGCTTAGCGACCAGGCGGTATTGAGCCTCTCTCCCGGCTTTCGCTTCCAGTGGGAGCCGGCGCAGCAGACCCATGTACTGTTGTTTCCCGAGGGCATGGTGAAGCTCAACGCCAGCGCCGCCGAGATTATCCGCCGTTGCGACGGCAGCCGCACGCTCGGCGCGATCATCGACGAGCTTGGGCACAGCTTTACCGGCGACACCGTCGAGGACGACGCAAGAAGCTTTGTCGAGAGGGCCTATGAGCGAGGATGGATTTGCGAAGCCCGCGCCGCCTAAGCCGCTGTGGCTTCTGGCCGAGCTGACCTATGCCTGCCCGCTGCAATGCCCCTACTGCTCGAATCCGGCCGACTTCGATCACTACCGCGACCATCTGACCACTGAAGAATGGGAGCGCGTGCTGGTCCAGGCCCGGACCCTTGGCGCGGCTCAGCTTGGCTTTTCCGGCGGCGAGCCGCTCATCCGCCGCGACCTGGAGACACTCGTTGCCCGGGCGCGCGCCCTTGGCTATTACACCAATCTCATCACCTCGGGCTGGGCGCTCGATGAGGCGCGGCTTGGCGCTCTCAAAGAAGCCGGCCTGGACCACATCCAGCTAAGCTTCCAGGGCCCGCAGCAGCAGCTCAACGACCGTATGGCAGGTGCCGCGGTTTTCGAGCAGAAGCTGGCCGTCGCGCGCCTCGTCAAACGCTTCGGCTACCCGATGGTCCTCAATTTCGTCCTTTACCGGGAAAATATCGACCGGGTGGCCGAGTTCCTCGACCTTGCCGTTGAGCTTGGCGCCGACTACGTCGAACTGGCGAACACCCAGTACTACGGCTGGGCGCTGCTCAACCGTGACCGGCTGCTGCCGACCCGCCAGCAGCTTGAGCGCGCCGAGCTGGTCGCCAACGAGTACCGCCGCCGGCTGGCCGGGCGGATGAAGGTCTACTACGTGGTGCCGGACTATTACGAAGATCGGCCCAAGGCCTGTTCCAACGGATGGGGCAACTTCTTCCTGCTCGTTGCACCTGACGGCACTGCGCTCCCTTGCCATGCCGCGCGAGTGATTCCTGGGCTGGTTTTCCCCAATGTCCGCCAGGCAAACCTTAGCTGGATATGGAAGGAGTCGCCCGCCTTCAATCGCTTTCGCGGCTTTGACTGGATGAGAGAGCCATGCCGAAGCTGCCCGGAGCGTTTCAAGGATTTTGGCGGATGCCGATGCCAGGCTTACCTGCTGGCTGGTGATGCCGCCGATACCGACCCGGTTTGCAGCTTGGCACCCCGACACGGGCTTGTGCTTGAGGCGATCCGGCGCGCCACGGCAGCAACCGGAGTTGAAGCCGCGGTCTCTGATACCGGCTTGATCTTCCGCAACGTTCACAATTCCCGGCGGCTGACTGCCCCGCTGGAGCGATCGCCGCTGGGTCGTTGAGTGTTGGCGGTCTCTTTTGCCTTAACCTCGGTTCTGATCTGACGGTTTGTTGCCACGGCTCCGATCTCGAGTGTCCGACTCGGGCTCGCTTCGTCCTGTTGCTGTTCTACTCGAAAGGGCTCTGCTGAAAGTGTTTTTAGCGATGTTGCGTTATTCTTTTAAAGTTAAGAACGCGCGCGCGTGTTACGTCTGGATTCTTGCCTTGAAAGTCAAGGAATTTGGCGGGTTTTTTGATCCCTCGGGTGGGTGATAACCCGAAACCAGGGTGGGTGAAAACCCGATTCAATCCACAACTTTCGGTGGGCGATAACCCGACCCTATTCACAGGCCGCGGTGGGTGATAACCCGAAGCGGCAGCCCTTGCCTGCGGCTCCGCCGCCGGGCACCGTGGGCCCGGGACTCCTCGCGCGCGGTGCGTCCCCCCTCTCCCTTCGACTCCGCTTGCGCTCCGCTCAGGGCGGCGCCTTGATCCTCTCCCCCGCCGGGGGAGAGGAATCAGGAAAAGGGGATGCGCGACGCGTCTCCCTGCTGCGATGCAACGGCCTGGCGCACGCGAAGGACTTCGGAGCCCCGCGCGCGGTGCTCGTTCTTGTCTCCCTCTCCCCTTGGGGGGAGAGGGAAGGGTGAGGGGGGCTGCTGGCGCCACCTCGAGCCCCTGGGTGCGTCCCCCCTCTCCCTTCGACTCCGCTTGCGCTCCGCTCAGGGCGGCGCCTTGATCCTCTCCCCCGGTGGGGGAGAGGAATCAGGAAAAGGAGGTGCGCGCTCCACTTCTGTCATTCCCGCGCGCGCCTGACCTGCCTGCCGCGCCTGCCCGTGCGTGCCCGCAGGCAGACAGGCCGGACGCGGCGCAGGCAGGCCAGCGGGAGCGCAATGCCACGGCGAAGGCCGTCTCCATCCCCGCTGCCATGCAATGGCCACGCGCGGGAGGGAAAGAAGAAGGCGCGCCGCGCGCGGGGGTGACAATGGTGGCAGTGCGGCGTGGTGACAGCACCGCCCGCCGCTGTTCGTGCGTGCGGCGAGCGCCGCACGGCGGGCAAGGGTCAGTTGGCGGCGGCGCGCGAGGCGAGCGCCCGGGCGGCTTCCTTGTTGTGGAAGACCACCTGGTCGGCCTCGCGGTCGTACTGCATGCGGTAATCGGGCAGCGCGTCGGAGGCGGCGGCTTTCTTGACCAGGCGGCGGAACTCCTTGAGCGTGGTGGTCGAGCCGCTCTTCTTGTGCAGCAGCTCAAGTCCGATCATCCAGCGGGCCTGATGGCCGCAGTGCTTGCGCGCCAGCTCGTAGAGCCGGCGCTCCAGGCCGCCGCGCAGCCGGAAGTAGTCGCGGCTGATGGTCAGCACCTCGCGGGCGACGATCGCGTTGTAGAGCCAATCGGAAAGCGTAAGCTCGATGGCCACCATGCGGCCGTCGGCCGGGTTCTTCTCGATGATCTTCCAGGCATCGAGGATGCCGAAGCCTTCGCGCTGGCGCACGCCGTTGGTCTTGATGTCGGTGGTGATGCGGGTGCCGGCCAGCCGCTCGAAGGCGCGGGCGAGCTGGTCGTAGTCGCCGCCGCCGGTGTGGCGGTTGGTGCTGACCAGCAGATCGTAGGCGGTCAGGCGCACGGTGCGGCTGATGTCGGGGCGGCCGCGGTTCATCCCCTCGATAAGCTGGCTTACGGCGTAGATGAGGACGTCCTTGTCCCAGATGGTGGCCAGGCCGTCGGCGCCCGGCTTGATCGTGATCTTGCGGCCGTTGTGTTCGTAGTGGCGTATCCGATGGTCGGGATTTTTGGAAAGGCCGAACATCGGATGCTCCATGGTGGGCCGGTCGTTCTTGAGCGCCCAGTCAAGGATGTCGGCGATGAAGAAGTCGCGGTTGGGATGGCGATCGGGCAAAAGCTTGGGACGTTTTTGGCGGCCGGCAGGCGTATCGCCCGCCTGCAGCCGTTTTACGACTTCGGCCACGCGCTCCATGGACTCCTCCCGGACCTCGCCGGTCCCGCCTCCGCCTGCCCCTTTGCGCGCCGGCCGCGCTTTGGCCGGCGCCGTTACCTCCGCCGAGAGCGCCCCGGCGCCACTAACTCCAATATGTCTTTTGCCGGGGCCTGTGCAAGCCGGGTATCCAGACCCGGCCCGGCTCTTGCCGGACGGTTGCGCCCGCAGCTTGCGGCTGCTGTAATGCTGTCCAGACAGATAGCCAGCCAGACATACAGCCAGATGTCCAGACAGACTTGCCCTGAGCTTTGTCGAAGGGTCGGCCGGCGGCTGGCGGGGTTGCGAGGTGGGGTATGCCGATCATCGTTGCGGTGGCCAACCAAAAAGGTGGATGCGGCAAGACCACGACCTGCATGAACCTGGGCGGGGGACTTGCCGAAAGCGGGCTTCGAGTGCTGGTGGTGGACGCCGACCCCCAGCAGAGCGCCAGCCAGTGGCGCAGCCGGCGCGAGGACAACGCGCTTGGCTTCGAGATCGTCTCGATGGCCCGTCCCACGCTGCATCGCGACCTGCCCGCGCTGGCAGGGCGCAGCAGCTACCAGTTCATTCTCATCGACTGCCCGCCGGGCGGCGCCGGCGCCGCACCCGGGTCCGCCCCTTCGGCAGGCTCAGGGCGCCGCCTGCCCGACGACATCACGCGCAGCGCCGTGCTGGCCTGCCACGCGGTGCTGGTGCCGATTGCGCCCAGTCCGCTCGACTACGAAGCCGCCCACGGCATCCTGCCGCTCTTGCGCGAGGTCGCCTTCTACCGGCCCGAAATCCGGGTCTGGGTGCTTATCAACCGCAAGCCGCCAGGCGCCCGGCTGGGACGCGAGGCGCGCGCCGCAGCGCTTGCCTACTTCACCGATCCCTCGACCGAGCTCGGGACAGGCCAGGCGCTTAAGCTCAAGGTGCTCGAGACGGAAGTCGCCAGCCGGATTGCTTTTGCCGAATGCGCCGGCAGCGGCCTTACCGTCCTCGGCTATGACTCCGGCTCGCCTGCCGCCGAGGAGGTGCGCCGGCTGACCAGGGAAGTGCTCCTATGTCTAAACGGCAACGGTTCAGTCTGACCGGCCTTAAAAAGCCGCCGACGCTGCCCGAGCTGGCGGCGCCGGCGGTAAGCGGCGAACTGGAGCGCCGGCTGCTAAAGCCCGGCGCCGGCCAGGGCGAGGCGGACCGCGCCGCGGCCGAGGCGCCGGCCCCGGCCAAGGTGCTGCGCGCCCAGACTTTGCGCCGGGCGCGCGCGGCCGCCCCGGTGCCGACCAAGGCGACCACGCTTCGGCTTCCGGCCGAGCTCCATCGCCGGCTAAAGCTCACCTCCACCATCCACGGGATCGAGATGACCGAGCTGGTGGTAAGCGCGCTTGAGTCCTACTTGAAGGAGTTTCGGCTGCCGCGCGAGGCGGTCGAGCAGTAAAGGCGCCGGCGCGCGGGGCTGCGCGGCAGCTATCCCGCCGTACAGCTAGACAGACAGCCATACAGACAGCTATCCAGCCGTACGAACAGCCAGACAGATAGCTGTCTGTATTTCTGCTTGACTGCGGGCCGGCGCATAGCCCGGACTAGGGATTCCTCGCGCGCCAGCCGCCGTCCCCGGCGTCCCTTCGGCTTCGCTCGGGGCGGGCTCTGAGGACCGCCGAAGGACCCTCTGCGCGCGGGAATGACGGCAGTGGGGCGCGCACCTCCTTTTCCTGATTCCTCTCCCCCGCCGGGGGAGAGGATCAAGGCGCCGCCCTGAGCGGAGCGCAAGCGGAGTCGAAGGGAGAGGGGGGCGCACCGCGCGCGAGGGGTCCCGGACTCCCTGTCGCCGCGCAAGGGTTCCTCGCCGCACACCACCTAGCCCGACCTGCCTGCCGCGCCTGCCCGTGCGTGCCCGCCGGCAGACAGGCCGGACGCGGCGCAGGCAGGCCAACGGGAGCGCAATGCTACGATACCCCGGCACGCGTCTCTGCCGCCATGCAGCGGCCGCGCGAGGAATCCCGGGGCCGCGGTGTGGCGGCAAGGGGGCTTGACGCCGCAAACGAGATTTGTTACTGGCGTGTTACTGATACGGAGCCAAGGGCTGGTGGTTGAGGTGGCAGGGGTTCGATGGCGCGCGCCGGACGGCGGGGGAGATCGCGTACAGTTGACGCGTGCCGTAAAGCTTGAGTGTCGGGACCGACGCTGGTATTACGTGACAAACGGTTCGCAAGGCGGGTTTATTCGGACTGTGGCGCGCGGCTTATAAGGGACGGCGCAAAGAGTTGACGCATCGGTATCGAATCACTAAAGTGCCTTGAAAGGCCGCCTTAACAGGCGCGCAAGGCCGGCTTAAGGCAACGCAGGTGACGGGGAGGTAAGAGGAGGATGATGAGGGAAAAGCACCGAACAACGGTGGAGGAGCACGGACGTGCGGTCCAAGGGAGGACAAGACGCATGAACGGAAGATGGAAGTTAGTTGGTGCCGGGCTGGCGATGGCGCTCTGCCTGGCGGTCGCAACGACGGCGGGGGCGTATACCAACTCAAATAAAACCGCCGGTTTTATAGGCGGCGAGGAGAGCGTCGGGTTCGGAACGTACTTCGATTTCGAACCGACGTTGGGCGCGATCCCCGAAGGGATTCCGGCCAATACGCTGATCGGGTCGTATTTCGCCGTCTATGTGCAGCAAAACGGTCTGCACGGGCCGAGCGGCGGTAGCATCAGCCCTGCCGGCGGAGCGGTTGGGGCGTTCGTCCCCTGGGGTCTCTGGTTCTATCCCTGGCAGCCGGCTGACCCGCACTGGCGTTTTGCCAACCAGTTCTTCATGCCGACCGTCGCGACCAACAGCCCTGTTTCCGGTCCGCAGCTTCTGTGGGACGCTCCGTTGGCGGTCATCTATGCCAACTCGAGCGACGTTCCCTGGATGAACTTCAGCGTCTACAGTGCGCCCTACATTGGCGCTCCGGTTGGCGGAGCGTTCGGCTGGACCACGAACAATGGGATCGGGTTCACCGGCTGGCAGTTCACCTGGATCGAAGGCGCCGATTTCGACCTGAAAGACATGGGGCCGTTCAGCGGTCTTGAATGGGCGCCCGACTTCTACTACACGCACCAGATCAACAGCCTTAATATCGTTACGCCCTTCAGCGGGGCGAGTGCCGCCGCCTACATGCCGGGCGACTCGCTAGTATGGGGAAACGTCTTCTCGATCCCGCTGGGCAAGCTGTTCCGGGTCGGCGCGGACATCAACTGGGCCACTTCGACGACTGCTCCGACGATCGGCGGCAGCTCGGTCAAGAACGCCGGGATCAGCATGGTGTCGGTTGGTCCGGTGCTGCAGTACAGCAACGGCCCGTTCACGGTCCTTGCTGAAATGGCGCGCGACGTTCACGACGTGAACACCGTCGCGCACAACGTGTTCTTCGTCTACGCCTACTACGCCTACCTCTAAACGGGCGAGCGCCTCGGCTGATCGAGGCGTAATGTAAGGCCACGCAGCGGCGGGCCGGCTTGAAAGCCGGTCCGCTGCTGCCGCTTGTTGCTTTCGCACCTGCCCTCCCCGTTGCCGGCTAGCCTTCCGCTTTCGTTCCTGCGCCGCGTTCTGTTCGCCCCTCGCCCGCGCCAGCGGGAGAGGAGAACGCAGCGGGCGGTACGATTGCCATGACCCCGTGCCGACAGCCCTCCTCACCCTTCTCTCTCCTCCCGAGGGGAGAGAAGGAAAGATGCGCGCGGTGACGCCTCCCCGGAGAAAAAGAAAGAAGAAAGCATGGCGGCGCCCGGGCGCCAGCGAACAGAAGATGCGCCGCATTGCCAGGGGTTTCCGGCAAAGGCGCGGCTTGCATTCTTGCCCTTCACTGCATCGCTTTGTGCTCATATAATAATTCCCAGGCGGCCCGTGCAATAAGAGCGGCGCGAGGGGGTCGTATCAGCGCCGCGGGGTGAGTCCGGGGAGGCAGCGATGCTTTGCAGCTTGGAATCGTGCCGATGCATGGGGCGGCGGCACGTTATGGAAAAGCCTAGGGAGGGCAAGGCAGATGATTCGAAAGGGAAATGCAAAACAGGCGCTGCGAGCACCCCGGAGTAAAGGGAGGACAAGACGCATAAACGGAAGATGGAAGTTAGTTGGTGCCGGGCTGGCGATGGCGCTCTGCCTGGCGGTCGCAACAACGGCGGGGGCATTTACCAACACCAATGCCACCGCCGGTTTCATAGCCGGTGAGGAGAACGCTTCGTTCGGCACGTTCTTCGATTACGAACCCATGATGGGGGCGATCC